>CAUAAR010000054.1:0-2659 GCA_958427035.1 uncultured Collinsella sp. | reverse complement strand
AATCCAAGGGTTATACCCTAAGAGCAAACCACCCCTTTTAGGGGTGGTTTTGATTATTTCGGGACCGTGTTTTCGGTTCAATTCTCGGCCTCTCAATCAAAGATCTCGATCTGTAACATCTAGACCCGATTTGGGCGGCTAGGTGTTACAGATCGAGATATACCGGTGGGTTGGGTCGTGTTTGTCTAAATCTGTAACACGAGGGACGGATTTTGCCGAGTTGTTGTTATAGATTGAGATTTTCTAGCAGGCGGGTTTGGTTTGTCTCGATCTGTAACAGTAAGACCCGGTTTTGCCGCGTAACTGTTACAGATTGAGACAAACCGACGCCCTGCCCCGCCCCATCCACCTGCCGCCACTTGATATTCGCCGATTTTCGTTGTGCTGTTGTGCTCCCATGCCATATCCTCTAGACAACTACGCGGCATCATCGCTGCCGCGCCTACAAGAGAGGAATGTCCATGACCGCACCTGCATCCAAGCTGCTCCAGCCCATTACGGTTGGCCCCCTTGAGCTCAAGAACCGCATTATGTTCCCGCCGCTGACCACCGGCTACGAGGAGCGCGACGGTTCCATTGGCGAGCGCAGCCTGGCTTTTTACGAGCGCCTGGCCCGTGGCGGCGTGAGCTACATCGTCATCGGCGACGTCGCTCCCGTCATGACCGCAAGCCCCACGCCCAAGCTGGCAACCGACGCCCAGATCCCTACGTTTAAGGCGCTGGCCGACGCCGTCCACAAGCACGGTGCCAAGGTTGCGCTGCAGCTGTTCCACCCCGAGTACGACGTGCCCGGTGTCGGCCGCATGGTCATGGGCTCCATGGTCGCCGCCAAGGCCGCGCAGGAGGCCAAGGCCGCCGGCGACGAGGAGACCTTTGCCGCCAAGATGGCCGAGTCCAACGAGATTCGCAAGCAGGCATACGCCAAGCTGCATCACGATATGCAGCACTTTGTGAACGAGGCCAGCGTTGAGCAGCTCACCCAGATCAAGGAGGCCATTGCTGCCTCGGCCGCCCGCGCACAGCAGGCCGGCATCGATGCCATCGAGGTCCATGGCGACCGCCTGGTGGGTTCGCTGTGCTCGGCCATCCTCAACCAGCGCACCGACGAGTATGGTGGTTCGTTCGAGAACCGCGTCCGCTACGCGCTCGAGGTCGTCGCCGCCATTAAGGAGGCCGCGCCGCAGCTGATGGTGGAGTACAAGCTCCCCGTGATCATGGAGAACCCCGACGGCACGCCGCGCGGCAAGGGCGGCCTGCAGCCCGACGAGGCCTGCGAGTTTGCCAAGCTGCTCGAGGGCGCGGGCATCGATATGATCCAGGTCGCACAGGCCAACCACACCGGCAACATGGGCGACACCATTCCGCCCATGGGCGCCATGCCCTACAACTGGACGCTGCCCGTGGCCGAGCGCGTCAAGGCCCTGGTCTCCGTGCCGGTGGCAACCGTCGGCCGCGTTGTCTCGGTCGAGGCCGGCGAGAAGATTCTGGAAGACGGCGCCGCCGACATCATCGCCTATGGCCGCTCGCTCATGTGCGACCCCGACATTGCGCTGAAGGCCGCTACGGGCGAGCCCATCCGCGAGTGCCTCAACTGCAACAAGGGCTGCGTCGACGCGATTCAAAACCGCAAGTACATCTCGTGCGTGCTCAATGCCGAGAACGGCGACGAGGCGACCGTCGCCATCAAGCCGGGCGAGGGCGACAAGAAGATCGCCGTGGTGGGCGGCGGTATTGCCGGCCTGGAGGCCGCACGCGTGGCGGCCAAGCGCGGCTACGACGTGACCATCTACGAGGCGAGCGATCACTTGGGCGGCCAGATTGTGCTGGCGGCTGCGCCTCCGCGCAAGGACGAGATTATGCGCTCGGTCGAGTACTACGAGAAGATTCTGCCTGGCCTGGGCGTGAAGGTTGAGCTCAGCCATGCCGCTACCGCTGAGGACCTCAACGCCGCCGACGCCGCGATTGTGGCTGTGGGCGCGCACGACGTGGTCATCCCCGTTCCGGGCGCCGACTCGGAGAAGGTCGTCTCGAGCTGGGACGTGCTGGCCGGCAAGGTGGAGCTCAGCGGCCGCGTCGCCGTCATTGGCGGTGGCCTGGTGGGTACCGAGACTGCCGAGTATCTGCTGCAGCACGGCTGCGAGGTGGCGATCGTGGAGATGCTCGACAAGATTGCCGCGGGCGAGTCCGAGACCATTCTGCCGCTGATTATGAGCGACTTTGCCGAGCACAACGTGGAGCAGCACGTGAAGACCCGCCTGACCGCCATTACCGACGAGGGCGTGGAGGCTGTTCGCACCACCGAGGACGGCGCCGAGGAGCCGGTGAAGATCGCCTGCGATTACGTGGTGATGGCCGTGGGCTCCAAGGCCAACGCGTTTGACCTGGATGGCGTGACGGTGCCCGTGACCTGCGTGGGCGACTGCTCGGGTGAGCGCACCGCCGACATTGCGAGCGCCATTCGCACGGCGTATCACGCGGCCAACGAGCTGTAGTTGAACATCGCGGCCAGGCGGGACGGTGGCACGGATCCGTCTCGCCCGGCTGTGTCCCGTCGGGTGTCAATCGGTGCGGGGCCTGCAAGCGCAGCAGGTCCCGCCCTTTTTGTTCAAGACTTTAGTCCGCTGGCCGCGCAGCGGCCAGCTTTAAACCACCCGCTACG
>CAUAAR010000053.1:0-3036 GCA_958427035.1 uncultured Collinsella sp. | reverse complement strand
CGCCGATGCACTCGCAGCCCTGCTCCTTCATCAAAAATGCGGCGACGCTCGAGTCCACCCCGCCGCTCATTGCAATGAGTACCTTTTCCATCACACCATGCGGCACTCTTCGCACGCTTCTTCGTCGGGGAAGGAACTGTGATCGTAGGCGATACCGTTTCTGTCATAATAATCCTTGATGGCAGACTTGAACGCTTCCTCGGCCAGCACCGAGCAGTGCAGTTTGTAGGCGGGCAGGCCGCCGAGCGCGTCGACCACGTCCTTGTTTGTGATCTTGAGCGCATCGTCGATCGTCTTACCCTTAATCATCTCGGTTGCAATGGAACTCGACGCGATCGCGCTGCCGCAGCCGAAGGTTTCAAATTTTACGTCGTCGATCTTGTCGCCGTTGATCTTGAGATACATCTTCATGATGTCTCCGCACTTGGCGTTGCCGACCTGACCGACGCCGTCCGCATTTTCAATCTCACCGACGTTGCGCGGGTGCATGAAATGGTCCATCACCGTTTCTGTATAGAGAGCCATAGAATTTTTCCTCCTTGGTGTGCTTTTATAAAATGAACTGCTTTCTGCCGCTGACGAGGTCCTTCCACATCGGGGACATGTCGCGAAGGTAAGCGACGACCTCGGGCACGGCATCGAGGATGCGGTCGATTTCCTCGTCGGTGTTCCACTCGCACAGACTCAGGCGCAGCGAGCCGTGCGCCACGTCATGCGGGCGGCCGATGGCCAGCAGCACATGGCTTGGGTCGAGCGAGCCGGATGTGCACGCGCTGCCGGACGACGCGCAGATGCCCTTTGCGTCGAGCAGGAGCAGCAGGCTCTCGCCCTCGACGCCCTCGAAGCAGAAGCTCACGTTGCCGGGGAGGCGATTCACGGGATCGCCGTTGAGCGCGCTGTGCGGGATCTTGGACAGGCCATCGATCAGGCGGTCGCGCAAGGCGCTGACCCTTTTCGCGTTCTCGTCAATGTGTGCGCAGGCGTCTTCGAAGGCTGCGGCCATACCCATGATGGCAGGAATATTCTCCGTGCCGGCGCGCTTGCCGCGCTCCTGCGCGCCACCCTCGATGAGGCTTGTCAGGGCGATGCCCTGGCGGGCGTACAGCACGCCGGTGCCCTTTGGACCGTGGAACTTGTGCGCGGAGAGCGACAGCAGGTCGATGTTCTGTGCTTTGACATCGATGGGCAGGTGTCCCGCGGCCTGCACGGCGTCGGTGTGGAACAGCACGCCCGCCTCGCAGCAGACTGCGCCGATCGCGCTGATCGGCAGGATGGAGCCAATCTCGTTGTTGGCGTACATGACGGAAACCAGGCACGTGTCCTCGCGGATGGCGTCCTTCACCTGCTGCGCCGTCACGGTGCCGATGGGGCCAACGGGGAGCAGTTCGACGGTGAAGCCCTCTTTTTCGAGCTTTTGGAGCGTGTGCAGCACGGCGTGGTGCTCGAATGCGGTCGAAATGATGTGCTTTTTGCCCTTGCGCTCGCCGAGGCGAGCGGCGGAGAGAATGGCCTGATTGTCGGCCTCGCTGCCGCCGGAGGTGAAGTAAATTTCGCGCGGGGAGGCGTTCAGGCATTTTGCGATGCGGTCGCGCGCGCTGAGCAGCGCCCCGGCCGCCTGCTGGCCGACGGAATGCAGGCTGGAGGGGTTGCCGTAGATCGTCTCCAGATAGGGGAGCATGGCGTCGATCGCGGCGCGGCTCATCTGGGTCGTCGCGGCGTTGTCCGCGTAAATAGTGGTCATTGAGATAAATCCTATCTTATAAGTATGTTGATATGATACACAGGAACGCTCGCTTTGTCAATGGATTTTGCGCTCTGCGCGGGGCAAAAAGGAAGAACCGCTCGCAAGAGCGGTTCTTCCTTTTACAATAGGGGGGTGGAGGATTTTTGACTTACTTTTCCAGCTGCGTCCAGTCGCGCGTCTCGCGCAGCTCGGTCCACTTTTCATACTGGGAGTTCGTCTTGAACTTGTAGTAGTGGCTGTTCGTCGCTTCCTGAACGGCGAGGTAATACCAGGCCTTCGGGTTCGCGTTGTCCGTCCAGACCGTCATGTTCGGGAGGAGATCGTCCTCGGTCTCGGGCTGGCGGTTGAGGACGCGGTTGACGAGCGTCATGGTCTCGGCACGGGTGATGTCGCGCTGGGGACCAAACGTGCCGTCGGGATAGCCCGTGATCCAGCCGTTGTTGTAGGCGATGCTGATCTCGTCCTTGGCCCAGTGGGTCGCGATGTCGCTGAACTTCGCAGCGGTCTTGTCGCCGTCGTTATCGAAGCGGGCGGCGATGGCGGCGAACTCAGCGCGGGTGATGGCGGCGTTCGGGCGGAACGTGCCGTCGGGGTAACCCGTGATGATGCCCATGGAGCTGAGGGTCGAGACCGCGGTGTTGTACCAGGAGGTGGCGGCCACATCGGAGTAGCGGTTGGTCTTGGTCAGGTTCTCGTCGCGGACGTCGTCGGTCAGCAGGCGGAAGAAGATGGTCGCGACCTCGGCGCGGGTGATGTTGTTCTGCGGGCGGACCTCGCCGTTGCCGTAACCGACGATATAGGCGAAGTGGTCGGTCGTGTTCAGGCCGAGCGCATCGTCATCCTCAATCTTCACCGTGGGCGGAACGGGCGGATAGTAGGGAACATAGTTGGTGTTCCACTTGGCGTAGTAGGTGGTAGTGCCAGCGGGGAAGGCGGCGGGAAGCTGAGTTACGGCATCACCGGAGAATTCGGCATTGGCGTACCAGCCAGCGAAGGTGTGGCCATTCTTGGTGGTGGAAGGCATGGTAGTGGGATTGATGGTGTCGCCAGTCTTACCGTTCTTGTCAGCAACAGCAGAACCGCCGTTGGTGACGAAGGTGATCTTAGCATCGTTTGCCGTCCACTTAGCGTAGCAAGTGGTAGTGCCAGCGGGGAAGGCGGCGGGAAGCTGAGTCACGGCCGTGCCGGAGAATTCGGCATTGGCGTACCAGCCATCAAAGGTGTAGCCATTCTTGGTGGTGGAAGGCATGGTAGTGGGATTGATGACGTCGCCAGTCTTACCGGTCATGTCA
>CAUAAR010000052.1:0-4557 GCA_958427035.1 uncultured Collinsella sp. | reverse complement strand
GCCGGACTGAGGAGGTATCCAAATGCCGGATAACGGGTCAATACAAAAAAGAGGCGCGCACGAGATGGCTCATGGGCGTCCTGTCCAGATAACCGAGCACACGACGGTAACCGAGCTGCAGCCCAGTCTGTCCGATGTCGTGTGCGCAAACAAAAAGCTGCAGATTGGCTTTATCGTTGCGCTCGTGGTCCTGGCGCTGCTGTCGGGCTTTGTAGCTCGTCCGCATTTCGCCGATACCAAAACTTGGGACTCCACCATCGAGGTCATCGATCAAAAGAAAGGAAACGTACTGGCGCTCACGACCTCGTGCGTGGCGCTGTCTGCGGGCATTACCGCGCTGCCGGGTGATACGGGAACGCCGGTTGCCGAGCAGCTCGCGCAGCTTTCAGGCAACCTTGGTATCGTGCTTGCTGTGCTATACCTAGAGAAATATTTGCTCACGATTTTGTGGTCGGTTGGCCTGGGCATCTTAATCCCGTTTGCGTTGGTGCTCTTTGCGGTGTCGCTCGGCATTCACGGGCGCTGGAGCACGAGCACTGTCCTGCGCCGTGTGGCGACACGCGTGCTGGTGGTTGCCGTGATCGGCATGGCGCTCGTGCCCGCGAGCGTATGGGTGTCGCAGAAGGTCGATGAAACGTATCGCGTAAGTATTGAGCAAGCTGAGCAAAAGGCTGCGGACGCGGCCGACACCACGGACAAGTCAGCCGAGACCAGCTCAAAATCGAACAAGAAAAAATCCGAGACCACGGAGTCCAAAAACGTGCTCGAGCAGTTGACTGATGGGGCATCGAGCCTTGTTACGTCGGTGACCAGCGGCGCCAAGCAGATGACCGATGAGATCGTGCGGCAGGTGACCGATTTGATTGAAGGCGTCATCGTGATGATCGTGACTTCGTGCGTTATCCCGCTGCTGGTGCTCGTGGCGTTCCTGTGGCTGGGACACGTACTGCTGGGGATCGATATTTCCGGCCCGGCGAACTATTTGACGGGTCGTTTCTTGAGCGCTCCTTCCAAGCACGCCAAAAAGGGTGGGCAGTCTGAGTAGGCGGCAAAGCGATCTTTGGAAAACCAACCGTAAGAAGGGCGGCCGAGATGCGTTCTCGGCCGCCCTTTTTGTTTGTTGAATACGTGACAAGCCGGGCATTCCCTGAATCCAAACGGTCAGCAATCATCCGTGAACGGTATTTGTTCAAAAAAGAACAAAGATAAACAAATAGTTGTTGCAGTTGCTGTTCGAATGTGTTCAAATAAACATGAACAGTGAAGAACCGCACATTCAGATGCCCGGACCTGAACGCGATTCAACACTTCCAAACAGGAACTACGCACCTGCGTATCTCTCAAGGAGGATGTCATGAGGGTTGTAATCGCTTCCGATGCCGACGGTATGTCGATGAAGGAGTCCATCAAGGAGATGCTCATCGCCGACGGTCACGAGGTCGTTGACTATTCCGAGACCCCTGCCGCGGACTTTGTCGATTCCGCGACCGCCGTTGCCAAGGACCTGCTGGAGCACAAGGATTCCCAGGGCTTCGCATTCGATAAGTACGGCGTCGGCTCCTATATGGCCGCCGTCAAGATTAAGGGCATGGTCGTCGCCAACATTTCCGACGAGCGTTCCGCCTACATGACCCGCGAGCACAACGGCTCGCGCATGGTCACCATGGGCCCGGGCGTTGTGGGCACCGAGGTCGCCAAGAAGATCGCCCGCGAGTTCCTGCGCGCCCAGTACGCCGGCGGCCGTCACCAGATCCGTGTCGACATGCTCAACAAGATGGCCTAACGAGAGCCACCGAGACTCGAACTTCTACCTCAACTTGTGAATTCAGACGAAAGGACGTTCTGATGAAGAAGACCATCGCAATCGGTTGCGACCATATCGTTACGGACGAGAAGATCTATCTGGCCGACCGCCTGGAGCAGGCTGGCTACAAGGTGCTCGACTGCGGTACCTACAGCCACACCCGTACGCACTATCCCATCTACGGTAAGGCCGTGGGCGAGGCTGTTGCCAGCGGCAAGGCCGACTTTGGCGTGGCCCTGTGCGGCACCGGCATCGGCATCACCAACGCCGTCAACAAGGTTTCCGGCGCCCGCTGCGCCCTGGTTCGCGACATGACCTCTGCCCTGTATGCCCGTCGCGAGCTCAACGCCAACATCGTGGGCTTTGGCGGCAAGATTACCGGCGAGTTCCTGATGGCCGATATCATGCTTGCCTTCCTGGAGGAGCCCTACGAGAAGACCCCCGAGCACGATGCTCTGATCGCCAAGATCGATGCCTGCAACAAGGCCGACGCCGAGGCTCAGGCCGACCCGCACTTCTTTGACGAGTTCCTCGAGAAGTGGGACCGCGGCGAATACCATGATTAGCGGGTATCCGGCGTAATTAACTAGTCCGTTGACGGCTCGCGTTTCTGTGAGGGGGCGCGGGCCGGTTTTCTATCAGCCCTATTGACTTGGCGGGCTGTCGTAAGAAAGGGAAGGCTCCTATGGAGTTTGTTCTTGATAACGGTTCTATTCGCGTAGCACTGAGCACGGTTGGCGGCTCGTTCACCTCAATTGTGGCCGACGGTCGCGAGTATCTGTGGCAGGGTGACCCGGCGGTCTGGTCGGGCCAGGCACCCATTTGTTTCCCGATCTGCGGCGGCCTTCGTGACGGTCGCGCAATGACCATGGGCGGCCGCGAGGTCAAGCTTGCCCGTCACGGCTTTGCTCGCAAACAGGAGTGGAAGCTCGAGGAGCAGGGCGACAACATGGTCGCGCTGAGCCTAAGCTCTGCCGACCATGCCGAGTTGCTCGAGCAGTACCCGTATCCGTTTAAGATCGTTGCTCGTTACACGATCGATTCGGAAAAGGTGGCCGTTTCGTACGAGGTAACCAATGAGGGCACCGAGGACATGCCGTTCTTTGTGGGCGGTCACCCCGGCTTTAAGTGCCCGCTCGACGAGGGCGAGTCCTATGACGATTACGAGCTCCGTTTTGAGCAGCGCGAGGCCGCTGAGCTCTGTACTGCCGTTCCCTCGACGGGCTTGATTGATGTTGAGCATCGCAGCAAGAACCCCATGATCGACCAGAACCTGCCGCTGACCCACGAACTCTTCGACTTCGCGGAGACCATCTTTGACGTACTCGAGAGCCGCGTGGTTACGCTTACCAAGAAGACCGAGGACAAGGGCGTGCGCCTGACGTTCCCCGATATGCCGTACCTGATTGTGTGGAGCAAGCCCGAGGGGGACTTTGTGGCCGTGGAACCGTGGGGCGGCCTGTCCACCTGCTCCGACGAGGACGATATTCTGGAGCACAAGCGCGGCTGCCTGGTGGCCAAGCCGGGGGAGACCGTTACCCGCGGCTTTGAGATCGAGATCCTTTAACGAGCTATCGTATGTTTGGGGCCGCGCGTGTCGTGCCCCGGAAACAGGAGTTCAATATGATTCTGACCGTTACCATGAACCCGTCGATTGATACGCGCTATCAGCTCGACAAGTTGATCATCGACGACGTGAACCGCGTGACGCCCGAAAAGACCGCTGGCGGTAAGGGCCTCAACGTGAGCCGCGTGTTGCTGCAGCTGGGAGATGACGTGCTCGCGACCGGACTGCTTGGCGGCCACATGGGTGCCTATATGGCCGAGCTCATGGATGCCGATGGCGTCAAGAACGACTTTGTGCCCATCGCCGGTGAGACGCGCATTTGCCTGAATATTCTGCATGAGGGTAATCAGACCGAGCTTTTGGAGAGCGGCCCGCAGATCGCCCCGGCCGAGCTCGAGGCCTTTACGGCCAAGTTTGCCGAGCTCGCAGCGAAGGCGGACGTTGTGACGCTTTCGGGCTCGCTGCCGCGTGGTGTCGATGCCGGCTACTATGCCGAGCTCGTCAAGATCGCCGAGGAGGCGGGCGCCAAGGTGCTGCTCGACACCTCGGGTGCATCGCTGGAGGCCGCGCTGGAGTCCGACGCTAAGCCTGAGCTCGTAAAGCCCAACCTGACCGAGATCAACGGCCTGCTGGGTACGTCCTTTACGACCGATGATGTCGATGCCCTGCGCGAGGCGCTCGCCGCCGATGACCGCTTTGCCGGTATTCCCTGGGTTGTCGTTTCGATGGGCGCTGCCGGTTCGGTGGGCTTTCATGAGGGTCGTGCGTTCCGCGCCAAGACGCCCGCGATTGCGGCTGTGAACGCGACGGGTTCCGGCGACTCGACCATCGCCGGCTTTGCGCATGCGATTGCTGCTGGTGCCGACGACGTCACGGTGCTCAAGACCGCCAATACCTGCGGCAAGCTCAACGCCATGGATCCCAAGACCGGCCACCTGGTCATGGACCGCTGGGACGAGGTCTACAACAGCGTTGAAGTAACGGAGCTGTAGAGTTACGCGGTTTTACCAAACCGCGTAACCAGCCGACGCTGCAAGCCCGCCAGAGCGGCAATCTGCCTTTCAGCTTCGGCGGCATGACCAGAAGGTCAATGCCGCCTCGTTTCAAGGCACCTTGCTCGCTTTGGCGGGCTTTCGCTCATATGACCCAATCCGCTGTCAAGAGCCACAATGGCCCCGCCGACCGC
>CAUAAR010000051.1:0-5040 GCA_958427035.1 uncultured Collinsella sp. | reverse complement strand
CGTGGCGGAATTGGCAGACGCGTACGGTTCAGGTCCGTATGGGGGCAACCCCATGAAGGTTCAAGTCCTTTCGCCCGCACCATTAAATTAAAGAGCTCCCAGCAATGGGAGCTTTTTTGTTATGGGCCCTTCACAGGGACTTGAACCTGTGAAGGAGCGAGCGTAAAGAAAACGCGGAGCGTTTTTAGCGAGCTGGCGAGGACGCCGGCAGGCGGCCGAAACCGGTGCGGATCCGCGAAGCGGATACGCGGACGCCCTTTCGCCCGCACCATTGAATGAAAGAACTCCCAGCAATGGGAGCTTTTTTGTTATGTACGATCTCCTTGTACGGGTATCCTAATGCCAACGTGTGCCTATCAGAGGAGAGACCATGCTGTTGTCCGGTATCATCGCCGCCCTTACCAGCCTTTTGATTCCCATCATCATTCTGTTGCTACTGCTTCCCAACGCCTGCTATGTCGTTGAACAACAGCATGCCGTGATCATCGAGCGCCTGGGCAAGTTTAACCGCATCGTCAACGCGGGCTTCCACATGAAGGTGCCCGTGATCGACCGCAAGGCCGCCACGGTGAGCCTGCGCACCATGAAAAACGGTTTTGGCATCGACGTTAAGACCCAGGACAACGTGACCATCGGCCTTGAGGTCTCTGCTCAGTACCACGTGAGCTATGACATGGGCGCCGGCCCGGCAGATTCGGGTATCTACAAGAGCTACTACATGCTGCAGGAGCCCGTCGACCAGATGCGTGACTTCATCACCGACGCCCTACGCTCTTCGATTCCCGTCTACACACTCGATGAGGTCTTTGCCAAGAAGGATGACATCGCCAAGGATGTCAACGCTACCGTTTCCGAGCAGATGGCCGCCTACGGCTTCACCCTCGTGTCGACGCTCATCACCAAAATCGCACTGCCGACCGAGGTCGAGAACTCCATGAACGACATCAACGCCGCCCAGCGCAAGCGCGCTGCGGCACAGGAGCTCGCCGAGGCCGACCGCATCAAGCGCGTCACCGAGGCGACCGCCGAGGCCGAGGCTATGGAAAAGGCGGGCGAGGGCATCGCCAACCAGCGCAAGGCCATTGCACTGGGTATCAAAGATTCGCTCGAGATCATCCAGGAGACGGGTGTCGGCAATGACGAGGCCAACCAACTGTTCATGTTTACGCAGTGGTCCGAGATGATGACGGAGTTCGCTCGCACGGGTAAAACCTCGACGGTCGTGCTGCCGAGCGACTTTTCGCAGTCGGCCTCGATGTTCGAGCAGATGCTGACCGCCAGCAAAGTTCAAAACGATTCGAAGGAGTAGACGCGCGTGAAATACACCGTCGTTTGCGTCGGTAAGCTCAAGGAGCGCTTTTGGAAGGACGCGTGCGCTGAGTACACCAAGCGCCTAGGTGCCTATGCCAAGGTTGATATCCGCGAGGTGGCCGATATCGACCCGGCTAAGGCGGGCGGCGTGGATGCCGCGCGCGACAAGGAGGGGGCGGCGATTCTTGCTGCCCTGCCGTCTCGAGCGCATGTGATCCTGCTGGCCATTGAGGGCAAAGAGCGCTCGAGCGAGGAGTTTTCGGCGAGGCTCGACGATCTTATGCTGCGAGGCAGCAGCGACATCGCCTTTGTGATTGGCGGATCGGACGGCGTGAGCGATGACGTGCGCGCACGAGCCGACGAGATGCTCAGCTTTGGACGCATTACCTTGCCGCATAACCTGGCGCGTGTGGTGCTGCTAGAGCAGATTTACCGTGCCTGCAAGATCAGCCGTGGCGAGCCGTATCACAAATAGGTCGGCAATACGAAACAATGGCGTGGGACAATACCTTTCGTTTTGAGGAATGTGTCTGAAAGGACTATGAGATATGAAGATTGGATTTGTCGGTTTTGGCAATATGGCGAGCGCTATGGCCGATGGCTGGATCGCTGCCGGTGTAGCTGCGAGCGACATGTGCGCCTGTGCGGGTCGCTACGACGCACTGGTTGAGCGCTGTGAGGCGCGTGGGATGGCCGCCTGCCACGATGCCGCCGAGGTTGTCGCCGCATCCGATATCGTGGTCGCTGCGGTCAAACCGTATATGATCGAGAAGATATTCGCCCCGCTCAAGGATGCGCTTGCCGACAAGGTCGTCCTTTCGGTCGCCTGGACCTGGGACAGTGCCAAGTGGGAGCAAGTCCTGCCGGGCGTCGCGCATATCTCGACGGTGCCCAACACACCGGTTTCGGTGGGCGAGGGCGTCATCGCTTGCGAGAAGGCTTCCACGCTTAGTGATGAGCAGAGCGCAGTGGTGCTTGATCTGCTTGGCAAACTCGGTGCGGTGGTCGAGCTCGATACGAGTCTGCTGTTTGTGGGCGGCACGGTGGGTGGTTGCGCTCCGGCATTTGTCGCCATGGCAATCGAGGCCCTGGGCGATGCGGCGGTCAAGCACGGTATCCCGCGTGCCGATGCCTATCGCATTGTGAGCCAGATGGTGTTGGGTACGGCAAAGCTGCAGCTTGCAACTGGCCAGCATCCTGCGGCGATGAAGGATGCCGTATGCTCGCCCGGTGGTGCCACCATCAAGGGCGTCGTTGCGCTCGAGGACGCCGGCATGCGCAGCGCCCTGGTCAAGGCAATCGACGCAACTCTCCAGTAAAACCGACCAAAAAAAGGACGGGTTTATTTTTGGCAGGTATTTTCTGCGGTTTTGTCCTTTTAGCGAAAAGCGCCCCGCAACTGGCTCAATTCCAGTTGCGGGGCGCTTGCGTTTGCTCAGATAAAACAGACCAAAATAAACCTGTCCCTTTTTGGCAGGTTAGTCCCAGAAGCTGTCTTCCTCATCCTCGGACTTGGGTCCGCGGTCGACGTACATCTTATGGGTACGCTTCTCCATTACAAAGGCAAGAATCGCAAATAACAGGATGCCGCCGGCGAAAAGGATGGCAAAACCGGTGCGGGTGCCAAACAAAAAGGAAAAAACTGCGTCCATTGGGTGCCTTCTTGCGTAGTTGAGTTGGGTCGTAAACGCTCATAAGTATATACTTGCCCATACATGTACAAGGTTGCAACCTAAATGGAATGTATATCGCCGGAGGATCTAATGCTTGATATCAAGTTTGTTCGCGAGAATCCCGATGCCATCGATGTCGCCATGGCTAACCGCCAGACGTCTTGGGATCGCGAGAAGTTCTTTGAGCTCGACGACGAGCGCCGTGCCGTCATCACCGAGGTCGAGGAACTCCAGGCTACGCGCAATGCCGAGTCCAAGAAGATCGGCGCCCTGATGAAGGAGGGCAAGAAGGAGGAGGCCGAGGCCGCCAAGGAGGCCGTGCGCGCCGTCAACGAGAAGATTGACGGTCTGGCCGAGCGTCGTACTGCCCTCGAGCAGGAGCAGTACGACTTCATGGCTCACCTGCCCAACATTCCTTGCGAGGCCACGCCGTACGGCAAGGACGAGGACGAGAACATCGAGCGTCGCCGCTGGGGCACCCCGCGCGAGTTCGACTTCGACTTTAAGCCGCACTGGGATCTGGGCACCGATCTGGACATCCTCGACTTCGAGCGTGGCAACAAGCTCTCCGGCAGCCGCTTTACCGTTCTCGGTGGCGCCGGCGCCCGCCTGGAGCGCGCCCTCATCAACTTCTTCCTCGATACGCACACCAGCCGTGGTTTTAAGGAGTGGTGGCCGCCCATCGTCGTCAAGCGTCAGACCATGTTTGGCACGGGTCAGCTGCCCAAGTTCGAGGACGACGCCTATCACGTCTCGGGTGACAACTTCCTGATCCCCACCGCCGAGGTCGTGCTCACCAACCTGCACGCCGGCGAGGTCCTCGATGCCGACACCCTGCCGCGCCGCTACACCGCCTTCACCCCCTGCTTCCGTGAGGAGGCCGGTTCCGCCGGTCGTGACACCCGCGGCATCATTCGTCAGCACGAGTTCGACAAGGTCGAGATGGTCAAGTTCGCTAAGCCGGAGGAGTCCGACGAGGAGCTCGAGAGCATGACCGCCGAGGCCGAGTACCTGCTGCAGCAGCTGGGCCTTCCGTATCGCGTGATTAGCCTGTGCACCGGCGACTTGGGCTTCTCTGCCCGTCAGACCTACGACGTCGAGGTCTGGCTGCCGAGCTACAACGCCTACAAGGAGATCAGCTCCTGCTCCAACTGCGGTGACTTCCAGGCTCGCCGCGCCAACATCAAGTATCGCGACCCCGAGAACTTCAAGGGTTCGCGCTACTTGCACACTCTCAACGGTTCCGGCCTGCCGGCCGGCCGCACCATGGCCGCCATTCTGGAGAATTACCAGAACGCCGACGGCACCATCACGATCCCCGAGGTTCTGCGTCCTTACATGGGCGGTCTCGAGAAGATCGAGCCGGTCGCGTAACTTGGCTGCATAGGGGATATGCAAGGGCGCTCCTTCGGGGGCGCCCTATTTCGTGCGCAGGTCCATATCATGCCGTGCGGACAGCTCAATAGAAAACACACGAACAACTGTTCTGTATACAGCTATCTACCTGTTATGCTTTTGCTAAATAAGAGCGAGAGAAAGGGGACGCGATGGAGCTGTTTGATGATCGGGTGGTTTTGTTTGAGAGCGACGAGGGCGGGGAGTACCTGCTTGTAACGTGTGAGCCGTCTGGCATGGGCGGCCTGGTGGTTCGGCAGACGAGTGAGGGTCCGTTGACACAATGGTGCTTTGAGGAGTCGCCGCATGTGGTCGAGACGTTTGTGGCGCACGAGGGGCTTGTGGCGCTGGAGCACTTCTATGGAGTTGGGACTTCCAACCAGGTCGCGCGCATGCTGAGTATCTCGTTTGCCGATTATGATTGTGCCCAGCGGGTGAGATCGCTCCTGAGGGAACTTGATGCCAAGTTTGACGTGATCGAAAAGCCAATCGATCGTACGGGGAACGGCGGTATATGCGGAGCAGCATGACAAAACTGCGTTCCACAAAAAAGTTTGAGATTGTGCTTGACTCCAATAAGCTAAAGTGGTTTTATATGTCTTGCGCTGCGGCGTTACCTCAGCTGGATAGAGGGTCTGACTACGAATCAGAACGTCATAGG
>CAUAAR010000050.1:0-5097 GCA_958427035.1 uncultured Collinsella sp. | reverse complement strand
GATTCTAGGCGATGGCCCTCCCTTGCTTCTTACACCACGACTCTGCGCGCTACCCTTTTTATGCCGATCGGGCGCTATCTGCGTTCCAAATAGGACGCTGAGGATGGCGCACGGCGCGCTCCAATGCTGAATACTCCCAAAAATGTACGTCGGGACATGACCCACCTGAGCAAAAGCGCTCAAGTTTGGTGATCGGGGACGCCAACCAGTCCGCAATACATGCAAGTCACATCTCCAGCAACCGTTGAACGGGCAAAATCTACCGTTCACCCCGTGGTGGTTAGGTGAACGTTCACCTTTTGAGGTGCAATGGATTAGTATAGTGAACGTTCACCTAAAGGATAACGAGCGCGCCGTGCGCCCGCCTTGCCAGCAAAGGGGCTGTTTGATGAAAAACTTTATGGACGATCAGGATTTCCTGCTGAGCACCAAGACCGGCGAGGAGCTGTTCCACAACTTTGCCGAGGGCATGCCCATCGTCGACTATCACTGCCACATTTCTCCTAAGGAGATTTGGGAGGACAAGCGTTTCGAGAACATCACCGAGGTTTGGCTGGGCGGCGACCACTACAAGTGGCGCCTGATGCGTGCCAACGGCGTCGACGAGCGTTTTATCACTGGCGACGCCCCTGCTCGCGAGAAGTTCCAAAAGTGGGCCGAGACCCTGGGTCGCTGCGTTGGCAACCCCGTCTTTGAGTGGAGCCACCTGGAGCTTAAGCGCTACTTTGGCTACGAGGGCGTCCTCAACGGCAAGACTGCCCAGGAGGTCTGGGACCTTGCCAACGCCAAGCTCGCTGAGGCTAGCTTTACCTGCCGCAACCTGATCAAGCAGTCCAACGTCCGCATGATCTGCACTACCGACGACCCCGCCGACAGCTTTGAGTGGCACAAGAAGATTGCCGCCGACGACAGCTTTGACGTTCAGGTCGTTCCCGCCATGCGCCCCGATGCCGCTTTGCGCATCGAGCGCGGCCAGGAGTTTGCCGACTACTGCAAGCACCTTTCCGAGGTTGCCGGCGTTGAGGTCAGCGACTTTGAGGGCATGAAGGCTGCCATTTCCAAGCGCTACGACGTTGCTCACGAGCTGGGCTGCCGCGCCTCCGACCACGCACTCGACTACGTTATGTACGTCCCGGCTACCGTCGACGAGATCGAGGCTATCTTTGCCAAGGGTCTGGCTGCCGAGCCGCTCACCGAGGAAGAGGTCCTCAAGTACAAGACTGCCTTTATGCAGTTCGTTGCCGGCGAGTATGTCCGTCTGGGCTGGGCCATGCAGCTGCACTTTGGCTGCAAGCGCGACAACAACCGCGCCATGTTCGCCAAGCTCGGTCCCGACACCGGCTACGACTGCATCTCCAACTACACGCCGTCCGACCAGCTCGCCGATTTCCTCAACTCCATCCAGGAGACCTGCGGCCTGCCCAAGACCATCCTGTACAGCCTGAACCCCATCGATAACACCATGATCGATACCGTCATGGGTTGCTTCCAGGAGGCTCCGACTGCCGGTAAGATCCAGAACGGCTCCGCCTGGTGGTTCAACGACAACGAGGTCGGCATGCGCGAGCAGCTTACGGCTCTGGCTAACGAGGGCGTGTTGGGCAACTTTGTGGGCATGCTTACCGACTCCCGCTCCTTCCTGTCCTATCCGCGCCACGAGTACTTCCGTCGCGTGCTGTGCAGCGTGATCGGCGAGTGGGTCGAGCAGGGCAAGTACCCGGCCGACATGGAGCTGCTGGGCAGTATCGTGCGCGACATCAGCTACAACAACGCGGTCCGCTACTTTGGCTTTGATTTGGACACCGTCGAGGCATAAGCCTGCATCGAATCACATCGAACTCGGGAGCGCCGTTGCCACACGCGGCGCCCCCGTTTTGCTTGCACGCTAACAGCTATCTAAGGAGAGACACAGATGGAGAACATCAGCTACGATGCGCTCGAGAAGATCGGCTACAAGGGCTATTTGCTGCCCAAGGATGCTCCCGAGAAGGTTCTGCAGTTTGGCGAGGGCAACTTCCTACGCGCTTTCGTTGACCGCTTCTTTGACATGGGTAACGAGGCGACCGGCTGGAATGGCAAGATCGTCATGGTCCAGCCCATCAGCGGCGCCTTTGGCTTTGCCGACGGTATCAATGCCCAGGACGACCTGTATACCGTGCTGGTGCGCGGCAAGGAGGACGGCAACACGGTCGACGAGTCCCGCGTGATTAGCGCTTGCAGCCGCTGCATCAACCCGTACCGCGAGGACGACTACCGCGCCATGATGGAGGTCGCCGTCTCTGACGACCTGGAGATTATCGTCTCCAACACCACCGAGGCCGGTATCGCCTATGACCCGTCCTGCAAGGCCGACGACATGCCACCCGCGAGCTTCCCCGCCAAGCTTGCCCAGGTGCTCCACACCCGCTGGGCTGCCGGTAAGCCGGGCGTCATCGTCCTCGCCTGCGAGCTCATCGATCACAACGGCGAGGAGTTGCTGCGCATCATGAACCAGTATGTGAGCGACTGGGGCTGGGAGGACGAGTTTGCGCAGTGGATGGCTAACGACTGCACCGTCTGCACCACGCTCGTCGACACCATCGTACCGGGCCGTATCCGCGACGCATCCGAGGCCGCCGCGGTGGCTGAGCGTCTGGGCTACGAGGATCCCTTCCTGGCCGTGCGCGAGCCCTTCCAGATGTGGGGCATCCAGGGCGACGAGTCGCTTGCCGAGAAGCTTCCCTTTGTGAAGGCTGGTCTTCCGGGTGTCTTTGTGACTCCCGACGTCACCCCGTACAAAAAGCGCAAGGTCCGCATTCTCAACGGTGCCCACACCGCCTTCGTTCCGGGTTCCTGGGTTGCCGGCTTTGATATCGTGCGCGACTGCATGCATGACGAGACCATTCGCGGCTTCATGAACACCATGCTCTACGACGAGGTCATTCCGACGCTTGCCGCCGACTTAGATGTCGAGGACTGCAAGGCCTTTGCCGCCGCCGTCGAAAACCGCTTCGACAACCCGTTTATTGATCATGCGCTGCTCTCCATCTGCCTCAACTCCACGGCTAAGTGGCGCGCTCGCGACCTGCCCACGCTCAAGGACTACGTTGCCGAGACCGGCAACCTGCCCAAGTGCCTGGCGACGAGCCTCGCTACGCTCATCTCCTTCTACACGCAGGAGCTCGTGTCCCGCGAGGGCGACGGCCTGCACCTGCGTCGCTCCGACGGCACCGAGTACACCGCTCAGGACGACGCCTTCGTGCTCGACTTCTACGCCGCCCATGCCGGCGCCGACGATGCCCAGCTGGTGCACGACGTGCTCACCAACGAGCAGATGTGGGGCGAGGACCTTACGCAGATCGCCGGTCTTGAGGAGTTTGTCGTCAGTGCGCTCGCCGTCGTGCGTGCCGAGGGCGCCAAGCAGGCCTTCGCCAACGCTCAGGCGTAAATTTCCGGCGCGGACGCGGGCGCGGGACGGCATGCCCGCGCTTCGACTTCTGCTCAACCTGTAGGGTTAGGACCATTTGTAATGAATACTATCCAGATCAATCCGGCCGATAACGTGATCGTTGCGCTGTCGCCGCTTGCCAAGGGCACTGCCGTCGCGGTTCCCGGGGTGGGCGAGGTCGTGGCCGCAGAGGATATTCCGCAAGGCCACAAGATGGCTGTGCGCTCGATTGCCGCCGGCGAGGACGTCATTAAGTACGGCCTTCCTATCGGTCATGTGACGGGCGATGTCCAGCCCGGTCAGTGGCTTCACACGCACAATATGAAGACCAACCTTTCGGGCGAGGTCGAGTATACCTACAACCCCACACATCCGGTCGTTGAGCCGGTTGAGCCCGAGACCTTTATGGGGTTCCGCCGCGCCGACGGTCGTGCCGCGACGCGCAACGAGCTGTGGATCATCCCCACGGTCGGCTGTGTCAACGAAGTCGCCCGTGCCATGTGCGAGCAGGCCCAGGATCTGGTCGATGGCTCGCTGGAGGGCGTCTACTACTTCCCGCATCCGTTCGGTTGCTCGCAGACCGGCGCCGACCATGCCCAGACCCGTCGTCTGCTGGTGGCGCTCTCGCGTCACCCTAATGCGGCCGGCGTGCTGTTCCTGTCGCTCGGTTGCGAGAACTGCACGCATCAGCAGGTGCTCGACGAGCTCGGTGACTTCGATCACGAGCGCGTTCGTTTTCTCACCTGCCAGGATGTAGCCGACGAGCAGATCGAGGGCCACAAGATTCTGGCCGAGCTGGCAGACCTCGCCAAGCAGGCCAAGCGCGAGCCCATTCCGGCCTCCGAGCTGGTTATTGGACTTAAGTGCGGCGGCTCCGACGGCCTTTCGGGCATTACCGCCAATCCCACAATCGGTCGCGTGAGTGATATGGTTGTCGCCCGCGGCGGCACGTCGGTGCTTACCGAGGTGCCCGAGATGTTTGGCGCGGAGAGCATCCTGCTCGACCGTTGCGAGAACGAGCAGGTCTTTAACGCTGCCTCCGACATGCTCAATGGCTTTAAGGACTACTTTATTAGCCACGGCGAGGTCGTTTATGAGAACCCGAGTCCCGGCAACAAGGACGGCGGTATTACCACGCTCGAGGACAAGAGCTGCGGCTGCGTGCAAAAGGGCGGATCTGCCCCCATCGTCGACGTGCTGCCGTATGCCGGCCAGGCAAATAAACACGGCCTGAACATGCTGTGCGGTCCGGGCAACGACATGGTATCCACCACGGCGTTGACGGCTGCCGGCTGCCACGTGATTCTGTTCTCGACCGGCCGCGGCACACCGTTTGGCGCGCCGGCGCCTACGCTCAAGGTGTTCACCAATCAGCGTTTGTGCGACCACAAGGCCAACTGGATGGACTTTAACGCTGGCGTGATTGCCACGGGTGAGCGCACGCTCGACGAGGCTGCCCACGATCTGTACCAGCTGGTGCTGGAGACGGCGAGCGGTAAACTCACGAGTGCCGAGCGCCGTGGCTGTCACGAGATCAGTATCTGGAAGGACGGCGTCTGCTTGTAGCGGCAAGTGCGCCCAAGCATAGCGAGATGTCATCGGCCCCATCGGGAGTGTTGAACTGCCTCCCATTTCTTGGACATGAGAAATGGGAGGCTTTCTTTATGCGC
>CAUAAR010000049.1:0-6382 GCA_958427035.1 uncultured Collinsella sp. | reverse complement strand
CGCAGGGGGCGCTGACGCGGCCCTCCCTCTTACACCACAAAAATTCGCGCGATCCTCAACCGGAAACCGCATCCCATTTTGAGCGCAAATTCCGGGATGCATTTTCCGCTTGAGCCTCATTGGGAAACGGCGTCCCACTTTGAGGGCTGATTGTGGGATGCATTTTCCGGTTTTGCTCTCATTGGGAAAATGCATCCCGTTTCTTGACCGAATAATGGGACACAATTTCCCGTTGGAGCGCCTTTGGGAAAGTGTGTCCCACTTCGACCGCCCAGAGTGGGATGCACTTTCCGCAAAGCACCTCAACGGGAAACTACGTCCCATTCCAAAGGCAAATTCCGGGACGCATTTTTCGAAAGCCTGCCCATCCGGAAAGCCCGTCCCACTTTGGACGCATCCGGGCACGGAACCATCGACCTATCAGGCCTCCCATCAATAAAGAGGCGTCCTCCCGGACGGCGGGGCACGAAGTTCATCGCGAGTTCCGCACGCAAAGAAGGCCACTTAATGTGGCCTTCGTCTTGCGCAGGACTGTAGAGCAGGGAACTTCGTGCCCCGACGCCCGGGAGGACGTTTCATTTAGAAAGATGGACCGACCGCCGTCAGCGATGGGAGCTACTCCCCCAGCACGGCCTTTTTGGCGGCTGCAGCCATGTTGTCCAGATCTTCCTTGGTGGGATGGTCCTTCGCGGCAACCCAGTTGTCGAGTAGCATCTTAAATCGGGCGTTTTCGGGATCCTGCTCAAGCATTGCCTCGTAGCGCTGCTTGACCGCAGGGCCCATCTTGCCCTGGCACATCGCCCAACCCGCAAGCTCGGCATCCCCAGCCAAATTGGAAGTTACGCGGTCGATAATCTGCTGGTAATAGCTCTGGTCGGCGCCAAAACCGCAGGTGCCAAACAGGAAGACGCGTTTGCCGTGCAAGGCGGAGAGCAACGTCGCGACCGAAGACGTGCACGCGCCCTTGTCGCACCAAAAACCGACGAGCACCGTGTCGGCCGCGCAGGCGCCCTGCGCCTCGAGCGCAACCTGATCTGCATCCGCATCGTCGCTCAACGCCGCGGCATGGACAAACTCAACACCCGCAGCCTGCAGAGCGCGCTTGATCGCGCCCGAAACCATCCTGGTATTACCGCTCTTGCTGTTAACCACCAAAGAGCACGTCATAGTCACGTTGCCTCGTTTCCCCCAAAACTAAAGCCACTAATGCAATTTATTAGATGAATATCTTAGTACTAACGTGACAGATGTAAACCACCGTCTGTCGATTGATTAATTTGCCCCACTGGCTTGCTCACTGGGCAAACTGGCTGCGGTAGAGCTCGGCGTAGAAGCCGTCTGCCGCCAGCAGCTCGTCGTGCGTGCCGCGCTCGATAATCTCGCCGTCGCGCATCACCAGAATGCAGTCGGCGTTGCGGATGGTGCTCAGGCGGTGCGCCACGACAAAGCTCGTACGGCCGGCCATAAGCTCGTCGAATGCCGCCTGCACCTGCAGCTCGGTGCGCGTATCGATACTCGAAGTCGCCTCGTCCAGCAGCAAGATAGCCGGATCGGTGAGCATAACGCGCGCGATGCACAGCAGCTGCTTTTGGCCCTGGCTAAACGTGCCGCCGTCCTCGCCAATCACCGTATCGTAGCCGCCTGGCAGCTGCACGATAAACTTATGCGCATGAGCGCGCTTGGCGGCCTCGACAATCTGCTCACGCGTAGCATCGGGACAACCGTAAGCGATGTTTTCGGCCACGGTGCCCTCGAACAGCCACGTATCCTGCAGCACCATGCCAAAGGCACGGCGCAGGCTTGCGCGCGTGTAGTCACGCGAAGACCGGCCATCGACCATGATGCGGCCGGCATCGATATCGTAAAAACGCAGCAGCAGGTTGATGAGCGTCGTCTTGCCGCAGCCCGTGGGGCCGACCAGGGCAAAGCGCATGCCGGGCTTGGCCTCGATGCAGATGTCCTGCAGCAGTTTGCGGTCGGGCACGTAGCTAAAGTCCACGTGTTCAAAGGTCACCTCGCCCTGCGGGGCGGCAAGCTCAACGGCATCTGGCGCATCGGGCTCCTGCTCGCGTGCATCGAGCAGCACGAACATGCGGCGCGCCGAGGCGTACGCGGTCTGGATCTGCGTAATGACGTTGGTGACCTCGTTGAACGGCTTGGTGTACTGGTTGGCATAGGACAGGAAGATCTGCACGCCGCCCACCGTAAGCGCCGCGGGCACGCCCGTGATCACGCCCACGCAGCCGATCACAGCGACCACGGCATAGATGATGTTGTTAATAAAGCGCGTACCGGGGTTAGAGAGCGAGCCCATAAACTGCGCGCGCTCGCCCGCGGTGAAGAGCTCGGCATTGAGGGCGTCGAAGCGCGCTTGGGCGTTCGGGCCGTAGGCAAACGCATCCACCAGCTTCTGCTCGCCTACGTGCTCCTCAATATGACCACCGAGCTGCCCTTGTATACGCTGCTGTGCCGTAAAGCTTTTATTGGAAAGCTTGGCGATGGCGCCGGCTGCAAAAATGGAAAGCGGCGTGACGAGCACCACCACGAGCGTCATGGTCAGGTTAATGGAGAGCATAAACGCGAGCGTGCCCACGATGGTGATAACGCCGGTGAAGAGTTGCGTGAAGCCCTGGAGCAGACCGTCGCCCACCTGATCGACGTCGTTGACCACGCGGCTCATAAGGTCGCCGTGGGCATGGCTGTCGATAAAGCTGAGCGGCATGCGGCTGAGCTTGTCGCTCGCCTCCACGCGCATGTCGCGCACCGTCTCGTAGGACAAGCGGTTGACGCAATAGCCCTGCAGCCACTGAAAGGCCGCTGCTCCCACCACGACGAGCGCGAGTTTGGTAACGAGCGGCAGCAGCGCATCGAAGTCCACCTGCCCGGCGGCGACGATAAGGTCGATGCCCTCGCCGATGAGGATGGGCGTGTAGAGCTGCAGAATCACGGAGATGGCGGCACTCACAAACGACGCAACAAACGAAATGCGATGCGGACGGACGTAGCCCAGCAGGCGGCGAGTTACCACGCCCACGGGGTAGCGCTCGGGGTCGCCGGGCTGACGCGGGCCGTCACCCAAGTCGTTGAGGTTATCGTTGCCGGACACGTTGGCCGTCATCGTGGCGACCGAACCGGAGGAAGTGTACGGATTCATTTAGCATCCCTCCTTTGCGCAGACGGATGCGGGGGCGGTCGGAGCGGACGCGGGCGTCGTGCTCCCCTGCTGGCCCTCGAGCTCCTCGCGGCGCAGCTGCGACTGACAAATCTCGCGATAGAGCTGGCAGGTCGCGTACAGCTCGTCATGCGTGCCCAGGCCCGCAACCGAGCCGTGGTCGAGTACGCAGATCATGTCGGCATCGCGAACGGTCGAGACACGTTGGCTCACGATGACGGTCGTGAGCGGCAGCCCGCCCTCGGCGGCACCGCGCACACTGCGCTCGCGGATGGCATGGCGAAGCGCCGCGTCGGTCTTAAAGTCGAGCGCCGAGGCGGAATCGTCCATGATCAATATCTGAGGCGAGCCCACCAGGGCGCGCGCGATGGTCAGGCGCTGGCGTTGGCCACCGCTGAAGTTCTTACCGCCCGCCTCGACCGGGGCATCGAGCCCCTGCGGCTTGTTGCGCACGAACTCGCTCGCCTGCGCCATGTCGAGCGCCGCCCAGAGTTCCTCGTCGGTTGCCGCCTCATCGCGCCAGGTCAGGTTGCTGCGGATGGTGCCGCTCACCAGCGACGCGCGCTGCGGAACGGTCGCGACCACACGGCGCAGCTGGTCGAGCGGCCAGGTGCGCACGTCGGCACCCATCACGCTCACGCTGCCGGTGCTCGCATCGTACAGGCGCGGGATAAGCGAGACGAGTGTGGACTTGCCGCTACCCGTGCCACCGATAATGCCGAGCGTTTTGCCCATCGGCAATTCCAGGGTCACATCGCTCACGGCATTTGCCGCGCCCGCGCCAAACGAAAAGCTCGCATGGCTCAAGCTCAGCGCGGGGACTGGAGCGACATTGCCCGGCTCGGGCAGTGCGACCGGTTCGTTGTTCTCGTCGGTGATGCTCGGCTCGCAATTGAGCACCTCATTGATGCGCGACGCGCTGGCGCTCGCCTTGGTAAAGACCACGACCAGGTTGGCGACGTACACGATGGAGGTGAGCGTCTGCGTCATGTAGTTCACAAACGCCATGACCTGGCCCTGCGTAAGCTCGCCCACGTTGACCTGGATGCCGCCCACCCATAGGATGGCGCACACGCCCAGGTTCATCACCAAGAATGTGACGGGGTTAAGGACCGACGAGAGCTTACCCACCGCAATGGCGGTATGGGCCTGGTCATCGGCGGCTTGGGCAAAGCGCTCGCGCTCGTGATCTTCGCGTACAAAGGCGCGAATCACACGGGCGCCCGAAAGCCCCTCGCGGCAAATGAGCGCGATGCGGTCGAGCTTTGCCTGCAGCTGCTTGTAGTACGGGATGCAGCGCGCCATGACAAACCAGAACACCAAGCCGATGGCGGGCGTGCAAATCAAAAAGATCACGCCGAGCTTAAGGTCGATGGCAAGGGCCGCGACCATGGAGCCCACCGCCAGGAAAGGCCAGCGGATGAGCATACGCACGCCCAGCGCCACGGCGAACTGCACCTGGTTGACGTCGTTGGTAATGCGCGTGATGAGCGACGGCGTGCCAAAGCGATCGAGCTCAGCATAGCTCAGCTTGTTGATGTGCTGGTAGAGTGCGCCGCGAATGTCAGTGCCCATGCCCTGCGAGGTGAGCGCCGCCATCTTTTGGCAGACGAGCGTAAACGAGATGCCAATCACGGCCATGGCGGCGAGCACCATGCCGTAGTGGATAACGGCGTTCGCGTCGTGCGCCCCAATGCCCTTGTCGATCATCTGGGCAATCACCAGCGGCGTAAGAAGGTCAAAGATTACTTCGATCAACTTGCACGCAGGGCCAATCACCATATACCGGCGAAACTTACCACCAAAACGCCTGAGCAGCTCAATCATGTATAGGCGCTCCCCTATCATCATCCACATTCAATTCGAACCATGATAGTACCGCCACCCCAAAAGAAGCGTAAACAACTCGTCATTTCTAACGGGATTCAGTTTTCAGGGGAGGGGTATACGCGCACACCCAGCCAGTGTCGGGTCAACTAGTATGGTATATTTACATTAGTGCTATCAAGTTAGTCGCCGACCCTTGAAATGAGGTGCCGAGATGAACGACATTCTCGCAAGAAGAGCAAGACGAGCAACTGTGGGCATCGCCCTTTCCGCGGCACTTGTCGCGGGAATCGCCCCCGTAGCGGCGATCGCGGCAGAAACCAGTTCCCCCACCGATGCGGCCGTTTCGCAGACGAGCGCCACCAGCGGCAATTCGGGCGCCCCGCAGACAGAAGATGCGGCCGCCGCAAAAGAAAAAGCGTATGCAGCCATGCAGGAAGCGCTCAAAAACCTCGAGGCCGCAAAAGACGCCGCAAGTCCCGAGAAAATTGCGAGATCGATGATGACATTGCCGCATTTCAAGAACTCTACGACATGGTGGTGGCGGAAGCCGCCGAAGAGAGGGAACTCCTTCCCGCCATGCAAGCGAACGTCGATGCAGCCCAAGCCAAATACGATGAGGCCCACAACCGGACAAGCGGCCTTCAGGCAGAATTAGATAAGGCACTTGAAGCACTCGGCGGCGAGGAGCCCAGCACAGCTATTAAGGAGCATATTAAGCAGTTGCGCATGGAGATCATGACGGCAGAAAGGCGAGAAGAATCTTGTGAAGATGATCTTCACCGCTACCAACGCCGGCTCGAAAGCCAGGAAAAACAGGTTCAGTATTTCGAAAGTGAGGCAAAGGAAGCTAAAGCCCACATCGACGAGGACATAGCCAAGCGAAATGCGCTCCTTAGCGATTTGGAAAAGGCGCAAGCGGCCTATGACGACGCCTGCAAGGCATACGAAGAGGCAAAGGCCGCGGCAGACAAGGCCACCTCGCCCGAGATAACGAAACCGACCGAGACGACGCCTCCCTCCGCCTCAACGCAACCCGCCGAGGCGACACCGCCCGTTGCCTCACCTGCAACCGGCAAAGACGCCCTACCAAGCTCCACCAAGCAGGCGAACTCGAGCAGCGGCAAGCAAGCAAATACGACCGCCGGCAAGCTCGCGAACACGGGCGACACAGCACCGAGCGCAATAGCACTCGCAGCAGTCGCCGCCGCAGGCCTCGGAATAACCGCCACAGCCACACGCCGCATCAGGAACTCAAAATAGCTGCCAGAGCATACCACCTTCGCCAATCCACAAACCCAGAAAGAAAAGAGGCCCGTTTCCCCAACCTGAACTGCCTCCCATTTCTTGGACATGAGAAATGGGAGGCTTTCTTTATGCGCG
>CAUAAR010000048.1:0-7622 GCA_958427035.1 uncultured Collinsella sp. | reverse complement strand
AACTGCGGGAACGGCCTATCCGCTCAAAGTGTTCGGCTGAGATCGGAAATCAACCTTGATGTGCGCATGGCCGAGTTCGTGTCTCCGAACGAGGTCGTTATTTATGAGAGCCTTGTCATCGGCGCGAGCGTGATTGGCTTCTTTGTGCGTCCCATTCTGTACTATCGCCGTCCCCATGCCATTGAAGCAACGAGTGACGTCACGGGCGTTTTGCTGGTGGCGGCATTGCTGCTGTTGATTATGGCGGTTCAGGTTGAGGTGGTAATTGCCGGCGGTTTGGTGGCGTGCTGCGCGCTGGGCTACTGCGGATCGACTGCCCACGCAAACTTTGCGCGGCGCTTTGCACGGACGCCCTGCTTGGCGCGTGCGGCTGCACTTTCCTACGCCATGGGCGTTCTGGTGCAGGTGCTCAACCACATGGTGATGCCTGCCGGCATTCCTCAGCAGGCTGTTCTGGTCGTCTGCGCGATCGCGCAGGTGGCGTTGCTCCACGGTGCCCGACGCGCCAAGCTGCGCGACGAGTCCAATCCCAACTTTGAACCCAGTGCTGCCGGGCTTTCGGTAGATGCTCTGGAATATGGCGCCAAGTGGCATGACGATCCCGAGGCAAAGGCGGCATTCCGTCGCGCCGTAGTTCGCCTGACCGTGGCGACGGCGTATCTTTCCGGCGTATTCGCCGCTCTCAACGCGGGCTTCACGACCCTGCATGCTGTCGGAGCCGTCGATTTGGGCGATTGGCCGCGCCTGCTGCTTGTCGTGAGCTCGTTGGTCGCTGGCGCACTATTTGACCTGCACGGCCGCTCGTATATGAATATCGGCATGACATGTGCCGCCATACTGTCCACGCTTTCGTTCTTTGTGCTCATCGTCGATGGCAATGGCGGCAACGAGCTTGCTGCCACGATCATCTTTTATCTGGGCTCGGGCTTCTTTGTGGTGTTCTTTACCACAAAATATGCCGCCGTCTCGCTCTATGCGCGCTGGTCATATTTTTGGCCGTGCATGGGTCGCGTCGTCAACAACGTGTGCTCGATGCTCGTGACGGCGCCGGCGGTGGCGATCATCTCGAGTCAAAACGTGCTGGCTGCGATCGGTGCGGCGCTCGTGATGTTTGTGGGCATTGCGATTACGCTGCTGGGGCAGTTGGGGCAACGAGCCGATGATGCCGTGATGCAGGATGGCCTGCCGCTTGCCACCGACGATCTTGGTGGGGATCTTGCGCCCACACGCTCCGACCCCGAGCCCGTGGAGGCAGCGGAGCTCACGTCCGATGAGCGCCTCGATGCCTTCGTCGCCACCTTTGGGCTTACAGAGCGCGAGCGCGATATTCTTGAGGTCTTGGTCGTTTCGGACCAGAGCGTTCAGGACATCGCCACAACGCTCTTCCTTTCGCGCTCCACGCTCTACCGCCACATTTCCTCGATCAACAAAAAGGCCGGTACCGCCTCGCGCGTGGCCCTCATCAACTTCTTCTGGTCCTGGACGCCCAAGGACTAGCTAATCCTCCAATAAGTTGCGGTGGAATAGTCCCTA
Source organism: uncultured Collinsella sp. (assembly GCA_958427035.1). Classification (GTDB taxonomy): domain Bacteria; phylum Actinomycetota; class Coriobacteriia; order Coriobacteriales; family Coriobacteriaceae; genus Collinsella. The sequence continues at coordinate 6,089 of CAUAAR010000048.1, read as the reverse complement.
AATTAAAGTCACGGGGCTTTAAACAGGAACTATTTCACCGCAACTGCTGGGGGGATAGACTGCGGCGGCGGCAGAGGCAACGGCAGCGGCGTTGGCAGCTGTGGTAGTGGCAACGGCAGCTGGCAGGGTGTTTTCCGTCTTCTTGCTACAGCAGCTCGCCGTGGCGGGCAATGTAGCGGCGCTTTGCCAGCTGGGTGAGCGCGATATAGGCGGTAACGATGCCAATGAGCAGCCCAAAAAAGCTCGTGGGCAGCGGCATGAGGCCGAGCGCATCGGCGATGGGGCTTGCCGGCAGCCAGGTGACGAGCGCCAGGCCCAGCACGGTAAGAACGCACAATGCGGGCGCGGCGTGGTCGCGCGGGCTCGGCAGATGCGGGGAGCGCAACATGTGGACCACGAGTGTCTGCGACCACATGGACTCGACAAACCAGCCGCTCTGGAAGAGCGCAGCAAAGGTCGCCATACCCGCGACGTCGCCCGCGGCGGCAAGCTCGGACCAGCTTGCGTCCACGGCGGCGGGGCACACGACAAAGAAGAGCGCGGCGAAGGTCACGATGTCAAACAGCGAGCTCACGGGGCCCAGCTCGAGCATAAAGCCCTTGATGGACGCGGCGTCCCAGGCGCGCGGGCGGGCAGTCCAGGCGTCATCGACGGTGTCCCACGGCAGCGCGATGCACACGATCTCGTAGACCAGCGACAGCAGCACCAGCTGCAGGGCGCTCATGGGCAAAAACGGCAAGAACAGGCTCGCGACGGTCACGGACAGCACATTGCCAAAGTTGGAGCTCACCGTGGTCTTGAGGTACTTGAGCAGGTTGCCGTAGGTGCGGCGGCCTTCGATGATGCCGCGCTCGAGCACGCCCAGGTCCTTCTGAAGCAAGATGATATCGGCGGATTCCTTGGCAATGTCGACGGCCGAATCGACCGAGATGCCGCAATCGCTCGCACGCATGGCGGCGGCGTCGTTGATGCCGTCGCCCATAAAGCCCACGGTGTGGCCGAGCATCTCGCGCATGACACGTACCAGGCGCGCCTTCTGCAGCGGCGAGAGCTTGGCGAAGAGGTGGGTTTTCTCGGCGCGCTCGGCAAGTTCGGCGTCATCGAGCGCATCGATCTCGGAGCCGAGCAAGACGTTGCTCGCATCGATACCAATCTGCTCGCAGACGGTGGCGGCGACGCGGTCGTTGTCGCCGGTTAGGACCTTGACCGCCACGCCCTTGGCCTCGAGGGCGGCGACGGCGCCCGCGGCACTTGCTTTGGGCGGATCGAGGAAGGCCAAAAAGCCCATCAGCACCATGTCGCACTCGTCGGCGATGCCAAACTCGCCCACGCAGCGCGGATTGGTCTTCTGCGCCACGGCAATTACGCGTAGGCCCTCAGCGTTAAGTCCGACGATCTGCTTGCGAATCTGGGCGAGCTTCTCGTCGGTGAGCGGCTGAGCGATGCCATCGATCTCGACAAAGGAGCAGATCTCGAGCATTTCCTCGGCAGCGCCCTTGGTAACCATCTGGGTTTTGCCTTGGGCGTCGGCGACAACTACGCTCAGGCGACGGCGCGAGAAATCGAAGGGAACCTCGTCGACCTTGGTGTAGCGGTCGCGCAGGCTCTGGCCCAGCATGGAATCGGGTGCGACGGTCGAGGGTGTCACATCGGCACGGTCGATTACGGCCAGGTCGATAAGATTTTTGAGGCCGGTCTGGAAGAAGCTGTTCAAAAACGCATGGCGCAGCACGCGCGCGTCCTCGTTGCCATCGGTGTTGAGGTAGCGCTCGAGCACGATGCGGTCTTCGGTGAGGGTGCCGGTCTTGTCGCAGCACAGGACGTCCATCGCTCCGAGGTTTTGAATCGCCGGCAGCTCCTTGACGATAACCTGGCGACGGGCGAGGTCCTTGGCGCCCTGCGACAGGCTCGTGGTCACGATGACGGGAAGCATCTGCGGCGTGATGCCCACGGCCACGCTCGTGGCGAACAGCAGCGCGTCGATGACGTTGCCCTTGGTGGCGGCGTTGATGGCAAAGACGGCTGGCGCCATAACGAGCATCAGGCGCACCAGCAGCATGGAGACGCTCGAGACGCCGCGGTCAAACGCGCTCTTTTCGCCGCGCCCGTTGAGCATCTTGGCGATGCCGCCCAGGTAGGTGTCCGAGCCGGTGGCAACGACAAGCGCCATGGCGGCGCCGTTTTGCACGGAGGTGCCGGTAAAGACGATGTTCTTGCAGGCAGAGAGTGGCAGTGCGGAGCCGTCGGCGCCCTCGACGACGGTGACGGCGGTGGTCTTCTCGACGGCCTCGCTCTCGCCGGTGAGTGCGGACTCGATCACAAACAGGTCGCGCGCGGTGATGATGCGGGCATCTGCCGGCACCATATCGCCGGCAGAGAGACGGATTACATCGCCGGGGACGAGCTCGTCGAAGGGGATCTCGATGCGCTCGCCGTCGCGCAGGGCGGTGCAAGTGTTGGAGACCAGGTCCTTGAGGGCTTCGGCCGCATTGCCGCTGCGGGCTTCCTGGATAAACTTCATGCCGCCCGATACCAGCAGCATGATGCCGATGACGATGACCGTGGAGGGGTCGCGCTGCGGCTCGGGTGCGGCGAGCACGTCGATGTAGAGCGAGACCAGTGCGAGCGCGGCGAGGATGCCGGCGAAGGGATCGATGAACGCGTCGGCGATGCGGCGGGCGAGCGTTTTGGTCGTTGCCTCGATGGTGTTGGGGCCGACGGCGTTCAGGCGCTCAGTTGCCTGCTCGACGGTGAGGCCGTTTGCCGTGGCGTCAAGCAGTACGAGGGCGTCCTCGGCACTATGGGTGGCGGCGAATATGGTGTTCTTGGACAGGCCGGTATGAGCGGCAGGGCGCGCCGTGCGGCGGCGCTTGGAGATGGCTTCGAGTACCGTGACGGTTTTGAGCATCAGCATAGGGTCCTCCTTGTTGAGGGGAGTTAGCGTACGTGTCGTATTTGCTTCAAAAAACCTAGATGTCGCTCACGTCAAGCTCTTGAGCCCACAAAGGGTGCAGCGCGCTTTGCGGTGGTTTTGGCGATCTGCCGGTGGCGTTTATGCGTGTGCGGAGTCCTCGCGGCGTGCCGAGGGCGACATGCAGGTTTTTCGACTAGGACTGCCTTCCATGGCACACCTCCTAAAGGCTGAGCGCAGCGCACTTTGGGTATCTCGTACCCCTTTTTAATCCGCCCGTATTCTTGATGAGGGGGTTTGACATGTCAACCCCATTGTTCGGAAAACCATTCCCCCTGACAAAGCCTTTACAGAATGCCGTGGCCCCAAAGCGCGCCCGCATCGACGCTTCGCCTGCGCTAAACTGGAAGGCACGTACGCGATTACGAGAGGAGCCCGCATGGAGGCTTACAAGCAAGAGTTCATCAAGTTTATGGTCGAGTCCGACGTCCTTAAGTTCGGCAGCTTTACGCTCAAGAGCGGCCGTCAGTCCCCGTTCTTTATGAACGCCGGCGCTTACGTGACGGGCTATCAGCTCAAGAAGCTGGGCGAGTATTACGCCCAGGCCATCCACGATAACTTTGGCGACGACTTTGATGTGCTGTTTGGACCGGCCTACAAGGGTATTCCGCTGGCCGTCGTGACCGCAATTGCCTACCACGAGCTGTACGGCAAGGAGGTCAAGTACTGCTGCGACCGCAAGGAGGCCAAGGACCACGGTGCCGATAAGGGCAACCTGTTGGGTTATGAGCCCAAGGACGGCGACCGTGTGGTCATGGTCGAGGACGTTACCACCAGCGGCAAGTCCATCGACGAGACCTATCCCAAGGTCAAGGCTGCTGCCGATGTCGAGATCAAGGGCCTGATCGTGTCCCTCAACCGCATGGAGGTCGGCAAGGGCGGTGTGACCACCGCGCAGAAGGAGATCGAGGCCAAGTACGGTTTCCCCGTCGCGAGCATCGTCTCCATGGCCGAGGTCGTCGAGACCCTCTACAACCACGAGATCGACGGCAAGGTTGTCATCGACGACGAGCTCAAGACCGCCATCGACGCCTACTACGAGCAGTACGGAGCACGTTAGTTACGGCGTTTTACCAAACGCCGTAACTGCTCGACGCTGCGCGGGCCGCATTTGGACAATCTGACGTTCAACTTCAAGGGCGCGACCAGAAGGTCAGCGCCCTTTCGTTTCACGTCACCTTGTCTCAAATGCGACCAGCTCGCTGTCCGTTCTCTACCTGCGGCGTCGTCTTGCTCCGAATGCGGCCCGTTCGCTGCCGTTGCCAAGGCATCGGCGTTGCCGGACTAGTCATTGGGGACGTTCATAAATGACTACTCAGGAATGAGCGTGGATAATCTCCCGTTTTTGGCCTGTGTGCAGGCTCAAAGTGGGAGATTATCCACGCTCGCTTTAATTTGCCTGGGTTGCGATGCCTATCTAATCGGCTCGGCGTCTTCCCTGAGAATCGAAAGATACTCTTCATACCCGTACTGCCGGTATCTCTGTCTTGACTCGTCGAGCGGACGGAGGATACCCAATTCTTCAAATGATTTGACGAGCGAGCTCGCGGTACTCCTGCCGATATCGAGTTGGGCAGCGATGAATGCGGTGTCGACGATGGGGTGCTCTTCAAGAATGCCCAACAGCCTTTGCCCGTTTGCAGCAGTCCTTCCGAGATTTTCGGTAATGGTTGCTGTGGAACGGTTATGGAGGTCAACAAGGTTTTTTAAAGACCCTACCGAGTCCTTCGCACTTTCGAGAAGACTGTTGCAGAAAAACTCTATCCATTCCTCGTAAGTGCCTCTCTCCCTTACGGATGTGAGTTGCCGGTAGTACTCGCTTCGATTTTTCTTGAACTGGAACGATGGATAGAACAAGCAAGAATGAAGAACGCCATCATTGATGAGCATAAGTGTAATGAGAAGCCTGCCCAGGCGACCGTTTCCGTCTAGGAATGGATGGGCAGTTTCAAATTGGTAATGGACGAGCGCCGCCCGCACAATCGGATCTATTTCGACTTGAGGCTCATTGATAAAGCGTTCGAGGTCCTGGAGCGTGTTACTCAAATCTTCAATGTTTGGAGGGACAAACGATGCGGTTGCAATGGTGCAGCCTGAGGGGCCAATCCAGTTTTGTGAGGAGCGCAGCTCGCCTGGATTCTTCTCCGTTCCGCGCACTCCGTCCAGCAGGACCGCATGAACTTGCCTAAGAAGTCTCGTGCACAAGGGCATCTTTTTGAGCAGTTCTACGCCGCGGTCGACAGCACGGACGTAATTCACGACGTCTGCGACATCTTTATGATGGAGTTGTGTTTGCGATGGACTAAGTAGGTCGTCAAACGTGCACTGGGTTCCCTCAATTTGCGAAGAAAGGAGTGCTTCTTTGCGCACGTACATTGTCAGATACATATCGGCGTTGGGAACAAAGTAGAGCATGCCTTCAAGCTCTCCAAGCTTTCGTGAGCATGCGGAAAGCGTGCGATAGGTTTCCTCGGTGAGGTTTAGCTGCCTCAATGATTGCAAGGGCGTTGGAAAAAACGAATAGTAAGCCAATTTCCCCGATAGATTATTGCGGAGCGTTCCCTGGCCGTTCTCCTCGATTTGCATCGCGCCCTCCATATCTTTAGTGCCGGAAACTCGTTATTAGGCCAATCATATCAATTCTAATAACGAGTTTAAGGATTAAATAGTTATTAGAATTGATGTAAACAATCTAATGATGAGAAGTCGTTATTACTTGACCATGGAGCTCGGCTTGGTACAAGGGGGGTTATCCAAAATGAGAGCGGATAATCTCCCGTTTTTGGCTCGGTGACGGCCTCAAAGTGGGAGATTATCCACGCTCGTTAGTTAAGCGTCCGAAAATCCACACTCGCCAAACCTACCAAAAAGGGACAGGTTTATTTTGGCACGTTTCGGTCGGTATCAGGAAGTGTCAGGGACGGGGCGGCGGCAGGACTCGAGAGCGAAAAGAAGTATCGGGTTTGGCGTGCCCGCTTCTGCCCGTCCCGCGCGTGGGCGATACTCGGCTTATCGAACCGCGATGCAAAGGAGATGCTCATCCCACGAGCACTACCGAGAAGGGGGTTGATTTCCGATCTCAGCCGAACACTTTGAGCGGATAGGCCGTTCCCGCAGT
>CAUAAR010000047.1:0-7839 GCA_958427035.1 uncultured Collinsella sp. | reverse complement strand
TTCAAGACTTTAGTCCGCTGGCCGCGCAGCGGCCAGCTTTAAACCACCCGCTACGCGGGTGGAGACAAACGGCTTTACAAAGCCACCCCTCCGACCGATATTGACGATTGTTCAGGCCGTCAAGAATTCGAGTCGAAGGGGTGGTCGCCATGGCCCAGAAGGCCTACAGCCTTTCCCACACGAAGTGGATGTGCAAGTACCACATCGTGTTCACGCCGAAGTATAGGCGCAAAGTGATCTACAACCAAATCAGGAGCGACATAGGGGAGATCCTCAGGAAGCTGTGCGAGTACAAGGGGATCGAGATAATCGAGGGGCACCTGATGCCCGACCACGTGCACGTGCTGCTGGCGATCCCGCCGAAGTACAGCGTCGCGAGCGTCATGGGCTACCTGAAGGGGAAGAGCTCGCTGATGATATTCGACAGGCACGCCAACCTCAAGTACAAGTTCGGCAACAGGAAGTTCTGGGCGGAGGGCTACTACGTGTCCACCGTCGGCCTGAACGAGGCGACGATCGCCAAGTACATCAGGGAGCAGGAGTCCCACGACATCGCGCTGGACAAGCTGAGCGTGAAGGAGTACGAGGACCCCTTCAAGAGGGGGTGATCCCGCCGGTTCGACCGGCGCGCCACGGGTCAAGATGCACTAGGCCTGGACGAAGTCCGGGCCCGCGCCTTTAGACGCGAGCCCGGGGCCCGTGGGTTATACCCTAAGAGCAAACCACCCTTTTTAAGGGTGGTTCTGATTTTGCTCCGGTGGATGGCAATGCGCGGTAATCATGAGGAGTGAGGACGTCTACTGTCTCGCAGATCACTCAAAATTATTGGGGGAGGGGTTAATAACTATATCCTCTATACCAAAGGACATAAAGAGATGCCAATTTTGTTGACAAGCGAATGACGATTAGCTGCGAGTTAGCTACCAGCGTAAATAATCGATAAAGAAATGTCGTAATTTGGTGCCAAATGCCCAGATAACGCCGCGTCTATTTTAATTAACTGCTTTGAGCAAACAGTAAAATGCTACTATCTAACTTGCACGTAAGAAAGCAGATTAACGGTTAAGGCTAAGAAGTGGCAGGTATGTCGGAAGCAACTAGGACTCGCACGCATGCGCCTGAGGTTAGGCAGCGCGCCGTCGAGATCCTCCAAGAGGGGGTCGGTCATCGCGCCCTCGCTGCGGAGCTTGGCATTCCCCAGGCCACGGCTCGTCAGTGGGCCCGCGCGTATGCCGTGGGCGGTGCCGACGCCGTTCTCAATGCCGGTTCGCATCATCACACCTATTCGTACGACGTAAAGCTCGCTGTGGTTAAGGACCGTCTGGAAAACGGCTTGACGGTTCGCGAGGCCATGATCAAGCACAAGATTCCCAGCGAGTCTTCGGTCAAGGCTTGGTGCCGTCAGTACCGCGAGAGCGGTGAGGCCGCACTGGTCGATAAGCCGCGCGGTCGCAAGCCGCGCGTTAAAAAGGCGGAATAGCAAACGGGATGGTGCGCCCACAGGGGCGCATTTTTCTTGCCGCGCCAACTTTTTGGACCGCCGCGAGCCTATCGGGACATCCTCCAAAATGGCCAATAAACCGCGCGCAGTGGCCCGCGCGCCTGTCGCTGCGATAGGGGGAGCGTCGCCCCTTTGCTCCAATGCGGACGCGCCCTTGCCCCGTACGCCTAAAACTCCCCAGTTGACCGAAAACCTGCCGCCGCTGCTCCTCAATTGAGCTATAACGTTAAACAATTGCAGCGTTTTTGCATGGGGGAGTGATGGTATGACGCTACTGTATTTCCTTACCCTGTTTCCGCTGGTACCGGCGCTGGGCATGCTGCTCGCGCGCGGTGACCGCGCCCGCGATGCGGTGGGGCTCATAGGTTCCGGCATTATTATGGCGGTGACAGTTGTAGTCGCCGTCATGTTTTTTGGCACGGGTCCGCAGAGCTTTGAGGTTGCCCCCGGCACCTCGCATGTGCTCTCGATCATCAGCTCCGCCATCGATGTCATCCTGTGCGCCGTCATCCTGTACAACGCGTACAAATACAGGAACGCGCTCACCACGGTGCTCGGCATAGTCCAGCTGGTGGGCTCGCTCGCCTTTGCAGCCATGACGCTGCCCGCGGCCGAAGCCGTCACGGCGACGCCGCTCTACCTAGACTACATGAGCGTGATCATGGTCCTCGCCGTCGGCATTGTCGGTAGCCTAATCTGCGTGTATGCTTTGGGCTACATGAAGGACTTCCAGGCCCATGATGAGCACGAGGCCGCGCTGCGCGGGCAGACCGCGCCCGATCGACGTCCGCAGTTCCTGGCACTTATGTTCCTGTTCCTCTCGGCCATGTTCGTCATCGTGACGAGCGACAACCTTGAGTGGCTGTTCTGCGGCTGGGAAATTACCACCGTGTGCTCGTTCCTTATGATTGGCTACACGCGCACGCCCGAGGCCATCAAGAACGCCTTTACCCAGATCATCCTCAACATGCTGGGCGGTATCGCGTTTTTGGCCGGACTCATGTATCTGCACGTTAACGGCATGCCGCTGACCATCTCGGGCATGATCGAGCTTTCCGGCGCCGGAACCGCGCAGTCCGCACTGCTGGTGATGCCGGTCATCCTGTTGTCGCTTGCCGCACTCACCAAGGCCGCACAGATGCCGTTCCACACTTGGCTGTTGGGTGCCATGGTTGCCCCCACGCCCACGAGCGCCCTGCTTCACTCGTCAACCATGGTCAAAGCCGGCGTGTTCCTGATGGTCAAGCTGAGCCCGCTCTATGCCATCTATCCCGTGACCGGCTTTATGGTCACGAGTGTGGGTGCCATCACGTTTTTGCTCGCTGCCCTCATGGCCATCTCGCAGAGCAACGCCAAACGCGTGCTCGCGTACTCCACCATCTCCAACCTGGGCCTCATCAGTGCCTGCTTGGGCGTCGGCGCGCCCGAGGCCGTATGGGCGGCCATCTTCCTGATCCTGTTCCATACGGTGGCCAAGTCGCTGCTGTTCCTGTGCGTGGGCACGGCCGAGCATCATATCGGCAGTCGCGATATCGAGGACATGGACGGTATGTTCAGCCGCATGCCGCACCTGACGCGCCTGATGATGCTGGGCATTATGGGCATGTTTGTGGCGCCGTTTGGCATGCTCGTGTCCAAGTGGGGCGCCCTGGTGGCGTTCGCGCAGACCGGCAACGTTCTCATGATCATGGTGCTTGCCTTTGGCTCGGCCGCGACGTTCTTCTTCTGGGGCAAGTGGCTTGCCAAGCTTTCGGGCGTCGACCCCACGGCTCAAAACGTTGAGGTCAATGTCCATAAGACCGAATGGATGGCGCTCAACACCATCGCCGCGCTACTGATTCTGTGCTGCGTGGCGTTCCCGGTTATCTCGAGCGGCCTGGTGTCGCCCTACCTGGCCATGGTGTTTGGCCGCGTGCCGTACGTTATTGGCAAGGACGCCATGTATCTGATGGTCGTTATCGTGGCGTTTATCGCCGTGGTGCTGCTGACGTCGTTCCGCGTGAGCAACAAACCGCACGTAAACGTATATCTTTCGGGTGTGGGAACCGACAATTACCGCCATTTCCGCGGCTCGATGGGACACGAGGTGAAGGCCGAAAAGCGCAATTGGTACTCGGAGGACGCCCTTGGCGAGAAGCGTATTGGTCCCGCGGGTAGCGTTGTGTGCTGCAGCATTATCTTGTTTGCGCTGCTGTGCTGCGCATGGATTGGGCCCGAGCGGCTTGCCATGAGCGCGCCCTCGGTGCTGCGCGGCAAGTATTTCGAAGGTTCGGGCGTCGTGGGCATCTTTATTGGTACCGTGGCGTTTGCCTTGATTGCGCCGCTTGTGGGCGGCCTGATCGACGGCCTTGACCGCAAACTTTCGGCCCGCATGCAGGGCCGCGTGGGCCCGCGCTTGCTGCAGCCCTTCTACGACGTTGCCAAGCTCCTGCGCAAAGCCCCTGCCAGCGTAAACACCATGGACGATACCTACATGGCGTGCGCGCTCATCTTTACCGTGGTGGGCGGCGGCATCTTTGTGTCGGGCTCCAACACGCTGCTGTGCGCTTTCATGGTTACCCTCGCCGCGATTTTTGTGGTGTTGGCGTCCGCCTCGACGCAAAGCCCGTTTGCCCAGGTTGGCGCCGACCGCGAGCTGCTGCAGGTTATGAGTTACGAGCCCGCCGTTCTGCTGATGAGCGTGGGCCTGTATCTTGCCACCGACAGCTTCGATTCCATTGCCGTGACGGGGCAGTCGGCCCCCATCATCGTGTACAGCGCGCCCATTTTCCTCGCGTTGCTCGCGGTGCTTACCATCAAGCTGCGCAAGTCGCCGTTTGACCTTTCATACTCGCATCACGCGCATCAGGAGATTGTCCAGGGTGTCGCCACCGAGATGAGCGGCGGCACGCTGGCCAAGATGACCCTTATGCACTGGTGCGAGACCGTGCTGTTTTTGATGTGGGTGGGCATGTTCTTTGTCTGGGACAACCCGGTGAGCTGGGTGGTCGCCCTGGTCGTGATGCATGCGACGTATTTTGTCGAGGTCCTGATCGACAACACCTTCGCACGCAGTACCTGGCGCAGCTGCTTTAGGCTCGGATGGGGCGTGGCGCTGGTGTTTGGCCTGCTCAACCTTATGCCCATCCTCGTCGACGTGTTTATTTAGGAGGCGGCATCCATGGATCATAAAATGTCGCGCTCGCCGTGGGTTATTCATTACGACGGCTCGAGCTGCAACGGATGCGATATCGAGGTGCTGGCCTCGCTCACGCCACTGTTCGATGCGGAGCGCTTTGGCGTGGTCAACACCGGCAACCCCAAGCATGCGGATATCTTTTTGGTGACGGGGTCGGTCAATGCCCAGAACCTGCCTGTCGTGCGCCAGATCTACAACCAGATGCTCGAGCCCAAGTGCGTGGTGGCCTGCGGTATCTGCGCGTGTTCGGGTGGCGTGTTCCGCGATGCCTATAACGTGATCGGCGGCGTGGACTGCGCGATTCCCGTGGACGTGTACGCGCCCGGGTGCGCCATTCGCCCCGAGACCGTGATCGATGCCATCGTGGAGGCGTGCGGCATCCTGGATCAGAAGGAGGCCGTGATGCGTGCTGGCGGCGATCCGCTTACCGTGGGCGGCGCCGCAACCTGGGACGGTGGCGTTGAGCTGGGCGAGGACGGGTTTGTGGCTGCTGCGGGGGCCGGCGACGCGCCTGCCGCTGGCGACGCACCTGCCGGGACGCCCGCCGCTGCAAAGGAGGCCGAGTAATGCAAAAGGCAATCTACACTACCGTCGGGATCGATGAGCTGTTGCCGCATGTGCAGGCGCTCAAAGGTACCGGCGCGCGCTTTGTGCAGATGCATGCCGAGCGCTGTGTGGACGACGGATCGTATCGCCTGGTCTATACGTTTATCGACGTTCGTGCTGCTCAGGAGCATATTGCGCAGGACGGCAGCTATGCGATCGAGAACCTGGTGGTTGAGGGCATCGACCAGTATCAGGAGATTCCGTCCATCAGCTCGTACTATCCGGCGGTATTCCCGTTTGAAAACGAGGCGCACGACCTATTCGGTCTTGCCATCACCGATATGCAGATTGACTTTAGGGGCTTTTTCTACCAGGTCTCGACTGCCGAACCCATGAGCGTTATCACGCCCGAGGTGAAGGCCGCGCGCGAGAAAGCCATGAAGGTGCGTGCCGCTGCCGAGGCCAAGGCGCGCAAGGCCGCGGCCGAAAAGGCCGCCGCGGCTGCGGCTGCTGCAGGGGAGGGTGCTGCGAGCGCTGGCGATGCTGCGGGCGCTGCCGTCGCTCAGCCCGCTGCGGCTGCCGGCTCCGATGCTCAGCACGATGAAACTGCTGCGAAGGCCGCGCTCAAGGCTGCCGAGATGGAGGCAAAGCTCGCCGCCATGGATCCCGAGAAAGCGGCCAAGGTCCGCGCGGCGCTTGCCGCCAAGGCCGCCCGCGACAAGCAGAAAAAGGAGGCGTAAGGCCCATGGCACATCGCTCCGTTATTCCGTTTGGCCCGCAGCACCCGGTGCTGCCCGAGCCGCTTCATCTGGACCTGGTGATCGAGGACGACCGCGTCATCGAGGCAATTCCGCAGATCGGCTTTGTGCACCGCGGACTCGAGAAGCTCACCGAAAAGCGTGATATGCACCAGTTTGGCTACATCGCTGAGCGCATCTGTGGCATTTGCGCCGTGGGTCACAGCTATGGCTATGCCAGCGCCTGCGAGCGCATGCTCGACATCGAGGTGCCCGGCCGCGTGCAGTATATCCGCACCATTCTGCACGAGCTTTCGCGCATCCACTCGCATCTGCTGTGGCTGGGCCTGCTCGCCGATGCCTTTGGCTTCGAGGCACTGTTCTATCGTTCGTGGACTCTGCGCGAGCAGATTCTCAAGATCTTTGAGAGCACTTGCGGCGGCCGCGTGATTCTGTCGATTAATGAGATCGGCGGCCTTAAGCACGATATCGAGGACTCCGAGCTGGCGGGCATTGTCGAGACGCTTGACGCCATGCGCCCCGACTACGAGGCTCTGGTGCATACGTTTTTGGACGATGCCAGCTGCGGCGAGCGCCTGCATGGCGTGGGCGTGATTAGCGAGAAGGATGCGCTGAATCTGTCGATGGTCGGCCCGTTCGGTCGCGCCTCGGGCGTGGATTACGACGTGCGCATGTTCGGCGACGGCGCCTATGCGGATCTGGCTGCGTTTGAGCCCATCGTTGCTACCGATGGCGATTGCTATGCCCGCTGCCAGGTGCGCTGTGCCGAGGTCACGCAGGCCATGGACATCATCGAGGAGCTTGTGGGCAAGATCCCGCACGACGGCATCGGCGGGCGCACCAAGCTCACGACGGCCGACGGCGCGCGTGGCGAGGTTGTGATTGAGCAGCCGCGTGGCGAGGCGTATTACTATGTGCGCGGCAACGGCACCAAGAACCTGGATCGCTTCCGCGTGCGCACGCCGACGTCGCAGAACCTGGCGGGTCTGACACATGCGCTGCAGGGCGTGCTCCTTGCCAACGTGCCCATGATTATCCTGACCATCGACCCCTGCATTAGCTGCACGGAAAGGTAGGCGCGGCATGAGTTTACTGACATTTGCCAAGACGGCCTTGGGCTCTATGGTCAAGCAACCGGTCACGGTGTGCTATCCGCAGGAGGAGCTGACGGCACCCGAGCGCCTGCGCGGGCATATCGTCAACGACATGGATGTATGCATCTGTTGCGGCATGTGCGCGCGGCGTTGCCCGGCGGGCGCGCTCGCGGTCGATCGCAAGGGTGGAACGTGGTCGATTGATCCGTACGCCTGCGTCGTGTGCGGCGAGTGCATCGAGAGCTGCCCCAAGCGCTGCCTGACTATGGACACCGCGCGCACTCCAGTCGCGGCGGACAAGACTCCCACAGTAGAAACCAAGCCGGAATAGCGCTGGAATAGGGGCCGGTGGGGCAAAAATGCCCCACCGGCCCCGCGCTTAAACGCGCGGTTGTGCCGTCGCGAACAAAACTATGCCGGATTACGGGGCTGGATAGCGAACCTCCGACCATATAGAAAACCGCAAAAACAAAACCGCAGGTAGATAGCCTGCCGTTTTCCAAAAAATGAAGGTATGGATGAGGGTCCCGACTTTAGCCCCGTAAACCGGCATAGTTTTGAAATAGCACCATATCCGTAACAGCCCTTTAACTCCCGTGGACGGAGGAAAACGGACCATTTTGGCCTTGCGAGGGCTGCCGCGTGACCCGTCTGCCACGAAATGGGCCCATCTACTACGTTTAAGCTGCTACCCTCAACCATGGCAAGATCGCGCGAATTTTTGTGGTGTAAGAGGGAGGGCCGCGTCAGCGCCCCCTGCGC
>CAUAAR010000046.1:0-8135 GCA_958427035.1 uncultured Collinsella sp. | reverse complement strand
AAGACGGAAAGCACATTAAGTGCTTTCCTTTGCGTGCGGAACTCGCGACAAACTTCATGCCCTCCGGTCCGCCCCGGGAGCCAGGTTAACTAACTCGGGCCCGGTATTCAGAAAAGTCAGTGCAGCAAAATGGCGATGCGGATAGCGACATGGGCATGGTTTTCGCCACGCGCACGGGTCCCCCGGGGAGCACCGTGCATTTTTGGGAGTATTCTGCAGACCAGGACGGCTGCATACGCACTGGACATTCCTTATTGGTCCCAAAGACGCCTTCGACAGGCGACTTGGGTCGGCAGGCAGGCCCCGTCAGGACAAAAAGGCATGCCTCGCGTCGCACCGGAGCCCGAAATGACGTCAATCTCCACAACGTTACCTGACTGCAGCGGCGCCGGCGGGGCTTGTGTTGCTGAATACTCCGTTTTTTGCACGGCCCAGGCGGGGGTACATCAGGACCAGAAAGAACATCCCAGCCTATTTATGCAATCTGTAATGGAAAGTATGCAAAACACCAAGAGACGGCATTGCTGATGTCCAAATTAAGCGCGTGGGGGCAGCGGTGCCCCACCCCACGCTCAAATCAAGCAGAGCAGGGACGCTCATAGTGGGTCCCCACCGATATACAAACGCGGCTCGAGCGCCATCCCAAAATAGGCTGCCCGAGCCGCGTTTAACGGTACGGCATGATTATTAGCGCTCGTAAATCAAGTTGCCTGCCAGGTAGGTGGCCTGAACCTTGGTGGCTTGCAGCTCTTGGGGGTCGATGGTGAGCGGGTTTTGGTCCAGGACTACCAGGTCGGCGTATTTGCCGGGCTCTAGGCTGCCGAGGTTTTGCTCGTCACCTGCTGCGTAAGCGCTGCCCAGGGTGTAGTTGCGCAGAGCTGTAGCCGCGTCGACGCGCTCGCTGGGGAGCCAGCCGCCCTCGGGCCAGTGGCTGCGGGGGTCTTGGCGCGTGATGGCCGTGTAGAGCACGTTCATGCTGGTAACGGCCGTGATGGGGCTATCGGTGCCGAAAGCTTGGCGGATGCCGCGTTGCTTATAGGTCGCAAACGGCCACATGATGCGGCTGCGCTCCAGGCCCAGGTCGCGCTCCGGGCCACCCGGGTCGAGCGTGATGTGGCAAGGCTGGCTCGAGGCAATGACGTTGAGCTTGCGCAGACGATCGATGTCACCGGGCAGCAAATTCTCCAGATGCTCGAGCGTGTTATGACCGTGCGGGGGCAGACCGTAGAGCTCTGCCGCCTCCTCAAAGATATCGAGTGCGGCATGGATGGCACCGTCGCCGATAACGTGGATGCGCACGGTGTGGCCACGCTCGGCTGCCGCCAGAACCAACTTGCGCATGCGCTCGACAGGAACCGTCAGGCGACCCTGGTCGCCCGGGAAGCGCGGGTTGGTATAGGGCTCAGTGAGGTATGCGGTATGCTCGCTCGACACGCCGTCGAAGAACTGTTTAAAGCCTGGTGCCGAGAGCAGCGCGTTATTCGCGTAGCGGGTCTGGAGTTCTTCCAAACGTGATTGGTCATCCAGCAGCGTGGGAAACAGATGGGCACGGATGCCCAGCTTGCCGGCGGCCTGCAGCTTGTCGTAAACATCGTCGCGAATAAAGTCGCAGCCCGGCATGGGCATGAGCGACATATCGCAGATTGAGGTGATGCCTTGCTCGGCCATGCGCTTCATCTGGTCGGCGTAAGCGCTCGCGATGCGGTCCTCGCCCAGCCACTCCAGGCAGCGCGGCAGCAGCTGCATGGCCGCAGCCTCATGAGCGATACCCGTGAGCTCGCCATTTGCATCCTTGTCGTAGCTGCCACCCGCCGGCGGCTCGCTGTCGCGCGTCACGCCAAGGGCTTCGAGTGCGCGGCTGTTGAGCCACAGGGTATGCCCGTCGCCCGAATACATAACACAGGGGCGATCGGGGAAGGCGGCGTCGAGGGAGGCCTTGGTAGGATGCTCGGGCGGATCCCAACGGTAGTCGCGCCAGCCCTGCGTTACAACCCAGGCGTCGTCGGGCAGGCCCTGGGAAAACTCGAGCGCGTGTTGTACCAGCGCCGCCTCGGACGTGCCCATATCCATAAGCATGTACGGCGAGGAACCGACCGAGGTATGGAAGAAGTGCAGATGAGCGTCATGGAAACCGGGGCAGATGAATTGCTCGCCGTAGTCGACCACCGGCGTGGCGGCAGGGGCGGCGGCAACCACGTCATCGGGCGTGCCGACTGCGACGATGCGATCGCCTGCAATGGCAATCGCCAGCTCGCGGGCGGTATCGATGCCGTCTTGGGCGGTAAAAACGTTCTTGGAGCGGATAATCCGATCGATATGTTGCATGGGCATCCCCATCTCTGGCAGGAAATTCAACACCCCCGAGTGTACTCCCCCGCCCTTGCAACAAACCCCAAGCGGCAAACGGCAACTTTACCAGCCCTAGCGGCAGGTGGCATACTGGAGAGAGCCTGTACGATTTTGCGATCGAGCCAACAAGGAGCAAATCGACCATGACGAAGACCAAGGCACAGCAGATTATGGCGGCAACCGAGGTTCGCGCGGCAGACGACGTCACCGCGGCCATCCAGGATATCGCCGCCGAGTTTGAACCCTACATCATCAAGCAGCGCCGGCACTTCCATAAGCACCCGGAGCTGAGCCTTGCCGAGGAGCGCACGACTTCCGACATCGCCAACCAGCTCGACGCCATGAATATCCCCTACGAGCGTCCGCTCAAGACCGGCCTGGTGGCGACGCTCCGCGGCACCGCGCCCGATGCCTACCGCGAGGACGGCACGCCGCGCCGCCGTATCCTGCTGCGCGCCGATATCGACGCTCTGCCCGTCACCGAGCAGACCGGCGAGGAGTTCGCCAGCGTCAACGAGGGCTGCATGCACGCCTGCGGTCACGACTGCCATATCGCCATGATGCTCGGTACGCTGCAGATTCTGCGCCACATGACCGATGACATCCACGGCGAGATTCGCATCGTATTCCAGCCCAGCGAGGAAAACGGCCAGGGTGCCAA
Organism: uncultured Collinsella sp.; assembly: GCA_958427035.1. Taxonomy (GTDB): domain Bacteria; phylum Actinomycetota; class Coriobacteriia; order Coriobacteriales; family Coriobacteriaceae; genus Collinsella. The sequence goes on along the minus strand of CAUAAR010000046.1, from coordinate 5,125 downwards.
GCTCATGATCGGCACGGGCGTACTCGATGGCGTCGACGGCGCCTACGCCGCGCACATCTGGAGCGAGGTCGACGCCAGCACCGTAAGCTGCGAGCCCGGCCCACGCATGGCAAACACCGACTGGTTCCGCATCGATGTTCGCGGCACCTCGTGCCATGGCGCCATGCCCCAGCGCGGCCACGACGCCGTTATGGTTGCCGCCGAGATTGTCAACGCCCTGCAGACCATCGTCTCGCGCGAGATTAGCCCCTACGAACCCGCCGTCATCACCGTCGGCGAACTGCACGGCGGCACCGCGCGCAACGTTATCGCCGGCACGGCGTACCTCGCCGGCACGGTGCGCACCTATGGCGACAAGACGCATGAGGAGATGCCCGAGCTTATGCGCCGCATCGTGGAGCACACCGCAGCAGCACTAGGCGCCGAGGCAGAACTCACCGACTACACCATCGCCAACTACAAGGTCGAAAACGATGCCGCCTCGAGCGAGCGCTGCCGCCAAGCTGTGCTCAAGTGCTTGGGCCCCGCGGGCGAGGGCCATTACCGCGGCACGCTTTCGGGCGAGGACTTCTCGGAGTATCTGCGCCGCGTACCGGGCGTGCTCGCCTTTGTTGGCACGCGCAACCCCCAGATTGGCGCCACCTATGCCCAGCACTCCTGCTTCTATAAGATCGACGAGAGCGTGCTCGCCAAGGGCTCCATGGTAGCCGCTCAGTATGCCATCGACTTTTTGGCCGAGCCCACGCAAGAAGAGCTCGACGGCCCCACGATCGCCGCGGTTGCCGAGACCAATCCCGACCTGGCAGCCAAGCTGCGCTCTGCCAAGGCAACGGCCGCCGAGGCCCGCGACGCCGTGCATGGCGCCCGCACCGCCCGCCATGCCGCCATCAAGGGCATTCACGATGCCCGTGCCGCCGCTCGCCACGATGAGAAGCACGGCGAGTAGCCGTCACGCCCACCTATAACAACCTGGCTATAGCAAAGCGGGGGCGAACGTTATCTCAACGTTCGCCCCCGCTTATGTGTCGACCGCTTTTCTAGCGCGTCCTCCGTCACGACAAGTAAGAGCGAAGGATGGCGAGCCAGCGTGGGGTTTCGAAGTGGATGATATCGGTGGGAACTCCGGCGGGAGCGTGACCACCAAAGAGCAGGCCCGCGTCTGCCGGGTTGATAAGGCGCACGATCCATACGGCAACGACCAGCACGCACAGAACAATAACCGCAATGTCGATGCCGCGCTTTAGCTTGCTCGACGTCACCTCCTCGCGCACGAACGCGAGCACAAACGCAATCGGCACCACCCAAAACAGTGGATGATAAGCGAAGGCCGCCGCAAAATCGAGGCGCAGTGCTGCCAGCCAGGCCCTCGTCATGCCACATCCCGGACAAGGGATGCCCGTCATCAGGCGAAACACGCAGCCAATATCGAGCAGGTAGAGTGCGAGCCAGGCGACAAAGAGCACACCGATGCAAGAAAGGGCGCGGCGAATGAGTTCCGCCGCGCCCTTATGTCCCTGGGAGCTGTTCACGCCGCTCTTATCGTTAGGCACGAGCGCCAAGACGGACGTTGTAAGCCGTTGCCATGGCATTGGTATTCTTGATGATGATGTTCATGGCAAAGATGAGGCCAAGGCCGCACAGCAGCGCGCCGACGATCTGCCACATAAGAACGGTGGTTCCGTTCTCCTGGAACATCAGGCCATAGCGAGGAGCATTAGCCTGCAGGCGGTTACCGATCTTGTAGTACCAGTAGAGTGCGTAGAAGCCGCAGGTCACGAACGACAGCAGGATAAATGCTGCCAGACCCGGCGTGGAATCGCCGTCGTCCTGGCACATGACATTGATGTCGCGGGCGAGGCAATAGAGGAAGTAATATGAATAGATGCCGCAGGTCACGATGGAAAGCAGGAGCCAGCCGATCACGCCACGGTCGGTTTTAATCGGAGTATAGCCCATCGGGGCAGGTGCAGGCTGCTGAGCATACTGCTGCTGACCGGTGTACTGCTGCTGCCCGGCGTACTGCTGCTGAGGCTGAGGCTGAACTGCCTGAACCGGAGTGGGCTGAATCTGCGTGGGCTGCGGAGCAGGCTGGGGCTGAGGTGCAGGCTGCGGCGCGGGCTGCGGAGCAGGAGCAGCGGAAGCGGCACCGACGGCAGAACCGCAGACAGGGCAGAATTTGGCATCATCCGAAATGGGAGAACCACAAGTGGGACAGAACATAAGCCTCTCCTTTTCCTAAGGCGTTGCACGCCTTCAAACCTTACACGTCTATGTTCTCAACCATAGCCGCGACGTTGTTGCGCAACATTGACCAATTTCCGAGAAATTTTGCTGCAACCGTTTTCACGGGCATTTTCTTGCTTTCGCAGTAAAAAAAGGCACCCCGGGCTCAGTTGCCCAGGGCGCCTCGACCGGCTATTCGGTTTGATTGTTTTCGGCAGCAGGATTATCGCCCGGCTCATCCGCCGGCGTGGCAACGGCATCCCAATCGGGCTCCGCAGGCGTCGCCTCGGGCGTCGGTGCGGGTGCAGGGGCAGGTGCAGGGGCAGGTGCCGGAGCAGGTGCAGGCGCGGGTGCAGGGGCAGGTGCAGGGGCAGGTGCCGGAGCAGGTGCAGCACCAGTGGCGGCCGTGGGATTGAATCCCGCAGGAGCAGGCTTCTTCTCACCCGGGAGCACAAACGTCAGGACGTCGTCGGTATCCTCGTCGGACCACTCGCTGGCATGGCGTGCCGCCCAATAGCCAACGGCGCGATACTTGAGCATCTTGCCAAACACAGTCAGGAACACCGTGACAAAGGCAACAATCATCAAGAACAGAATGAGCGTGATGCCGCCGCCCGTGATGATTGCCTCGAGACCCGAAGGACGAGAATAGTAGCCGTAGTAGCCATAGCTGCTAATGCCCAGCGCGGCAACAAAACCAAAGATGGCGGTGAAAATCCAAGTGATGATATTGGAAACAATGCCCGTCAAAAACTCGGGGAGAATCGATGCGCAGAACAACTTGCCCAGGTTGGCCTTATAGGACTTCCAAACCTTCTCGAGCGAAAACGCGCTCTCCACGCGGCCGGCGACTGCAAAGTGCATCACAGCGGCATCGCCAAACATCTTAAAGAAGATGCCCAGTACCACCGACACGATCATGGCAAAGACAAGCAGACCCATCGACCCGATGAGTGCACCCTCGAGGCTGCTCGAACCGTAGTAATAGTACGAGCCAACGGCACCGATCACAGCGCTCTCAAGCACCGAGAACACCACACCGATCACCGGAATAATGGCTATGAGCCGGAGCACGTTCGTAATGACAGACGAGAAAATGCCCAGGCCAAATGAGGTCGAGCGCAGCAGCGGACGCTCCATGCCGTTATCATCCTTGAGCGACAGGTCACGACCCCACTCGATGGCAAAGCCCGCGCCGCACACGCTTGCCACGTACGCGAGCAAAAAGCCAATGGCCGCTGCGATACCGCCGATAACGGGGATAAACAGCACCAGCACCGAGACAACACAGATCAGCGCCGGCAAAAAGGCGATTTGGCATACGCGAACCAAGGCGCCGGGAACCTTAAGCATGTCGTTGAAGGCCTGAGCCATGCAACCCTTGGGCGCGTTCATAGCCGGCTGGGGCGCAACGAACGGCTGCGGCTGCGGCTGGGCAAACGGCTGACCCTGCGGCTGAGGTTGAGCTTGCGGAGCGGGACCGGCGGCCTTAACCTCGGTATTAGGGGCACCGCACACGCCGCAGAACTTGTCGTTATCGCCCATGGGGGCGCCACACTGCGAGCAGAACATCGAAATCATCCCTTCGTATCTAGAGCGAATCACCTGGATCGCAAACGATGTCTTTGGCATCATTATCACCCAATGTGAGGACAAATACTCTTAGATGACGTATTTGCAACGCGCGAGGCGCTTTTCGATTGTTTGATGAGTGTGTCCGCGCTAGTTCGTTCCGCGGAAGCCCTTGCCGACGATCTCGGAGCTGTCGACAATCGTGATAAAGGCACCCGGATCGACCTCGCGCGCATAGCGGCGCAGCTGCACGGCCTCGCGACGGCTCAGCACGCTCATGATCACCGTCACGCACTTGCCCGAGAAGGCACCGTAACCGCGGCTGATGGTCGCCGTGCGGTTGAGATGCTTGACGATAAACTCCTCGACCTTAAGGGGCTCGGAACAAATGACTGTGCAGACCTTACGAAGGTGAATGCTCTCGATGGCCTTGTCGACCACAAGCGTCTTGGCAAACAGGCCGAGCACACAATATAGACCGACACGCGGGCCATACAAAAAGGCCGCGATGGCCACGATGCTGATATCAACCAACAGCAGCGCGCGGCCAATCTCGAGCGTCGTGCGGCGCTTGAGGATCATGGCAAGAATGTCCGTGCCGCCCGTCGAGGCGCCAATATCAAAGACAATAGCGCTGCCGAGCGCCGGCAAGATGACGGCAAAGCACAGGTCGAGCCACATATCACCCGTCAGAGAGACATCGGTCGGAATAAAAAGCTCAAAAAGCGAAACATAGGCCGAAAGCGCAAACGAGGCGAAGACGCTCCACAGGATTGCCTTGCGCTCCAAAAAGATAAAGCCCAAGACAACGAGAACCGCGTTGATAATCCACATAAAAACGCCGACGGGCAGGGTCGGGAACAGCGTGGACAGAATGACCGACACGCCCGAGGTGCCGCCAAAAGCAAAGTGATTAGGGGTTTTAAACGCAACGATGGCGAAGGCCGTAAGAATCAGGCCCAGATTGAGCTCGGCAAAAAAGCGCGGGAAGCCCGGCTCCTGGCTGCGCTTTTGACCGACACGCTCGCCGCGCTCGATATCGGTGCGATCAACCACGCGCTCCATCGGCACCACGGGAGGACGATGCACCTCCTCGGCAGCACGCGATGCCGCCTCTGCCGCGGCGGCCTCAATCGCCCATGCCTTGCTTTCTGTTTCGTGCTCGTCGGCCATTACGGCAACCCCTCGTTAACAATTTGGAAACAATGCGCCCATTAGGGTAACGCGGAACGCGACGATTGCAACCCCTAGTTAGACGAGCGGTATGCCCACATCGGGGGTGTTCCTATAGTTTTGTCAACTGGGAAATGCTCTCCGTGCGACCGAATCG
>CAUAAR010000045.1:0-8204 GCA_958427035.1 uncultured Collinsella sp. | reverse complement strand
AGGCCCTCGCGGCCTAGTCGCTATTTAGGGCGTCCAAGATTTGGGGCGCAGTTCATTCCCGTACTGGCGGGCTATTTGCTGTCTATCGACTAGATGCTCGATGAGCCATGCAACTCTTTACGCAAACAGGCCGTAGATGCTGATGTTGGCCTTGGCGTAGAGGCCGTTAGCATACTCGGTCCACTTGGAGCTGGCGCTCGAAGCCTGCGAGGAGTACTGCTGGTAGGCAGTGTAGTAGGCGGTCATGGCCTGCTTATAGGTGGCGCTATCGGCAGTAAAGGCATCGTCGGCGAAGGCCTTAGCGTAGGTGCTATCGGCGTCCTTCCAGGTGCCCTTCTCGCTATCCCACTCGTCGCCGGCAAGTTTGATGATGTAGTCGGCGTAGTCCTTGCTCGCGGTCTCCTCGTTGCCGTCAGAAGGCTCGGTCGGAGCAGTCGGCATGCTTGCGGAGCTGTCGCCCACCTTCTTCTTGTAGAGCTTCTGCAGCGTAGCGGACTGACGGACGATCTGCTTGGCCTGGTCCTTGGACACGCCATACTGCGTGGCCATGGTCTTGTAGTCGGAGGTACCGATGGAATCCTCGGCGTACTTCTTCATCTCCTTGGAAGAAACGGTAATGCCCTCGTCCTCGGCGGCGTCGAGCAGGATCTTGTTGCGCACGTAGGACAGGATAACGTCGGCAGACGGAGCGGTGTAGTTGCCGTCACCATCCTTGACGGTGTCGAGGCTGTACTGGCTCTCGATGGCCTCACGCGCGGTGATGTCGCTCTTCTTGCCGTTGTAGCTATAGCTTGCCACGGTCGAATCGAGCTGGTCCTCGGTGAGGGTCGCCGAGCCGGCACCCTTGCCGCCAAAACCACCGTTGCCGATAAAGAAGCCGACCACGGCAGCGATCACGACGGCGACCACAAAGGCGGCAATCATCGTCTTCTTGTGCTTGCAAGCGTGGTCGTCCACGTCCGAGTCGTCGTCCTCGTCCTGCTCCTCGGGCATGAGGTTCTCATCGGCGGCGTCCGCGGCGATCTTTGCCTCCAGGCGAGCGTCCTCCTCCTCAGCGGTCGTGCCGGCGGCAATATGTTCGGCAGACGTGCCGGCGACCAGGTCGATCTTTTCGTCCTCATCACCGTCGGGGCCTTCGCCGCGCTCGATGATCTGGATGCCGTCGACCTCGTCCTTCTCGTCCTTCTTTTGAATCAGACCCATATCAGTTACTCCTTGTTAGGAAACATAGTCCGCAATAGAATACGCCCGACAGAGCGCCGGGCGTATTGATTCTCAGGTTATACGCAAACACTTAAGTACTATTTAGGCGTTTGCAGTGTGCATGCCTTAGGCCAGGTGAGCGATAACGGCATCGGCAAAGGCCTGCGTGCCCACAGCGCCCTCAACGGAGCCGGTCTGGGCACGACGAACGTCGCCGGTAACCTGCTCACCCTCGTCGAGCGTGGCAGATACGGCGGCGCGAATGCGATTGGCCGCGTCGTTCTCGCCCAGGTGATCGAGCATCATAGCCGCAGACAGAATCTCGGCCGTGGGGTTAGCGATATCCTGGCCAGCGATATCGGGCGCGGAGCCGTGCGTCGCCTCGAAGATGGCGCAGTCGGCACCGATGTTGGAGCCGGGGGCCATCCCTAGGCCGCCCACCAGGCCGGCGCACAGGTCGCTCACGATGTCGCCGTACAGGTTGGGAAGCACCAGGACATCGAAGTCGTTGGGGTTCTGGACCAGGCCCATGCAGGTGGCGTCGACAATCTTGTCGTTGAACTCGATATCGGGATAGTTGGCGGCCACCTCGCGCGCCACGCGCAGGAACAGGCCGTCGGTCGCCTTCATGATGTTGGCCTTGTGCACGGCCGTCACCTTTTTGCGGCCGCAGCGGCGGGCATACTCAAAGGCATACTCCACAATGCGGCGGCTCTTGGCGATAGAGATTGGCTTGATCGAGATCGCGGAATCGGCGGCGAAGGTCTTTTGGCCCGAACGCTCGACAAGCTGCGAGAGCTCCTCGACCTCGGTAGCGCCCTCATCGAACTCGATGCCGGCGTAGAGGTCCTCGGTGTTCTCGCGCACGATAACCAGGTCGACGTCGCGGAAGCGCGAGCCGTCGCCCGGCTGCGACAGGCAGGGTCGCACGCAGGCGTACAGGTCGAAGTGCTTGCGCAGGGCCACGTTGACGCTGCGGAAACCCGTGCCGACCGGCGTGGTGATGGGGCCCTTGATGGCAACCTTGGTCTCGGCGACCGCATCGAGCACGTGCTGGGGCAGCGGCGTGCCAAACTCGTCCATGACGCCGGCACCGGCCTCCTGGACGTTCCAATTGATCTGGACACCGGCAGCCTCGACCACGCGGCGCATGGCCTGCGTAATCTCGGGACCGATACCGTCACCGGGAATCAGGACTACATCGTGCGCCATAATCTGTTACTCCTCGTCTTCGGCGTCGTCAGATTTTTTAACGCTAGCACGCTTCTTCTTTTTGGAGAGATCCAGGCCAAAACGTTTAACAAGCATTTCGCAAATCTCGCTCGAACGGGCCTTGAGATAGCTGCCCTTACCGTTCTCGGCATCGAACTTAAGGCGCAGCGCGAGCTTCTCGGCGACCTCGGCGTCGATCTCGCCCTGGCCAAACTCGTACAGGCAACCGAGCATGTCGCGATACTCGAGGTCGCCGTGGTAGCACTGGATGGCCTCGTCCAGGATGGGCCAAGCCTCGCGCGAACGCTCGACACTCGTGGCACCCCACACGCACAGCAGGCGGAAGGCGGCATAGCGCAGCGTAGAGGAGATCTCGTCGAACAGCGCGGTCTCGGCGCCCTCAAAGGCATCGCCCAGCTGCTCGGGGCAGGTGGTGGCGAGCGCCGTCAGGGCATCGAGGGCCTCCCAGCGGGTCTGAGCCTCGGGGCGGTCGAGCGCCTCGATCAGCGCGGGCACGCAGGGCACGACGCGCTGCGGATCGCGCTCGGCAAGCAGGTGCAGCACGCGGGCGGCAAACTGGCGGATGCGGCGCGTGGGGCAGCCGAGCTCCTTGACCAGGCGGTCGACGGCGTTCTCGTTCTCCTCTGCCAGCTGAAGCTGTGCCAGCTCCTCGTCGGTGAGCTGTTCGTCTTTGTTTTCTGCCATAGTTACCTCTTTTTACTATTTCTTAGCGTGCTTGCCAGCACCCTTGCTGTCATCGGTGACCGAGATGAGTTGTCGGTCGGCCGCGCCATTGCGACGCGCACGGCGGCGCTCCTCGGCGTCGCCCGCGTCGGCGGCGGCGCGATGAGCCTTGTTGACGTTAAAGACCTCGTCGTGCTTGCGCCACGGACCGACGGACTCGCCAAAGCTCATCTTAAGACCGGCGATAAAGCCGCCGAGCCAGCCGATCGGCGCAAACTGCACCAGCGGGAACAGCGAGAACACCCAGGTCAGTAGGACGACTGCCGCCGCTCCTGCAAAGTTGGCAATCCAGTAGTCGCGCTTGGTGATCACGCGCTTTTCGCACGCCCACTGGCCGCACAAAAAGCCAATGTAGATCGCAAAGAGAAAGAGCACCAGCGCTAGTACCACGAACGTCCAGCTCATGGGCGCTACTCCCCGTGATGGTGGCCGCAGCAGCACTCATAGCCGTCGTCATGGCCGTGGCCGCCGCAGCACTCGTGGTCCTCGCCGTGATGGTGACCGCAACCGCACTCATGGTCGTCGCCGTGCTCGCCGCAACCGCAGCCGTCCTCGTGAGCGCCATGCTCCTCAGGACGATACTGCGACCAGTCCAGACCGGCGGCGATGGCGTCGGCCTCCTCCTTATAGAGGACCGTGATGGCCTGGGTGCCCAGCTTGGCACCACCGATGGCATCGAGCATGTCGTAGAGCGTAAAGGCCACGTCGGCGCCGGGCAGCGCAAGCTCGCGATCGTCGGCATAGGCGAGCGCCAAGCGCAGGTCTTTGATGAAGTGCTCGACCATAAAGCCGGGCTTGTAGTCGCCGTCGAGCGCCTTGGGAGCCAGGCTCTCCATGGCGCCGGACTTGCCGGTACCGCCCAGGATCATCTGGCGGGTCTTCTCCAGGTCAAGGCCGCTCAGCTCGGCAAATGCCATGGCGTCTGCCATGCCGACCATGCAGGCGCCCAGCGACACCTGGTTGGCGAGCTTGGCAGCCTGGCCCTTGCCGGCGCCGTCGAAGCAGCAGATGTTGGCCGCAAAGGTGGCAAGGATGTCGCGGACCGGCGCGATGTCGTTCTCGGTAGCGCCCACGATAGCCGTGAGCGTACCGGCGATAGCGCCCGACTCGCCGCCGGTGACGGGGCAGTCAAACGCCATGCGACCAGAAACCTGGGCGGCCTCGGCAATGGCACGGGCAAGCTCGGGCGAGCTCGTGGTGAGGTCGATCAAGACCGCACCCGGCTTGGTGCACGCGAGCAGGCCGTCGCCCGCCAGGTAGAGTTCCTCGACCTCGGAGGGATAGCCCACCATGGTAAAGACGACATCGGCGTTCGCCGCGGCATCGGCCGGCGTATCTGCCCAGACGGCGCCGCGCTCGATAAGCGCCGCCGCCTTGGACTTGGTGCGGTTGTTGACCGTGACGGGATAGCCGGCGTCCAGAATGTGGCCGGCGATGGGGGCACCCATGATTCCGGTGCCAATGAATGCGACGGAGAGCTTGTTTGCCATGAAACCTTTCCTTTTGGGTTGGGTGTTGTTACCAGGTTGAATACTCGGTGCCAGCGTTTGGGCAGTGAGCTGGGATCGATTACGGCCGCGTTACTTGCCTACTGACCGCGCACGCGACGGGCGATACGGTCGGAAAGCGAGGCTTTCTCGGCGCGGTTCTTGCCCCAAAACGCGCAGCCCACCATGCCGGGGCCCACGTGCGAGCCGATGGTGGGACCCACGGAGCCGCGAATGATCGTGACGTCGGCGCAACCCTCCTCCTTGCGGATGGCAGCTTCGAGCCAGTCGCCGTCCTTCTCGGCATCGGCCGTCATGATGGCGATGGGCATGGTGCGATCGGGCACGTAGTTCTCGCGGAACGACTTGAGGATGGACTTGAGCGCCTTCTTGCGGCCTCGGTTGACGCCAATCAGCGACAGCGAGCCGGCAAGGTCGTAGGAGAGCTCGGGCTTGACATCGAGCTTTGCCGTGAGCTGCGCCGCCGCGGGCGGAATGCGGCCGCCGGCAGCCAGCGCATCGAAACTCTCAAGCGTAAAGTAGCCGTGTACGTAGGTCTTGGCCTCGTTTGCCCAATCGACCAGCTGCTTGGCGGTCAGTCCCGCCGAACGCTGGCGTACGGCCTCGAGCGCCAAGAGCGCGCCGGTCGCGCAGGGCAGAGCGTTGTCGACCACGTAGAGCTCAAAGTTGGGATACTCGGCGCGCACGGCATCTGCCGCCTGGCACGCGGAGTTGTAGCTCGACGACAGCGCCGAGGTAAAGCACAGGTAGACCGTGGGCGTGCCCTCTTTGGCGCACTCGGTAAAGAACTCGATATAGCGACCGAGCGACACGGCGGAGGTAGACACGCGAGCGCCGGCGCGCATGCGGTCGTAGAACTCCTTGGGGCTCATGCTCGACCAGATATCGTCCGTGCGCTCCTCGCCATCGATGATAAAGGGGAAGCCCAAGATATCGACATCGAGGTTCGCGGCGACCTCGGGGCTAAAGTCGCAGCAGGTATCGACGACGATGCGGCAACGGTTCGAATGACCGGCGGATGCGGCCTTGTCCATCAAAGCGACTCCTTACGTAAAAAGGCGGCCACCCGCATGGGATGGCCGCCAACCGTTAACTCATGCAAGTTAACGTATTTTACTCGTCAAGTGTTTCGATGCGGGGCTTGATGATGCCATATCCACCATTCTTACGGTGATACACCACATTGATGAGGCCAGTCGTCGCGTTCTCGAACACGTAGAAGTCGTGGCCGAGCAGATCGGTCTGCACCAGCGCCTGCTCCTCAGTCATCGGGGTGACATCGATGACCTTCTCGCGGACGAGCAGGTCGTCCTCCTCCTCGGGCAGCAGCAGGTCGGCCAGATCCTCGACGCGCTCGACCGGTGCGACATCCGCCGCGCTGGCACCGCCCTGGCGGTTGTCCACGACCTTGGTCTTGAACTTGCGCAGCTGGCGGGTGACCTTATCGGCGGAGAGGTCGATGGCGGCGTACATATCTGCACCGTGCTCGGCAACGCGAATCACCGAACCGCGGGCACGAACCGTAACCTCGACGATTGCCGGGTTGGGGTTCGAGGGGTTCTTCTCATAGCGAAGTACAACGTCGACCGTCATGGGCTCGATGTCGAAAACCTTGAGCGCCTCGCCGATTTTCTCATCCACATGCGCACGCAGAGCATCGGTTACCGTCGTCTTGCGTCCAGAAACCTTGATATCCATACGTGGCTCCAATCTGCCTCGGGGACTTACTGTACTGGCTATGTACCCATTGCCGTGCATTTAATCACGCGATTTCCCAAAGACCCGAATAACGATTGCTTGATACCGCATACCGAAGTCTCGCACTTTTCTGTGGCAAAGTGCGCTATAGGAGGGGGCCGGCGGCTTTGTATTTGGTCCTGAAAATTGGCTTTGACCTGCTAGTTTTATTGGGATGAAAAAGCCGGACTCCCCCATCGGGGAAGCCCGGCAGTGCGTGTTGAAACCGTGAAGAGGTGTCCTTTCCAACGTATAGGAGACACCACCCCTAGCAATAACTAGCTATTGAGTTTGTTAATGTCGTCGTCGGTGATGGTGCCTTCCTGGCTGGACGATTTGTCCTCGGAGGATGCGGTCTCATTGTTGGAATCGGAGGACTCGCTGCCGGAGGACGTGGTCTCACTGGACTCAGAGTCACCCGGCTGCACGCTAGCGCCCGAAACCGTCTTAGTGGTGAGGTCGTAGGGCATCGTGCCATACCAGACAGAGTGGACCGCCTCGAGCGTACCGTCGACCGTGATGTCGTCGAGGGCATCGCTCACGGCACGGCACAGTTCGTCATTGGACGAGAGGCCCGCAACACCAAGCGTCGAGGGCGCCTCGAGCGCACCGACATAGGAGACCTCGCTCATCAGGCGTGCAAGGTAGCCGCCGGCCGTGGAGTCGCAGATCACATAGTCGACCTCGCCGGACTCGAGCGCCTCAAAGCACTCGTTGATGTTGGAGTAGGTCTTTTGGTTGGCGGTGATGCTCTGCTTAGCAAGCGCCTCCTGCGAGGCCGAGGACGCCTGAACGCCCAGGGTGGACGTGTTAAGGGTATCGGTGGAAACGCTTAGCGACCCACCATCGCTAGTTTTACCGAACACGGAAGTGGCATCGTACAGGCAGGTGCCGAGCGAGCTAATGTCCCCGTCCGTGGAGTTAATCTCGCCGATAAAGATATCGGCCTTTTTGTCGCCGAGCGCGGAACCTGCCGAGGACGCATCGACAAAGGCGACCTTAAGGCCCATGCGGCTTGCGAGGGCGCGGGCGGCGTCAACCGCATATCCCGTGAGCTCGCCGTCGGCGCCTTGCATAGCCTGCGGCGCATCGGAAGTATCGAGGGCGACCGTCAGGGTTCCGGGAGTGACCAGGGCATCGTCCGACACCGCCGGCGTGACGGTCTCGTACTCGATCTGGTCGATCGTGGGAGTCGTGAACGTAGACAGCGGGTTGAACGCGCATCCGCTCAGGCCCAAAACGGCAATGACCGCTGCGGTCCCAGCACCTAACCGAGCCGCGTGCATCAAGCTGCCCCTCACCATGTCCACTACCCTGCCTTCTGTGTCGTATACAATCCGTGCGTTGCGCGGAATATCAGATTGTTCCCACCAGCTGACCTGGTATTTGACCCCACACTTGCGCACCGGGGTGTTTGCTCGGGAGGCCGCAGCCACCTTCACGACTGACCCGCTCGCCCGCGAGGCGGTATTGCCCCAAAGAAAGTAGAACGGACGGTGCGGCTTACATCTAGGACGCGCCATGATCGCGCCGCGCGCACGCGGTCGCTTACGTGGATCCCTTTGACCGCGTCTGTCTTGGACTAGGACGGGCATTTCGTCCGTCCGCAACCACAGCCTGGTAGGAACGAAGCGCATTATAGCTAAGTTCAAGCTAAAGTTTAAGGTTAGGGGCGTCATTCGCATCGCGAGTACAGATTTCGCAGGTCGGAGCGGGCTATTCGTGCCCCCATGAAGCCCGGAGCTGGTAGCGCGCAGAGTCGTGGTGTAAGAAGCAAGGGAGGGCCATCGCCTAGAATCG
>CAUAAR010000044.1:0-8307 GCA_958427035.1 uncultured Collinsella sp. | reverse complement strand
GCCCGTGGGTTATACCCTAAGAGCAAACCACCCTTTTTAAGGGTGGTTCTGATTTCGACTTTGTAAACTAGAACCTCCAATCTCTTTACGTTCCCTTTACGATTGCCTCCAGCGCAGCAGGTATCCTTTTAGAGAAGTATGACAGCCGTATAAACGCGGGCTGTAGCGGCGATGCCGCGGTACTTGTGTTATTAGGAGGCTTTAGTATGGCAGCACGTGCGGACAAAGTTTCGCGTGTCGACCATGATGGAGTTACGTTGGTGGAGGGCGCGACATCCGATGTTCGCTTTGCCTTCACCGAGCGCGCCGGTGGCGTTTCCGAAGATGCGTACTCCTCACTCAACTTGGGCTCGCATGTTGGCGATGACCCCTTTGCTGTTCAAGAAAATCGTCGTCGTGCGCTCGAGGCTATGGGTGCCGCCGAGTGCGAGCACAACCTGCTCGTTCCCAATCAGGTCCATGGTGATCATATCGTTGCGGTGACCTCGAACGGCGCCGATGACCTTGAGGACGTTCGCGAGCAGATTGCCGAGGGCTGTGATGCCATCGTCTGCACGGCGCATAACGTGCCCGTGCTGCTCTGCTTTGCCGACTGTGTTCCCGTGGTGCTGGTGGCCCCCGGCGGATTTGCCGTGGTGCACTCCGGTTGGAAGGGCACGATTGCACGTATTTCCGCCAAGGCGTGCCAGGCGCTTTGCGATGCTGCCGGCTGCGATGCGAGCAACGTTTCCGCCTATATCGGCCCCCATATCTTGGGTGACGAATATGAGGTATCCCAGGAACTCATGGATCGCTTTGCCGCCGAGTTCTCTTGCATCGATGCGAGTACCTCTCGCATGCTCGATCTTTCCGCTGCCATTCGCGAGGCGCTGGTAGATGTCGGTGTCGACGCGGATAATATCGTGGATACCCAGCTTTCGACTGTGCGTCAGAACGACCGCTTTTATTCCTACCGTAACGAGGACGGCACCTGTGGGCGCCATGCTGCGATCGGCGTGATGCTATGAGAAAGATCGTATCGGTCCTGAGCGCCGCTGTGCTTACGCTTACGCTGTGCGCCTGTTCTTCGGGATCTTCTACCTCTTCCATTACCGTCGCCGGCTCCACGACCTGCCTTCCTATCGCCGAGATTGCGGCCGAGGGCTTTAAGGAGGAGACCGGCATCGACGTGCTCGTTTCCGGTTTGGGTTCTTCCGCTGGCATCGAGGCCGTCAGCGCCGGCACAGCCGATATCGCCAGCTCCTCCCGTGGACTCAATGCCGACGAACAGGATCTGGGCCTGACTCCCATCGTCATTGCCCACGACGGTATCGCGGTCATCGTGAACGACGATAACCCGGTCGATAACCTCTCGACCGAGCAGCTCCGCGATATCTACGCCGGCAAGATCACCAACTGGAAAGAAGTCGGTGGCGAGGACCTGAGGATCCAGGTCATCAATCGAGATGAGGCGTCCGGCACGCGTGAGGCCTTCCGCACCATCGTGATGGACGGCACCCCGTTCGATCGCCGCTCGGCCGTTCTTTCGGGCACGGGCCAGGTGCGCGACGTGGTATCTCGTTCGCGCGGTGCCATTGGCTACATTTCGCTGGGCTTCGTCGATAGCCTCAACGCCAAGACCTCGGTCAAGGCCGTCTCGGTCAATCATGTTGAGGCGTCCGAGAAGACGGTCGCGAGCGGCGGCTATCCCATCTCACGCGACCTTTACTTCTTTGTGAAGGGTGCGCCTTCGCAGCAGGCGCAGGATTACATCGACTATGTGACGTCCGAAAAGATGGACAAGCAGATTCGCGAGGCGGGCTTTATTCCCGTCACCAACGACGAGAAGGGGAGTGAGTAGCATGGAAGCACAGGAAAACTCCCAGACTGAGCAGAATGTTCAGACGCCCAAGAAGCGCGAGCTGGCGCTCGTATCGCACAGTACCTATATCAAGGAGAAGGCGCTGCAGTGGATCTTCTTTGCCTGCGCGTTCTTGGCGGTCGTTACCGTCATCCTGATTTTTGTCTTTACCACGTACTCGGCGCTGCCCGTCTTTACTGACATCGGTCTGGCGGACTTCTTTAGCTTTACGTGGGCGCCTTCCGAGGGCCACTACGGCATCTTGTCGCTGCTTGCCGGCTCGGGTCTGGTGACCGTCGGTGCGCTCGCCATGGGCGTGCCGCTGGGCGTGGGTACGGCCGTTTACCTGGTCGAGATTGCCAGCAAGCGCGTGCGCAAGCTCATCAGCCCCGCCGTTGACCTGCTGGCGGGCATACCCTCCATCATCTACGGCTTCTTTGGCATGATCATCATCCGCCCGTTTATCGCACAACTGACCGGCGGCCTTGGTTTTGGTGCGCTGACGGCGTGGTTTGTGCTCGCCATCATGATCGTCCCTACCATCACCACGCTCACCATCGATGCTCTCAATTCCATTCCCATGGGCATTCGCGAGGCATCGTATGCCATGGGCGCCACCAAGTGGCAGACCATCTATAAGGTCGTGCTACCTGCCGCGAAGCTGGGTATCGTTGATGCCATCGTGCTGGGTATGGGCCGTGCCATCGGCGAGACCATGGCCGTGCTCATGGTCGTAGGTAACGCCCCGGTTATTCCCGACAGCATTGCGAGCCCCATCTCGACGCTCACGAGCCAGATTGCGCTCGACATGAGCTATTCCTCGGGTCTGCACCGCTCGGCGCTGTTCGGCATGGGTGTGGTCCTGTTTATCATCTCCGCCACGCTGGTGGGCATCGTCCGTCTGATTTCCAAGAAGAAGAGGGGGTAGGCTATGTCCGATTCCGTTGACACGACGGTCGATACGACCTCGTCGCGCGAGCGCATCAAGCGTGCCCTTTCCCACGGCAAGAAGGGCCGCATCAACAAGGACCTGTCCAACAAGATCATGCTTGGCGTGTTCCGTGCCGCTGCCTACATCACCACGCTGGTGCTGGTCGCTATCATCGTCTACGTGGTCATCAACGGCCTGCCACACATCTCGCTCGACTTTATCTTCGGTTGGCCCCAGGGCGTCAACGCCGAGGGCGGTATTTGGCCCACGATCGTCTCGACCGTCTATGTGACGGCGCTCGCCATGCTTATCTGCACGCCGATCGCTGTGCTGGCAGCCGTCTATCTGGCCGAGTACGCCAAGCAGGGCAAGGTCGTCGAGCTCATCCGTTATGCTGCCGATGCTTTGGCCTCGGTGCCCTCCATCGTTATGGGTCTCTTTGGCTACGCCTTGTTTGTCGAAGCCATGGGCTTGGGCCTTTCGATGGTCTCTGCCGCCCTGGCACTCGCGCTCTTGATGCTTCCCATCGTCATGCGCACCACCGAAGAGGCCATTCGCGCCGTTCCGCGCTATATCCGTTGGGGCGCGTACGGTCTGGGCGCCACCAAGTGGCAGGTTGTCTCCAAGATCGTGCTTCCTTCTGCCTTTGGCCGTATTGCCACGGGCATCGTCCTCGCCATCGGCCGTGCCATTGGCGAGACCGCGGTGGTGCTCTACACCATGGGGCAGGCCATCAATCTACCTATTTCGCCGCTCGATTCCGGCCGCCCCATGACGGTTCACCTGTACCTGCTTGCCAACGACGGCATCAACATGAACGCAGCCTACGGCACCGCGCTCTTGCTGATGGTGATCATTCTGGCCTTCAACCTGTTTGCGCGCTTCCTGTCGCGCAAGCGTCGCTAGTTAAGGAGTCCCATGTCCGTTTATCAGTCCGCTCCCACGCTGGAGCAAGCGGCCATTACGGCCAAGGATTTCAACTTTTGGTACGGTGACTTTCATGCGCTGACGGGGCTTGACCTCAACATCGCCAAAAACGCCATCACCTCGTTTATTGGCCCTTCGGGCTGCGGCAAATCGACGTTTTTGCGCTGCATCAACCGCATGAACGACCTGATCGAGGGCACGCGCATCGAGGGCACCATGACGCTCGACGGCAACGATATCTATGCCGAGGGTGTCGACCCGGTCGATCTCCGTCGTCGCGTGGGCATGATCTTTCAGCAGCCCAACCCGTTTCCCAAATCCATCTACGAGAATGTCGCCTTTGGCCCTCGTCTGCAGGGCGTGACTAGCAAAAGCGACCTCGATGACATCGTGGAAGAATCGCTCAAGCGCGCCAACCTCTGGAAAGAGGTATCCAATCAGCTCAACAAGGATGGTTTGGCGCTCTCGGGCGGTCAGCAGCAGCGTCTGTGCATCGCGCGCGTGCTTGCGGTGCAACCCGATGTCCTTCTGATGGACGAGCCCTGCTCCGCCATCGACCCCACGTCCGTCTCTAAGGTCGAGGATCTGATGGCCGAGCTGGCGCCCGAGATGACGATCATCATCGTCACGCATTCAATGCAGCAGGCAGCTCGTATTAGCGACTACACCGCATTCTTCTTGCAGGAAGTTGCCGGCGAGCCCGCCACACTCATCGAGTATGGTCAAACCGACGCGATCTTCACCAGTCCGGGGGACTCGCGGACGGAAGACTATATCACCGGCCGCTTTGGCTGATCGGTGCGACTAGTCCCAAGCCGATCGGACCTGGTCCGGTGCGTATTCACTGTGCGGGCGGCATGACCGCACCCAACTGATTGGAGTGAACCATGCGCAAACTGTTTTCCCGTCAGCTCATCGAGGCCCGCCACGAGATGCTGAGCATCTACGAGGCCGTCGATCTGGCCCTCCACGATGCCGTGAGGGCCTATGTTACCGACGACCGCAAGCTCGCCACCAAGACCAAGAAGCGCACGCTTTCGATTGACGCACGCTGCGCCAACCTGGAGGCCGTCTGCTACAACCTGATTGCCACGCAGTCACCGGTCGCCTCCGACTTCCGCTTGCTGCAGACGATCATCTACGTCGACTTTAACCTGCAGCGCATGACCGATAAGGTTCGCCAGATTTGCCGCGCCACGCGTCATATGATCAAGGCCGACATCTCGCTGCCCAAGGAGCTTGTCGGCACGGTCGAGGCCGAGGCTGAGGCCGTCTACCAGGTGCTGGGCTCTTCGCTTTCCGCGCTCGTCACCAACGACATGTCCATCATCTGCAACTTGGCCGTCGAGGACGAGCCAGTGCACGCCGCCTACGAGAAGTTCTTCCGCACCTTTAACCGTATGGATACGGGCGACTTTATGGACGACGACAGCAACTATGACGACCTGCGCCGCGCCATCATGGTTTCGCGCTACCTCGATCGCATCGCTTCGATTTCCATCGATGCCGCTTGCCGTCTGACCTTCCTGTTGACTGGTCAGCGCATGAATGCCGGCGATATCGCCCGCACTGATGAGGATGAGCTCGAGAGCATGCGTGTGCCTTCGGGCGAGGGTGTTATCATGAGGCCCGCCGTCGACGCGCGCTACGTTGCCAAGGTGCCCGTTAACGAGGTCAGCGAGGGTCTTCGCTACCTGCTCGATCATCTTGAGGACGAGGACGATGGCGAGGACGACGAGGAGTAAGTAACCCCGTTCGTCGAAAGATTGTAAATACCTAAGTGAGCGCGGCCTTGCACATGCGGGGCCGCGCTCTTGCGTTAGCATGGGACTACTTGTTTGGCTGTCAGCGGAGGCGATTAGCAATGGATAACTATTTGGACTTGATGCGCGCTCGCCGCGAGCAGATTCTTGAACGTTTTTATGCGGCGCTCGATCGCGCGGGCCGTCCCCACGACGCCGCGCGCCTCATTGCCGTGTCCAAGACCGTTGGTGTCGATGAGACCGTTGCCGCCATCCAGGCGGGGTATCGCCATTTTGCCGAGAATCGCCCGCAGGAGCTGGTTCGCAAGCTCACGGGTCTGGCGGAGCATCCGGAGCTGCCCGAGGTGCGCTTCGATATGATCGGCAACCTGCAGACCAATAAGATCAATGCGGTGCTGGGCTCAGCCGAGCTGATTCACTCGGTGGGTTCGCTGCATCTGGCGCAGGCGATCTCGAGCCGTGCTGTCCGCAAGATTGAGGCAGGCGAGCTCGCCAGCCCCCAGCGTGTGCTCATTGAGGTCAATGTGAGTGGTGAGGAGTCGAAGGGAGGCTTTTCGCCCGATGAGATTCGCGCCGCCGCGGGTGAGCTTGCGGAACTTGAGGGAATTTGCGTACAGGGGCTTATGACTATGGCGCCCCGGGGGAATAAGGATGTAGCACGCCGCACCTTTGCGGGGCTTCGTGAGCTGAGGGATGAGCTGGAGGCGGCGCATCCCGATTTGAACCTGCCTGAGCTTTCCTGCGGCATGAGCGAGGACTTTGAGCCTGCCCTTGAGGAGGGCTCTACGCTCGTTCGCCTGGGCAGGGTAGTATTTAGCCCGGAGTTTGCAGTAAAATAAGGCTCTGAAGTGCGCACTGATTATCGGGGCGCCTGCACTAAACCGCGAGAGGACACAACCATGGGCTTCCTTGACGAGATTAAAAATAAGATGCACCTGGGCGGCCAGCAGGGTTACGACCAGGGTTATGGCCAGGACGACGACTACGGCTACGATGACGGCTATGACGATAGTTATCAGGGCAACGGCTACAGCGGTGCTTCGGGCGAGGGCTTCTACACCCAAGACGAGCCGAGCAACGGCCTGCTTGGTCAGACGCGCCGCGGTGAAGCTGAGTCGGTTGCCGTGTATACGCGCTCCGGTCAGCTGGTCGGCGATGACTCCCGCCATGCCACGACGTATAACCCGCCTTCGCGCTCGCAGGACAGTGTTGCGAGCGGTTATCGTCCTGGTGCCTATGATACGCCGTCGAGCTACGCCGAGAACACCCGCGCCCGTGCCGCCGCTGCGCCCGCGCCTGCACCGAGCGATGCCTCGGCCTATGCGAGCAATATCATCAACGCCACGCCGCAGCTGCCGGCCTATGTCCTGCGCCCCGAGAGCTATGACGACGTGGAGACCGTGGTGCGCCGCGTTCGCACCAAGCAGCCTGTCGCACTGATTTTTGTGGGCGTACGCACCGAAGTTGCCAAGCGCGTCTTGGACTTCTCTTACGGCTTTGCCTGCGGTCTGGGTGCCACGGTCAAGGAGGTGGGCGACCGCGTGTTCATGGTGCTGCCCGCCGGTTGCGAGGTCAAAGATTCCGATCTCAAGAAGCTTCGTGCCGACGGCTACCTCAAGTAAAGACAAGACGAGGAGATTCCCATCAACATCTACACTATCGTCCAGCTGGTCAACACGCTGTTCAACTTCTATTCCACGCTCATTATCGTCTACTGCTTTATGACGTGGATTCCCATGAAGCAGGGTGGTTTGCTTCAGGATATTGCCGCGGTGCTTGATAGCGTGTGCGGTCCGTGGCTTAACCTGTTCCGTCGTTTCATCCCGCCGATGGGCGGTATCGATTTTTCGCCGGTCGTTGCGATTATTGCGTTGCAGTTGGTGCAGAGGCTGGTTCTGCAGCTTCTTATAGGTATACTCGTGTAGAACTGACTTAGTAACTTACGTCGGGCGTGTAGCGCCGAGGCGATGAAAAAGGAGACTTGTTATGGCTATTACCCCTGCAGACATCCAGGCTCAGACTTTCTCTGAGGCCAAGCGTGGCTACGATCCTGCTGAGGTCGACGTCTTCTTGGAGACGCTGTCCTCCGAGGTTGACGCTATGCTCGCTAAGATCGTCGACCTTAAGGGTCGTCTGACTGCTACCGAGCAGCAGCTTGCCGATGCGCAGGCTCAGCTTGCCCAGGCTCAGGATGCCACCGCCCAGGCCGCTCCTGCCGCCCCCGTGGCTGCTCCCGCCCCTGACTTCTCCGCTCAGGAGCGCCAGATTTCCGCTGCCCTGATCGCTGCCCAGCAGACCGCTGAGACCATCGTCAACGATGCCAACGAGAACGCTGAGCGTATCCGCAACGAGGCTGACGCCAAGGCCCGCGAGGTTATCCGCCAGGCTCTGACTGAGAAGCAGGCCGAGCTCGAGGAGATCGATCGTCTCAAGGCTTCCCGTGAGGAGTTCAAGGCCGAGTATCTCAAGCTCATCCAGCACTTCATGGACGATGCCCAGAACTCCTTCCCGGCCGACCTCATGGCCTCCACGCCGGTTGGTTCCGCCGCTTCTCCTGCGGTGACTGTTCCCGCCGAGCCGCTGCCCGTCGCTGACCCGGTTGTCCCCGTGGCCGACCCCTTCGCCCCGATCGACAACTTTGCCGCCGACGACTTGGACTAACATTCGGCCTACAATTTAGTGCCCAGAAAGGACCCGCAGCTTGCGGGTCCTTTTTTATGACTGTGCCGGGGTGCGTAACATAAAAAACCGAGCCCTGCACATAGTGGCGCAGAACTCGGCGAACGGGTGAGGCTTATAGGACAAAATGTGTGTCCACGTTGGGGGCATCGGCGCAGGTCGATGCC
>CAUAAR010000043.1:0-8625 GCA_958427035.1 uncultured Collinsella sp. | reverse complement strand
ACTGCGGGAACGGCCTATCCGCTCAAAGTGTTCGGCTGAGATCGGAAATCAACCCGGCAAATAGCCTATGCCTATCGCCGCCTCGATTGCACAAGGTCAATCAAGCGCCAAGCTATGCCTCGCGCATGAGCTGCACGAGCTTTTGTTTGGTCACCTTGGCCTGCTCGTTGGCCATATTACGCTCGTTTCTAAAGACCGCATTTGCAACACCCTGCAGGTCGCCATCGGAAATCACGCTGCACGGACCGTCCATCGACGCCGCCGTGGGGCATACGCACAACGGCAACTCGGCATAAAACGCAACGGCCTTGGCGATATCGAGCATTTTGCCGCCGCCAATACCCACTACCATGTCGCAATACTCGGCCTGGGCTTCCTTAGCCATTTCGACAACGGCCTCTTCCGTACACGGACCATCATAAATCTTAAAGAACGGCTCGCTTAGATCTTCGTCCAGAAATCCATCGACGATCTGCCTGCACAGCCGATCCTCGGTGCCCTGGTCAAACAAGACATAGGCAGCGCAGCCCAACCATGACAAATACCTGCCCTGGCGCGAAAGCTCCCCCGGCCCCTGAACATACCGGCCGGGACCGCCGTAAACCATAGGAAGCGCCATACGAGAATCCGCCCTTCATCAAACAACAATTGGTGCAAAGAAACCTTGCCCCTTTGCACCATAGCAAAAAGGGGCAAAGCCATCTGTTGGCTTTGCCCCTTCCTTAGCTTGATTTACTCATCCATGAGATAGTAGTGGCCCAGAGCGTCGGCACCCAGGATGGCGTTTGCGACCATCTCGGGCGTCACCTCAAAGGGCATGTTGCACATGGTGTCATCGGGTGCGCAGGCGGCCTCGGCAACAATCATGGCCTGCTCGCGCGTAAGCTCGGCAACGCCAAGTTCCTTCATCGTGACCGGCAGGCCAAGCTCAATGCAGAAGCCCAAGACTTCCTCGAGCTTCTCGGTCGGGGCATCCTCGAGTACCAGCTGGACGATAGTGCCGAAGGCGACCTTCTCGCCGTGATACATGCCGTGGCACTCGGGCAGCATCGTCAGACCATTGTGGATGGCATGAGCAGCAGCAAGGCCCGAGCTCTCAAAGCCAATGCCCGAAAGCAGCGTATTGGCCTCGATGATGTGCTCGACGGCAGGCGTGAGCGCACCCTTCTCCAGCGCAACCTTGGCCTTGACGCCATCGGCCATAAGCGTCTCATAGCAGAGCTTGGCGAGCGCCAGGCCGGCCATTCCGCCCTTGCCGCCGGCGCAGGTGCCGCCGTCGGCATCGTGCGTCGCCTGAGCCTCGAAATAGGTTGCGAGCGCATCGCCCATACCGGAAACCGTCAGGCGCACCGGGCTCGCCGCGATAACCGTCGTATCCATCAGGACAATGTTGGGGTTTGCCTTAAGGAAGAGGTACTTGTCGAACTGGCCGTCATCGGTGTAAAGCACCGAAAGTGCCGAGCACGGTGCATCGGTCGAGGCAATGGTGGGGCAAATGATAACCGAGGACTCCAGGTAATAGGCGACGGCCTTCGCGGTGTCGAGGATCTTGCCGCCACCGACGCCGACGATGATGTCGCAACCGTTGTCGCGAGCGAGCGCAACCAGGCGATCGACCTCGCCCTTGGAGCACTCGCCGTTAAAGTCCTCAAACAGCAGCTCGGCCTTGGCCTCGGCAAAGCCGCCCTCGATCTTGGCACCGACGCGCTTCTTGCCCGAAGGCGTCACGATGACGAGGGCCTTAGCGCCGAGCGGCTCGACATAGGAGCCGAGCTTGGCGAGCTCGTCCGGACCCTGGATGTACTTGCTGGGGCTATTGAAAAATGCACCCATAACTATCCCATTCT
Source organism: uncultured Collinsella sp. (assembly GCA_958427035.1). Taxonomy (GTDB): domain Bacteria; phylum Actinomycetota; class Coriobacteriia; order Coriobacteriales; family Coriobacteriaceae; genus Collinsella. Next base: position 6,778 of record CAUAAR010000043.1, on the reverse strand, counting down.
CTAAAAAAGAAAGGGGCTCCGTACGGATACGTGCGGAGCCCCTCGTTACGATAACAAGAGTCGATTAGAAATCGATGTCGGTGTCGTAGTAGCAGGCCTTGAGGATCTTCTCGAAGTCGGCAGCCTTGGTCTCACGCGGGTTCTCGGGCGTGCAGGCGTCCTGCTCGGCGTTCGCGGCGATCTCGGGCAGCTTGGCGAGGAACTCCTCCTCGGAAACCATCTGCGGGTTCTCGGCGTCGACCTTCACGCCACCATTCGCGTAATCCTTGATGGACTGCGGAATGTTGAGCTGGTCGTTGAGGTCGCGGATCTTCTGGACGAGCGCAGCGATGAGCTCCTCGTTGGTCTCGCCGGGAAGGTGCAGGATCTCCTTGGCCACGTAAGCGTAACGCTCGGCAGCACGGGGATCCTTGGAGTTCCACTGGATGACCTTGCCCAGGTACATGGCGTTAGCGGCACCGTGGATGATGTGGCCGTTCTCGAAGGCAGCACCGGTCTTGTGAGCCATGGAGTGAACGATGCCGAGCAGGCCCGAGGAGAAGGCGATACCGGCGATGCACTGAGCCTCATGCATGTGCTGACGGGCCTCATGGTCGCCAGCATAGGACTTGGGCAGCCACTCGACGATCTCGCGGATGCCGTGCAGAGCGTTGGCGTCGGTGAACATAGAGGCGCAGGTGGAAACGTAGGCCTCCATGCAGTGGGTCAGAGCATCCATGCCGGTGTGAGCGCACAGCTTGGCGGGCATGGTGTAGGTGAGCTCGGGGTCGACGATGGCGACATCAGGGGTGATGTTGAAGTCGGCCAGCGGGTACTTGATGCCCTTGGCGTAGTCGGTAATGACGGAGAACGCGGTGACCTCGGTAGCGGTGCCGGAGGTAGAGGAGATGGCGCAGAAATGAGCCTTCTGACGCAGCTCAGGGAAGCTGAACGGCTGGATGATGTTATCGAAGGACTCCTCGGGATACTCGTAGAAGACCCACATGGCCTTAGCGGCATCGATGGGCGAGCCGCCGCCGATGGCGATAATCCAGTCGGGCTCGAACTCGCGCATGGCCTCGGCGCCCTTCATGACCGTCTCGATGGACGGGTCGGACTCGACGCCCTCGAACAGCTTGACCTCGAAGCCGCCCTCTTTGAGGTCGGCCTCAACGTCCTGCAGGAACCCGCCGCGGCGCATAGAGCTGCCGCCAGAAACGATGATGGCCTTCTTGCCCTTGAGGTTCTTCACCTCGTGGCGAGCGCCCTCACCAAAGTACAGATCGCGAGGATTGGTAAAACGTCCCATACTGTGCCTCCTAAACAAGCCCCTCTTAGACTTGCGTATATAACGGAGCACCCAATTGGCTCCGTTAGGACCGGTTTGCGCGTTGCCGGCGATGACAATGCGCGATGTCTAAACGTCTCAACGCTCAGACAAACACTATTTTACCGTTCTGGTTGGTCAGTTATTCACCTAAAGCCAACAATGATGAAACGTTTTTTCTATCCCTGAAGACCCTTGTGCGGCATCCATACTCCCAAGCTGGGCAAACGTTTTATCAAGGTTGACCACATATCCCGGGCAGGACTGTGCCCCTCCAAAATGCGCCCCGTTCGCCGCCAAAAATCGACCGTTTGCGGCACAGTGATACCACTCAGTCGTCCAAGGTGCCGACATTTGTGCGACATCCGTCTTCGTGGTGCAAAGGTGCATGTCCAAGTGCGGCACCCCCGGTGTGCCACATGCGGGTAAACTAGAACCTTATATAGAGATATTTGAACCCTAACCGCAGCAAAGGAGGCCCCATGGCATTCGATCCCATTCAAGAGGATTGCCATCGCCTCGTTCTTGAGGCCTTGCGCCGCGACAATATCCCGCTCACCGACGCTGCCGCCGTAGAGCGTCTGATGGAACAATTCACCCGCAACCCCGCACCGCTCATCGTGCACGACCGCGACCGCGCCGGGCACCTCATTGCCAAGGTGGTCGAGGCTGTCGACTACCGCATTCCCTTTATCCCCGACGATGCCCAGGCCGAGCAGGAAGAGGCCGCTGCCGAGAACATGCTTCGCGAGGCCGCCGCACTCGATCCGGCCAACTGGGACGCCCAGCGCATGCTGACGGCACTCACCGCCGAATCCAACGAGGAATACGTACAGTACCTGGTGTCCAAGTGCGATGAGGTCGAGCACGACCTGGCGCTCAAGATCGCCTCGGCGCAAGACCCCTACGAGCGTGAGGCCGCAGGCGACCTGACCCGCCGTCCCTACCTGCGCTGGCTTGCCGCCCTTGCGTCGCGCGCCCTCATTAGCGGCCGCTACCGCATGTCGCTCGAAGCCGCAAACCGCAGCTTGGACTTTGCGCCCAACGACCCCGCTGGTGTCCGCCACACCGCGATGCTCGCCATGGCAAAGCTCGAATACCCCGCCGAGGAGCTCAAGCGCTTTCGCTCTGCCCACTCCGTGCCGTACCTCGCGAATACCCCGCTGCGCCGCCGCCCCAAAGATGCGGAGCGCGACTTGGACCCGTGGACGCTCATCGCACTGATGAGCGCAGCCTGGCGCGAGCTGGACTACGAGGGCGCCGAGCACTACCTGCGTATCCTTGCACGCTCGTGTCCGCACGCGGCCGAGGCGCTCTACTTCCAAACCGAGTTTCCCGATGGCGTCTATGCCCGCGTCAACGTGGGTGCGGGCTCCACCGACGAGCTTGTCCTTGCGCTATCCGAGGCGACGCCGGTACTGCAGGAGGGCCTGGGCGCCCCCGACAACGCCAGCTTTGCCGCCTGGGTCGCCACCAACGATATCGTGCGTTCCCAAATCGATGAGCGCATACTGCGGGCGGCCGAGCAGGGTTTGCCGTTTAAGGGAGGAGACCTCTAATGGATCCGAGCGTCTACATCCCCGCCTACCTGGAGCGCGCCTACGTTGCGTCGCACCCCGAGCTCACCGATGCAGCACGCGAGCTTGTCCATAACGACATTAGCGCGAATCCCCAAAAGTACGCGCAGTCCGAGCATGCCCAGGCGCTGCTGTCCTATGCCGGTGTTCATCGCCACCTGCTCGACGAGCTCCATCGCATCGAGGACATGGGCAGCGACGAGGAATTCGAGCAGACGCGCAATCGTCTGTTCGACGACATGCGCGACGAGCTGCTCAAGATTGTCCGCGTCGATGCACTGGCCGTCGACGCGCAGCTGCTCGCCATCATTTTGGCGGACACGCCCGTCGACGCCTGCCTGGGCGACCTGATGAAGCTCGAGGCGACCACGACCGATTACCTGCAGCAAAGCGTGCCCGGGTTCGACATGGAAGCTCCGCACTACTGGACCAACAAGGTCCTGACAGACGGCGTGACGGCGGCCTATCTCACCGCAAGCGAGCCGGCGCTTATCGGGTGGCTCCACACGCTCGAGGCCATCTCGCAGCTGTGCATGGCGAGCGCTCGCTACCGTGCTGCCGCCAACTACGCCCGCCGCGTCCTTAAGGCGGAAGGCTATCCCACCCGAGCTGCAGGCACCGTGCTACTCGCCCTCGCTCGCCTAGAAGACGAGGACGGCTTTTTTGCCCTGGCCCACCAGCTCGAGGAGCAGATGGGGGCCGATGCCCTCGAGGACTCCCCCTGGTACCTGCTCGCCCGCACGATCCTGCTGTTCAAAACGAACAAGATGCGCCCGGCGACACGCGCGCTGCGTGAGTTTGCCAACCGCTGCGAGGGCGGCGCGTTCTTTTTGCTGAACCCCATGTATCAGACGCCGTACCTTCCCTGCCGGCCCGAACCGCACGACCCCTGGGACCTTTCGCATCAGGCAGTTTGGGAGGCCGACGGCATCATCTCGGATACTCCCGACTTTGCCCCCTGGGCCAGCGCTTGCGAAGACGTATCGCAGTTTGCCCAGGAATTTGCGCGCCGCTACGGCTTTTAACGGCACAAACGTCACGACCATGTCATTCACGTTAGGAACGGCTTCATGAACTTCCGCTCATCTCTCGCCTACACCTCGAGCGATATCGCCCGCTGGGGACTGCGCTCCGTCCTTAAGCGCCAGGGTGGCGTACTCCCCGGCCGTATCGCCATGAAGATCGACCCCGAGCTGCTAAGCGACCTCGCGGGCCTTGTCGACCGCAGCGTGGTGATCACCGGCACCAACGGCAAGACCACCACCTCCAATCTCATTGCCGACGCCGTTGCCGCCAGCGGCGCCACCGTGGTATGCAACCGTGCCGGAAACAACATGGAGCCGGGCGTGGTTGGTGCCCTGCTCGAGGCGCGTGGCAACCTTAAGCGAACCGCCAGCAGCAAGCGCGTAGGCGTCTTTGAGTGCGACGAGCTCTACACGGTGCGCGTCCTGCCCAAGCTCAAGCCGACGTACTTTGTGCTGCTCAACCTGTTCCGCGACCAGCTGGACCGCTACGGCGAGATCGACCACACCCAGGACGTCATCGCCCACGCGCTGGAGCTTTCGCCGACAACGACGCTCATCTATAACGCCGACGACCCGCTGTGTGCCGCGATCGCCGCGCGCGTTCCCAATGCAAGCATCGCCTTTGGCATCGACGGTGCTACGGGCACCGAGTCCGATCGCATTAGCGACTCGCGTTTTTGCTCGCAGTGCAACGCGCCGCTGGAGTACGACTATGTGCAGTACGGACAGCTCGGCGCATACCATTGCCCCTCGTGCGGCTGGGGTCGTCCCGCGCTGGTCCGTCGCGTGACGGGCGTTGAGCTCACCTGCAACGGCTACGGCTTTGACCTGAACTTTGGACCCGATACCGACGCACCCGCAACGCACATCGCCACGCGCTACAACGGCCTATACATGGTCTACAACGTTGCCGCCGCCTTCTTTGCGGCGCGCGAGCTGGGCGTGGACGCGGCGCATCTACAGCCCACGCTCGATGCCTACGTCCCCGCCGGCGGACGCATGGGCCGCTGGAACATTGCCGGCCGCACCGTCGAGGCAAACCTGGCCAAAAATCCCGTGGGCTTCGATCGCCAGATTCAGTCCATTAAAACGGCAGGCGGCAGACTCTGCGCCTTCTTCCTGAACGACAACGACGCCGACGGCCACGATGTCTCGTGGATCTACGACGTCGACTTCGAGCGCATCGCCGATACCCCAGGGCTTGTCGCCTTTGCCGGCGGCACGCGTGCACACGATATGCAGGTACGTCTGAAGTACGCCGGCATCGACGCCGCCATCATCTCGAATATCGAGCAAGCGATCGGCGCCGTGGCGAACGAGGAGGCTGGCGATACTTTCTACGCCGTCGCCAACTACACGGCCTTCCCGCCGCTGGTCAAGGAACTCGACGAGCTTAAGGGCACCGATGCGAGCTATGTTGCCTCCCACGCCGCAACGCGCGCCGATGGCAGCGCTGTCCCCACCGATATTGCGCCGGTCGAGCTCTCGCGCCCCCTGCGCATCGTCTACCTGTATCCCGATGCCCTCAACCTCTATGGCGACGGCGGCAACGTCATTGCCCTCGAGCGCCGCTGCGCCTGGCGTGGCATCCCCGTGCGCGTGGACGAGGTCCGTATGGGCGAGTCGCTCGATCTCACCGACGCCGATATCGTCATGATGGGCGGTGGCTCCGACCGCGACCAGTTGGCTGTGGCACATGAATTGCTCGCTCAAAAAGACAAGGTCGCGGCCTATGTTGAGGACGGCGGCTCGCTGCTCGCAATCTGCGGCAGCTATCAGCTGCTCGGCCGTTCGTACTATATGGGCGAAAATCGCATCGAGGGCCTGGGCGTCGTTGCCGCCGAAACCGTGCGCGGCTCCAACCGCCTGATCGGCAACGTCGCCGTCAAAACCGACCTGGCACCCGAGCCCTTTGTGGGATTCGAGAACCACGGCGGCCGCACCCTGCTCGATGCAGAGGCCACGCCGCTCGGAACGTCCGTCGTCACGGGCACCGGCAACAACGGCGACGATGGCTTTGAGGGTCTCATCTACAAGGGCGTCATCGGCACATACCTACACGGACCGGCACTGCCCAAGAACCCCGAGCTCGCCGACCGGCTCATCGCCCACGCCCTCGAGCGCCGTGGCGACGCACAGGCCAACGCTCTGCTGCCGCTCAAGCCCCTCGACGACGCTTACGAGCACGCCGCCCACGACGCCGCGATGAAGCTCCTCCCCTAACGCCCCGCCACCACAAAGGGGACAGGCCCCTTTGTGGTGGTTTTGACCCATCCCAGCGGTTTGTCTCAATCTGTAACATCTAGACCGTTAAAAGTCGTCTTACTGTTACAGAATGAGATGTTCGTCCCGACGCCTGCCTTTTGTCTCAATCTGTAACAGCTAGAGCCAATTTGCCCGCCCAGATGTTACAGATTGAGATGTTTGAAGATCGGGATAGAGAGCCAGCTCCTATGTGGTGGTTTTCCAGTTTGCCAACGATATACGCGCCGGCAAAAAAGTCTGCTATACTCTTTCCCGCTGTCCCCATCGTCTAGCGGCCAAGGACGCCACCCTTTCAAGGTGGATATCGCGGGTTCGAATCCCGCTGGGGGCACCATTTGAATTGAAGAGCCCGTTACCCTCGCGGTAGCGGGCTTTTTGCTACCGATATGCCGGGATTCGAACCCGACAGGGTGCGAAGCTGAGGAAACGCGCAAGCGTTTTCCAGCGCAGCACGCAAGGAGCGGAGCGACGCAGCGGAAGCGGGCGGCGCCAGCCGCACGCGGACATCCCGCTGGGGGCACCATTTAAATCGAGAAGCCCGTTGCCCCCGTGAACTGCGCCCCAAATCTTGGACGCCCTAAATAGCGACTAGGCCGCAAGGGCCT
>CAUAAR010000042.1:0-8666 GCA_958427035.1 uncultured Collinsella sp. | reverse complement strand
AAAGATCAAGTCGTCCTCGCAGACGCTCAAGCAGGAATACCTCGATACATACGAGGGAGGTGAATGACATGAAACTATTTGAACAGCTGAAGTCCAATGCGGCGCGCATGGCTGTCTACGCCATCCTCGTGGCAACGGCTTTATGCGGAATCGCGGCACCCGTCTATGCGCTCAACGGAGAGAAAGGCGATGTCGAACCCGCGTACATGGCTTCGACGGTTAAGGACCGGTACAAAGCCTTCTCTGGAGACACGTTTTACGTAGCAGAGTACGACACGACCTACCGTCAGCTTCGCTACAACAAGGGCTACGACTATCTAGGCGCAGAGGCAATCAGCTATACGTCGGGTTGGTACCGCTCCAACTATGGACACATAACCCAGTTCAAGTGTAACTACCGTGTGTACAACTAAAGCAACCGGCTGGGACGAGGGGCGACGCAAAAGCGTCGCCCCCGTTTTTAACCATGTCAACTGAACCTAGTTCAGTTTGGTTGATTTCCGATCTCAGCCGAACACATTGAGCGGAAAGGCCGTTCCCGCAGTCAGTCGAACGTCCCCGGGGCCCTTCTCAGGCCCCGGGGACGGCATTTTCCCAGTTGAAGGAACGGTGGAGATGTGTTTCGATGGGTCAGATTCGTGTCGTTCCGAAAAGACCGTGAACCTTTTGTGGGACACGCGGCGCCGTGGTACCATAGCCAAGTTTGTTGTCTTGGTCGGAAACCAAGACGCCTTATGCGCTGATCGGTAACCAGCGCCTGACCAATAAGGAGTCCTACCATGAAGCAGGGTATCCATCCCCAGTATGTCGAGTGCACGGTGACGTGCTCCTGCGGCAACACCTTCAAGACGCACGCTACCGTGTCCGAGATGAAGGTCGAGCTTTGCAACGAGTGCCACCCGTTCTACACCGGCCAGCAGAAGTTCGTCGACACCGGTGGACGCGTCCAGCGCTTCGCCGACAAGTTCGGTGGCGCCGCTGCCGCCCAGCTCAAGAAGGCCGAGGAGGCCAAGGCTGCCAAGGCCGCCAAGGCTGCTGAGGCCGAGGCCGCTCGCAAGGCCGCCGCTGAGGCTAAGGCTGCCGAGAAGGCTAAGCGTGCCGCTAAGTTTGCCGAGGAGGCTGCCAAGCAGGCCGCAGAGGCTCCCGCAGAGGCTCCCGTCGAGGAGGCCGCTGCCGAGGCCGAGACCACCGAGGCTGCTGAGTAAATAGCTCGCCGCGGAATCACTCGCATTCAGGGCATGAGGGCCGTGCATCCATTTGGGTGCACGGCCCTTTTCTTTTTGATTAGTGCAAACTAACCTGTCCCCATGGCATCAAATGGCGGAGAGGCGGCGTTTGCCCAGATAAACCCTCCAAAATTAACCTGTTCCATTGTGGCAGGTTGGTCGTAGTTATTACGTGGCGGTCGAGCTCGACCGTATAGGCCGCGCCTTGTTTGGCTAAAGTACAATCATCTGTGTTTAACTCGCCCGCAGCTGCACGGCGTGGGCGATGGCCAAAAAGGAAAACCACATGGGATTCATGTCAAAGCTGCTGTCCTTTGGATCCGATAAGGACCTTAAGCGCTACTACAAGATCGTCGACCAGATCAACGGTCTTGAGCCCCAGTTTGAGAAGATGACCGAGGAGGAACTCCGCGCCCAGACCGATAAGTTCCGCGAGCGTTACGCCAACGGCGAGTCGCTCGACGACATGCTTCCCGAGGCCTTTGCCACCGTGCGCGAGGCTTCCAAGCGCACCATGGGTATGCGCCACTTTGACGTGCAGCTCATTGGCGCCATGGCACTGCACGAGGGCCACATCGCCGAGATGAAGACCGGCGAGGGCAAGACGCTCGTCTCCACCTTGGCCGGCTACCTCAACGCTATCGCCGGCAAGGGCGTGCATGTCGTTACCGTCAACGATTACCTGGCAAAGCGCGATTCCGAGTGGATGGGCCGCATCTACAAGTACCTGGGCATGACCGTCGGTCTGCTCCAGAACAACATGCCGCTCGAGCTCAAGCGTCCGGCCTACCAGGCCGACGTCACGTACGGCACCAACTCCGAGTTCGGTTTCGATTACCTGCGCGATAACATGGTTACCCGCCCCGAGCAGCGTGTGCAGCGCGGCCACAACTACGCCATCGTCGACGAGGTTGACTCCATCCTGATCGACGAGGCGCGTACCCCGCTCATCATCTCGGGCGCCGGCACCAAGTCCGCCAGCACCTACAAGGACTTCGCGCGTGCCGTGCGTGGCCTTGAGCGCGGCGAGGACGTGTCGCACGACATGCTCACCGCCACCGAGGACGTCGAGCCCACGGGCGACTACGTCATGGACGAGGCCAAGCACACTATCGCCGCCACCGAGCGCGGTCTTAAGAAGATCGAGCGCCGTCTGGGCATCGAGGACATCTACGCCGACCTTTCGGGCCAGCTGGTCAACCACCTGCAGCAGGCGCTGAAGGCCCAGTACATGTTCCACCGCGATAAGCAGTACGTGGTCACCAACGGCGAGGTCAAGATCGTCGACGAGTTCACCGGCCGCATCATGGAGGGCCGCCGCTATTCTGAGGGCCTGCACCAGGCCATCGAGGCCAAAGAGGGTGTGCTCGTACGCGAGGAGAACCAGACACTCGCCACCATCACCCTGCAGAACTACTTCCGTCTGTATGACAAGCTTTCCGGCATGACCGGCACGGCACTTACCGAGGATGCCGAGTTCCGCGAGATCTACAAGCTGCCTGTCGAGGTCATCCCCTCCAACAAGCCCGTGCAGCGCGTGGACCACGAGGACCTGGTGTACCGCACCATTCAGGCTAAGTACAACGCCGTCGCCGACGACGTTGAGCGTCGTCACGCCAAGGGCCAGCCGGTCCTGGTGGGCACCGTCTCCATCGAGAGCTCCGAGAAGCTGTCCGCCGCCCTTACCAAGCGCGGCATCGCACACGAGGTCCTCAACGCCAAGCACCATGAACGCGAGGCCCACATCGTGGCCCAGGCCGGACGCTACGGCGCCGTGACCATCGCCACCAACATGGCCGGTCGTGGTACCGACATCCTGCTGGGCGGCAACCCCGACGAACTGGTGCGCGAGCGCCTGGAGTACGAGGGCCTGACCATGGAGGACGTGACGCCCGAGCAGCTCGAGCAGTTTAACGCCGAGGCCAAGGAGACTTGCAAGGCCGAGCGCGAGCGCGTGCTTGCCGCCGGCGGCCTGACCGTTATCGGCACCGAGCGCCATGAGTCCCGCCGTATCGACAACCAGCTGCGCGGCCGCTCCGGTCGTCAGGGCGATCCGGGCGAGACCCAGTTCTACCTGTCGCTCGAGGACGACCTCATGCGCCTGTTCGGCGGCGACAAGATGGACCGCGTCTCCAAGATGATGGTCACGGCCGACATGGGTGACGACATGCCCATCCAGCATAAGATCATCTCCAAGGCCGTCGAGAGCGCCCAGCACAAGGTCGAGAGCATCAACTTCTCCATGCGTAAGAGCGTCCTTGAGTACGACGACGTTATGAACAAGCAGCGTCAGGTCATCTACGCCGAGCGCAATAAGATTCTGGACGGCAAGGACCTGACCGACCACATCACCGAGGTCATGCACGATACCGTCTACCGTTGCGTGCAGGAGTTCTGCACCAAGGACAGCCACGATGGTGAGCGCGACCTGGAGGGCCTGCGCAAGTGGGTTGTGGAGCTCACCGGTCACATCGATACGCCGAAGTTCCCCGACGAGGATTTTGAGGCCCTGGCTGCCGATGTCCTGGCTTACGTAGAGAAGTGCTACAACATGAAGGCCGAGCGCTTGGGCGAGGACCTGATGCGCGAGCTCAACACCCAGGTCATGCTGCGCGTCATCGATACCCGCTGGATGAACTACCTGCAGGAGATGGACTACCTCAAGACCGGCATCGGCCTGCGCGGCTTTGGCCAGCGCGACCCGCTGGTTGAGTACAAGACCGAGGCCTACGGCGCGTTCCAGATACTCGTCGATACCATGTATGAGGATTACCTGCGCACGGTTCTGCGCATCGAGATCAAGGCTGCCCCGCGTGCCGTGGAGCACAAGGAGGAGCCCGCGCTCGAGGGTGCGCGCTTCTCCGGTCCTGCCGAGGTCGATGGTGACAACGGCGACTCGGTGCTGCGCAAGCAGGCGCAGGTGCAGGCCCGCACGGCTGTCCAGGGTGGTCCGGCTGCCGTCAACAACGGTGGCAAGGTGACCACCTATCGCAAGTCCGAGAGCGACGATCCGTACGTTAACGTGGGCCGCAACGACCCGTGCCCCTGCGGTAGCGGCAAGAAGTTTAAGTACTGCCACGGCAGGAATCGTTAATGGCTGAGGCTTTAGAGGTAACGCCCGCCGAGCTGGACGCGTTCGCGGACCGGCTCGGCGAGGTCGAGTCGTATCTCCACCTGGACGAAAAGCGCACGCGCGTGACCGAGCTCGAGGCCAAAAGTGTTGCCCCTGGCTTTTGGGATGACGCCGACGCCGCCCGTGCCACCATGGAGGAGATCGCGCGTACCAAGGAAGATATCGCTGCCGTGGACACCGCGCGCGGCGAGCTTTCCGATGCCCGCGCCGCGCTGGAGCTTGCGGAGGAGATGGGGGATGACCCCGACGCCGTCGCCCTTCGCGAGGAGGCTACAGCCACGGCTGAGCGCCTGGCCCGGGCCATCGATGAGCTTGAGCTTTCGAGCTGGTTTACCGGTGAGTTCGATCACGGCGATGCCATTGTGACCATCAAGCCCGGACAGGGTGGTCTGGAGGCCCAGGACTGGACCTTCATGCTCTTTAAGATGTACATGAAGTACTGCCAGCGTCGCGGCTGGAAGGTCACCATCAACGACTGTCCCGCAGCCGAGGTCATCGGCATCGACCGCGCGACCTTTACCGTCGAGGGCAAGGACGCATTTGGCATGCTGCGCGCCGAGGCCGGCGTCCACCGCTTGGTTCGCATTAGCCCCACCGACGACAAGAAGCGCCGCCAGACCACGTTTGCCGGCGTCGAGGTCATCCCCGTGCTACCCGATGATATCGACATCGAGATCAGTCCCGATGACATCCGCGTGGACGTGTACCACGCGAGCGGCCCGGGCGGTCAGGGCGTCAACACCACCGACTCCGCCGTGCGCGTGACGCATTTCCCCAGCGGCATTGTGGTCACCTGCCAAAACGAGCGCAGCCAGATCCAGAACAAGGCCGCGTGCATGCAGATCCTCAAGGCTCGCCTGTACGAGATTGAGCTCGAGAAGCGTGCCGAGGCGCTCGATGAGATTCGCGGACCCAAGACCACGATTGGTTTTGGCAACCAGATCCGCAGCTACGTGCTCTACCCGTACCAGATGGTCAAGGACCTACGCACGGGCGTGGAGACCAGCAATGTCGAGGCCGTTCTTGACGATGGCGACCTGGACCCGTTTGTTATTGGCTACCATCGCTGGGCCACCGGCAACGCCGATGCAGAAGGCTCGGAGGTCTAAAACATCGGGCGGCTTCAAACCGATGCTAAGCCCAACGGTTGGACGGGTTTGTATCCAGAATAAACCCTGCGCAGGGGTGGTTTTTGTCCGGCGAATCGGTAGAATCGAATACAAGAAGAAGTTCAAAGCGCATCCGTTTGGGTGCGCTTTTTTGAGGGAGGCAGCATGGCATATCGTCTGGACATCAAGCGCATTCTTTCGATGAACTTCTTTCACGACCTGCCCCAGATCATGTTGGGGTGTGCCTTGGCCGCCATCGCGACCGACTTGTTTTTGATTCCCAACGGTCTTGCCGCCGGTGGCGTTACGGGCCTTGCCACCATTATCCAGGCGGTCGGCGCGGCGCGCGGCCTATCGCTTCCCGTTGGTATTCAGACGATCGTGATGAACGCCTTGCTGTTGTTGGTCGTTATGCGCGAGGGCGGCATGTTCTACGTGGTGCAGACCGCGACGGGCTTTGTGCTGCTGGGCTTCTTTACCGATCTGTTCGCCCCGTTTGTAGCACCTCTGGCGGATGCGGACCTGATGCTCCCTGCCATGTGGGGCGGCATTATTACGGGCATCGGTTACGGCATGGTGTTGCGCGCCGGCGCCAACACCGGCGGCTCGGACACGATTGGCCAAATCATCTCGCGTAACACCTCGCTGCCGGTGGGCTCGACCGTCATGGCGATCGATGTTGCCGTATGCGCGCTATCGGCTCCGGTCTTTTCAATCGAAAACGCACTGTATGCAGGCCTTTCGATGGTCATTAGCGGCTACGTGATCGATGCCGTGGTCGATGGTGGCAACAAACGCCGTATGGTACTCATCATCTCGGACAAGTTCCCTGATATCGCTGCCGATATCATGTATGGCCTGGGTCGTGGTTGTACCAAGTTTAAGGCGACTGGCATGTATTCGGGTGCCGAGAAGCCAGTGGTTATGGTCATCGTGAGCCGTCGAGAGCTCAATACCCTCAAGACGATCGTGCGCGAGCGCGACCCGCGCGCCATCGTGACCGTGGCCGACGTTACGGAAACTTTCGGTGAGGGCTTCAAGGACATTAACGCGTAGGGCCGACTGCGTTCCATCCAAAAGACGTTCACATTGATAAACCGTTTCATCAGCGGTTCTGCCTGCTCAATTGTTCAAATAATGATAAATACTCTGGTAAAGCTTCCAGTTTCCAGCATAATGAATGACGTACGTGCATCGCGGCTGGGTTGGGACGACCTTCTGTGCCGTGCGCATCTTGTCTAAAGAGGATGAAAGGAAGGCACAATGAGCGACGAAGAGCTCAAAAAGGTTGCCAACGAGGTAAGGAAGGGCATCGTCACCGGAGTGCACGCTGCCAAGTCCGGCCATCCGGGCGGTTCGCTCGGCGCTGCCGACATCATGACCTATCTGTACTTTGAGGAAATGAACGTCGACCCGGCCGATCCCCGCAAGGCCGACCGCGATCGCTTTGTGCTCTCCAAGGGCCACTGTGCTCCGGGTCTGTACGCCGTGCTCGCCGAGCGCGGGTTCTTCCCCAAGGAGGACCTCGAGACGCTGCGCCATATCGGCAGCCACCTGCAGGGTCATCCCAACATGAACGACACCCCGGGCGTCGACATGTCCACCGGCTCGCTCGGCCAGGGTATCTCCGCCGCCGTGGGTATGGCCGTTGCCGCCAAGCACTGGGGCGATACTTACCGCACGTACGCCCTGCTGGGCGATGGCGAGAGCGAGGAGGGCCAGGTCTGGGAGGCCGCCATGTTTGCCGGCAACCAGCAGCTCGATAACCTCTGCGTGATCGTCGACCACAACGGCCTGCAGATCGACGGCCCCGTCGAGGAGGTCAACGACCCCATGCCGCTCGCCGACAAGTTCCGCGCGTTCAAGTTCCACGTGGTGGAGCTCGCCGACGGCAACGACTTCGACCAGATCCGCGCCGCCTTTGCCGAGGCTCGCGCCACCAAGGGGCAGCCGACCGCCATTATCGCCGAGACCCTGAAGGGCAAGGGCGTGTCCTTTATGGAGAACCAGGTTGGTTGGCACGGCAAGGCCCCCAACGATGAACAGTTTGAGCAGGCCATGGCAGAGCTCACGGCCGCCGGAGAGGAGCTCTAGGATGGCAGACGTCAAAAAAATCGCCACGCGCGTAAGCTACGGCGAGGCCCTCGTCGAGCTCGCCAACGAGCACGATGACTTTGTGGTCCTCGACGCCGACCTGGCCGCCGCCACGCAGACCGGCAAGTTCAAAGCCGCCTGCCCCGACCGCTTCTTCGACGTGGGTATCGCCGAGAGCAACCTGATGGGCGTCGCCGCCGGTATCGCAACCACCGGCCGCGTTGCCTTCGCGAGCAGCTTTGCCATGTTCGCCGCCGGCCGCGCCTTTGAGCAGGTCCGCAACTCCATCGGCTACCCGCACCTCAACGTTAAAATCGGTGCCACGCACGCCGGTATCTCGGTGGGCGAGGATGGCGCCACGCACCAGTGCTGCGAGGATATCGCCCTCATGCGCGTCATCCCTGGCATGACCGTGATTGTTCCCGCCGACGACGTGGAGGCCCGCGCCGTGACGCGCGCCGCCTACGAGTGCGACGGTCCGGTGTACATGCGCTTCGCCCGTTTGGCCTCGCCGGTTATCAACGACCCCGAGACCTACAAGTTCGAGTTGGGTAAGGGCATTGTCATGCGCGAGGGCGCCGATGTGACCATCATCGCCTGCGGCCTGATGGTCGGCGAGGCTCTCGAGGCCGCCGAGCAGCTCGCTGCCGAGGGCATCGACGCCGAGGTCATCAACATGCACACCATCAAGCCCATCGATGCCGACCTGATCGTCAAGAGCGCCACCAAGACCGGCCACGTCGTGACCGTCGAGGAGCATTCTGTAATCGGTGGCCTGGGCAGCGCCGTTGCCGACGTCCTGTGCGAGCAGTGCCCGACGCCGCTCAAGAAGATCGGCGTCAACGACACCTTCGGTGAGTCCGGCCCGGGCGCCGAGCTCCTGCACAAGCACGGCCTGGACGCCGCCAACATCGTGGCGACCACCAAGGAGTTCTTGGCATAAGGCAAGGCGGATCTCAAGGACTGCTTCGCCAGAACTATGGAAACCCGGCAGGGGCGCTCTCTTGGAGAGCGCCCCTGTTTCAGTTGCGGTGAAATAGGGACTGATTGGGGGTGCGGACAGAAAGTTGGACCGCGGGGCGGTCCGGACTGGAGGTTCGCATG
>CAUAAR010000041.1:0-8723 GCA_958427035.1 uncultured Collinsella sp. | reverse complement strand
ATGCGAACCTCCAGTCCGGACCGCCCCGCGGTCCAACTTTCTGTCCGCACCCCCGAACGGCCTTCCAATAACCAAAACAATCCCTATTCCACCGCAACTTCTATAAATTGTTGAATTATCGATGCTATTCGAAGCGAGATTCCAGGCTCGACAGGCCGTTGAGAGTCAGGTCGTTGGCAACCTCCGAGACGCGCTCGATAGGAACCGAGCCGTCAGACAGCGCCCACGTGCGATAGATACCGATAATACCCGACAACAAAAACGCCAGATAGTAATCGAACATCTCGTCCTTGAGACCTTGGGGCAGCAGATCGCGCTCGGCAATCTCGTGCTCGAGCGGCGCACGAAGACGAGCCATAAAATCATCGAGCGGAATGTTCTCGATCAGCTGACGATTAAGCACCAGGTTGTTGCACAGCGCCTCATTAACGGTTTTAAAGAAGGTCGCCGCCGCGCCCAGGGCGCGCTCATTGGTGTCGCCGTCCATGGAAGCAAGCGTTTTCTCGACCGAGTCGACAACCATCTCCACCACATCGACGGCAATGGCATCGAGCAGGCCGTCAACCGTACCAAAGTGAACGTAAAAGGTCTTGCGGTCGACATTGGCCTCGCGCGCGATGGCACTCACCGTAATGTCTGCCAGCGGCTTTTCCATGAGAAGGCGCTCGAAAGCGGAAAGGATGGCATTACGGCTGCGAACGATGCGACGATCAAGACGCGGTTTGCTGGTTGCCATGGGCGTGTCCCTTCGATATGCGAGTATTCATCAACAGATGAGAGATAATCTACGTAAGAGGATTATCCCCCATACAGCACAAATATGCCCCGCATCATGAAGAACGCACGACTGTCCTACTGCGACTTAGGGTGCTTCTTCTTATTGAGTACCGACGGAGATACGCGAATACCATCGCCTGTCTGGCGCACATAGGCTTTATGAGCCGGCTTAGCGGTCCCAGAAGCCTTCTGAGCGTGCTTCTTGGGATCAACGGTAACAGCATTCGTGGGGTGCGGCTTAGTGGGCGCAGAGGGCGTCTGAGGCGTGCGACCGAGCTTGCGCATCACACGATCCCAGCGCGCATGGATGCTCTCGTTGTGGGCGCTCTTAAGTCCCAGCAGGGGCGCAGCCAAAATGGTCGGCGCAATAAACGTAATGAGGCGCCACAGCAGATAGCCGGCGGTCGAAGCCGACCCAAAGAAATGACCCAAGAACAATGCAAAGCCGCCCTCAGCGCCACCAGTTCCACCGGGCAAGGGAACCGCAGAGCTCAGCAGCTGGACAAAGGCGCTCGCGGCCATGACCGAGAAAAAGTCGACCTCGTGGTGGCCAAAGGCAAGCATCAGGAAATACGGCACCAGATAGAAAAACGCGAGCTGCAGCATGGTGATAAACACGGTGAGCAACATGGAAGAAAAATGTCCGGCTGAAAGCTTGAACTTCTCGGAGAAGGAGTAGATCTCGCCATCGACAAACGTGCGCCATCCCTCGATCTTAGTGGCCGAGACACCAATGCGCTCAAGCCAATTGATGATGCAATGGGCGACGCGCGTGACGGTCTTAGGCATGAGCGCGACGGCGAAGATGCCCAGCAAGATGCAGCAGTGCCCACCAAAGCTAAAGACGCACAGCAACGTCATGTCGCCATAGCGCTCGGCAAAAAAAGGCATGCGAGCAAGCAGGAGGATAGCGCCCCAGGCAACGAGGCCAAACTGATACACGATAAAGCGCGTGAACTGCGTGGCGCCAGCCTCGCCGACATTTTGGCCCGCCTTGGTCAGGCGGTAGATCTGGGCGGGAGTCGAGCCCATCATCATGGGCGTCAGGTTGCCAAAGAAGATGCCGCTCGCCTCGACCGAAATCAGGTCGCGGATGCCGACGGGTGAATTAGGATCGAGCCAAACGGCAATCGCGTACGCCACGATGCCAAAGAAGAGGTACAAGAACATGCAGAAGCATGCAGCAACGAGCCATGGCGCCTGGACGCTCGACATTGCGGCCCAGAACTGCCCCATCTGCCCGGTTACCACCAGATAGACGATATAACCCACCAGCACGACGCCGATAAAGATGGCGCCGCGGCGTGCGCTCTTATTGTCATCTCCGCCCGAGGCCTCAACCTCGACCTGGGGCTTAGACGTATGCTGAGAGGACTCCGTCATGAGACTCCTTCTAACAGTCAAAATATCTTGGATATTGTACCCGTAAGGACCATAGACAGAACGCAAAGCTCTGGTTCAAACGGGAATTGCAGACGGTTGTTTGAAAATAAAAAACCCGGCCTTCCATGGGAAGCCCGGGTATCAAATGCGTGGTAGCCCGTACCAGATTCGAACTGGTGATCTCCGCCTTGAGAGGGCGGCGTCCTAAACCGCTAGACGAACGGGCCATAAGCCTCAGCAGAAAAGAAGTGGTAGCCCGTACCAGATTCGAACTGGTGATCTCCGCCTTGAGAGGGCGGCGTCCTAAACCGCTAGACGAACGGGCCACATGACATCTGCACTGCCGTGCTGCAAGGAAATATATTACGGGACAAAAAACGTCAGCGCAAGAAGAAATTCCAAATTGCCGAAAAATTGTCGGCAGGTTATGGAACACGCAGGTAAACTGGGTAGCTAATTCAAGTTGAGATGGACCAAAAGAGCTTCGCGATCGTTGGGAATGTTGTCTTCGATCACGGCGTCGAGGGCGGAGTTGAGAAGCTGACCCAGTTCCGGCCCGGGCTTGACTCCGGCACGGATCAGGTCGCCGCCGTTGATGGCGAGCATCTTGAGCGTATAGGGCTCCCCTGCCTTCAGCAGCTCGTGCGCCATCGCGCGCATCTCCTCAATCGTCTCAACGTAATAGAAGCACGACGGGGCCTTGCCGAGCGTATCGGCACGCTTAAGGTCCATGAGCTCGTCAATCAGGCGGGCCGTGTCGACGCCCTCACCCGAAAGCGCGCGCATCATATTGAGCAGGCAGGAGCGCTCGGGGCGCAGCGGCTTATCGTGATATTTGATGAGCAGGCACACATCGCGCACCAGGTCGTGCGAAAGCGCCAGGCGATCCATAATGACGCGCGCTTTCTTGGCGCCGAGCTCGGGGTGACCATAGAAGTGTCCGCTGCCGGCGTGATCGACCGTGAAGCACTCGGGCTTGGACACATCGTGCAAAAACGCCGCCCACATCAGACTCGAGGAGGGCGCGACGCCGTCGCACAGCGCCAGCTCCCCTGCCACCGTCAGCACACGGGCGATATGCTCGTAGACGTTAAACGCATGATAGACACTTCGCTGATCAAACCCGCGACCCGCTGCCAACTCGGGCGCGGCGGCGCAGATGAGCTCGGGGTAGCGCAGCATCGCGTCTCCCCCATGACCGGTCGAAAGAATGCCCTCGAGCTCAATACCCACACGCTCGCGCGCCACGGCATCGAGCAGCGGGGCGCACTCGGCAAGCGCACGCTTAGTCTCGGGCTCAATCATAAAGTCCAGGCGGCAGGCAAAACGAACGGCGCGCAGCATACGAAGCGCATCCTCGTTAAAGCGACGCTTGGGATCGCCGACAGCGCGAATCAGCTTGCGCTCCAGATCAACCTGGCCGTCATAGCGGTCGACAAGCCCGCGCTCGGGATGCCAGGCCATGGCGTTGACAGTAAAGTCGCGGCGCGCCAGATCGTCCTCGAGCGAGGCGGCACGCTCGACACTCTGAGGATGGCGCCCATCGGTATAGAAGCCATCCAGACGGTACGTGGTGACCTCGATACGCTCGCCATCGGAAATAGCCGTGATTCCGCCAAATTTAATGCCCGACTCCACGACCGCAATATCAGCGGCCTCGAGCGCCGCCTTGGACTCCTGCCACAGGCCGCTACAGCACATATCAACATCGTGGCTGGAGCACCCCATCAGGGCGTCGCGCACCCAACCGCCCACGTACCAAGCCTCAAGACCAGCCGCCTCAAGCGCGCGCAGGACGCGCAGGGAGGCATCAGACGGTTGCGTACCGTTGAGAGAAACATTGCACATGCCTATGGCCTCCTGCACTTGTGAGCGTTAATCGATGGTTCTCAAGAAGTCTAGCAAGAAACGAGAAAGCGCGCGCACGCAATCGCGTCGTCGATTCGATAAAACGAGACAGCAAACGCCACATACGATCAGCGCACAAAAAAACACCCGCCTCGGAGATCCAAAGCGGGTGTTCGGCAACGATGTATCGATGCTGCTAGCAGACCTGGCGAACCTCGATATGCTTCTTATATTCGTCCACCTTGGCAAAATCACCCAGACCGGGGCACTCGACCACGTTGGCTCCGGTGGCCATCGAAAGGCGCAGGGCGTCCTCGACGCGCTCGGGGGCGTCGTGCCACACGGACAGGAAGGCAGCGAGCGAGGAATCGCCGGCGCACACCGTCGACAGCAGCTTGACGTCGAAGGTGCGGTTGGCAAACCAGATGTGCTCGCCGTTGGAGAAGTAAGCACCGGCGCCACCGAGGGTCAGCAGCACGTTCTTGGCGCCCTTGGCATGCAGCTCGGCCATCGCGCCCTTGACGGACTCGTCGTCGCCACCGCTCACCTTGATGCCAAAGATGTCGAGCAGCTCGTCGTCGTTGGGCTTGATCAGCAGCGGCTCCATGGCAATGAGGTCTGCCAGCTGATGGCTCGAGATATCGAGGACGAACTCGGCCCCCTTGGCCTTGACGCGGCGCAGGACCTCGGCCAGGAAGCCCTCGGAAGTGTTGGGAGGCAGCGAGCCGCTGATGACCAGGCAGGTCATGTCATCGAGCGAATCGATGAGCTCAAACATCTCCTGCTCATTGGCCTCGTTGATGGCGGCACCGGCATTGACCATGTTGTACTCGGTGTCGGGGCCGGCGTTGAGGAACACGTTGACACGCGTGATGCCGTCGGTCCACACGGGCTTGACGGGCACGCCCAGGGCCTCGGCGCCCTTAACGATAAACTCGCCCGAGAAGCCGGCGAAGAAACCCAGGATCGTGGTGTCGACACCGTAGTGGTCAAGCGTAAACGAGACGTTGAGGCCCTTGCCGTTGGGCGTGTAGACGGCGTTGCGGGTACGCGTGACGGTGTTGGCAGCAAGGCCGTCGCAGGCGATGTTGTAGTCAATGGCGGGATTTGCAGTGAGCGTGTAAATCATGAATGTTCCTTTCACGAAGCAACGTGTTAATGAAAGTATATTCCACGCATCGGTAAAAGGCTAGGACAACTCGGTGAACGGTGTGGAAGCGATGAAGTACGGCAGGACACCTCTCCCCCATGGCGAAACAAAAAAGGCACCCCAGCCGAAACCGGGGCGCCACATGCGCACGAATATGTCGCGTTTCGATTACTGACGATCGAGTTTGCGGACGGCAACGCGCTTGCTGTACTCATCGACGTGACCAAAGTCGCCAATGCCGACGGACTCGGCAACGTTGGCGCCGGTGGCCATAGCGAGCTTCATGGCCTCCTCGACGTTGTCGCGATCCCTGTACCACTTGTGCAGGAACGCAGCGAGGGTGCAGTCACCGGCGCAGACGGAAGAAACCAGCTTGATGTTGAACTCACGCTTGGCGTACCAGATGTCCTCGCCGTTGGAGAAGTAAGCGTCGCCGCGGCTACCACGGGTAAGCAGCACGTTCTGAACGCCGGCGTCGTGAGCCATCTTCATGGCAACGCGAACCTCGTCGTCGGTGTCGACCGGCACGCCGAAGATGGCCTTCATCTCGTGATGGTTCGGCTTGATGAGCAGCGGCTTCTTGTGAGCGAGCTCCTTGAGCTTGTCGGAGGACAGGTCCAGGACGACGTCGGCGCCACGAGCCTGAGCGTGCTCCATGACCTGAGCCAGGAAGTCGGGCGTAGCTTTGGGAGGCACGGAGCCGGAGACGATCAGGCACTCAAGATCGCCCGCGGTGTCCAGGATGTTGTAGAGCTCCTCCTGGTGCTGCGGCGTAATAGGAGCGCCAGGGTTCAGGATGCCGTACTCGTGCTGACCATCATTGACGTAGGTGTTAATGCGCGTGATACCGTCGGTCCAGACCGGGCGGCACAGGCAACCCAGGTTCATGACTTCCTCGACGATAAACTTGCCCGTGAAGCCAGCGAAGAAGCCGAGCGCGACGGTGTCGACGCCCATCTTCTTAAAGGCGAAGGACACGTCGAGGCCCTTGCCGTTAGCCGTGTAGCTGGCCGAGCCGGTGCGGACGTTCTCGTCGGGCTCGAGCGGAGAGCTCGAAACCGTCATGTCGACAGCCGGGTTAGCGGTTAGCGTGTAGAACATTTACAGTACCCCCTGTATATGTGAGGGCCGCGTGGCCGGCCCATTCCAACCACGCGGTTACCCCTGATACCAAATTAGCGAGCTGCGGACTCGAGCAGTGCCTTGACCTCGGCGGCAGTGTTGCAGGCGAGCGCCTTCTCGGCGAGCTCGTCGCACTCGGCCTTGGTCCACTGGCTGATGGTCTTACGGGCGCGCAGGATGGACGGAGCGCTCATCGAGAACTCCTCCAGGCCCCAGCTGATCAGCAGCGGCTCGAGCAGCGGATCGGCAGCGGCCTCGCCGCACATACCGACCATGATGCCGGCCTTCACGCCGCTCTCGATGATGTTCTTAAGCGAGCGGAGCACGGCGGGATAGTACACCTGGTACAGGTTGGAGATGGTGTCGTTGCCACGGTCGGCGCACATGGTGTAGCCGATCAGGTCGTTGGTGCCGATGGAGAAGAAGTCGGCGACCTCGGCCAGACGGTCTGCGAGCAGCGAAGCGGCGGGCGTCTCGACCATGATGCCGACCTCGATGTTCTCGTTGAACTTGCGACCCTCTTCGGTCAGCTCGGCCTTGCACTGCTCGACGAGCTCCTTGACAGCCAGGACCTCCTCGACGCAGGTGACGAGCGGGATCATGATCTTGACGTCACCGAAGGCGCTAGCGCGCAGCAGAGCGCGGAGCTGGACCTTGTACTGGTCGGGATTGGCCAGGCAGTAACGCACGGCACGGAAGCCCATGAAGGGGTTGTCTTCCTTGACCATGTGCAGATACGGAATCTCCTTGTCGCCACCCACATCGAGCGTGCGGATGATGACCGGAGCACCCTTGAGCGCGCTGGCGACCTTACGGTAGGCGTTGAACTGCTCCTCCTCGGAAGGAAGCTCAGCAGAGTCCATGAACAGGAACTCGGAGCGGAACAGACCGATGGCCTCGGCGTCGTGATCGAGCGCGTTGGGCACGTCATCGGGGTTACCGATGTTGCAGGCGATGATCTTCTTGATGCCATCGGCAGTCACGGACGGCTTGCCACGGAAGGCCTCGAGGGCTGCCTTCTCGGCAGCGAAGGCCTCGGCCTTGGCGGTGTAGGCAGCGAGCGTCTCCTCGTCGGGATCGGCCTCGACGATACCCTTGCCACCGTCGACGACAACGGTCATACCGTTGCGCAGAGCGGTGCAGCTATTGGAAACCGAAAGGACAGCCGGGATCTCGAGGGCGCGCGCAATGATCGCGGAGTGCGACGTGCGGCCACCGGTCTCGGTGACGATACCGGCAACGTGGGCCTTATCGATCGTGGCGGTCATGGACGGCGTGAGGTCGTGCACGACAACGACAGTGTTCTCGGGCAGGACGGAGAGGTCGACGACCTCCTTGCCCAGCAGCTCAGCCAGAATACCGGTGCGGATGTCGGCGATGTCGGCCGCACGCAGACGGAACATCTCGTCGTCCATGGACAGGAACATGTTCTCGAACATGGTCGAGGTGTCCATGAGCGCCTGCTCGGCGCAGGTACCGCCGTCAATGGCGGCGTTGATGGCGTCGGTCATCCCCGGGTCCTGAGCCAGGACAATGTGTCCGCTCATGATCTCGGCCTCGGCCTCGCCCACCGTCTCCTTCATGTGGTCGGCCTGAGCCTGGGTCTTCTCGCAGAAGACCGAAAGAGCGGACTGATAGCGCTCCTTCTCTGCTGCCGAATCAGCAACCTCGTGCGGCTCAAACGTCAAGTCGGGATCGACGGCGACCATGACGGTGCCGATACCGATGCCCTCGGAAGCGTTGACTCCCTGATACATTCCCATTCCTCTCTCCGTGTCATGTGATAAAGCGTTTTGCCATATCCATGACAAAAGAGCGCAGCTACCTTACAACAGGTCACTGCGCCCCCAAATATGAACTTAGTTGTTCAACATGCGACCCGTTTGAGTTCTACTCGCCAAGACCGCTCTTGATGAGCTCGATGGCAGCGGCCAGAGCCTCGGCCTCGTCAGCGCCGTCGCACTTGACCTCGACCTCGGTGCCGCAGGGGATACCAGCAGCCATGAGGGCCATCGGGGACTTGCCGTTGACCTCCTTCTCGGGGGTAACGACCGTCACGTCACAGGCATACTTGCCCATGGTGGAGGCGAACAGACCAGCCGGACGCATGTGCAGACCCTGAGGATTAACGAGGGTAGCCTTCTCAGAAACCATAGTTGACTCCTTTTTGTGTTTAACCCCTGTCATGCATGTGGCAGGAGTCAGATTCACGACGTTGTTTATATTAACTCACATCAAACGGTTTTTCATTATGTTTCAGACGAATTATTGGACAGATGTGTTTGTCTTCCGCTTGCTCGCCCACAGGGGCCCGATAGGCGGCCCCCTCTATGCCCTTTTGTAAGTTGCGGTGAAATAGGGACTGAATTTGGAGTTGAATCGTTTAAACGGGGGTGCGGACAGAAAGTTGGACCGCGGGGCGGTCCGGACTGGAGGTTCGCAT
>CAUAAR010000040.1:0-10202 GCA_958427035.1 uncultured Collinsella sp. | reverse complement strand
GCCCTTGCGGCCTAGTCGCTATTTAGGGCGTCCAAGATTTGGGGCGCAGTTCAACATCGATGCACGGGCCATTTATTGTCTGCAAGCGGCAGGTGGTGTCAGCGTCTTATGCCTCGAGGTTTTCCTCGATCCAGGCGACGGCACCCTTGGGATCCTTAGTGAGGTCGATGTACTGTTTGCCCTTGGGCGACAGCAGCGTGATGCCCAGGCGGTCGGTGTCGGCCTTCATCTCGTTGTAATAGGTGCGAACCTGCGGAGCCAGGACGATGACGTTGTACTGGTCCATGATGGCGTAGTGGCTGCCGTAGGCACCGGCGTTGGCGGTAATGTCGATGCCCAGCTCGTCGGCGCCTTCCTTAAGCGCGTTGGCGAGCAGTGCAGAGGTGCCGGCGCCAGCGCACAGAACCAGAACCCTCAGATCCTTGCCCTTAAGGGCGGACGGAGCTGCGGAGGCCTCAGTGTCAGAAGCGGTCTCGACAACAGGAGCCTCAACGGCGGGGGCGGCAGCGGTCTTGACGGCCTTGGTCTCCTCGGCCTCTTCTTCGGCCAGGGTCTCGGCCTCCTGCTTGCACAGGACGTTGTCGTAGGCCTTGCAGAACGGGTAGTAGATCAAGAAGTCAACGACCAGCAGGACGACAACCAGGACCAGAGAGATCGGCTGGAAGTTGGTGTCGATGAAGGTGCCGATCGGTCCGGGGAGTGCCCACGGCATGGCATAGATAAAGCCGTTCATGCCCAAAAAGTCGATGAAGAACTTACCAATGAGGACGTTGGCCACGGGGGCAAACAGGAACGGGATCAGGAAGTACGGGTTGAGGATGATGGGCGCGGCGAACAGCAGCGGCTCGTTGACGGCGAACATCACGGGCACGACAGAGGCTTTGCCGACGGCCTTGAGCTGCTTGGAGCGCATAAAGAGCAGGAAGATGATCGGGACAATGAACGTGGCGCCGGTGCCGCCGAGTTCGCCGATGTAGTTACCGAAGTTTTCGGTCAGGGCGAGGGCGGGGTGACCGCCGGCCTGCAGCGTGGCGAGGTTGGTGGTGATGTTGCCAAACAGCGCGGCGTTGAGGGCAGGCTTAACGACCGAGGGGCCGTGGATGCCCATGAACCAGAACAGCGGGATCATGAACCAGATGAGGGCGAGGCCGGCGTAGGAATCGGCAGCGGCGAACAGCGGGCTCACCAGCGTGGAGATGACGTTGGCAAACGGGACGGCCAAGCAGGTGCGGCAGATAACGTCGATGACGGCGACAAACAGGATGGAGAAGCTGAAGGCGAAGATGTCGCGGAAGTTCTGGGCGATGGCGCCGGGGACTTCTTTGGGCAGCTTGATGGTGATGTCTCGCTTAATGCAGAAGGCATAGATGTTGACCGTGGCAAATGCGGCGACAAAGGAGCTCAGCAGGCCCTTGGTGCCCATGTTGTCGGTAAAGAACACCGAGACATCGGCGCCGTCGATCTTGGCACTCGTCTGGGTAACGGCCAAGATGAGCATAGCGCACATGGCGGCGACCATGGTGCTCGTGGCGTTGATGGCCTTGCCGGCAGGCATGCGGCGGTTCTTGGAGCCGGTCAGCGCGCTTGCGGTGGTGCCGGCGACCATGATGCCCACGACGCCCATCGTGAAGTTGTAAACCTTGTTGCAGAAGTTCACGACGTCGACGTTCCACCAGTCGGGCAGCGTAAAGCCGCCGACCGTGGCGACAACGCCCGGCAGGGTCGAAATAAGCAGGAAGACAGAAGAAGACAGGATGATGGGCATTGCTGCCAAAAAGCCGTCTTTAATGGCCTGAAGGTAGATGTTCTTAGAGACCTTGTCGAAGTACGGCTGACCTTTCTCCAAGAACTTAACGATCGATTCCATAGTTCACGCTCCTCTTTGCATGAAATCTTAATGGCATGGACGTTGAAAACCTATATGGTCTCCCGCTTGCTAAAAGCCCGGGTGCAGGCGGGGTCGGTCCCAGGGGAGAGAGGGGAGCGGCTGGGTTTGTATCGCATAGGGCCGCTCCCTTCTCGGGGGAAAGCGAGGCGATGCGCTACTGCGCGTCCGCCATAGTGTCGGCGAGCTCCTTGTACCAGAGTGCCGACTGCTTGATGTAGCGTTTTTGCGTGTCGAAGTCGATGTAGAACAGGCCGTAGCGCTTGTTATAGCCGTTGGCCCACGAGAACTGGTCCTGCAGGCTCCAGATAAAGTAGCCCTGGACGTCGACGCCCTCGGCGCGCGCCTGGAGCACCTTCTCCATGTGCTGGTCGACAAAGTCGATGCGCTCGGGATCGGCGACGATGCCGTTTGCGTCGGGCTCGGGGTCCTTGTGGCCCAGGCCGTTTTCGGTGATATAGATGACGGGGAGGTTGGGATAGGTGGCGCTGATGTGCTTGAGCGTGTCGTAGAGGCCTTGCGGGTAGATGAGCCAATCCCAGTCGGTGGTGGGGATACCCGGCATATCGACCTGCTGCCCGACGCCCTTAAACTTAAAGCACGAGGTGCCCTTGTCTCCGGTGCCGTTAAAGCTGTTGGTGGACTCGCCATCGTAGGCGGCGATAAACGCCGACTGATAGTAGTTGAGGCCGAACATATCGTTGCGGGGCGCCGCCTTGGCGAGCTCCTCCATGTCGCTGTCCTCAACCGTAAGCGTGGCGTTGTTGGCACGCAGAATCTCGTTGATGAGTGAGAGGGTGCGCGCGGAGTAGTGACCCAGGAAGGCGCCGTCCATGATGAAGTCGGTGTAGAAGGCGTTGTACAGGTCGGCGGCGTGCTGGTCGGCGGGCGAGTCTGTGGCAGGATATGCCGGCGTCAGGACGTTGACCATGCCAATGCGTCCGCCCAGGTGCTCGGTCTCGTCAAGATCCTTATACAGGTTGACGGCGCGGGCGTGGGCAACGAGCTCGTTGTGCTGGCTCTGGATGCCGCTCGTCACATCAAAGTGATGGTTGGGCGGGAAGTTGCCTTGGATGTATTGGGAGTGCGAGAGGCTGATGAGCTCGTTGATGGTGAACCAATTCTTGACCTCGCGGAACTCGCGGAAGCAGAACTCGGCATAGCGCACATAGGCGTCGACGGTCTTGCGGTTGAGCCAGTCGCCCTGGTTGAACAGGGCGGCGGGGGAGTCAAAGTGATGCAGGGACACATAGGGCTCGACGCCATACTTTTTGCAGCAGGCGAACAGCTCGTGGTAGTGCTTAACGCCCTCGGCGAGGGGCTCGGCATCGTCGCCGTTGGGGAAGATGCGGGTCCAGGCGATGGACACACGGATGGCGTTGAGTCCATGCTCGGCAGAAAGGCGGATATCCTCCTCGTAGCGGTTGTAGAAATCACTGGCCGGGTCGGGCAAAAAGCGACCCTGGGCGACAAGGTAATCGTCCCACATGGTCTTACCCTTGCCTGCCACCTTCGTGGAACCTTCCGTTTGGTACGCGGCGGTTGCGGCGCCCCAAACAAAGCCCTTCGGCAGCTGCTGTACGCGGTTTAGCAAAGACATTTGCATACACCCTCTCGTCTCGCTGTTCGATATTGTGCGTTTGCGCTCAGGAGGCTCCCTGGTTAGCGTTCAGCGGTGAAAAAGCCCGATAAACACTATCTTAAAATGATTAGAACCAAAATGAGCACGTGAACATTTGACAATGAGCATGTTAACATCCGGCTGGGATGTATAGAAACAAAACAACTTCAAACAGCCGCGAACGGTTGTATTTGTTCGGTAAGCGGTTTTGATTGACAGAAGTTTTCATGTTGTGGTATAAGGCTCGGGTATCATGAGCACGTTATCGATGTATGTACGATGCGCCATGGGCGCGGGGAATAGTTGGGAAGCAGGTTAGCGTGGAAGGCATGGCTCAGCAGACAAGGAATGGTCATTCGGCGAGCGCGGCAGAGGTTGCGGCGCTCGCTGGCGTGAGCCGCCAGACTGTGTCTCGCGTGGTCAACGGTATGCCCAACGTGACGGAAAAGACGCGCAAGCGTGTGCTGGCCGCCATGGAAGAGCTGGGCTTTCGTCCCAATTTTGCTGGAGCGGCGTTGCGCGGCGGGTCGTATCGTTCTATTGGCCTGTGCATGTACAACATCACACGTGTCGGTAACCTGGCGACGCTCGAGGGTATCATGCAAGCGGCGCGCGAGCACGATTTTGCCGTCACTATGATCGAGATGGGCGGCGACAAGCCCTATACACTTGCCGATGCCTCGCGCCGCATGGTCGAGCGACCCGTCGACGGCATGATTCTCAACATGAACCGCATGGCTCCCGATTTTGAGGAGTTTGTTCCCCAGCCGGGAGTGCGAACGGTCATCCTGTCCATGTATGCGCATCCGCGCTGCACGACGATCGACTCCGACCAGTATGGTTCGTGCGAGCTGTTGACCAATTATCTGCTGGAACATGGTCACTCGAATATGCGGTTTGTGGCGGGTCCGGAAAACTCGATTTCCTCGCGTTTTCGTGAGGCCGGTTGGCGCGATACGCTGGGTCGTGCTCATGTCGATGCCGCTCCGATGCTGCGTGGCGATTGGAGTGCGGACAGTGGGTACGCCATGGGCGAGCGGATTGCGGCCGAGGTGCTTGCCGGCGGGTCGCAGGCGCCGACTGCCGTGCTTGCGGCAAATGACCAGATGGCGCTGGGCGTTATCGCCGCGCTCGAGAACGCGGGCCTGTCCGTGCCCGACGACGTGAGCGTGGTTGGTATCGACGACGCACTCGAGGGACTTGTTCCTCACAATCGGCTGACGACGCTGCGATTTGATTTGCGCGGTGTCGGTAAGCTTGCGTTTGAGGCGGCGATTGGAGAGAGCTCGTCTATCGAGGCGATTCATGTGCCGAGTACGCTGGTCGAACGCTCGACTGTTAGGGACATACGGGGTTAGGTCCTACTCCGTTTGTCTCGATTTGTAACAGGTAGACGGTCAAAAGCGGGCTACGTGTTACAGATTTAGATTCTTCGGAAAGAGCAATCCTGTTCGTCTCAATCTGTAACAGCTAGGACCAAAAAAACTCAGCTAGATGTTACAGATTGAGACGAACGGCTTCCGACCTGAACAAAAAGGTCGGGGGCGGCTCGCCGTGTGACGTGCCGCCCCCGGCTGAGAAATGGGGACAGGTTATGTGGGCGGTGCAACTCCGCCAACCGCTCGTCGCAAGCCGCTAGTCCAGACGACGGGTCTGCGCCACGTGCTTATACCAGTATGCGCTTGCCTTGGGCGTGCGCTTCTGGGTTTCAAAGTCAACGTAGAAGAAGCCGTAACGCTTGTTGTAACCATTGGTCCAGGAGAACTGGTCCTGCAGGCTCCACAGGAAGTAGCCGCCCACGTTGACGCCCACCTCCATGGCCTTGAGCAACCAGCGCAGGTGCTGCTCGATGTAGTCGATGCGCGGCTGGTCGTCCACAAAACCGTCCTTGTAGGGGTCCTTGTAGCCCATGCCGTTCTCGGTGATGAAGATCTGCTTGTAGTTGGGGTAGCGCTGCTTAATGTAGACGAGCAGGTCGAACAGACCCTCGGGATAGATGATCCAGTCCCAGTCGGTGGTGGGGATACCAGGCTTGTTCACATGCTCGCCAATACCCTTAACGCGCCAGCGGCCGGTGCCCTTCTCGCCCGTACCGTTGTGGTGCAGGTCGTTCTCGCCGTCGTAAGCCTTGAGGAAGCGGCACTGGTAGTTGTTAACGCCCAGGTAGTTGTTGTAGAGCGCGGCCTCGCGCATAATCTCGAGGTCCTCGTCCAGGATTTCGATGGTGCCGCCCGAGACGGCAGCCAGACGGTTGGCGCACTCGAGGGTGTCGGGGGCATAGTCGCCGCGGAAGGTGGCGTCGAGCAGAAACTGGTTCTGCAGCACGTGCTCGTTGTTGGCGGCCTTGATGTCGGCGGGGTCGTTCTCGTTGAGCGGATACTTAAACTCCAACGACTGAATGACGCCGATCTTGCCCTTAAAACCGCCGTTGTGGAAGGCAAGCACAGCCTTGGCGTGGGCGAGCATCATGTTGTGCTCGCACTGGAAGGCCTCGGCCAGATGCGCCTTGACGCCACCGGGGAAGGTGCCCTCGATGTAGGTGTTGGAGGCGTCGGCCCAGATCTCGTTAAAGGTGAACCAGTAGGTCACCTGGTCGGCGTACTCCTTAAAGCAGAAGGTGGCAAAGTCCACAAAGGCGTCGATGGTCTCGCGGTTGAGGAAGTCGCCCTTCTCAAAGAGAGTCAGCGGCGTGTCAAAGTGGTGCAGCGTGACGAACGGCTCAACGTGGTGCTTGTGGCACTCGGCGAAGAGGTCATGGTAGAACTGAACGCCCTCGGGGTTAATCTCGCCGGTACCGTTGGGGAAGATACGGCTCCAGGCGATGGAGAGGCGAATGCCGTTGATGCCGAACTCCTCGCACAGCTCCAGATCGACGGGGTACTGGTTGTAGAAGTCCGAAGCGGGATCGGGGGAGAAACGGCCCTGGGCCTCCAAGAAGTCGTCCCAGGCAACCTTGCCCTTACCGTGGGTGCGGGTCTCGCCCTCTACCTGGTAGGCAGCAGTGGCGCCGCCAAAGACAAAGTCCTCGGGAAACTGCGCGGGTGGGTTGGTGACGCTAGCGGGGTTAACGGACATGATGATCCAATCGTCTAAATCGAAGGGCCAGCCGGCTGTGGATGGTCGGCTGGCCCTGAGCGTTACTTACTTCGAAAGCTGTTCACTCACGAAGGCGAGAGACTTATCGCCGTTCTGGGAGAGCTCGATGTACTGCTTGCCACGGCAGGCGACGCACTTGTTGCCCACGCGCTCGCAGTCCTTCTGCAGGTCGGCCAGGTAGCTGGCAGCCTGCGGGGCCAGAACGACCAGATCGAAGTCGGGGAGCATGTCCACGTGGTTGCCATAGGCCTCGGCAGCGGTCTCAAGATTGATGCCGCGCTCCTTGGCAGCCTTGGCCAGCGCGTTGGCGAGCAGGCCCGAGGTGCCGCCGCCCTGGCAGAGCACGAGCACGCGCTTGCCGTTAAGGTCGCTGGCGGTCGTTGCCTCGGCAGCGGATGCTGCAGAAGCGGCGGGGGCATCGGCCTTCACGGCCTCGGCAGCAGCGCCGGCGGCAACGCTCTTGGCATCGGCCTTGCCCTGGAAGGCATCGTTAAGCTTGGCGGCCTTCTCGGCGTTCTTGGCGGCGAGCTCCTCCTCGGAAATCTCGGCCTCCTCGGCGCACTTCTGGGCGTCATAGGCACGGAAGAACGGATAGTACAGAACGAAGTCGACGACCAGGATAAGGGCGAGCATCACAAAGGCGAGCGGCTGGAAGCCCAGACCCATGATGGTGCCGATGGGGCCGGGGACAGTCCAAGGCAGGGTGTACATAAAGCCGTTCATGCCCAAGAAGTCGATAAAGATCTTGAGGATCCAGATGTTGGCGATCGGGGCAAAGACAAACGGGACAAAGAAGACGGGGTTGAGCACGATGGGTGCGGCGAACAGCAGCGGCTCGTTGACGGCAAAGCAGACGGGGACGATGGCGGCCTTACCGACGGCGCGCATCTCCTGAGACTTGGCCAGGAAGCAGAACATAAAGACCAGGACGAGCGTGGCGCCGGTGCCGCCCATGCAGACGACGAAGTACTGGGCACCCTGGGTCAGGACAGCGGAAGCGTGCTGGCCGGCCTGGAACGCAGCCAGGTTGTCGGTCATGTTGGCAACGAGAGCGGCGGCGATGGCGGGCTCGACGATCGAGGGGCCGTGGACGCCCACGAACCAGAACAGGCTCATGGCGCCGTAGATCACAGCGAGGCCGATGTAGCCATCGGCAGCGGTGAACAGGGGCTGGAACACCTGGATGACGCCCTGGGCAAAGCAGAAGCCAAAAGCAGCGCGGAAGACGATGTCAAAAACCCAAAAGACGGTGATGCAGACGGAGAAGGGGATGATGTCCTTGAAGGTCTGCGAGATGTTGGGCGGAACCTGCTCGGGCATCTTGACGGTGATGTTGCGCTTAATGAAGAACTTGTAGATGATGCCAGTCACAAACGCAGCGATGAAAGCGGTCAGCAGGCCCTTGGAACCAAGGTAGGTGGTGTTGAAACCGCTGGCAGCGTCCGTGGCGATTGTGTCGCTCGAAAGGAGCAAGAAGCCGATGATGGCCGCGCACATGCACGAGATGAAGTTGATCTGGTTGTTCTTGGGCAGATCGCGGTTCTGAGCGTCGGCGAAGTGCTTGGCCGTGGTGGCGGCGCAGGCGATGGCCAGGATGCCCATGGAGTAGTTGTAGCACTTCCACAGGGCGTTGTTGATGTCATCGGGCCAGTAGAAACCCCAGATGTTGGGGACCGAGGCTACCAGGCAGAAGATGGACGAGAAGATGATGATGGGGATGACGGAGATAAAGCCGTCGCGGATCGCCTTGAGGTACTTGTTGCGGGCGATCGCGTTGAAAAAGGGCTGGCCCTTTTCGATGGTGGCGATGAGTTGCTCCATGCAATGCTCCTAAGAGTCGGTGGGTTAGCAACGATGGTAGCTTTTGACTTTCGGTTGCCAAAATGTTGACGTTGCCATTTTGTGACACAAAAAAGGAAGCGAACCGGTGGTTCCTGTGCCTGCGAACCGTCGATTCCTTACGCGTAAACGTTTGAGCCGCCCGGTGGCTCTGTGTTTGCACAATGGCAACGTTAACATTTGGGCGACAAAAGCCGTTCGGGGAAGCAAAAATGTCAGTGAACGGTAGGTTTTGGGTGGTGAGCGTATGGTGGGGGAGGCGTTGGATATACTTGAAGGCGGTAAAAATGACTGCGCAAGGTGCCACCAATGGCATCGTTGACATAGAAAGATCGACCTATGGCCGCTGTTAAAAAATCGGTATCCGTTAAGGATGTGGCGCGTCTCGCGGGCGTCTCGGAGCAGACAGTCTCGCGTACGGTGCACGATTCGCCCAGCGTGCGCCCCGAGACCAAGGAACGCGTGCGTGCCGCCATGCGCGAGCTGGGGTATCGCCCCAATTTTGCCGGTCGATCGCTGCGCCGTGGCAAGTTTAAGACCGTCGGCGTCGCCATGTTCAACATTACCGGTACCGGTAACCTCGACCGTATGGAGGGCTTTGCCGCCGCGGCCGACAAACATGGCTATGCCATCACCCTCACTAAAGTAGACGGGCATCCGTATACCCTCGAGAGCGCATCGTCACGCATGAGCGCACTGCCAGTGGACGGTATGGTTGTGATCATGAATCGCATGCCGGCGGACTTTGGCACCTTCGAGCCGCTGCCTGGCATGCAGACGGTGCTCGTTACGATGTTGGAGCACCCGCTGTGCTCGACGGTCGATAACGACCAGTTCGATTGCTCGCGCCAGGTGGTCGAGTACTTGCTGGAGCAGGGGCACAAGACCGTGCACTTTATCTCGTGCCCCGAGCGCTCGCTTTCGGGCATGCGGCGCGAGGAAGGCTGGCGTGAGACATTGCGTGCGCATGGCATTGAGCCACCGCAGCTCGTCCGTGGCGACTGGACGGCGCAGAGTGGATATGCCGCCGGCCAGGTGCTTGCGGATGATCCGACCTGCACGGCCATTTATGCCTCCAACGATGCCATGGCCTACGGCTGCATTCGCGGGCTCGAGTCGCGCGGAAAGCGCGTGCCCGAGGACGTGAGTGTGGTGGGTGTTGATGACAGCCTGGGCGATATCGTGCCCGACCGTCGCCTGACCACGGTGCGCTTTGACAACAAGCGCGTCGGCATGTGGGCGGTCGACAAGATTGCCGGCGCCGAGGGCGTTGCGCCCGGTGTGGAGCACAGGCTGTTTCCGGGCGAGCTCGTCGAGGGCGATACGGTGCGCGATGTACGCTAGGGCGCGGGTCTGTTTGGGTTGCCGATAATTGTGTTTGATATTGTTCGGATTGGTTCAAAAACCGTTCACGGGCGAAAAGTGACCGTTCATAGCTCGAAATCACGTTTTGCGCTGTTCTTTTTTGTTTGAATGTTATTGTTTCTGTCATACACAACGCAGCGCGTATGCCCGGACGCGATGCTCTCCATTGGTTCATATGTGAAAGGAACGCAATATGGCAACCAAAGAAGAAATCTCGATGGTTGGATTCGAGATTGTCGCATACGCAGGTGACGCCCAGACCGATTTGCTTGCAGCGCTCGATGCTGCTCGCGAGGGTGACTTTGAGAAGGCCGAGCAGCTGCACAAGGATGCCAGCGATGCGCTCATCGGTGCCCACGACACGCAGACCAAGCTGCTTTCGCAGGAGGCCGGCGG
>CAUAAR010000039.1:0-11084 GCA_958427035.1 uncultured Collinsella sp. | reverse complement strand
CAGCCGAGGCTTTTCACAGCCAAAACAGTCCGTATTTCACCGCAACTGATGGGCGGGATGGAGTTAGAGGCCCAGGTAGCTGGTCATGCCTTCGACGGCGAGCTTGGCGCCGGCTACGGCGTGAACAACCGTCAGCGGGCCGTTAACCACGTCGCCGGCGGCAAAGACACCGGGCACGGTGGTCATGCCGCACTCATCGACCGAAAGAAGGCCGCAATGGTCGGTCTCCAAGCCACCCGTCGTGAGCACAAGCTTGTCCTTGGGCACCTGCGAAGCCGCGATCACAACTGTGTCGGCGGACACATGGTCGAGCTCTTCCTCGTAGCCCACCACATTGTTGTCCTCGTCAAAGATAGCCGTCTCGAACACCGGACCGTTATCATCGATGGCGCAGATCGCCTTGCCGCACACAATCTCGGCACCGTCAAGCTCGGTCAGCTCTACCTCGTCATCGATGGCCGAGATATGGCGCGATCGAGCATACACAGTGACCTTGCGAGCACCCGAGCGCAGCGCCGTGCGGGCCACATCCATGGCCACGTTACCGGCACCGATGACCGCCACATTCTGTCCGATCGCCACACTCGAAGGATCAACCAGGTAATCGATACCAAACAGCACGTTGCCGCGCGACTCGCCGGGAATACCCAGTTTGCGAGCTCGCCAGGTACCGGTACCGACAAAGACCGCGTCGTAGCCGTCACGTAGCAGGTCGTCGATATGCAGCGCGCCGCCGATGGTGGTCGAGGGGCGCACGCGCACGCCAAGCGAGCACATCACGTGACGGTACTTTTGTACGAGCGCACGGGGCAGGCGGAACTCGGGGATACCGTATTCCAGCACACCGCCGATCTCGGGGCGCTGTTCAAATACCGTGACGGCACAGCCCAGCTGGGCCATCTTAATGGCCACGGTAATACCGGCGGGACCGGAACCGACCACAGCAACCTGTTTGCCACACGACGGCGCGGGCGTCCACTCCTTACGATCCAAATACGCCGTGGAGATATAGTTCTCGATGCTCGAAAAATGCACGGGCGCGCCCTTGCGGCCCTGGATGCACGCGCCCTCGCACTGGCCCGAATGGTTGCAAACCATGGAGCAGACCGCGCTCATGGGATTGTTCTGGAACAGTAGCTCGCCCGCCTCTTCTAGACGACGCTGTTTGAACAGGTCAATGACCTGTGGAATAGGCGTCTGAACCGGGCAGCCCTTAAGCTGACAGAATGCCCTTTTGCAACCTAGGCAACGATTCGCCTCTTCGACAATGTGGATAGCCACGCAACTCCCCTTTTTAATGCAATCCAATGGGGCGACGATAAAGACCCTTCACCGCCGCCCCCATACAGGTAATCTCAATCTGCCGACACGGCAAAAGCCAATGCTATAACTCGCGATGAGAAGCCCCGCAGCGAGCAGACATGTGCTCGAGTGTCGCCAGGCAGTCAGCCGCCGTCGCCGGTACGCTGTTCTCGACCACGCAGGGAATTCCAGGGCAGGCGGCAGCCGCCCAGGCCACCACAGGCTCAAAGTCATATCGTCCCGTCTCGCCCACGCCATGACACACCAGGCGCGAACCCGTACCGTCGCACCATCCGGCTCCGTCCTCGTTATCAACGATCTCAAAATCCTTGGCGTGCAGCACGCGGATCTTACTGCCGCATAAGTAGAGCATGCGCGCGGTGATTTCCTGCGCTTCGTCAACGACACTGGGGTGCAGCAGCGATACCGGGTCGTAGATCACGCCGAGCGACGGGCTCGAGACGCGCTCCAGCACCTCACGGCAGCGATCCGGAGTATTAACCGTCTCGTTCCAACCGGGCTCGATCAAAATTTGCCCGCCCACGGCCTCGGCCCGATCGCAGACGCGTGCAAGCCCGTCTGCAAACGTATCGAGTGCCTCGTCGGTCATGCGGTCGTCCGCGACGCGGTTCTGCGCATTGGGGCGACCGGTCTCGGTGCCAACCGGGCATCCGCCGAGCATCTGGGCAAAGTTCAGGCATGCCTCGTACTCGGCAATGTTATCCATGAGCTGTTGGCGATCGGGCGTCGCCAAATTCTTATAGCAGCCGAGCACGGCGACCGAAACGCCCGCCTCGTCGAGCACCGCACGCAAATGGTCGGCAAGCTCGCGGGTCAGGCCGCCTCGATCGATCCCCATCGATGCGTAGAGCACCTTGCTCGGCAGCTGAATGCACGAAAAGCCCAGCTCTCCCGCCATGCGGATGCGTTCCTCGACGGTCCCCTGCGGAAGGTCGTGCAAACGCACACCCGGAGTAATAGCCCCCACGTTATTCACATCCCTTATGAGCGTTGATGCCCGGGGTGTATCCGCCAAACGGGTCCTCGATAGAGCACACGCCCGAGGGAGCAAGCGGGTCATGCCTGCCGGCCAGTTTGTCGTGATGCATGGTCTCGATATAGGCAAGCACCAGCGGCGCCACGCCCTTCGCATCGTTTTTGACGATAGGCTCGCTCATGTAGTAACCAAACGTGCCCTCGCGGTGCGCGGTGTTTCCCAAGCCCGCGACCAGGCAGATGTTGTCGAGCGCCAGCTGCCCATCATGCTCGGACAGGCAGGTCTCGCAGATGCCGTCGAAGGCGCGACGGCCGTACTGGTAGTAACGCTCGCCCAGCACGCCTAGACGCACGCCCTTCATGATGGCATTGGCAAAAATCGCGCTACCAGACTCCTCCAGGTAGTTGGGGGCGATATTGGGCAGGTTGATGACCTGATGCCACATGCCGGTCTTCTCGTCCTGATACGGCAGCATGGCATCGATCAGGTCGTGGAACATCTTGCGAATCTCGTCCTTCTCGGCTGACATCGAAGGCGGCATGAGCTCCCAGGTATCGATGAGTGCCATGGCAAACCAGCCCTCGGCGCGCAGCCAGAAGTTAGCCGAAAGGCCGGTGACCGGGTCGCACCAGAACTGTTTGCGGCTCGCGTCGTAAGCGTGATAGTACAGACCGTTGAGGGGGTTGCGCATCAGGTCATGCACGACCTGGAACATATGGAAGCTGTCCGAGCAGGCACGACGGTTGTGGAAGCTCAGCTCGTACTGCATGTAGAACGGCTGGGCCATATACATGCCATCGAGCCAGATCTGGTTGGGATAGACGGCCTTGTGCCAAAACACGCCTTCTTTGGTGCGCGGCTGGGTCTCGAGCTGGCGGTAGATGGTGTCCATGGCGGCACGGTACTTGGGCTTGCCCACCAGGTCATAGAGCTTGTAGAGGGTCTTGCCCGCATTGACGTTATCGAGGTTGTACTCCTGCGGGTTGTAATGCTTGATGGTACCGTCGTCCTGGACAAAGAAATCGATGTAGTCATCGGCAAAGGTCAGGTAGCGCTGCTCACCCGTGATCTCGTACAGCTCGATGAGCGCCTTGATCATGCAGCCGTCGATATAGTTCCAGGTGTTCTCCTTGCCGGCGCGAATCTTTTCGATATTCCAAGCCGGCGCCTGCGGCGTAGAGGTTTCGATCAACTGCTCGATATAACGGTCCAGGATTTGATTGCAACCCATTGCTGTCCCCTCTGACATAAACGATAGGTGAACGTTACCCCTAGTGTAACGCGAACGGGGAATATAGGGTGAACGTTAACCCTATATTCCCCGCAAACGGCAGACTTTTAGCGGCAAACGGCGGTGAGACCCGCGGCGATGCGATGCGCCAGGCGCTCATAGCCGGCAGGACTGTAATGCAGACCGTCCGGCATATAGAGCTCGCGGTGCTCCGGCAAAAACGGGCTGATGCCGCTTTGCGCATACAGGTCAATCACCGGAACGGAGTAACGGTCACAGACCTCCAGCATCGCTCGCACGTAGGCGTCTTGCGTCAGACCCAAATGGTTCGCCTCATCGCTTGCCGGGATATCCTTCTCGTGCTTACCACTCGTCTTGCACGGCGTCATAAACACGAGCTTTGCCCGAGGCGAGCGCGCCGTGATGGTACGGATCAGGTAATCGAGTGCACCATAGAACTCGTGCACATCGGTACTGCCCAACTCGCCAAGCGGCACGTTGCGGCTAAAGTCGTTGACGCCGCCAAAGACGATGTAGATATCGGCCGCATCGTCGATACCGTCAAGGCGCTCGACAAACGAATCGGTACGGTCGGCCTTGATGGCGATACGCGAACCCTTGATGCCAAAGTTCTCGACGACCGCGCCTCCCAGCAACGCGCCCAGATGCGAAGTCCAAGAGATGTCGTTGCCGCCTGCGCCGCATCCGTTATCGCCCCATGTGGTCGAATCGCCAAAGCAGCAAATGGTCGATTCACTCAAACTCTTCGTTTCCATAATCTTCTCCTCATCCGCCCATCGGCGGTCATACAGGAACGTACCGTTTATTCGCAGCATGCCGAGGGGCTATGCACGGGCGCATTCCGCAACGTGCGAATCGAGCCATTCGATATCCTCGGCAAGATGTGTCACGCCCAGATGGTGTTCACCCGGACATACCTCGTGCCGCAGGCCATCTCTGCGACCCAGCAACTTGTAGGCATCGCGCACGATCTCGAGCTGCTCGTCAACATTTTTCAGCCCGCGCGAACCGTTCAGATGATCCTCTTCGCAGCTTTGCACCAGCAGCGGATGCGGCGCGATGAGCGAGGCAATATCGCCCATGTCGAGTAAGCGCCAAAGTCCGGGTGTGTAGTTGCAGCTGCAATTGCCATTGAGATGCAGCAGCGAATCGTCGACACCGTACAGATAGCCCGAGACAAACGCCTTGCGCACACGCGGGTCGAGTGCGGCCAGGTACAACGTCATGTAGCCGCCACCCGAAAAACCAAAGCAACCCAGGTCATCCATGGCAATGTCGCCGCGCGCCTCCAAGTAATCGATCAAGCGCATGTTGTCCCAGACGTTGAGGCCCGCGACCGTAAGACCCAGTGGCTCGGCCATACGTGCTTGATTCAGACACGTACCGCGCAGGTAGCTGTTCTCGTCATCGCCCTGACCCTTCCAGTCACGACGGTATCC
The DNA here is from genome assembly GCA_958427035.1 of uncultured Collinsella sp. GTDB lineage: Bacteria > Actinomycetota > Coriobacteriia > Coriobacteriales > Coriobacteriaceae > Collinsella. The sequence goes on along the minus strand of CAUAAR010000039.1, from coordinate 6,094 downwards.
CCAACCGCGCGCATCAGGGCAGACGGTCACGTAACCCATGCGTGCCAAACGCAGACCGTAGTCGTAATTGAACTTACGCACGGCATCATCGACAGCCGGCACGCCCGTCACGCCCGCAACACTTGCGGCGCCTGCTCCCTGATGGCCATGCGGGCAGATATAGCAACGCTTGCGGCCGCGCGCATCGAGCTTAGGCGACTGCGGCTCGAGCAGGTAGAACGGCATCCAAACGTCGCGCTCCACCTGCAGCATCGCATGGGTGCGCACGATGCCGCCGGCAACCCGCACGCGGCTGAGCTCACGAATCTCAATCGGGACGCGGTCCATAAGCGAAAGGCCCAAAACATCGTACAGGCGAGTCCTGGTCGCAATCCTCCACGCCTCAAAGTCTGCAGGAGTCTTGCCCGTAAAAGCAGCCGAACGCCCCTCGCGCTTCAGCCGGGCGCGCAGCGCAGGCTCGTCTTCGCAGTACGTCTCGATGTGCACGGTACGGCCATTGGCAGATAGCCTAGTCGTCTCAACCGCATCACCGGTGCCTCCCTCGGGATCCCAGCCATCCGCACCGGCAAGCACCTGCTCGCGAGCGTACCCGGCGGCAGCCATCACATCGAGTTCATTCGCCCACGGCACCCAGCCGGTAGTATCACCCGCCGGCCCATGCAGAATCGCGCCAGCATACTGCACGCAGTTGTGCGCCGCCGGCTTATTCCAATCCCACCAGCCTTCGCGCTTGATATGTCGCCCCAGCCAGCAATCGATCAGCACAGTTTGCGCCCATTCGCGCCAAGGACGACCCAGGTAGACCGAATCCGGCGCCACGCCATCCGGAGCTGTAAACGAACAGCCGTGGAACACAAAGCCGTGCGGCTCGCCTTCGGGCGTGGAGGCTGCCGTTACATACCCGTTGACATCCATATCGCGGTTGAGCGAGCGAATCTCGCACCCCTCAAAGTAGGCACACGCGCCGCCAAAGATAAAGTCGACGTCGCCCTCAATCCGGCAGCGTCGAAAATACTGACGGCCCACCCGACGCGGCGCAAACTGCTTGGGCCCAATGAATCCGCCCGGTTTGACTTCGCGCGGAGGCAACGGACCCAAAAACAGCGTGTCCTGGCGCCCCGTAATGCAACAGGCGTCGACAACCAGACGGTCGCCATCGGCATACAGGGCAATCGCCTGACCGACCTCGCGCCCATCGCCGGCATCATTTACGATCGTTAGGTTCTCGAGCCGCACGTCATCAGCGTCGACCAAAACGGTATAGGTCCTAAAGGTGCCGAGCATTCCGTCGATGCCCGATCCGTCCCCCGAGGGCATCTTGGCGCCCAAGCCGCCCACGATACGCACGCTATCGGCCGTCTCTCCCTCAATCGTCACATGCGAGCGATGAATCTCGACCCGCTCGCGATACTCGCCCGGATCGACGCGAATCATCACCGGTTGCTCGGCATCCGGATAGAGCTGATCGGCTGCCGCCAAGGCATCGGAAATCGTTGGATACGCTCCTGCCGCAGCCCTCGAAACGCGCAGCGTATAGATACTTTCGCTCATCGTCCATCACGCTCCCAGGAAGCGAACTGTTCAGGCCAGCCCTGAACTTGTGGCTGAATATGCTCGGCGCAGCCCTTAAATGCCGTTAGGGCCGTGGCGAGCGATGCCCCATGCTTTCCATGCGGAAAGACATGTAGGCTAAAGCCAATCCCGTGGTCGGCAAGAGCCTGCGCAAGAAGGAGGCTATTTTGAACTGGTACCGATGCATCCTCGGCGGTATGCCACAAGAACGTACGGGGGAAGCCCTCGCCCACCATATTCTCGATCGACAACTTTTGAGCCAAAGCGCCATCGGCACCCGTTAGGTGTTCAAATGAACCACGATGAGCATAGGCCCCCGAGCTTACGACCGGATAGCCCAAGCAAAGTGTGTCAGGCCGAATCGACTCAGGCGATGCCGCAATCGACTCTGCAAGCCAGGGTTGGTCCCAAAGCGCCCCGAGCAAGCCAACTAGATGCCCACCGGCCGAAAAACCCATGACCGTAATCCGATCAGGATCGACACAGTACTCTGCCGCATGGCTTCGGACGGTATCGACCGCCCGCGCGAGTTCTTGCAATGCCAGCGGATAGACAGCCGGAGCAACCGAATAGTTCAGTACAAACGCTTGGTAGCCCATCGCCAACAAACGGAGCGCTACCGGCTCGCCTTCGCGCGGCGAAACGTGATCGTAGCCGCCTCCTGGCACGACCACAACTGCAGGCAGCGGTTTTAAAGCATAAGCATCTTCAGTCGGGGCAAAAACATAAGACGTAATCGTGGCAGACGAGCCATCGACCCCGACAGGAATCGTTTTATTGAGCATGTATTCCCTTTCACCATGATGCGTAGCGCAGCGCACACGGCCGTATCGCACAAGGGCTGCATTGCCGATTTATCCGACAATGCAGCCCTGGTCATCAACCCGAGTTAGGAACGGACAACCTTGTCGACGTTCTGGAGCTGCAGCTCCTCGCCGTCCTGGCCCTCGATCACCACATTTTGCAGGTCGAGCACCTTGACGTTTTGCGCAATGATGCCCTGACGCACCATGGGCTCAACGCCGCAGGCCATGGCCGGGACAAAGGGCTCGGCATCGTCGGCAAAGGTCACGTGAACGTCTTGGAACGTCAGACGCGTCACCTTGCTCTCGGGCAGACCCGTGATATAGGCCGCGGCAGCATGGCAGTTGGTGGCCTCGATATCGCAAAACGTCGTGGCACCAAAGCCGGGCGTGCGGTCGTCGACAGGCAGCGCCTCGCGAGACTGCACGTAATCGGTCTTGCCGTCCTTGTCACAGAAGTAGAAGGAGTTGACCACGAAGGGCGTGAGTACCTCGTCCATACGAATGTGCTCAAAGGTAATGCCCTCGTTGACGGCATCCTTGCCGCGCCCGCGGCGGGTCTTGACGCGCAGGCCGCGGTCGGTGCGCTCAAAGAGGCACTTGCTCACGGTAAGGTCCTTGATGCCGCCGGCAGCCTCTGAACCCAGGACCACGGCGCCGTGACCATCGTGCATGTAGCAGTGAGAGATCAGCACGTCGTGCGTAGCGGGACGAAGCTCGGGCTCAATGCCCAGCTTGCCGCTCTTGATGGCGATGCAGTCGTCGCCCACCGAGAACTGACAACCAAGGATGCGGACAAAGCCGCAGCTCTCGGGATCGAAACCGTCGGTGTTGTGGGAGTTCTTGGGACCCTCGATGGACAGGCAGAGCGCGTCGACATGCTCGCACAGGATGGGGTGGATGTTCCACGCCGGGCTGTTGCGGACGGTGAAGCCGGCCAAGCTCACGTTTTGGCACTCGGACAGGAAAATCATGCGCGGGCGGGCGACCTCGCGGCCCTCCTCCGGGCGAAAGATGTTCTTAAAGTCCTTGTTCCACCAGTTGTCCTCGGCAAAATCGGTCTGACCGTCGATGGCACCACGACCATAGATGCACACGTCGTGCACGCTCAGACCCGTAAAGGTAGAGCAGTAGGTCGAGAAACTCTCGCCCTCCCAGCGGCCCAGGGGCAGCATATCGGTGCCGGCATGCCCGGCGCCCTCGTCGCCTGTGACCGTGCCCGGAATGTAGGCAAGCGCCGCGCGATCGTGACGGGCCAACAGCACCGCTCCCTCGGCGAGCTCGATGTTGATATTGCTCTTAAGGAAGAGGGACTTGATGCGATAACTACCGGCGGGGATCAGCACGCGCCCGCCCTTGGGGCAGGCCATGATGGCAGCCTGGATGTTGGTGGTGTCGTCGTGCTCGGCATCGCCCTTGGCGCCACAGTCGCGAACGTTGATGGTAAAGGGCTCAGCCGGCGTGGTGACGCCTACGCTCAGCTCACGCTCGCCACAAACAAAACGAACCAGGTTGCGCTTGCCGGGGATCAGGCCGTCGACATAGGTCTCGACCGTATTCGTGGTACCGGCGGGCTCGTCGTTGACAAAGATCTCCCACGTATCGGCACAGGTAAAGTAGCCGCCGTCGTCAAGCTCGATCACGGCCGCGCGGGCGTTGCGCCAGATAACGTTCGTCTCCATGGATTTCTCCCTCAAAAAGATGCTCTAAAGGCAAATTGTACGCTGTTAAAAAAGGGCCGTGCCTGCCGGCGGAATTCCGGTGGCACGGCCCTGTGATTTGGACGATATGTCGGCCTTACTCGGCGGGGGTTACGCTACCGTCCTGGAAGCCAACGTTGTTGTGGGCAAAGCAGTCCTCGTACTTAAAGCCGGAGAGCTCCTCGCAAAGCGCCTTGACCTCGGGCTTGACGTCGGCCATCTTGCCACCCTCCTTGACGCGGTGAATCTCGTCGCAAAGGATGTCGCACTGCTCCTTGTCGATCTTGATGCCGCGGGCAAGGACGGCCGCAAGCAGGAAGAAGCCGGCGCAGCCGATGATCATGTAGCCGCAGATATACAGAGGCACGGTAGCGGGCTGGGTCACGGCGTCGCTATTGCCGGCGGTCTGAATGAAGCCGGAGGCAGCAAGGACGATAGCCCACACGTTGACGGCGATAGCCTGGGCGATCTGCTGGCAGAGCTGCTGCGCGGAGCTGTAGATGCCCTCGCGACGACGCAGGGTGATGAGTTCATCGACATCGGGGATGTAGTTGAGCAGAACATCGGGCAGGTACTGGAAGCCGACGTAGAAGAACTTCCAGATGGCGAAGATGATGGGGTAGGCGATCATGGCGATGGCGACCGTGGAGGTGCCGTTGATCTGACCAAAGGCGAAGTAGTTGTAGGCAATGATGCACGCAGCGCAACCGACATTTGCGAGGTACCAAGACTTGTGGAAGCCCTTCTTGGCCATGAGGGCGACCCAGATGGCGGTGCAGACGATAGCGACGACCTTGCCAGGCATCTCCATCACGGACTCGTAGGACTTAGGAATCTGCAGGCAGTAGACGATGAAGAAGGACAGGCAGGCAGACCAGCAGGCAGCAGCAAGCTTCGTGGAGACCTGTGCATACAGGACCTTGCGGAAGGACTTGTTGCGGAAGGTGGAGATAACGTCGATGAAGAACTTCTTGATGCCCTCGCCGACGCTCTCGATCTTCTCCTGAGCGACCTCCTCGGGGGTGTGCTCCCACGTGGACAGGTACACGCAGAGCAGCGAGATTGCCATGACCGAAGCGTTGATCGTAGCGATGATGAAGTAGCTGAACGGGTTGGTCTCGCCGAAGGTGCCAAAGCCGAAGCCCACAAGTGCAGCCATCAGGAAGCCGGCGGCGTTACCAAAGAGATGCTTGTAGCCGGTGAGGTACGTACGCTCCTTAAAGTCGTCGGTCATCTCGATGGTAAGCGGCGACAGGTTGGCGGTGCAGAACGTGTACGCGACGTTGTAGATCAGGTACAGCACAAAGTAGTACGGGAAGCCAAACGGCGTAGCCACGAAGATGAGCGGCTCGGCGATCATCATCGGGATGGCCAGCAAGATCCAGAAACGACGACGACCAAAGATGCGGCCAATCTTGGTGGCATAGAAGTTATCGGCCACAAAGCCCATCAGCGGGCAAAGAATGGCGTTGACATAGATGGCAAACGAGCTGATCAGTGCAGCCTCGCCTGCGGACAGGCCACACTCCGTGGACAGGAACAGCACCATGTAGCTGTGCGTAAAGGTCAGGGCACCGGAATTGAGCATACCGCCCATACCAAAGCCCAAGCGCGTCCAGAATGTGATCTTACGCTTTTTTCCGATCTTATTAGTCATCGAGCTCCCTCTCTTTTCTCGATTGTCTTGCAGCAAGACATTGGAGTCCACACTGACATCTGTCTGCCCAGCGTTCAGGGTGAACGTTTAGTTAGATTATGCGCGATTGCTTACGACAGGTGAACGTTCACTTGAATAATATCCTTGAACGGTCGATTTTTACCGCTGAACGGACACAATTGAGATCCTCACACCTATTTTCTGCTGGTAAGGGTGCCATGCTGGACAGCCATGAGATAGGTGAACGTTTATCAGATTTTCCAACATATTCACTTAACCACGAAACGAAAAAGCCCCGCCGGGAACACTGAACTGCGTCCCAAATCTTGGACGCCCTAAATAGCGACTAGGCCGCGAGGGCC
>CAUAAR010000038.1:0-13002 GCA_958427035.1 uncultured Collinsella sp. | reverse complement strand
GTCCCTATTTCACCGCAACTTATGGGAAGGATAGAAAAAGGCGGAGGCCCAGGAGAGGGACTCCGCCTTATATACAGTGGGCGATGTTATTCGCGTACCGTGGAATTAGACCAGACGAGCGTTGATCGTCTTGGCGATCTCGGCGGCGTCGGTGGAACCCTTGACGGTGGCACGGAAGCCCTCGTCCATGAGCGCCTCGGCGACCTTGGACAGGATCTTGAGGTGCGTAGTGCCGGCCTGTGCACCGGGGATGAGCAGGGCGATAGCCACGTTGACGGGAGCGCCGTCCATGGTGTCCCAACCGGTCACGCCGGACTCGTCCTTGACGACGATGACGGCAGCCTCGGTAATGGCGTCGGACTTGGCATGCGGGATGGCGAAGCCCTCCATCATGCCCGTGGTGCCCTCTGCCTCGCGGGCCAGGAAGGCGTTCATCACGGCGTCGGCGTCGCTGGCGATACCGGCCTTGACAGCCTGGTTGGAAACGAAGCTCAGAGCCTCGTCACGAGAAGCGAAGTCCTCGGCGACAAAGACATTCTCGACCTTCACGAAGTCGGCAGCCTCGGCCTTGGGGGCCTCGACGGCAGCGGCCTTGGGGGCCTCAACGGGCTTGGCTGCAGGAGCGGCCTTCTGGTTCTTCTCGAAGTCGTACTTCTTGAAGGCCACGAACAGGATGCCACCGACCACAGCGCCGATGAGGATCGCGAGGACCCACAGCGGACCGTTCTCGACAACGGGCAGGACCAGGAAGCCACCGTGAGGCGCCGGATCGTGAACGTTGAACATAATGGTCAGGATCGAAGCGATAGAGGAACCGAGCATCATGATGGGCATGACAGGCCAGATGTTCTTGGTCATGAACGGAATGGCGCCCTCGGTGATGTGGGTGCAACCAAGGATGAGGTTAACGACACCGGCGTCGTGATCCTCCTGGCTGAAGTACTTCTTGCCGACAACGACGGCAAAGGAGGTAATCAACGGCGGAACGATGCAGGCGGCGGAGACGGCAGCCATGAAGTTGGTGCCGAAGTTGTAGGTATCGGTGCCAACACCGGCGGCCAGAGCCTCGGTGAGCATAGCGGTACCGGTGACATAAGCAGCCTTATTGACCGGGCCACCCATGTCAAAGGCGCACATGCAGCCGATAGCAAGACCCAGGACAACGGCGCCAGAGGCGGACAGGCCCTTGAGGAAGTCCATCATGGCGGTGTTGATGGCAGCCATGGGGCCGGAAATGCCGAGCATGACCAGGCCGACGATAGCCGTCGAGAACAGCGGGTACAGGAAGATAGCCTTGAGGCCGTCCAGGTTCTTGGGCAGGCCGGCAAAGACCTTCTCGAGCAGCAGGATGACATAGCCGGCGAGGAAGCCGCCGACGATGCCGCCCAGGAAGCCGAAGCCCACGCCGGCGCCACCGGCGTCGATCATGCCAGTCTCGGCGTTAACAGGCAGGCCCTGGATGGCGATCATACCGGCAACGAAGCCGGGGACGAGCGCCGGGCGCTTGCCGATGGATTCGGCGATGTAGGCAGAAAGCACCGGAACCATGAGGTTCATGGCGATGCCGCCGATAATCTTGAGCATCGCAGCAAAGCTGTTGTAGTCAGACGCCGTCGAATCGAAGGACGTAATGCCCCACAGGAACGAAACGGCGGTCAGAACACCACCGGCAACGACGAAGACCAGCATGTGGCTGACGCCGTTCATGAGGTGCTTGTAGATGATGTGGCCGATGGACTCCTTCTCCTCGACCTCGTCCTCGACATCGGCAGCGGCTGCAACCGTGCTGTCGCCCTTGGCGGCGAGCGCGCGGTCAATCAGCTTACCGGCGGCCTCAACGGACAGGGCCTTGGAAACACCAACGGAAACCATGGGCTTACCGGCGAAACGCTCAGCCTGGACATCCTTGTCGGCTGCGACGACGACGGCCTTGGCACCAGCGATCTCACTCTTGGTGAGCTCGTTCTCGACACCGACCTGGCCATGAGTCTCGACCTTAATGGTCAGACCGCGCTCGGCAGCTGCCTTCTCCAGCGCCTCCTTCGCCATGAAGGTGTGCGCAATGCCGGTCGGGCAACCGGTCGCGGCGATGATGTCAAACTTAGCCATGTGTCCCTCCTTCTTGAGTACTGCGCCCGCGGGCGCTCCCCTACACGCGCTTCGATGCGCGTTTTTCCACAACTGAAAGATACCAACCTACCGTCCGCGTGAGAAGAGCTAAGGTGCAAATCTCCGGTGAAAGGTTCTTTCATAACCGTAAACGGTAAATGAAAGTTTACCATCAACACTTGAAACGGCAAGGTGTATCTTGTAATTGAAAATGCCCGTATACTATGGCATTGCGAATCAAATTAGATTTTCATGCCAACCAGGAGCCATCCATGACCGATAGTAGCAAGAGCGCACTTTCCCTCATTAGCACCCATCAGGGATACAGCGAGTCCGAGCAGCGCATTGTCGACTATATATTGGAGCACCAGTCCGAGGCGCCGCGCCTCACGGCAGCTCAGCTCTCGCGCGCCGCCGCCACGTCAGAGGCGACCGTTTCGCGCTTCTGCCGCAAGCTGGGCTTTGGTAGCTTCCGCAGCTTTCAGTTTTCGTTGGCGAGGGATTTGGAAAGCCAGCGCAACGAGGGCCTGACTGACGAGGTCTCGCTCGACAATATGGAGCAGAGCCTCAAGAACATCCTGGCTGCCAAGGTGAGCGAGCTTAATGCGACCATCGACGGGATCGACCACGATACGCTGGCGGCTGTTGTGCATGCCCTTAAGCATGCAGGGGTTATTGAGTTTGCGGCTGTAGGCAATACAAACGCGGTCGCGCTCGATGCGACGTTTAAATTTTCGCAGCTGGGCCTGCGCTGCATGGCGAGCACCATTAGCGAGACATCAATCGGCTTTGCGCTCACGTTACGCCCGGGTGACGTCATCGTGCTTATCTCAAACTCTGGCAAATCGCGCCGACTGAATCGCATGGCAAAAGCGGCTCGCGGCTGTGGTGCCACCGTAGTCGTCATCAGCAGCGACAGCAAGTCTCCGCTTGCTCGTTTGGCAGACTACACCTTTAACACCGTGAACCACGAGGCGCTGCTCACCACGGGCGACTTTGCGTTCTCCAAAATCAGCGCCACGATGATCATCGAAGTCATCTACAACTTCCTGTTGCCCGAGATCGAAGACGCGCGTGAGCATATCAGCTACTACGAGGAGCTCATCCAGCCGGATAAGGTCGTTGAGTAAAACGCGTAATGGGACAAAAATTTCAGTCTATTTTGTCCCACCAACACCGCTGATACGACCTAACCTCGAGCTTCTTCAAGCATCTGCTTGGCGTGGGCCAAGCTTGCCTCGGACTGATCGCCGCTCAACATGCGGGCGATCTCGGCGGTACGCGTTTCGCCGGTTACCTCGTCCAAATGCGTCTGGGGAACATCGCCCGGTTCCTTGCTGACGACATAATGCTTGTCAGCCATGACGGCGACCTGCGCCAAGTGGGTTACGACAATCACCTGATGCGTAGCGGCGAGATCTGCCAGCACGCCCGCGAGCGCACGCGCCGTGGAGCCACCGACACCAGCATCGACCTCGTCAAACACGAGCGTATCAACACCGTCCGCGTTACCGAGGACGACCTTGCTTGCCAGCATGACGCGGCTGAGCTCGCCGCCCGACGCAATGCGGCGCAGGGGACGTGGCGTCAAGCCGGCACCGCTGCGGTATAGCAGCTCGTAGCTCGAAGGACCAACGGGCGTCCACTCAGCACGGGGAAGATCGCGCGACTCCCAGACGAGCTCGGCGCCGCCCATCTCCAAGCGAGCCATCTGGCGGCCGACCTCGTGGCAGAAGCGCGGGGCCGCCGTATTGCGAGCGCGCTTAAGTGCCCTGGCAGCAGCGAACAGCTCGCGCTCGGCGCTCCCGAGTGCCTCACGCGCCTTTTTGATCTGTTCATCGCCATCATCGACCAGCGACAGCAGCTCTTGTGAGCGGTCGCGCATGGCAAAGACATCGTCCATGGTCGGACCCCACTGACGCAGCAGGCCCTTGAGGTCGGAATACCGCTCGCGCATGCGAGCGAGCTCGCGAGGATCGAAGGCGACCCCATCGCGATAGGAACGAAGCTCGTTCGCGCAATCCTCAAGGGAGATGCAGGCATCCGAAAGCGCATCGGCAATGTCGCCCAGTTTGCGATCGACGGTAGCCATTCGGGAAAGCTCTGCCACGGCGCCGTTCACGGCATCGAGCGCTCCCCCTTCAGAGGCAAGCGATGCATGGGCATCGTTAGCCGTGGCAACCAGTACCTCGGCATGTTCGGAGCGCGGCAGCAGTTCCTCGAGTTCCTCATACTCGCCCGGCTTGGGGTCGACCTCGCCGATGCGCTCGAGGGCAAAGCGCGCCTCCTCGACGCGGCTCCCCTGCGCGCGCGAGGCCTCTTCGACACGTCGAACCTCCTTGGCGGCAGCGCGCGATGCTTTAAAGCAGGCACGGTACGCATCCAGCGCCTCGAGCGCAGAGCGCCCCGCCCAGGCATCGACCATCGCAACGTGATGCGATGGATCGAGCAAGCGCTGATGCTCGTATTGGCCACACAGATCCATCATCACGCCAACGCGCTCCGAAAGCTCGCGCACGCTGGCGATGCGGCCGTCAATCTTCACGCGGCTGCGGCCCTCGGCAGAAAGGCTACGCTGTACGGTGAACCCCTCCGTGTCGTGCGGCCCGTCAAACAGGCGCGCCTCGACGCTCGCCAGCGCCTCGCCCTCGCGCACCGTCGACGAATCCGCGCGCTCGCCCAAAATAAGCTTGAGCGCCGAGAGCAGCGCAGTCTTGCCGGCGCCGGTCTCACCGGTCAGGACAGTCAGGCCGGCACTCGGCACCAGCGTCGCCTCGCGAATGAGTGCAATGTTAGAAACCTGCAGCTCATCGATCATGACGGACTCCGTAGAATACGCGGCTCACCGAGTTATAGAAGCTCTCGGGGCCGTAATCCAGCAGCAGCACATCACCGGGCCCACGACGCACCGCCACGCTCTCAACGGTGCCATCACAGGTAATAAACTGTCCATCGATAGCGATCGCCGGAACGCTCGGACGGTCATCAGACATAAAGATTTCGACGACATCACTCGGCGAAGTCAAGAAGGCACGGGCCTGAATGGTGTGCGGCGCAATGGGTACGCAGACCATGCCCGTATAGTCGGGGCTCACGATGGGGCCACCGGCGGATAGTGCATAGCCAGTGGAGCCGGTCGCCGTCGAAACGACGACACCGTCACCGCGCAGGCGGTCGATATGATGGCCGGACACCGTGATGTCGAACTCGACCATATCGGACAGCGGACCGCGGGTAAGCGCCATGTCGTTGAGGGCGAAGGTGCGCACGACATCCTTCGTACCGTCTTCGCGCACGGACACGATATCCGCGGCGATGGTAGCGCGACGGCTCACATGCAGCTCGCCGGACAGGGCGTCGCTCACGACCTGCAGAATGTCGCGCTCCTCGGGACTCGTAGCAGTTAAAAAGCCCAGGTGACCATAGGAAAGACCGAGGATAGGAATCTCGCGATGGTTGAGGATGCGGGCGGCGCGCAGCAACGTACCGTCGCCGCCGAGCGTAATGACCAGATCGGAGCCGTCAATATCAGGCGTGCTCTGAATCTTGGATCGCTGATCGGCAGCCCATGCCACCTCATAGCCCTGGCGCGTCAGCCAAAGCTCGAGCATCAGGCCGCTCTCGACCGCCTCTTGCTTGTAGTAATTGGGAACCAGAAAGACCTTCATAGCATTGCAGCTTTCTCGCTCATAACCGATACCCGGGATTGCAGCTCGTCTTGCGTGCGGTCGCCAGATTCAAATCTCGTGCCGTACAGGAAAAACTCAACGTTGCCCTTGGCACCATGAATGGGCGACACGCACACATCGACCGGGAACAGCCCCTTGGCAGCAAAGAGTTCAACCGCCGTCACGAGTGTATCGCGGCGCACGGCGGGATCGGTCACAATGCCGCCCTCGCCCACCAGCGCCGCAGGAGCCTCAAACTGCGGCTTTACGAGCGTGCAGAATGCACCCGTAGGAGCCAGGCACGCCAGTACCGCATCGATAATGTTCGCGATGCTGGTAAACGAGACATCACACACAGCCAGGTCGATGGCGCCGGCATAGCCAAGCTCAGGCAGCTGCGTCACATTTGTGCGCTCATGCAGCGTCACGCGATCGTCCTGACGCAACGACCAATCGAACTGGGCGCGACCCACGTCCACCGAGACAACGGTCGCAGCTCCGCGCTTGAGCAGGCAATCGGTAAAACCGCCGGTAGAGCAGCCCACATCCAGACAGGCAAGGCCCGTCGGATTGATGTCAAACGCATCAAGCGCGCCTTCGAGCTTAAGACCGCCGCGGCCAACATAAGGAATGCGCCCCTTCACGTGCAGCGGCAGCCCCGGGATCACCTTAAGGCCCGGCGAAGTCAAGCGCTCACCACCACTCGAGACCAAGCCGGCCATAAGAGTGCGAAGGGCATCCGCGCGATCTGCGCAGATGCCCTGTGAAATCAGTTCGTCATCGAGACGCACGCGTTTCATGAATGCCATCAACCATTCGTATCCGGAGATGCGGCCTAGCTATCCTGGGATTCGTTTGCCGCATCCTCATCATATTCCTGCTCGAGCTTGTCGGCCTCACGCGGTGTAAGCTCAAACTTGTCGACCATATCGACCGCACGGGAGCCCAGCTCAATCGCTTCGTCAAACAGATCGAGCGAACGCTCCAAGGAGGTATCCTTGGAGCGAACGGTAGCGATGATCTGATCCAGACGGTCCGAGATCTCATCAAAGTTACGGACAGAACCCTCTGGCATGACTACTCCTCGACGGAGTCGACAACAGCCTCGGCGGCGTCCGCATCCTCGGCCAGCACGCCAGCCTCAGCCTGAGCAACCGCAACCTTGGCGGCAGCCTCGGCGGCCTGGGCCTCCTCGCGGGCACGGTCCTCGGCCAGCAGCTCTTGGTACAGGTCCTCGCCCGGCAGCTCCTCGCTGCGAGCGATCTTGCCCAGCACGCCGTTGACGAACGACGCGGACTGATCGGTGCCATAGGCCTTGGCAAGCTCGACGGCCTCGTTGATCACGATGGCGTCCGAGACCTCCTCGTCGGTGAGGAAACGCATCTCGTAAACGGCGATACGCAGCAGGTTGCGGTCGGCGCCGGGCATGCGCATAAGATCCCAGTTCTTGGCAACGGAGCGCAGAGCGCAGTCGATGCGGTCGATATGCTCGTAGGCACCGCGACAAAGCTCCAGCGCATAGGGGTCGAGGGGACCCTTAGAGATCAGGAAATCGCCCTCGAGGACGCGCTCGAGCGGGCTGTCCGTGGCCTCGGCCTGGAACAGCAGCTGCAGCGCCTGACTGCGGGCAAGCGTACGCCCGCGATAAACCTTAAGGCTCAAAGGTTACTCCTTGGGGAAAACGAGGCCGTCGATGCAAACGTCAACGCGCTCGACCTCGACGCCAACCTGGGCATCGATGGCGGCGACCACGGCGGCGCGAACGGCCTCGGCGAGTTTCTTGAACGGATAGCCAAAGAACACCACGACACGCACGGTGAGTGCGAGCTTGTCGCCGACGACCTCGGCCTCGACCGCCGGCTCGGAAGCCGGAGCCTTGGACGAGAGCATCATGGAGACAAGGTTGGTGGCAAGGTCCTTGACGCCAACGGAGGCGATGCCCTCGACATCGGACACGGCGCGCGAGACGATGGCGGTCAGAACATCGGGCGAAATGCCGATGCCGTCAATCTTGATTTCCTGGGGCATGAGTCCTCCTAGAAGAGTTGGTTGCTAGACGCGGGAGACGAACTTGCCGTCGCGGGTGTCAACCTTGATGACCTCGCCCTCGTTGAGGTACATGGGGACTTGGATGACAGCGCCGGTGTCAATCGTGGCCGGCTTGGTGGAACCCTGGACGGTGTCGCCCTTAAAGCCCGGGTCGGTCTGGACGATGGTGGTCTCGATGAACATCGGCGGAGTCACGCCCATGAGCTCATCGTCGGCGAAGAGCAGCTGGCAGATGTCGTTCTCGCGCAGCCACTTGGAGTTCTCGCCCACCATGTCCTCGGGAACGGGAACCTGCTCATAGGTCTCGTTGTCCATGAAGATGTAGTCGGCGCCATCGTTGTAGAGGTACTGGAACTCACGGGTGGTGAGCATGACGCTCTCGAACTTGGTGCCGGCGTTGCAGGTGTTCTCGACGACGCGACCGCTCTTGATGTCGCGGGTCTTGTAGCGCACAAACGCGCCACCCTTGCCCGGCTTGACATGCTGGAACTCGACGATGGTGTAGACCTTGTCCTTAATGCGGAGACCGAGGCCGTTCTTGAAGTCGGCGGTAGAAATGGTAGGCATAGCGACCTTTCTTGTTATGGGCAGAACGCACAAGCGTCCAAATTACATACGACCGAAATTATACACTTGCAGACGGCGACTGCAGCGAGCGCATAAAAAGAGAACGCGGGGCGCCCGAATTGCTCCGGACGCCCCGCCCCAAAAATCTATCGAAATGGGCTAGCAATCGATGATGTGCAGGTCGTGCGGGGTCTTGGTGAAGGGCTCGTAGCCGTTCTCGGTGACCACGCCGTAGTCCTCCAGGCGCACGCCGCCCACACCGGGCAGATACACGCCGGGCTCCATGGTGATAACCGAGCCGACCTCGATGGTGTTCTTGCTACGGTTAAAGTTGGGCAGCTCATGGATGTCGATGCCCACGCCGTGACCCAGACCATGGTTGTAGTAATCGCCATAGCCGGCATCGCCAATGATCTTCTTGGAAAGCTTGAAAATGTCGTTTCCCTCAACGCCTGGATGGATGGCGGCGACGCACTCCTCGTGGGTGCGGCGCACGAGCGCGTACAGGTCGAGCTGCTCCTGGGTAGGCTCGCCCATCACGACGGTGCGCGTCATGTCGGAACGATAATCGCAGTAGCCCGCGCCGTAGTCCATGAGGACGAAGTCGCCCTTCTCGATCACGCGGTCACTCGGCACGGCATGCGGGTTGGCGGTATTGGGGCCGCTCGCCACAATAGAGCCGAAGGCCAGGCTGTCGGCGCCGTTGGCGAACATAAAGTTCTCGAGCTCGTTGCGAACCTGCTTCTCGGTCATACCGGGCTTAATAAAGCCGAGCATATGCTGGAAGGCGGCATCGGAGATCGACTGCGCATGGCGCATGAGCTCGATCTCCTCGGCGTCCTTGATGGCGCGCATCTTGCGGATGTCGTCATGCATCAGCGGCAACATACAGGCGACGGAACGGTCCTCCAGACCACGCTGAATACCCTGGTAGAAGTTGATCTGCATGTCGTCCTCGACAGCGCAGACACGGCACTTGTTGACCGCGATCTTGCCGGCGACCCAGCCGGGGATGGTGCCCTCGTCCATGTCATAGACCCAGGGGCTGCCGGCGGGCGTGTTCTCCTCAAAGCTGTTGAGGTAGCGCGAGTCGGTGTGGAACAGGCACTGGTCAGCCGTAATAAACGCGGCGTGCGGGAACTCGAAGGTGTAGTCGAAGACGCCCTTCACGCCCGTGAGCCAACGAAGGTTAGCCTCGTCGCGCACCACGATGGCATCGTAGCCACGCTCGACCATCAGGGCACGGACACGCTCGATACGACCGGCAGGACCGGCAGCAAACTCAGACATGCAGTTTCCTTTCTTGTTGTCTCTATATAGACGGGACGGATCTCAACCGAACGACGGAATCGCATGCGATCCGCAACCGATTGAAAACCCGCCCCTCAACATGATACGAAAGACGATGGATGTCAATAAATCTTAGAGAAGTTCTTTGCGAGAAGCCAAGTAGGCGTGAACATGGCGCTCAAGAACCTCGTCCTCAACGCTCGTTAAACGAATGGCGCCGAGTGCCGCGGGCAGCGGCAACATACTGCGGTTCGAGCGGGCGAACTGCTGCCTGCGGAACTCCTCGATAAACGCGGTGGGCTCCAGGTCGAAGGCAAGTTCCTCGATGCCAAAGTCCTCCAGGCAGTCATCGACCTCAAAGACGTAATCGATATCAAAGTCGCAGGCATCATGTGCTAGGCGCGCCTCAAAGCGCATGCCCTCGGATAACAGCTGATAGGCAGGGACCTGCGAAGCGGCATCGCCCAAGCAGGCGCGCAAGGTACGCTCCCCCGTCTTGCCAAAATCGAGCGCATGGCGAGCGCTCGGGTTCGTGGCCATCAGTACGTCCTTACGGGCAGTCTGAGACCATTGAACGGCATTAACGAGCGCGACCTCCTCGCCCGCGAGAATCTCGGGGACGGTCTCAGTAAACTGATTCCAGCGGGACTTACTGCTCGAAAGCATGGTGCCAACAAGCACCACATAGCCGAGCTTGAGGTCCTCGGGGTCCGCCTCGCGAACAAGGTCGAGGTCACACACGACCAAGCCCGGTTCGGGACGGAACGCGATAGCGGGAAGCGCATTGGCCGACGAGGCGACGAGCGGCTTCATGGTCGTCGCGACCGTGAGCATGGCGTCGAACGTCGTCGGCAGCAAGGCGCACTCGGTTCGGCCACACCACTGGTTGGCGCACCAGCTAACAACCGAGCAGGTTGCTGTGTCGCCGACAGCGACAACGAGATCGTCGCAGGTAATGCCGTTAGCCGAAAGGGCGCCAAAGACGGTATCGGCATCGGCCAGCGTAGCACCGGCAGGCGAAACCTCGAGGTCTAGCGGCGACACGACAAAACCGGCGTCGACCAGCGCATGCTCGACGACCTCACCAAAACGCTCGGATGTGGCGGAGTTCCAAACCACCATTGCGCGCTTAGGCTTGCCCACAGCCGAGGAAAACATGCGCGACAGCTCATCGAACGCGCCCAATCCGACGCGGACATCGACACTGCGGTTTTGGAAATTGATCAGTTGACGGCGAATCATAGCAGCCCACGCTCCAAAAGCATCTCGGCACAAAGGTAGGAAACGTCCTCGAAGGACTTGTTGCGAATATCAAGGGTAAGGTCGGCAGCCTGGCGATACAGCGGACGGCGATGCTCAAACAGGCGCGCGGCATGCTCAGGCGAGCGGAAATCGGGGCGCGTGTCGGACCGACGAATCTGGCGAATCGAATCCTCGAAGTCGCCCTCGAGGTACACGCACGTACCCATTTCGTGCATCAGCTCAATATTCACCGGTGTCTCGACGATACCGCCCCCGCACGAAACCAACAGGCTGCGCTCACTTTGGAGCGAACGGAGCGCCGAGGTCTCGAGCTCGCGAAAACGACCCTCACCCTCGGTCTCAAAAATCTCGGTTACCGACTTGCCGCAACGACGCACGACCAGACGGTCGGTATCGATAAAACGCCGCTTGAACATAGTGCCGACGTTGCGCGCGAGCGTCGATTTGCCTGCGCCCAAAAAGCCGATAAAGAAGATATGGTCGCAGCCGTGTTTGGTGTGCTGGGACATAGCGAGACCTATTCCTCGCAGGGAAGGTCACGCAGGGCCCGGCGCTCAAAGATACGGAAGATCTGCGTATACCACAGGTCCTGCGTCGCCTGCGGCTTTACCAGGATGGTATCGACGCCGGCGAAGTTGCCGCTCCACACGTCCGTGTAGAGCTGATCACCGATCAGCACAGCCTCGCCGGCTGTGGCGCCGAGGCGCTTAAGGCCCGCCTTGAGGGCAAACGGCGCCGGCTTCATGGCGTGGCTGATGGCCTCGAGTCCCAGCTCGCGCGCAGAGCTCATGACCTGGTCGCGATGCCAGTTGTTGGACACCATGCAAAGCTTAAAGCCTTTGGCGCGGGCGGCATCGAGCCAGGCGGAAACCGCGGCGGGAACCTGCTCGGTGTCGCGCGGCACCAGGGTGTTATCGCGATCGAGCAGAATGGCGCGTTTGCCGTCGGCCCAAAGGGTATCAAGGTCGATGCGATCGACCGAGGCAACGTATCGTTTGGGGCTAAAAATCCTCATGCTAATTCCAAGACTGTTGATGCTCTTCGTAGGTTTGCGAGAAGTACTCCTCGTCCTGCGTAATGTAGAAATACAGGTCATCAGAGTCGGTCGGCTCAAGCGTGGCCTTGAGTGCCTCGAGCGACGGAGAGCAGATGGGCGTGGGCGGCAGACCCTCGTGTTTATAGGTGTTATACGGACTATCGCTCTGCAGGTCGTCGGCGGTAACCTCGCCACCGGTGACATACATCATGGTCGCATCGCTGTTGAGATAGCGCAGACCGTCGAGCTTGCCGGCAAGGCGGTTGTAGAAGACCGAGGCCACGTGCGCACGTTGATCGGCGTTGAGGCCCTCGCGCTCAACGATAGAGGCCAAGTTGACGATGTCGTAGTCGGACATCTCCACGCCGTAGCGTTCCTTGATCTTGGCTTCGCAGCTCGCAAAGTCAAGCGACTTGTACTCGGTCTTAAACTGATCGAGCATGGCGCGAATCACGTCATCGGCCGTCGGCGAATCGCCCAGCGAATAGGTCTTGGGGAACAAGAAACCCTCGAGCGAATCGTTGGCGGCGCCCTTAAGGAAGCTATAGTCGTCAACGTAGTTGGAGGCCTTGGCCTGGTTGAGGAAGTCTTCCTTAGAGATGCTGTCGAAGGCCTGGGCCACACGGTCGGCGACTTGATCGACCGTTAGGCCCTCAGGGATAGTCAGCGCATTGGAGCCCGCGTTGGGGCCTTCCATGAGCTGCTGAACAACCTTGGTTGCATCCATGAGTGTGGTGAACGAATAATCACCAGGCTTGAGCGACATATCGGCGTTGAGCTTTTTCACCGCCGCATAGTAATCCTTGGGATTTTCTACGATATGGTTCTCGGAGAGAATCGAAGCGATGCTGTCACCCGAGGCACCATCGGGAATCGTGATAGTAACCTGCTGGCCTGCAACGACTTTCGCACCCTCACCGCCAAAGAAGCCCTTGACGGCTGGCACGACAAAGAAAACGATCGCGACAAGCGCAAGCACGGCAACAAGGCCACCGATAATCATAGGCACCGGGGAGCTTT
>CAUAAR010000037.1:0-13263 GCA_958427035.1 uncultured Collinsella sp. | reverse complement strand
TAGTTCTGTAGAGAATACCGTTGCCGCCGGTAACCAAGCGGTCGTAAAGACGGCTGCCCAGCTGGCCGAGGAGTCGGCAAAGCAGCTCAAGGACGCTCAGGCCGCCTACGATGCCGCCCAGAAGAACGCCGATGCGGCGGGCCAGTCTCAAAAGCAGGCGCAGCAGCAAAAGAATCAGGCCTCGCAGGCTGTGGGCGACAACGAAATCGAGCAGAACGCAGCAGAAGTCGCCGCGCTCCAGGAGAAGATTGACGAGCTCAAAGCCGCCGTCGAAAAGACCGAGCAGCAGCAGAAGAAGCTGGGCGACCTGAACGATCAGCTCGATCAAGCCAACAAGAGTGTCGAGGATAAGACCCAGGCGCTCAAGGACGCCAAGGCAAAGCAGGATGAGGCCAAGAAGGCCCTCGATGATGCCCAGGCCAAGCTCGAGGCCATGGGTATGGACGAGTACGAGGCCGCCAAGAAGGCCGTCGAGGACGCACAGGCAAAGCTCGATGACGCCAATAAGGCCGTTGCTACTGCACAGGCCAATCTGGACCAGGCCAAGGCTGCCGAGGCTAGCGCCCAGCAGGAAAAGAAGGACACTGAGGCCGCTCTGACGACTGCCCAGGCCAAGAAGCAGGAGACTGCCGCTGCGCTCGCAGCCGCAACCACCGCGCGCGATAACGCCCAGCAGAAGTTCAACCAGGCGCAGGCCGCGCTCGATGCTGCCGTCTCGGGTACGGGTGTCGACCTGAGTGCGCTTGAGGCCGCCAAGATCGCTGCTGCTGGTGAGCTCAAGACCGCGCAGGCGGAGCTCAATGCCGCGACGGATGCCGACGCTACCGCCCAGGCGAACCTGCAGGCGGCCCAGAATACCGCCACCGCCGCGCAGGAGAAGGCCAACGCCGCCAACGCTGCCGTGGCATCTGCCCAGTCTGCATACGATGCGGCAAACAAGGAGTACAAGGACGCGGCCAGTAAGCGTGACGCCGCGAAGACGGCATACGAGCAGGCCCAGCAGACCGAGGCCGACAAGAAGGCGGAGTACGACCGTCTCGTCGAGATCCGTCAGCAGAAGCACAACGAGTTCAATCAGGCTCGTGCTGAAGTAACCGATGCGAAAAATGCATACGATGCCGCAACCGCCGAGGTCGAGAAGCTTAACCAGCAGATTGCCGACCTCAAGTCGAACATGACCGTAGACCAGAATGTCATCAACCAGGGTATGTTCGGCTTCTTGAACTATATCAGCGGCGGCAGCCAGTTCACGGCCACGCAGAAAAAGAACGCCAAGGATGCCGTATCGATGCTGACTGGTGCTGATGACAAGGCCGAATGGTATGACAAGTACGTCGATCAGGACATGTCTCGCGACACCAACCCGCTCTCCTTGGAGCAGATGCGCAACGCCCTGACATATCTCGACACCCAGAACAACCTCCGCAAGGCGAACGGTCAGTCGGCGCTCAGCGTCAGCCTTCGCATGACTGTGGCAGCCGCCCTCAATACATCGTATTCATCGAACATCTGGGGACACTCTGGCTGCTACCGTGATAACGGTGAAAATCTTGCCCCCGGCGGCGGCGCATATACCGGCGGAGAAACCGAGGATACCCTCGGCTGGCCCTACACCGGCCTCTATACCCAGGAGAAAGAGGCATTCGATAAGTACGTCGCGCAGTATGGCGACGTACTCGGCAGCCACCGATATGATGCCTATTATATCTATCAGAACTACAACAGCATCTATCAAGAGTGTGGGCATTATCTCAACATCATTAATGCTGATACGAAGGCAATTGGCATTGCGACCGGCTGCGGTAAGAATACTGATTCCGAGGTAACGGCTTTCGACTACAGTTTTTCCGATGACCAGGCCGACTTCACCGTTTCCGAGTTCAAGAAGCTCGTCAATGACTACATCGATTCCGCCTACAACGCAGGCGGCACACAGGAGCAGAAGGAGCAGCTCAAGCAGCTGCAGAATAAGCTGGCAGAAGCGCAGAAGAACTTCGGGACTGCTGGAACGGCTTATTCTAACGCATTGGATAAGCAAGAAAGCGCGCGCGACGCCTATACCGCGACCGACACTAACGCGAACACCGCCAAGGGCGAGTACGAGAAGGCCAAGTCCGGCACCGCCGCCGCGAAGACGGCATACGACGCCGCGAAGGACGCGCTCGGCGGAATCGACATCGAGTCCCTCAAGCAGAACCTCGATGCCGCCAAGAGCAAGGCCGCTACTGCCCAGGCAGCTCTCGATAAGGCAAACGCCACGCTTGCTGACAGCAAGACGAAGGCAGCCGACGCCGCTGCTCACAAGGCGAAGGCTCGCAGCGCCCGCGATGCCGCCAAGGCAAAGTCCGAACAGGCCAATGAGGCGTATGGCAACGCTACCGCTTCGGTCAAGGACCTTGCCGCCAAGCGCGATGCCGCCCAGGCGGACCTTGCGAATAAGCAGGGCTCGCTTGACGATGCCAAGAAGGCCGACGATGCCTCCCAGACTGGTGTAGACAAGGCCCAGGCCGCAGATGTCCAGGCCGCGACTGCTCTTTCGGACGCCAAGCAGGCAGTTGCCGCCAAGACGCAGGCTGTGTCCGATGCGCAGGCCAAGGCCAAGGCTGCTGAGGGTGAGCTGGCTACCGCGAACAAGGCCTTCGAGCGCTTTGCCGGCGCCCAGAAGGCGGTCGACGACGCCAAGGCCGCCTATGACGCTGCCGTCGCCGGTGTCGCCGATGCCCAGAAGCAGCTCGAGGCCGCCAACGAAGCCGTCGTCGATGCGAATTTCGAGATCGTCAAGGCCAAGGCCGAGCTTGCCAGCGATGAGGCACTCAAGGCCGATCTTGAGGCTGTCGACCACAAGGCATCCCTTGCCGCGGGCACGACGGGCAACGAGAAGCTGGTCAAGCTGAACGCTGCCTACGCTCGCTATAAGGCTGCCGTTGATGCCGCCGCTGGTCTCAAGGCTGCTCTGAGCGATGCCGATGCCAAGCTGTCCGATGCCAACGACGCCTATGCCGCCGCGCTGGCTGAGCTTGGCGATGCCAAGGATGCCCTGGCTGCCGCGCAGGCCGAGTACGACAAGTATCATCCCAAGGCTGAGCCGCAGGCCAAGCCTCAGGTTGCACAGGCTGCTGCAAAGGCTCCTGTCGCCAAGAAGAAGGCCATGTCGGCCGCGCTCGCCCAAACTGGCGACAATTCCGCTCTTGCGGGCGAGGTGTTCGTCATCGGCGGTATCACCCTCGTGGCCGCTGGTGTGACGCTGAGCGATCGTCGTCGCAAGCAGATGTAGCGTTTCGAGCGTAGATTCTGCAACGAACTTCGGTTCATAGCAGGAACGCTTCGATAGCTTAACCGATAAGGCCGGCGCGCTGTTAAACGCAGCGCGCCGGCCTTTCTTTGTTTCGATATCAAAAAGCCCGGTCAGCAGCCGTGAAAGCTACCGGCCGGGCAAGCCGTAGGCAATATGGTTGCTGTCGAGCAGCTGCTCAGCTTAGCCCAGCAGACTCAGACCGACGGAGACAAACGCCAGGATAACGCCGACGATGGACTCGCCGCCGAGCAGGCCGCTGGCGACAACTAGGCCCTGTTCCTGGAAGGCGGCGTCCTTGGCAGCCCTCTCCTCGTCAGAAAGACCAGCGGTGGCGTCGCGGTGGGCGGACCACTTGTCGTAGGCGAGCTTGACGCAGGAGCCCAGGAATGCCGTGAGTGACATGTAGAACGGCAGGTACACGCCCAGGCCGATCATCATGGCCGGAATGCCGAGCCAGTACATGACGATGCCGGCGATAAAGCCGCCAACGAACCACGGCACGCTCGGGATGCCCGAGACCATGGTGGCGACGACGCTTGCCTGCGCGGCAACAAAGCTCTTGTCGGGACCAAAGGCGTCCGGGCCATAGGCGGTGACGAGCGCGACCATGACGGCTGCGGCGACCAGGGCGCCCACGATGCCGCCGATGGCTTGGCCGATCCACTGCGCACGCGGGTTGGTGCCCAGCACGGCGCCGGCCTTAAAGTCGTTCATGACGTCGCCCGCAAGGCCGCACGCCACGGCTACGATGCCGGCGATAAAGAACAGCTTGACCTGAGCGATCTGTGCAAAGGCGGCCACGATGAGCATAACGATGAGGCCAAAGATCTCCATGGGGTCGATGCCCGTCTGGCCGCAGCTCTGTGCGCTCATGATGGTGGTGACAAAGGTGAACAGCGTGACGATGACAGCCGGAACGGGGCCAAGGTCGAGCGCGATGGCGACGATCACGGCGATGGCGGCAGCGCCCAGGCCGATGATGCCGGCGTCGAGCTTAAGGGAGCCCGAGATGAGCGACTGCTCGTCGGTGTCGGTGGAGCTGTCGGCGGCGAGGCCGCGGACGATACCGGCGACCTGCGGCAGGATGTCCTTGAGGACGACGGCGACGCCAAAGCCCATCATGAGGCCCATGCCCAGGGACTTGACGATGCCCTGTGCGGTCATAACGTCAAACAGACCGGCAGCGGTGCCGCCCACGATGATGCCAAAGTTGCCCAGCAGGGCGCCGGCAAACCAGAAGGCGACGGGGGCGAAGCCCACGAGGAAGCCGACGGAGAGCAGCATGGGCGAGTTGTAGATGCCAAAGGTCACGCCGGGGATGTTGAGCGTGCATAGCATGCTGGGCACCACACCCAGGGCGTCGCGCAGCACGCTGTAGATGCCTGCGATGGCCATAGAGCCAAAGAGCTGCTTGCCGGTCTTGCCGCCGGCCTCGGTGGCGCGCAGGGTCTGAGCTGCGGCGTTGCCGGTGGGGAACTCCAACGCGGCATCCACGATAAAGTGACGGTGGATGAGCGCGGTGGCCAGCAGGCCCAGGATGGTGCCGGCGAGTGCCACGATAAACATGTCAAGCCAGCTGATCTGGTCGGCATAGCCCAGCATCCAGGCGCCCGGGATGGTAAACGCCAGGCCGCCGGCGACCATGGCGCCTGCGGACATGATGGTGTGGGTGACGTTGGCCTCGTTGAGACTGGCGTTGCCCATGAGCTTAAGGAAGAACAGCGAGATGACGGCAGCGAAGACGATCGGCCAGGGGAGAGCGCCCATCTTGAGGGCGGTGTAGGCCGAGCTTGCCGTGATGATTACGCAGCCAAGGACGCCGATGACGACGCCGCGCAGCGTGAGTTGCCCGCGCATCGAAGCGCGGTTCAAGGGATTGCTCATATAAAACTCCTTTGCGTATATCCGCTCCCCCGGGAGCGCCGCTACGGATACGGCGCGGGAAGTCGGGTTACCAAGGGCCGCCGCGTGAGCTCGCAAACGACCGCGCACCAGTATAGCCGCAAGCTAGTCATTTTGGGATGACTGGTTTAGGTAGGCGATATACTGCTGGGCAGACGAAAGGAGCGCCGACGATGCTTAATGGGTGCGCATATATATTGACGGTCGACGTGGGTAACACGTTCATTCGCTTTGGTCTGTTTGCCGAGGATTCGGCTGCGGCGCAGGAATGTCCGCTTGCGACGTGCGAGATCACGACGCCGTCGAGCATCACGGCCGATGAGGCTTGCATGAGGCTCGCGCAGGTCATGGGCGCGCTGTCAGCCGATGCGGGCGTGCCGGGTGTGCTCGTTCCCGCGGGCACAGTGCTGAGTTGCGTGGTGCCGGCGCTCGAGCGCCCGTGGAAGACGGCGCTTTCCCGCACCTGCACAGGACGCGTGCTCACCGTGGGGCCGGGTCTCAAGACTGGCATGCCCGTCCACTACGACGACCCCGCCGAGATCGGCCCCGACCGCATCGCCGATGCCGTGGCGGCCCGTGCCGTCTACGGCTCTCCGTGCATCGTGATCGACCTGGGCACGACGACCAATATCGAGGTCATCGATACGCACGGAACCTTTGTCGGCGGCGTCATCGCGCCGGGTCTGGCGCTTGGCGCCCGCTCGCTTTCGGCTGCTGCGGCGCGTTTGCCTCAGGTCGAGCCTTCGGCGCCAACGCACGTCATCGGCCGCAACACGCGCGAGGCCATGCGCTCGGGCGTGGTCTTGGGCGAGGTAGCCCGCATCGACGGCATGCTCGATATGGTGCTTGCCGAGATGCGCTCGACCAAGGCGGCGGGCGAGGGCAGCGTGCCCATCATCATCACCGGCGATGATGCCGAGGCGCTCGCGGCGTTGGTCGGCCATAGCCTGACGGTAGACGACGCGCTGACGCTGCGGGGTCTCGCCGAGCTCTACCGCATCAACCAAAAGCCCCGCCGCGTGTAAAAGTGAGGGCGCCGGTGGGACAAACGTCTCCACCTTTCACCTGCTACAATGGGTCAAACTATTGCGATTACGGAGGTGTCTGCCATGTCGGACGATCTTCATCAAACTTCGTCAGGCAAGCGCCTGGACGTCATTAGCTGGGACGAGTTCTTTATGAGCGTGGCCATCGCCGCGCAGCGCCGCAGCAAGGACCCCAACACGCAGGTGGGTGCGTGCATCGCCAACACCAACCACCGCATCCTTTCGGTGGGCTACAACGGTACACCCTCGGCGCTCAACGACGACTTTTTTCCGTGGGGTACGAGCGACGACCCGCTGCAGGACAAGCACAACTACGTGGTCCATGCCGAGGCCAACGCCGTGCTCAACTACCGTGGCTCGCTCAAGGACCTCGAGGGTTCCACGGTCTACGTCACGCTGTTCCCGTGCCACGACTGCGCCAAGATTTTGGCTCAGGTGGGCGTGGGCGAGGTCGTCTACCTGGACAACAAGTACGCCGACACCGATGACGGGCGCATCAGCCGCCGCATCCTCGACTCCTGTGGCATCAGCTACCGCCAGGTCATCGTCGATGTCCAGATTGGTACCGGGGGACAGGCTCGACAGTAATATGCGTTGTCGCTATCTGACGACGAACGCAGCTCAAAGAGCCCCGTCCCAAATTGACTACTCGTGAAAGTCGCGTCTGCGCGCATGGACGGCTCGTGAGCGGGTACATGGCTGTAGTAACATAGCTTCTGTCCGCGGGCGTGCCCGCGTTATTGTGAGAAAGGAGCCCCTGTGGCTGTTAACGAAGAGCTGCTTAAGAAGGTTCTTGAAGAGATTCGCCCCAACCTGCAGGCCGATGGCGGCGATATGGAGTATGTGGGCGTTGACGACGAGGGCGTCGTCAAACTGGAGCTGCAGGGCGCTTGCGCCGGCTGCCCCATGAGCTCGCTGACCCTGTCCATGGGTATTGAACGCATCCTGAAGGAGCATGTGCCCGGTGTTACCCGTGTCGAGCAGGTCAATGCCTCCGGCGAGACCGACGACCTGTACGACGAGTACGCGCCGTTCTAAGACGCGAAAGCTGCGGACGGCATACTCCGCATAGACGTTACGCCCAAATATGCGGCTGCGAGCGCAAGGCCCGCGGCCGCATTTGTATGTAGGGAGCAGGGGGATCGATATGCTCAACGACCTCTACCATATGCTTGATCCCGTCGCCATCTCGGCGGGGCCCATCATCATCTACTGGTACGGCCTGGCCTACGTGGTCGGCGCTCTGCTCACGGCGGTCGTCATGTACCGCACACAGCGTCGCTGGGGTTTTAACATCACGATTGACGACCTGACGAGTGTCGTGGTCGGCGTGGTCTTTGGCCTCATTATCGGTGCGCGCCTGTTCTACGTCGTCTTTTACGGTGATGGCTACTATTGGACCCACCCGCTCGAAATCTTTGCCACCAACGAGGGAGGCATGAGCTTCCATGGCGGCTTGGTGGGCGGCATCATCGGCGGCATCATCGTGTGCCGCATGTATAAGCTCGATGCCTGGACTTTGGCAGACCTTGCCGTCATCGGCGCGCCGCTGGCCTTGTGCCTGGGCCGTTGTGCCAACTTTGTCAATGGTGAGCTGTGGGGCAAGCCGACCGATCTGCCCTGGGGCGTGGTCTTCGGTGGCACCGCGGGCGATATGCCGCGTCACCCCTCCCAGCTCTACGAGGCATTTCTTGAGGGCATCGTGCTCTTTTGCATTCTGCAGGTGCTCAGCCGCAAAAAGCCGCTACTGCCCCAAGGTACGTTTATGGGCGTGTTTGTGATGGGTTACGGCATCGTCCGCTTCCTCATTGAGTTTGTGCGCGTGCCCGATGCGCAGCTGGGCTATCTGCTGGGTGGCGTTATCACCATGGGCCAGTTGCTGAGCCTGCCGCTCGTAATCGCGGGCCTGGCGCTCATCATCTTTGCTCGTCGCCGCAACCAGCCCCAGCGCATCTACCTGGACGCCTAACCACCAAAACCACCACAAAGGGGACAGGAACCTTTGTGGTGGTTCGCTGGGCAACGATGACAGAACCGTAACGTTTCCCCAGATAAAACCTGCCAAAATAAACCTGTCCCTTTTTTGCAGGTTTCTAGAAAGGCTCTTTGGACTGTGAAGGATTCCGATCTCTCCACAACGGCTGCGCGCGACGCTGCCCGCATCGTCTGGTTTAAGCGCTACCCCGCCAAGCAGACGCTCATCGCATTTTTGCTCGCGCTGTTGGCGACCACGGCGTTTTCCATCGATCCCTCCCCGGTGTCGAGCAACGCAGTCTTGGCGATTGACCCCAAAGCCTCGGGCATGCTGTACGTGTGCTACGAGGTGCTCCTCTCGTTTGCCGGCCATACCGACGCGGTCATGCTGCTTGCACTTGCCTGCCTGCTTACCTTGCCGTTTCGCTACGTGTTCTTTGGCCGTGGCGACACCTGGCGTCCATCGATCATTCTGCCATCGCTGTTCTTCGCCATCTGCATGGTGTTCGGCCGCAGCTACGATCTCACCGACTCGGCCGAGATTGTCCTTGGCGACAAAGCCCGCATCATCTGCGCCTGGATTGGCGGCGCGGGCTGGATGCTCTTGGCGGTCGTTGCCTTCTACCTTGCCTTTGAGTGTCTAGATTGGCTGAGCTCCCGACGCATCCCGTTTTCCGAAGCACACTTTGGCCGCGTATGGCGTGTGACTCACGCCGTGCTCTCGGTCCATCCCTTTGCCGGGCCCTTCCTGGTGCTTATGATCGCCTGGGCGCCCACGCTCATCGCTTCGCTGCCCGGCCTTTTTATGGGAGATACGGGCGCGCAGATTCGCCAGTGGTTCAACTATCCCAACGGCACGAGCGACTACCTGCGCCTACTCAACCCCAACGTGCTGCTCAACGGGCATCATCCCGTAGTGCACACGGCCATTATCGGCTCGTGCGTTCAGCTGGGGCTTTCGATGTTCAACAGCGCTAACGCGGGCCTCATCATCTATACCTGCGCTCAATTTGTCATCACGGCCGCCTGCATGGCCTATTCCATTTCATCGCTGCGCAAACTGGGCGTGAGCCTGCCGGTTCGCGGTGCGATCCTGCTGTTCTTTGCGTTTATGCCGATGTTCTCTAACTACGCGGCGCTGCTCACCAAAGACGTGCTCTTTGCCGACGCGTTCTTGGTGCTGCTGGTACAGACCGTCAAGCTCGTGGCATGTGGCTTGCCCCGTCGTGATGCCAATGTCGAGCGTGCGGGCGAACAGAGGCCCGTGCTCTTTGCGCGCCACGACTGGCTGCTGCTCGCTCTGGGCGCCATGGGTTCCACGTTTCTGCGTAACGGCGGCCTGGTGTTTCCCCTGGCGGCATGCGTGATCGCGGCGGCGTTTTGCGCATGGGACGCGCATGTGGCTCGTCGTGCAGCCAAACAGGCTGGTGCTGCGACTTCGGGCGCCACGCCGCGCTTCCGCTGGGTCGGCGTCCTCGCGGTGCTTGCACTCTGCCTTGCCTCTAATATGTACTTCACCAAGGTCTTTATGCCGGCACACGACATCACGCCTGGTTCCAAGCGCGAAATCCTTTCGATTCCGTTCCAGCAGACGGCTCGTTTTGTCCAAAAGCACGACGGCCTCAACTCGGGCGTCAACCCCACGGTTAAGGAGGACGGCACCATCGTGGAGGCTCCTTGCGACGGTTCGGTGACCGACGAAGAGCGTGCCGTGATCGATCGTGTACTCAAGTACGAGAACCTGGGCCGCCGCTACAACCCCGACAAGTCCGATGCCGTCAAGAACTGCTTTAACGAGTACGCCTCGCAGGAGGACATCAAGGCCTATTTTGAGGTGTGGGCCCAGATGTTCAAAAAGGATCCCGAGTGCTATATCTCGGCGCTCATCAATAACTACTACGGTTATTTTTATCCGAGCGCGCGCGATGCCTGGGTCTACAGCACGGCGCGTAGTGCCGAGATCATGGCGCGTCCCGACAACCTCAAGTACTTCGACTTCCATCCGGTTGACAGCAACGTGGTGCGCTGGTGCGACCACCTGATCAATTTGTACCGTGTGGCGGTGCAGCGTGTTCCCTTTATCTCGCTCACCATGAGCTCGGCCACCTATGTGTGGATCATGATCGCCGTGGTGGTCTACTTGCTGCGTCGTCATTCATGGCGTGCGCTGGCGATCTGGGTGCCGCTGTTGGGCGTGCTCGCTGTGTGCCTGATTGGCCCGTGCAACGGCTCGACTTACATGCGCTACCTGTATCCGGTCATCGCCTGCATGCCCTTCGCCATCGGCGCCACCGTCACCCGCAGCGACTTCCTCTGGTTCTAACTTGGTGCATTGGGGTCAGGTTTCTTTGCACCAAAGGGGTCATCATCACGACGCCTTCATTTTGGGGTTTATCTCGCAGGCCAGTAGGTATATCATAACGACGTTTGTTTATATTGCCCGAGCATCTGCGCTGGGCTTTAGGTCGAAACCGATAGGAGACACGTATGTCCGGACACTCTAAGTGGGCCACAACCAAGCATCGTAAGGGCGCGCAGGACGCCAAGCGTTCCGCCCTCTTCTCCAAGCTGAGCCGCAACATCACCGTTGCTGCCCGTCTCGGCGGCGACCCGCTGCCCGAGAACAACGCCAGCCTCGCCGCTGCCGTTGCCAAGGCCAAGGCTCAGTCCATGCCTAAGGACAAGATCAAGTCCGCTATCGACAAGGCTTTTGGTTCGGGTGCCGATGCTGCCGTCTACGAGAACATCGTGTACGAGGGCTATGGTCCCGCCGGTGTCGCCGTCTACGTCGACTGCCTGACCGACAACCGCAACCGTACCGCCGCTGATGTCCGTTCCGCCTTCTCCCACGCTGGTGGCAACCTGGGCACCTCCGGCTCCGTCGCCTTCCAGTTTGAGCGTAAGGGCCAGATCGTCGTCGCCAAGGAGATCCTGGACGAGAACGCCAAGAAGGAGACCATGATCGCCAACGGTGCTGCCGGTGACGAGGATGAGTTCATGATGGCCATCGCCGAGGCCGGTGGCGAGGACTACGAGGATGCCGGCGAGGAGTGGATCGTCTGGACTACTGCCAACGAGGTCATGGCTGTCTCCAAGGCGCTCGAGGAGCAGGGCGTCCAGGTCAAGGGCTCCGAGACCACCATGGTCCCGACCACCCCGACCGAGGTCTCCGGCGCCGACGCCAAGAAGGTTCAGCGCCTCATCGACCGTCTTGAGGAGCTCGACGACGTCCAGGATGTTTACAGCACCATGGACATGACCGACGAGGTCATCGCTGCCCTCGAGGAGGAGTAGCGCCCGCACGGGTTGGTTAAGCCGTGCATATCTGGGCATAATGAAGCGAGCATGCAAGCCTCGTGGAATAGATGAGCCGGATCCGCGTGCGTAGAGCACCGGACCCGGCTCTTTTATAATGATGCGAACCGTTTTGCATTTCGAGAGCCGAGATTTGAAGGGAGCGCCACGTGCGCGTACTCAAACGAGCCCTAGCGATCGTGTATCTTGCCGCCGCCATCGTGGCGCTGGGTACGCTTGTCTGCCAGCTTTGGGGGCCGTATACGTATCGCTTTATGCTGCTGATGCGCGACCCCATGCCGCGCATTGTCGTGACGGCATGCGGCGGAGTTGTGGCGATTGGCGTGCTGGTAAGCTTCTTCCGCCTGATGTTTGCTCGTCGCGAGCCGTCCTGCGTGCATCCGGCGGGGGAGCGCAATATCGAGGTCACGCTCGCGGCGCTTTCTTCGTGCGCCAGGGCTGCTGCAGAGCGCGACGACCGCGTGATGATCGAGCGCGTCGAGGCGCGCGTCCAAGGCCCCGACGATTCGCACGTCCGATTTAAGGTCGAGGCTATCGCGCTTGACGATAAGGACGTGGCATCTCTGGCTACCGCGATGCAGCAGCGCATCGAGGAAGCTTGCGACACCATGCTCGGCACGCCGGGTACGACCACGCGCGTCCGTTTTTTGCCGTCCAAGACTACCGTCCAGACCGTGGAGGTTTCCGGTGAGTGATACCAATCAAGATAAGACCGCTCGTACGCCGCGCCTGACGATTGACCAGAGCGCCACACCGGCGAGCGAACCTGTTGATTCCAAAGCAGAGGCAACCGAGTTACAAGACGCGGCAGCCGCGGATTTTGACGAGGCTATGGGTCTCATCAAGGGTACGGGCGCTGCCATCTGGAGCTATGCTGTGCGTCATCCCAACACCACGCTCGGTGCCGTCGCTGGCTTTATCCTTGCCGTGTTGGTGCTCACGCTCGGCCTGTGGGACACGCTCGTCATTGCATTCTTCGTGCTGATCGGCGCCGTGATCGGCCAAATTCGCGACGGCGAGAACGGGATCGTCAACTTCTTCGGCCGTCTGTTTAGCGGCCGCTAATATGTATTCGACTGTCGCATCCGCGGCAGGCATAAGGAGGAACCATGGCTTTTAATACGAAGGTCGATGTAGCCGATACCGAGCTCGAGGAGAACGAGGCGGTCGTCGCCGAAGCCGAGGATGTGACGCTCGAGGATGAGGCGCTCGTCGAGGCCGAGTCCGCCGATGACGCGGACGAGGATGATGAGGAAACAGACGAGTCCGAGGACTCGCTGACCTATTCCAACGGTGTGATCGAGAAGATCGTTGCCATGGCCACCCGCGAGGTTCCGCACGTTCTGGGCATGAAGGGTAACCTCATGCACTTTGTGCAGGAGCAGTTTGGTGCCGAGAATCTGACCAAGGGCGTGACGGTCGAGGTCACCGATGACAATCGTGTGGTCGTCAACATCTCCGTCATTATCGAGTACGGCGCCTATGCGCCCGCGATCTTCGACGATGTCAAGGCACGTGTCACCGAGCGCCTTGCCGCGATGACCGGCCTTGAGGTGGCGGGCGTCAACCTGCGCATCGAGGACGTCATCACCCCCGAGGAGTACGAGCACCGCACCAGCCAGCACGAGTAACCTTCCAAAAAGGGACAGGTTTGTTTTGGCAGGCTTTATCTGCGAAAACGTTAAACGGCCGACCGCGCAAGCAAAAGCGTGGCCGGCCGTTATTTGTATG
>CAUAAR010000036.1:0-13399 GCA_958427035.1 uncultured Collinsella sp. | reverse complement strand
GAGCGTGAGCGGGTACAGGCGGGTGCCGGACCCGCCGGCGAGGATGATGCCTTTCATTAGCTATAGCCTTTCTTTTCTAGCGGCCATACGGCCAGCACGGTTTCCCAGAAGGCGCGCACAGCAGTCGACAGCGAAGGCGATGAACTCGACTAAATTGCCTTCTCGAAGAAGCTGAGAGGAGACTGACCTGACGAGCCGGCCTCCTTCACCGATCTCGCTAGCCTGCATGAGGTCGTCAGCGTGCGTTTCAAGAAAGAAACCGACGGCGCGGTTGCGGGCAAACTGTTGGGATGGCGTCAAGTTGTGTGAGTGGTAGACCTCGGCACGCGGCTCGTAAGCGACCTTCATACCTGAAGCGATAAACCTGGCGGCCATGAGCATGTCCTCGTTGGTATTGACATGCTCGAATCCACCACATTCGAGATATGCAGTTCGTCGATAGGCGGAACAGGTGTCGGAGGCAAAGAACGTCTTAATACCGTATTTTTTGAGATCACGTTTTGAACGGACGGAAGAAGAGTCAGGGTAGTTGAAACCACGCACCAGCTGCTCAAAACGGCGAGCATCGGCCTTGGGTAGCTGCCTACCACTAACAAGCGCAATCTCCGAATCATCTACCATAGGAGCAACAAGCAGCTCCAGGTAATCATCGGAAACAGGCAGGGCATCTTGGGTGAGAAAACAAACAAAATCGCCACGTGACTCCCTCAGTGCCAAATCCCTTGTGCCGCCATGGTTAAAATCCTGCCGATCAATTTGCAATAGGCGAACGCCTTTATGCTTCTGGATTAATTCGATAGTTCTATCTTCCGATGCGGAATCGACGACCAAAGTCTCAATCGGCTGTATTGACTGCCGTCCCAGCACAGTCAAAAGTCCCTCGATATCATGTTCCGCATTAAGGGTCGGAATGATGACGGAGATGTCCATCTATCGCCCCGTCCTCTCTTTACCGAACATAGCGCCGAAAGTGCCGGTAAAGCACTTCCAATCCATACGGAAGCAGCGATTCTGAACGTAGCGAAGCTCAATCTTTTGACGCAAACCACTCTCAAACGTCGCTTCGTTACGATCGGTTGCCTGCCATAATCCGGTAATGCCAGGCTGGACAGAAAGAAGCTCCGCCTTTTCTTTATCCGTAAAATGCTGATTCAGCTCATCCCACGTAATGGGGCGAGGTCCAATAACGGACAGATCACCGTTGAGCACATTGATAAACTGGGGCATCTCGTCGATAGAGCATTTGCGAATAAACTGGCCTATCTTGGTAATGCGAGGATCATCATCAACTTTGCGCTCGACTTCCCACTGATGCAGCTGCTCAGGACTCAAATACTTCTGCACATTCCCCGCATCGGCGACCATACTGCGAAGTTTAAAAATCTTGATTGCTTTTCCGCCCTTGCCAACGCGCTCTTGCGTATACATAGGACTGCCGGGCGATTCAAGGCTAATAAGTGCGCACACCACAGCAATAGGAATAAGCAATAGAACACTCATCAAAAGACTGAACACAAGGTCAAACAGCCTCTTAACAAAGCGATAGCCAAGCGTACCGCTCGGCTTAATCTGATCGAAAGCCAGTGCATCCCCCATTGATGCACAGCTCTCTGTCATTTCCTTAGCAGCCACAGTCAAACTTACGTCCCTGTTCCCCATGGATCCCCCAATCGGTAAATTCAAAAATGCGACGAATAGCTGGTGCAACGTCTCCCTTACGTTTTGATAGGAACGTCGAGCGGAAGCACTTCCCTGAAGCTGGAATCGCCTTCGCCTACGTCCACTAGGCACCAGCGCTTGCGACGGTCGATCTTGTGCACGCGGGCCTCTTGCCCCACCAAGGGACCCTGCTCTATATGCAAGACGCCGTCTTCTATACGCGCAACGCTATTGCGCACCACGCCGTCGTCGTCCAGCACGCTGCGGTACCAATCCTGCGCATCATCCGGCATGGGCATGTACGCCCGCTCCCTACTGCCGGCGATGCGACAGCCAAAGCTCAGCTGAGCCAAAGCCCTATCGAGCGCGGCGGCATCGTGCGTGGCGACGAAGAAATATTCCTTATACATAGGTTTGGTTTGGAGCGACCATGCGCCGTCCCGCTTAAACCAGAACTCCTTTTGCATCACAAAAGCGTCCTGCATCAGCTCGTGCGGGATAATGCGGCGGACCTTTTCGCAGGTCTCTCGCTCTTTTCCATGAGGGGTGTGGACCAGATACCAGCGGACGCGGCCGTGCTGGCTGTTGGTGGTGGCGCCGTTAAATGCGCCGGGCAGCTGCTCTTGGCGCCGTGCCGTCTGCTCCATGTTCTCGCCCCCCCTCTTTTGGCTTTGCGATGCACGCAAATGCAGGGGCGTTTAGAACAGGCTTCTCGCTCGCAGCTAGGTGCAGTCGCAAAAGTACAGGTTTTTGTATCTTTCGACAGACGACATTATACGAGCAATTAACAAAAAAAGCCGCTCAACCAGCGGCTTTTCTTATTTCGGCATGAAAAAAGGCGACCGCCCTGTGTGGACGGTCGCCTTTGTTAATTGTTGTGAAGTTTGCCTTAGGCGCGGGTCTTGATTTCCTCGGTCACCTTGGCAACAAACTCATCAACGGTCATCTGAACGGTCTCGTTGGAGCGATCGCGGACGGAGATGTTGCCGGCCTCGACCTCCTTCTCGCCCAGGATGAGCATGTAGGGCACGCGGTCGATGCTGCGGGCCTCGCGAATCTTGTAGCCGATCTTCTCGTCGCGGTCGTCGCAGACCACGCGAATGCCGGCCTCCTCCAGCTTGGCGCACACCTCGTGGGCGTAGTCGCGGCTCTTCTCAGAGACGGGAAGTGCCTTGACCTGCACGGGAGCCAGCCAGGTGGGGAACTTGCCCGCAAAGTGCTCGATCAGAATACCGATGAAGCGCTCGATAGAGCCAAAGCACACGCGATGCAGCATGATGGGGCGCTTCTTGGTGCCGTCGGCGTCCACGTACTCCAGATCAAAGTTGAGCGGCATCTGAAAGTCGAGCTGGACGGTGCCGCACTGCCAGGTACGGCCGAGCGAGTCCTCCAGGTGGAAGTCGATCTTGGGGCCGTAGAAGGCGCCGTCGCCCTCGTTGACCTCGTAGTCCATGCCCAGCTTCTCCAGGGCAGTGCGCAGGCCCTCCTCGGCGCGAGCCCAATCCTCGTCCGAACCCATGGAGTCCTCGGGGCGGGTGGAAAGCTCAACGTGGTACTTAAAGCCAAACTTCTGGTACACGGAGTCGATAAGGTTGACCACGCCCACGATCTCATCGGTCAGTTGGTCGGGACGCACAAACAGGTGGGCGTCGTCCTGGTTAAAGCAGCGCACGCGGAACAGGCCGTGCAGGGCGCCGCGCAGCTCGTGGCGGTGCACCAGGCCGATCTCGCCGGCGCGGATGGGCAGCTCGCGATAGGAGTGCGGCTTGGAGGCGTACACCAGCACGCCACCCGGGCAGTTCATGGGCTTAATGCAGTACTCTTCGTCGTCGATGACGGTAGAGTACATGTTGTCCTTGTAGTGGTCCCAGTGGCCCGAAGTCTTCCACAGCTGCTTGTTCATGATAAGCGGCGTGGAGATCTCCACGTAGCCGGCCTTGTGGTGGATCTCGCGCCAGTAGTCCAGCAGCGTGTTCTTAAGGATCATGCCGTTGGGCAGAAAGAACGGGAAGCCTGGGGCCTCGTCGCGCATCATAAAGAGGTCCATCTCGCGGCCGATCTTGCGGTGGTCGCGCTTCTTGGCCTCCTCCAGCATGTGCATGTGCTCGTCGAGCTCTTCCTTGGTAGCAAAGGCGACGCCGTTGATGCGGGTGAGCATCTTGTTGTCCTTATCGCCCTTCCAGTAGGCGCCCGAGACGCCGGTGAGCTTAAAGGCCTTGAGGGCCTTGGTGTAGCAGATGTGGGGGCCGACGCACATGTCGATGTAGTCGCCCTGCTGGTAGAAGGTGATGCGGGCGTCGTCGTCCAGGTCGCCGATGTGCTCGACCTTGTACTTCTCGCCGCGCTCCTCCATAAGGGCGATGGCCTCGGCGCGGGGCTTCTCGTACACGGAGAACTTGAGGTTCTCCTTGACGATCTTTTTCATCTCGGCCTCGATCGCGGGGAAGTCGTCCTCGCTGATCTTGACGCCCTCGGGCAGGTCGACGTCGTAGTAAAAACCGTTGTCGGTCGCGGGACCGTAGGCAAAGTCGGCCTCGGGATAGAGGCGCTTGATGGCCTGCGCCATGATGTGCGCGGCAGAGTGGCGGATGACGTGCGTGACCTCGTCCTGCGGGAGCTCGGCCACCGAACCGTCATTGTAGAGTGCCTTCATGGGTATGTTTTCTCCTCTCGGATGCCTGATGCAAGTGCGTGCGATGCGCTCGGCGTTTTTGACTTGCATCATTATAGGCAGGTTGCCTTGGTATACAAGCGCCCGCCGCACCTTAATGGCACGGCGGGCGATTTTCTACGCATGCTTCATCGTGTGGGGGCGGGGTGTGGGGCGCGCGGTGCCCGTGGCTTGTGGCCGGCCCGGCGATGGATGCGTTACTGGATGCGAGTTCGGCAGTAGGGGCAGACCTTCCAGTGCGCATCGAGCGGGCGATGGCAGCTGGGGCAGACGTTGCGAACCTGGGTATCGCACACCGGACAGACGACGAAGTCCTTCTCGATGGGCGCGCCGCACTGCGGGCAGGTGCCGTACTGGGCAAGCTGGCGCTCGCGCAGGGCCATGTCCAGCTCCTGCTCCTCACGGTCGGACGCGTAGGAGTGCGGGCGCAGGACAAGGTAGGCAATGAGGCCCACAAACGGGATGAGGGCGATGATGCCCCATGCCACGTAGGCGCTGGCGCCGCGGCGGCGAGCGTCGATGAACACATAAACGACCGACAGCACATACAGGGCGATGATAAAGCCAACAAAGGCATAGACGACGCCCATAAGCTGCGGCGACATGAGCTCGGAGATGTACTTGGACATTACGGGTACCTTTCGGAATATTAACAGTCCGGTCAAGTTTACCACGGGGTTTGTTTATATGGGACCACGGCTAGGGGCGGGGCTGGCGCGGACACAAACATCTCAATCTGTAACAGGTGGGAGCGGAATCCGGGTCTAGATGCTACAGATCGAGACAGAAGAATCTCTCCCGGGCTTAAATCTCAATCTGTAACGTCTATGACCGAAATTCCCCTCTTACTGTTACAGATTTAGACATTCGAAACCGACTGATTGGTTCATCTAAATCTGCCACTATTTACTGCGCCCGTTTTACCTGCTGGTTTGTTGGGAAATATCCCAATTTATCCCAAGTGCGTCGCAAACGGAACGCGCCACCTGCTCACGGGAGGGACGAATATAATGTCGCCCCGACACGCCCGGCGGGGAGTGTCCCATGAGCATTTCCATGAGGTCCCAGGGCATGTGCAGCTCCATCTCGCAGATGGTTCGCCACGAGTTGCGAAGGTTCGACCACGGGATGTGTTCGATACCCTCGGCTGCGCACCACTTCTTCCATCTATGATTGCACATCCCTCGGTTCATGGGCAGTCCGTCCCCGCGATCTGCTAGCCACTCGGAGCCTGCCGCGCGGCGCTCGTCTGCAATTTCGAGCAGGCGCCCGGCGGCATCCGGCAGCACCACGACTGTGCGTATGGACTTCCGCGTCTTGAGTACGCCGTCCGCCGTGGGCTCGATGCCTGCTTGCTCCGTCTCGCGCACGAGGTCGACCGTTGCGAGCGTTGTGGATTCCATCGCAAACGGCAGAAACTCGTCGGTGCAGATGCCCAGCGGCTCACCCGACCGGTATGAGCCAAAGCACGCTATGATGAACGGCGCCTCGAGCGAGGTTCCGCGCAGGCGTCCCAGAATGTCCCTTACCTCGGCAAGCGTATACAGGCGCTTGGAGCGCTCGCGCGTCTTGCGGGTGGGCATGGTGTATTTCACAGTTGCGGCAAATGGGTCGATGGGCAGCACGACAAAGCCCGACACGGTTCCGTAAATCTTGCGCAGGGTGAGTAGCGCAGTGTCTGCCGTTGCTGCGGGGAGAGTCAGGAGTCATTCCTGCAGGTGCACGGGGCGCAGCTGGTCGACCGGCATCGAGCCTCACGCGCGGCGCCTCTGCTTGCGTGTCATATAATGTCCCTAGGTTGCCCGGAGCTATCTCCGTGTTACTCCGGCATCCTTGTTGTCACCCCGCCGCGCCAAGGTTCCAGCCGTGCGCGGTGGGGTTTCTTTATGTCTGGAGCCGTCAAAAACGCTTTGACGGCTTGGTTGGGCTCTAGCGCAGTTTGCTATAGGAGCTTCTGGTCTTCTGGCGCGGGTCTGAGGTCATGGACCTTGGTTATCCTCACGGACTTGTTCTCCCATGCTCCGATCTCGTTCCGTCGTTGACGGGGCAACAGGTCCGCAATCATGTCGTCCCCGATGCCGAACGTGCGTTCACGCCTCGCGAGCTGGCCGAGGAAGTCGAAGTCCCCCATGTTCGCCGAGAGCTTCTGTCCGTTCCAGTAGAGTTCCCATTTGCGCTTGTCGCTGTACTCGAGCACGGGTTTCGCGACGTTGAGGTGCTGACCCTTCATGATGACGTCGCGCTCCTGCTCCGTCTCGCACTTGGGCGCCGTCCTGATGTCTTCGAAGTCGTCTCGTGAAGATTCGAAGCCGTCGACACCGTCTCCGCTTATCGATAGGCCGCCGATCTTCTCGTTGTCCGCGAGCGCGCCGAACATTGACGAGACAGCGGAGTCGACCTCATTGGAGCCACTGACCTTATAGACGTTCTGCGTGATATTGATGACTGAGTTGTTGCCAGCGGTTACCGAGATGCCGTCGCCAACGCGCTCGACGCTTTTCGGTGCTCCGTTCTTGCCGAGGAACCGGCGGAGCTCGAGATAGCCCTTGAAGGCACTCAGCACCGGCTCGAGCTGATCGCTCGTTTGGCTCAGCGTCCCAAGTATGCCTGGCAGGTCTTTTACGACCGCCTGGAGAATGGCTTCCAGGCAGCCGGGGCGAGTTGCGGTTATCTCGACGTCGATGACCGCATTCGGATCAAGTTCTCTTGCCGAAGCCTGTACGGCCCTCGAGTAGCCGAGGAGCGCCGCGGTGAACGTGCCGACTGAGACCCCTTCCAGATCACCCTCGAATTTGAAGGTTATTGTTTTACGCTCCATCACATGTCTCCATATCCGAATCACCTCGGTGGATAATTCTATCCTCTCGTTGGAATGCTCATAAACGAAGAAAGGCGACTGTCCTCGGGGACAGCCGCCTTTCCTTTGGACGCTGGCCCCGTGGGGTCCCCGCGTCAATACCGCTGTCCAAATTACCGTTTGCCGTCGGCGCGGTCAAGCCGTCACCCATTTTCGCGACCCCACGAAAATGGGGAACAACTGGCGTTTTGATAGGCCCTTGTGCCCGTCACGCCTTGCCGTTCAGACGCTTCGTCATACGCTCGAAGTCGTTCTCGTAGGCCTTGTCCTGGAGCTTCTGGAACTCATGGAAGCGCTCCTTGGCGATCTTGTCGGCCGTCTTCTTGTTGCGGTTGCCGAGGCCCTTGAGCACCTCGCGCCCGCTGAATGTCAGGAAGCCGTCGAGCAGGCGCTCGCAGTCCTCCATGCTCGTAAGGACGTGCCGCTCGGCCCTGTCCTCGAGCGTGTCGAGCAGCATCGTGACGAGGCGGTTCAGCTGCCTGATCTCGTCCTCGGACAGGTAGTTCTTGGCCACGGTGACGTCCGAGGAGTGGATGCGGCCCTCGGGGCCTCCCTTCCACGACGTGAGCCCCATGTTGGGCTTGGAGGGGTCGGAGCGCCCCTGGACGATCTCGGCCGCGGTGTGCCCGGTGACGGCGTAGTGCATCTTGTTCTGGACCGCGGCGTAGAAGTTCTTGGCCATGGTCGAGTCCTTGTCGTAGTCGAAGCTGCACTCCTGGAATATGTCGGTGATCTTGAGCCACACGCGCCGCTCGCTCGCGCGGATGTCGCGGATGCGGGCGAGCAGCTCGTCGAAGTAGTCCTTGCCGAAGGGCCGGCCGTTCTTGAGCATGTCGTCGTTGAGGACGAAACCCTTGGTGATGTACTCCTTGAGGGTCGCCGTGGCCCACTGGCGGAAACGGGTCGCGCGCAGCGAGTTCACGCGGTATCCGACGGCAATGATGGCATCGAGCGCGTAGAAGTCGACCATATATGTCTTGCCATCTGAGGCAGTTGTTGCAATTTTTGCAACAACTGCGTCTCGGGCAAGCTCACCCTCTTCGAAGATGTTCTTCATGTGGCGCGAGATGGTCGACTTGTCCTTGTCGAACAGCTCGGCGATTTCCTTCTGGGGCATCCAAAGCGTTTCGTTCATGTAGCGCACCTGCACCGGCACGTTAGTCCCCTCGGACTGGTACAGGACGATCTCGGCCTGGATAGGGTCTTCCATATATCTTCCTTTCCGTTGAATGCCTACGCGGACCTTACTTGATCCGCTTCCAGCCCTTCGCCTTCAGGCGCTGCAGCCTGAGCTTGGGACAGCTCGGCCTGGTCGCGTGCCGTCTCCAAGATCTTCGAGCGCCTCTTCTCGGTGCTCTGCCGGTAGCAGGTGATCAGCTCGCCCTCCGCGCCTGCCGGCGCCGTCGGCTTGCCCTCGGGATGCTCCTCGTACCATCCGAGCAGGTCGTTGGGGTCGGTGTTGAATACTTCGCAGAGCGCACCCACGAGCTCTGCATTCGGATAGCTCTCCTCGCGCTCCCAAGACTGAATAGTTCGGAATGACTTGCCGACTTTCTGTGCTAGCTCCTTTTGGTTTAGCCCCTGGGCTTCTCGGCGCTCTCTTAGACGAAGGTTCATCCTCACTCCTTTCTTTACGTTAAGTGAATAGTAAACAAAAAATGTCTTTACACAAAAAAATGTTGCTCATTTGATTAACAGGGGCATAAAACTATTCATATTGAAATTCGACAGACAGAAAAACGTCTCTAAGGAGGAACGAATGGACTTCAGTAAGGAGCTAGCGGGGATATCCGCGCCGCACGCGCCCGAGCTGACCTTTCTCAGGCTGAGGTCGCTTCCAAAGTCGGAATGAACGTCAGCACTTTCGCGAAGTACGAGAGTGGCGATTACATTCCTGGAGCCGACAAGCTCTTGGCTATCTCGCAGGTTCTTGGTTGTCCGCCCAACGACCTGATGGGCTGGAACACGGACGAGGCCGCATAGGGATGGAGGAAGAGGAATGACTGGGAGGAGCTACGAGCTGCCCGACGACATCACGACCCTGGGCGGCATGGTGATCTTTGTGTTAATAAACACGGATATTTGGGGTGCACGTCCGTGTGGCTTTCGTATCCCCAAATTATCCCAAGTGCATGTGCTAACCCGTTTTTACGCGCTTGTGCCGTTGTTGCCGTACTTAAACTCGCAGGTAAGCAGTGTGTTCGATTTTGTCGTTCTTACTGGTCAGTACTGCCACAACTAGACCCCAAAACAGTCCCCAGATGTTACAGATCGAGACAGAAGAATCTCTCCCCGGCTTCAATCTCAATCTGTAACATCTTGGACCTCAAAAACCTTCTTACTGTTACAGATCGAGACAAACCTCCGGCACCGGGGTCAGCAGACAAAAACGTCGACGTTACCGAGCTTCCCCTCGTCTGCCGTTGGCGGGTGTTGCGGGGCTGTTCGCCGCATTGCCGCCGCGCTGGGGGTGTGTAGACCGTAGGATAGTCTTATTGACAGCCTGTCAACTTGTCTGGGAGGCACTGTGACAGAAACGTTTGATATCGCGATTGTCGGCGCGGGCATCACCGGATGCGCCATCGCGCGGCAGCTCGCGCGATTTGAACTGTCCATTTGCGTGGTCGAGGCGGCCAACGACATCGCGCTGGGCGCGTCGAAGGCCAACGGCGGCCTGGTGCACGCCGGCTACGATCCGACGCCGGGCACGGTTAAGGCGCAGGTCAACGCCCGTGGCTGCGAGTTGTACGGTACGTGGGCGCAGGAGCTGGGCTTTCTGTTCTGCCGCTCTGGGTCGATGGTGTTGGGCTTTAACGACGAGGACCGCGCGCATCTGGAGCAGCTGCGGTGCAACGGCCATGTCAACGGTGTGCCCGAGCTGTCGATCGTCGGACCCGACCGCATCCATGAATTAGAGCCGCGCGCCAGTGCCGATGCAACGTGCGCGCTGTGGTGCCCCTCGACTGGATTTGTCGACCCGTTTGAGGTTGCCATCGCCGCGCTGGAAAACGCCGTGCCCAACGGGGTGACATTTATGCGCTCCGCCCCGGTGGAGGCGATTGAAGTCGCGGGCTCGGGCGACGACGCGCGCTTTACGCTGGCGACCCCCGCTGGCAACGTGCGCTGCCGCTACCTGATCAACGCTGCGGGCAACGGCGCCGCCGTCATCTCGCATATGGCGGGCGCCGAGGAGTTCCA
Organism: uncultured Collinsella sp.; assembly: GCA_958427035.1. GTDB lineage: Bacteria > Actinomycetota > Coriobacteriia > Coriobacteriales > Coriobacteriaceae > Collinsella. Next base: position 3,014 of record CAUAAR010000036.1, on the reverse strand, counting down.
GATGGTCTGGCGTCAGGGCAACATCGTGGTGCTGGACAAGGAGCCGCGCACGCTCATGCCGCTCTACCCCGTTCCCACGCCGGTGTCCAAGGGCGTTATCGTCACGGGCACCGTACACGGCAACACCGTGATCACCGCGACGGCCGCTGTGCGCGAGCCGGGCGACACGCAGACCTATGCGAGCGATGTGAGCGCGCTGCTGACCGGCGCGCGCAAGCTGGTGCCCGATCTGGACACGCGTCGCGTGGTGCGCGCATTCGCCGGCGGGCGTCCGGTCATTCAGGGAACGAACGACTTTTTTATTGGACAGTCGGCCGTGGTGCCGGGGCTTTTCCAGGCGGCGGGCATTCAGTCGCCGGGTGTGGCAAGCGCGCCGGCCATTGCCGAGCGCATGGAGCTTGTGATGCGTGAGTCGGGCGTGGAGCTGCACGAGCGGGCGGACTGGAACCCAATTCGCCGCGCGCCGGACGACTTTGACCGCGCACCGCTGGCGCGCAAGGAAAAGCTCATTGAGTCCGATCCCGCGTGGGGACAGATTGTCTGCCGCTGCGAGACGGTGCCCGAGGCCGAGATTGTGGCCGCGATCCGACGCCAACCGGGCGCGGTTTCGGTCGAGGGCGTCAAGCGCCGCTGTCGTGCCGGCATGGGTCGGTGCCAAAGCGGCTTTTGCCAGAGCCGTGTGGTGGCGATTCTTGCCCGAGAGCTGGACTGCAACCCCAGCGAGGTGCTGTTGGAGGATGCCGGATCTTGGTTGGTCGAGGGACCGATGAAGGGGGTGCGCTAGGATGGCGGAATTCAAATCGAGCGCGATTGATTGCAGAGTCGCAGAAGCCGTACAAACGCAGGCCTTCGACGTGGTCGTTATCGGAGGCGGCCCCGCCGGTATGGCGGCCGCGCTTGCCGCGCAAAAGGCCGGCGCGCACGTGGCCATCGTGGAGCGCGAGCAGCACCTGGGCGGAATCCTCCGCCAGTGCATCCACCCCGGCTTTGGCCTGTCGCACTTTAAGCAGGAGCTCACCGGCCCCGAGTACGCACAGCGCTTTATCGACCAGGTGCACGCAACCGACATTGCGCTGTTCCTGGACAGCATGGTGATTGGGATTGATTCAGGCGAGCCTACGGAAGACACCGCGGTCCATACCGTCACGCTCATGAGCCCTGCCGGCATGTTGCAACTCACCGGACGCGCAGTCGTCCTTGCCATGGGTTGCCGCGAGCGCACGCGCAGCGAGATCAAAATCCCCGGCAGCCGACCCGCCGGCGTGTTTACGGCGGGTCTGGCGCAGCGATACATCAATATCGAGAACCTCAAACCCGGCTCGCGCGCCGTCATTTTGGGTTCGGGCGATATCGGGCTGATCATGGCACGTCGCTGCACGCTCGAGGGGATTTCGGTCGAGGGCGTGTACGAGCTCATGCCGTACGCCAACGGTCTGCGCCGCAACGTCAAGAACTGCCTGGACGACTTTGGCATTCCGCTGCATCTGTCTACCACAGTCACGCGCGTGATCGGGCACGACCGCGTGGAAGCCGTCGAGGTGAGCCAAGTAGACGAGCGCCTGGCGCCCATTCCGGGGACCGAGCGCATTGTTCCGTGCGACACGCTGCTGCTTTCGGTGGGCTTGATTCCCGAGAACGAGCTTTCGGTTGCCGCAGGCGTGGAGCTTGACCCGCGCACGCGCGGCGCCGTGGTGGACCAGAGCCTGCAGACAGGCGTGCCGGGCATCTTTGCCTGCGGAAACGTGCTGCACGTGCACGACCTGGCCGACAACGTGACGTGTGAGTCCGAGAGGGCTGGCGCAGCTGCGGCGGTGTGGGCGTTGAATGGCGGCGCTTGGGCGGACGCTGCGGGCACGAGCTGCGAGCTCACGGTCTCCCCTGCCGGCATCGCGGGCTACGCACTGCCGGGGCGCATTACGGCTGTAGCGCTCACCAGACTCAACTTCCGCGTGCGCCGACCGGTCGACACCGCCCGCGTGCGCATTCTCGCTGGCGGCGAGGAATTGTTCGCAGGCAAGCTCCGTGCATTTAAGCCGAGCGTCATGGAAAGCTTCCCGCTGCCGGCAAAGGTGATTCAACGCGCACTCGACCTGGGTGCCAGCGAGATTGTCCTATCCGTCGACCCCATTGAGGAGGCGTAAGGCCATGAGCACGAATGTGACCGAGACATTGCAGTTCAACTGCACCACCTGCCCATCCGAGTGCCTCCTGACCGTAGAGGTAGAGCGTGACGCCAATGGCGCCGTGGTGGAAGTGCGCTCCGTAACCGGCAACAACTGCCCGCGCGGCGATAAGTTCGCACATCAGGAGCTCACCTGCCCCATGCGCGTGCTCACCACCACCGTAGCGGTATCCGGCGGCGACGAAGCCCTACTCCCCGTCCGCACGGCCGAAGCCATCCCGCTGGAGCTTCACGCCCAAGCTATGGACCTCATCCGCGGCCTGGTCGTCGAAGCTCCCATCCGCATAGGAGATGTCGTGCTAAAGAACCTCCTAGACACCAACATCAACCTAATCGCCAGCATGGACATCGACCGAGCCCAAGTAGCTAATTAGGGACGGGGCTCTTTTAGCTACCCCGCCATCCACCCCGCCCCTCCTCAATTGCGGTGAAATAGTTCCTGATTTCCGCCAAAACCCCGGCATCCAGGAACTATTCCACCGCAACTATCCTTCGAATCGGTAATTAGCTTTTGACTATTTTAGTACCATTTCAAAACTATGCCGGATTACGGGGCCAATTCGGAGATCCCCATCCATGTCGGCATTTTTCGATTTTTGATAAGCCGTCTACCTGCGGTTTGATTTTCGCGATTTTTCCCATGGTCAAGTAATACAGGTCCAGCCCCGTAATCCGCCATACTTTTGAAACCAGCCCATTTGGGACGGGCCTCTTATGACTACTTTTGCCCGCACACTTGCTAGGCTGGCAGTGCCAAGGAGTGTCCCGGAGTGCCTACAGAGACGATATGAGCAGGACATAAAAACATTGAGAGCCCCTGCTGCATGAAAGA
>CAUAAR010000035.1:0-14426 GCA_958427035.1 uncultured Collinsella sp. | reverse complement strand
AAGCGGTCGGCGGAGCCATTGTGGCTCTTGACAGCGGATTGGGTCATATGAGCGAGCGACGTCCAGAGCGAACAAGTTGGCATGAAAAAGGCAAGGCATAGACCTTCTGGTCATGCCTTGCCTTTTGAATGACAAATTGTCGCTCTGGGCGGCGCGCAGCGTCGAGTCGTTACGCGGTTTGTAAAACCGCGTAACCTACACGGCCTGTGCCAGCTTCTCGGCTCGCTCGGCGGCGGCGAGCGCCTCGATCACGGTGCCGAGCTGGTCGCCCAGAAGGACGCCGTTATAAGTGGAGTTGAAACCGATGCGGTGATCGGTCACGCGGTCCTGGGGCTGGTTGTAGGTGCGGATCTTCTCGGAACGGTTACCGTGGCCGATCTGGCTCTGGCGCTCGGCACCGAGCTCTGCCTGTTGCTTCTCGAGTTCCATCTCGTACAGACGGGCGCGCAGCATCTGCATGCAGACCTCGCGGTTCTGGATCTGGGAACGCTGCTCCTGCGACTGCACCACGGTGTTGGTGGGCAGGTGGGTGATGCGCACGGCGGAGTAGGTGGTGTTAACGCACTGACCGCCAGGGCCGGAGGCGCAGTAGGTGTCGATGCGCAGGTCAGACTGGTTGATCTGGACGTCGATTTCCTCGGCCTCGGGAAGCACGGCAACGGTAGCCGTTGAAGTCTGGATGCGGCCCTGGGACTCGGTCTTGGGGACGCGCTGGACACGGTGCACGCCGGACTCGTACTTCATAACGGAGTAGACGCGGTCGCCCTCAACCTTGAACTCAATGGACTTAAAGCCACCGGCCTCGCTGGGGCTGGAATCGAGCACGGTGGTCTTCCAGCCGCGCGACTCACAAAAGCGCTGGTACATCTTGTACAGATCGCCGGCAAAGATGGCCGCCTCGTCGCCACCGGCGGCGGAGCGAATCTCGACGATGGTGTTCTTGTCGTCGTTGGGGTCGCTCGGGATGAGCATGTACTTGATGTCTTCCTCGAGCTGGGGGAGCTTTGCCTCGTTTTCGGAGATGTCCATCTGGAGCATCTCCTTCTCATCGGCATCGGTGGTATCGTGCAGCATTTCCTTGGCAGCCTCGATGTCATCGAGCGCGCCGATGTACTCGCGCGAGGCGGCGATGAGGTCGGACTGGTGCGCGTACTCCTTGTTGAGACGCGTGAACTCCTTGATATCGGAGGCGACGGCCGGGTCGGAAAGCTTCTTCTCGAGCTCCTCGTAGGCCTTGATGATCTTTTCGAGCTTGTCGCGCATGACGGACTCCTTTATATGCGTGAAGGTGAAAATCGGCAGAATTGATGGGACGCGGGGCGCCGCTGCGGGGGTAAGCCCAGCTAGAACATGTCGATCTTCAGATACATGCGCATCCCTTCGCGTATGGGGTACATAATTGCGGTCTAACCCATACATGATAGCGTGCGCAGGCAAACCTGCATATAACCCGCACGGAATGATTGGTGCAAACAAACCTGACTCCATTGCACCAAGGGCTTGCTTTTTGGCTAGAGCGTTTGGAGTAAAGCGACGAGGAAGCGGATGCCCTGGAGGTAGGCGCGGCGGGTGATGCGCTCGTTGGTGCCGTGGACACCGCGATCGCACTCGTCGTCATCAACCACAAAGGCCGAGAAGCGAATGCACTCAGGGCAAATGTGCTGGTAGTTGGCAGCGTCGGTCGCACCGATCACGGTCGAGGGCACAATTGCCACTGGCTCGAATGATCCGTTTTCCTCCGTCCCCTTTGGATCACGGAAATAGCGGGCGGCAATGGCGCGAACGGCCTCGAGTCCCGGTCCACCGATGCGCGGGGACGGCGAGGGTTCGGAGCTGCCGGGGCCCAACTCCACTTCGACACGACCGGCAAGGCCCGCCGCGGCAACCGCCTCGCGGCAGCGCGCCACAACGTCGGCCACGCTCGTGCCCTCGAGCATGCGGAAGTTGATATTAGCCCACATATCCTGCGGCATTACGTTGGCGCCGGTGCTACCACCCTCGATCTGCGTGGGCGCGCAGGTGGTCGTCACCAGCGGATAGAGCTTTTTGCTGGCGAGGCAATCGCGGACAATGGCATCCCCGTTGGCGGCAATTTCATCGGCCGTGTAGAGCCCCAACTCGATGAGTTGAGCGGCAAGCAAGTCGGTCACGCGCGTCGGCCACTCGATATCGCAGATTGCGGTGATGGCACGGCTGAGCACCTCGAGCGATGTGCCGCCGTAGGGGTTGGACGAATGCCCGCCCTCACTCTTCGTCTTGAGCACGATATCGGCATAGCCCTTCTCCGCGAGGTCGGCATGCATAAGCCAGCCCTCGCCCGCGCCATACTCGGCAGCCGAAACAATACGGTAGTCGCCCTCGTCGATCAGGTACTCAAGCTCAATGCCACGCTCCTCGAGCACACGACCGATCGCCCCCGCGCCGTACTGCGTGGTTTCCTCGTCCTGGCCAAAGGCCAGGAGCAGCGTGCGCTCGTGCTGCCAACCGTGCGCCAGCGCATACTCGACCGCCTCGAGAATGCCTGCGACCTGCTCTTTCATATCGATGGCGCCGCGACCCCAAATGTAGGTGTCGTCCACATGTCCGCTAAAGGGGGCATGCGTCCAGTCAGCCTCGGTGCCCGGCACCACGGGAACCACGTCCATGTGGCCCATGAGCATAATGGGCTTGAGGGCAGGGTCGGAACCGCCAAGCGTCACCAATAGCGAATGGTCGATAAGCTCGACCTTACCCGCCGTAAATACGTACGGCCAAGCCTGCTGCATATACGCGCGCAGGTCGTCGAACGGCTGCCAGTTCACCGCCTCGGCATCCATACTCGAAATGGTCGGAAACGACAGCACACGGCCCAGGCGCTCGCACGCACCAGCCTCGTCTATATCGGCAAAATCATCCTCATGCGCAAAAAAGCGCCAAACCTCGGCCATAACATCCTTTCGATTGTGATGACGAGGGCCGCCCCACCGGAGCGGCCCTGCCACATAAGCGTTTGCGGTCGGTTATTTGTCCTCGAGATAACGCGAGAGGAACTCGCGGGTGCGCTGGTGCTTGGGGTTGCCGAAGAGCTCGGCCGGCGCAGCATCCTCGAGCACCACGCCCTTGTCCATAAAGACCACGCGGTCGGATACCGTGCGGGCAAAGGCCATCTCGTGCGTGACGACGACCATGGTCATGCCGTCGGCAGCGAGCTTGCGCATGACCTCGAGCACCTCTCCCACGATCTCGGGATCGAGTGCGGAGGTCGGCTCGTCGAACAGCATGATCTGCGGGTTCATGCATAGGGCACGAGCGATGGCCACGCGCTGTTTTTGACCACCGGACAGGCGACCCACGGCGGCGTGCGCGAACTTTTCGAGTCCCACGCTCGTCAGATGCTCCATCGCAATTTTTTCAGCCTCGGCCTTGCCCATCTTTTTGAGCGTGACGGGCGCGAGCGTGCAGTTGTCGAGCACGTCCATGTTGTTGAACAGGTTAAAGCCCTGGAACACCATGCCGATGTCCTCACGCAGCTTGTTAATGTTGCAACGCTCGGCCGTGAGGTCCTGGCCATGGAACCAGATATGGCCCGCGTCCGGGGTCTCGAGCAGGTTGAGGCAGCGCAGAAAGGTCGATTTGCCCGAACCCGAAGCACCGATAATGGTGACGACCTCGCCAGGATTGACGGACAAGTCGATACCCTTGAGTACCTCGAGCGAGCCGAAGCTCTTGCGCAGGCCCTCGACGCGGATGAGCGACTCTTTAGTTTGTGCGGCGGCCACAGCGCCGGTGGTAGTGGTATCTGCCATGATGATTCTCCTCGTCTTGAGCCTAGTTGGAGCTGGGCAGCGTGACCGGAGCCTCGGCGCCGAGCTTTTTGCCAAAGGCCTCGAGCAGGCGGCTCGCCACGAGCGTCAAGATCAGGTAGACCACGAGCGCCACGCAGTAGACCTCCATCTGGCGGTAGTACACGCCGGCGACGGTGGTGGTGGCGTACATGAGGTCAAACACGCCGATGACCGAGAGCACCGACGAATCCTTGATGTTGATGATGAGCTCGTTGGTGAGCGCCGGAATCGCGTTTTTAATGCCCTGGGGGAACACGACTTTGCGCATGGCTTGCCACTGCGACAGGCCCAGCGAGCGCGCCGCCTCGGCCTGGCCGGGATCGATGGACTCGATTCCGCTGCGCAGGACCTCCATCATGTAGGCGGTGGAGTTGAGCGAGATGGTGACGAGGCCGGCGGTGAAGGTGCTCCAGATCTGGTTGGCCTGGGCGGTCTCGAAGCCCATGCCGCGCAAAATGGTGAAGCCCGCGTAATAGATGAGCAGGCCCTGGACCATCATAGGCGTACCGCGCACGATGGTGGAGTAGACGGTCGCAAAGCCGCGGCCGATGCTCTTAAAGAAGCGCACCAGGTCGTTGTCCACGCGGTCGAACGTCTGAATACGCAGGAATACAAAGAGCAGTGCCAAGAAAAAGGCGATGACGGTACCGAAGGTGGCAAGTGCGATGGTGATCTCGATGCCGCGGATAAAGAAGTCCCCGCTCTTGTAGGTCATGTAGACCAGGCTCGACAAAAAGTCGCTGGGGTTGGAATCCGAGACAATGCTCACCTGCACCAGGTCGATAAACGACATGACGCAGCGGTCGATAAAGAAAACTGCCGCGATGGCGACCACGACGTAGCTGCCTAAACGTGCTCCACGACGGAAACGCTCGGATGCGAACGGCGGCTTTTCGTGATAGTCGCTCCAGTGCATAAGCTTGGTGACCAGCGCCGCCGCCGACACGACGAGCCACGCCCACAGGATTGCCCAAAGGCAATCTTGAAACACGCCCGTGGGAGCCAAGAAACTCAGCGGCGTGGGGTTGCGCTGGCTAAACGTCAGGCCGAGCGCCGCGATAACACTCGTGCCCAGGTATACATAACGGTGGTCGGCCTTGATAAAGGAGGCCAGGCGATTAATGGTTTTCATGCTGCCTCCCTATGCCGGCTGACGGTCGAGGCACGCGTCCCACATTTGGTCGCGCTCCTCTTGGCTAATGCCCTTGAGTGTCTTGTCGATGAGCTTAAGCAGCTTGTCCGAGCCCTTGCGGCAGCCGACGTTTGCCGTGACCTCCTGCTTAAAGCCATCGCCCTCGGCAAATTGAATCGGCACGATACCCGGGTTTTGGGCCATATAGCCCTTCTCGTTCTCGGTGTTGTAGGTCACGGCGTCGCAGGTGCCCTGCAGCAGGTTCGAAAACACCGTGGGAACCGAATCGACCGGGTTTTTGTGCACAACGCCCGGAATCTCGTCGATGACGGTATCGAGCATGGTGTCCTTTTGGCCGAGGACCGTTGCGCCGCTAAAGTCGCTGAGCTTGGTCGCATTTTGGTAGGGCGAGCCCTCTTTTACGAACAGGCCAAAGTAGCCAATGAAGTACGGGTCGGAAAAGCCGACGGACTCCTCGCGCTCGGGCGTGGCGCTCATGCCGGCAATGATGAGGTCGATCTGGCCGTTGTTGAGCGAATCGATAAGACCCGAGAAGCCCTGCTTGACGGCAACGGGCTCGCCACCGAGGGCCTTGCAGACGATCTTGGCGATCTGCACGTCGTAACCATCGGCATAGGCGCCCTGCACGTTGTCGATGGGGATAGTGTACCTGCTGGCTTCGGAGACCTGCCAGTTGTACGGGGCGTAGGCCGCCTCCATGCCGATGCGGATCTTGTCCTTGCCGATCACGGAATCGGACAGGTCGTCGCGACCGCCGCCCGTCGTGGGCTGAACTACTTCCAGCGTGGAGGGGCGCTGGCAACCGGCAAGTGTGCCGGCGACGACAGAAGCGCTCGCAGCGAGAGCGCTACCCAAAAAGATGCGACGGCTGCATACCGGCTGTGGATGCGCGTCGCGTTGATGGGGAGAATGCATAATCTGCCTTCCCTGTTGAATCGTATGCTGACGACTTAACAGGATACCGCTCAGCGCTACCTCCAGCAAATGCATATATAAATGCATATATGCAAGTTTACGAACTGAAAACGATTGGTAGTCGTTGGAGACGTTCTTAAACGACTAGTCAAACAAGAACGTCCCCAACGACTAGGCATGAAAAAGGCAAGGCATAAACCTTCTGGTCGTGCCTTGCCTTTTGAATGACAAATTATCGCTCTGGACGGCGCGCAGCATCGACCGAGCGGCGGAACCTCTAGAGCAAGGTAACGCTAAAGCTGCGCTTGTCCGTCTCGCCGGGAGCCAAGGTGATGGTGTTGACCTTGTGCTCAAAGACGTCGTCCTCGGTGTCCGTGGTGGTATGACCGGTCCAGGGCTCGAGCGCCACAAACGGGGCGTCGTTGGCGGCAGACCACACGCCGATGTACTTAAAGCCCTCAAAGTCGATCTTGACGCCGTGGCCCGACTTGCGGCCGCGCAGCGTGAGCGTGGAGCCCGGGGTATCGGTGAACATGATGGCGTCGTTATCGAAGCTGCGGTGCGTGATGGGCAGCACGTCCGAGTTATCGGGAGCCTTGTAGCTACCCTCGAACGTCATGAGGCCATCGGGCGTGATGATGGGGGCCTCGTTGGTCCAAGCCTCGGTAAATGCCAGCTCGTAATCCTCGAACGCCTCATCCTCGGCACCGGGAGCAGGTACGTTAAATGCGGGGTGGCCGCCCACCGAGAACGGCAGGTCCACGTCGCCGGTATTGGTGACGGCAAAGGTCTGGGTAAGTGTGGCGTCACCAGTCAGGGCATAGGTCATGTTGAGCTTAAAGTGGAACGGAAAGGCCTTGAGCGACTCGGGCGTGTCGGTGATCTCGTACGTTACCGAGGAGCCGTCCTCCGAAACCTCGACCAGCTTGTGCTCGACGATGCGCGCGAGGCCGTGGCGCGGCATCTCGCAGGTGCCAGCCGCAGACGTCGCCGTGTTGTTGCGCAGCGAGCCCACAATGGGGAACAGGATGGGCGCATGCTTGCCCCAAAAGGCGGGGTCGCCCTGCCACAGATACTCGTTGCCGTTGAGGGCAAGGCTCGTGAGCTGGGCGCCCATGGAATCGATGGCCGCGGTGAGGCTGCCGCGCTTGATGGTAGTGACGGTAGACATGCTACTTCCTCCAAAAGTAAACAATAGTGTCGAGGGCTATTGTCCCACTCTTGGCGGCGGGGTTGAGCGACAGGCGCAGTTATTGAGCAATAGCGTAAAGGTCAAACCCGCCCTGCGGAGTGCTATCGACCGTATCGGGCGCCTGCGAGTTAAAGCTCACGGGAACCATGCGCTTTGAGGCGCGGAAGCGCGTGCCGTCGATGGCGACGGGCGGTTCGTCGACGGTGAGCTCGTAGTCGCCGGGCTTGAGCTCGATGCCGTCACCAGCGGAATTGACGTATTGATACTCGTCAATCGTCTGCCCTTTGAGCGTACGCCCCACGATGTGGATGAGCATTTGGCTGTCGCCACGCGCGGTGTCCCACATCGCGCCGTCCTTGACCTCGACCGACACATGTACCGAGCGCGTGCGGCTGAGCGATTGCTCGACAGACATCTCGACCTTGGCGGCATCTTTGCGCTGTTGCTCCACATGGCTCCAGACATTTCCGATCGCCGAGCAAGCGATGACGCCGGCCATAAAGGCGATGAGGATGGGGCCGAGCGGAGAGCGGCGGGCCGCGTCTTCCTCACGAGCTAGGTTGGGGCGATGCGTGGGGGCGGGCGCCCGGGCACCCTGCGCGGGCACGTCGAGTATGCTGAAGGATGCCGTGCTGCCGGGGTCGATGTTATGACGCGGCTGCGGGGTCTTGGCCGGCGAGATGGACATGTCCGCCGGCTCACCGAGTGTGGCCGTGGCATCGGCCTTAGCCTCGTCGGCCTCGGCTTGGGCCCAAGCCTGCTCAAAGGTCAGGGGCTCGGCGGCATCGGAGGCGGCATCAGGCTCGACAGCGGCATCGTTGCCGGTCTCGTCCTCGTCGCTCGACACGTCACGCGGCGCGGGCTCGTCCCACTCCTCGTCCGGAGCCTCGCCCTCGCTATACCACCATTCAAAGTTATCGATATCCATACGGGGCGCCCCTTAGGCCTCGCAAATAAACACTTGCTAGCCTTATACCCCCAGACGGCACTGGAGCTCGCCGGCACAGACAGGAAAACCGTCACAACATTCGACGCTTTTCCTCGATTTCGAGATTTTCGCCGAATGTTGTGACGGTTTGGGCGACTGGCTGGCAGCGCAATGCGACAAAGGGACTGTCTCTTTGTCACATTCTGTTAGAGTTGCAGGGATTGAATCCCGCTTATTCATGCGACATTGGAGTGACAACCTTGACCGCCGCAACCACGCCTAAAAGTAAGTCAACCGCCGCTGCGCTCTCCCCCGCGCGCACCAAGCTCTGCCTGGCGCTGCTCGTGTTGTTAGGCTTTTCGCTCGGCTGCTCGGAGTTCGTGGTCATCGGCATCGAGAGCGACCTGGCGACGGAGCTCGGCATCTCGCTTGCCACCGCGGGCCAGCTCATCAGCGTGTTTGCGCTCGTCTACGCCATCGCCACGCCGGTGCTTGCGCTCAGCACGGGGCGTTTTCGCCGCTACCAGCTGCTCGTGTGCTACAGCATCGTCTTTGTACTCGGCAACCTGGTCATGGCGTTGGCGCCCAACTTCCAGGTGCTGTTCATCTCGCGCATCATCCTGGGCTCCGTCTCGGGCGCACTGCTCGCCGTGGGTGTGACGTACATCCCCGAGCTTCTGTCCCCGCAGCAAACTTCGCTTGCCATCTCGGTGGTATATGGTGCGTTTTCCGTGGCAATGGTCTTTGTCACTTCGATCGGCAAGTTTGTGGCCGACACGCTCGATTGGCACGTGGCCATGTACGGCACGCTTGCCTTTGCCGTTCTGATCTGCGGAGCGCTCGTGGCGTTTATGCCGCGCGCTGGGCAAACCGACGAGCCCGCCACTTTTCGCGAGCAGGCGGGTCTGCTACGCGAACCGAGCATCATCACCGGCATGCTCATCTTTTTGTTTGGCGTGGGGTCGGTCTATGTGTTCTACGGCTACGTGACGCCTTATCTTGAGCAAGTGCTGGGCATGGGCACGGTCGAAGCCAGCACCACGCTCATGGCCTATGGCGTGTTCTGCCTGATTTCGAACATCCTGGGCGGATGGATCGATGCGCGCTTTGGCATGAAGGCGCTGCTCGTGACGTTTGTGCTGCAGGCTGCGGCGTTACTCGGGTTGTTTGCCGTGGGCGGCACCATGCCGCTCGCGCTGGTCTTTGTCTTTAGCTTGGCGCTGCTCATGTACCTGTTCTCGGTGTCGTGCATCACGCACTTTATGGACGTGGCACGCAGCCGCCATCCCAAGTCGATGGTACTCGCAAGTTCGGTTGAGCCCATGGCGTTTAACGTCGGCATTTCGTTTGGCACCGCAGTGGGCGGCGCCGTGGTAAGCAGCGTTGGCATTGCGTACGTGGGCGCAGTGGGCGCCGCGTTCTCGCTTGTGGCCTGGGCCCTCACACTGGTGACGATTAAGTTGGCTCGCTGGGAGCGCCGCCGTCAATCAGCACAGCCCCGGATGCAGGCATAGGGGCGAACATAGCCCAAGGTGGCGAGTAACCGGTGAAAACCGCCCAATATGAGTATGTTTATCCGCCTGGAAGCTTCAGCAGCGCAATTTCGTGTACTTCAGATACACGCTTTTCTACGATTTCGTGTATCCAAAGTACACGAAATGCGCGTGGGGTAACTCAAAGGCGGCGACAGACGCATTGTCTGCCGCCGCCTTCTACACCGAATTTTATAGATATGTGGGGCGTTTATTCCATACCCAGCAGCTCGCGCATCTGGGTTGCGTAGTTAGAAGCCATATTACCGTAGACAATCTGCACGCCGCCGTTAACGTGCACGATGCCACGCGCTTCGAGCTTTTCGGTAAACTCGGCGTCATCAACCACCTTGTCACAGTCATTGAGCTGGATGCGCAGACGGGTGAAGCAGGCCTCGACAGACTTAATATTGTTGTCGCCGCCCACTGCCTCAACGATAGCGGGAATGAGGTCGCTGATCACGGTCTTGGGAGCCTTTTCGGCCTCATCGTCGGACTCTTCCTCGCGACCGGGGGTCTTAAGGCCCTTCTTAAGAATGATGAACTTGAAGACGAAGTAGTACGCCACGAAGTAGATGGGGCCGAGGAACAGGATAACCTGCCAGTTGGAACCCTTTGCGGCACCCATGATGCCATTAAAGATCAACGACAGGAGCGGGCCGCCGAAGGACGCGGAACCGGCCACGTTGAACTGCAGGATATAGGTCAGCGCATAAGCAAGACCAGCCATGAGAGCGTGGAACACGTAGAGGATGGGTGCGATAAACAGGAAGGAGTACTCGAGCGGCTCGGTAATGCCGGAGAGGATGCAAGGCACCACGATGGCGATCATGAGCGCTGCGGTCTTCTTCTTGTTCTTGGGAAGTGCCGTCTTGTAGAAGGCGAGTGCAGCGCCGGGCAGGCCGAACATGGCGAAGATAACCTTGCCGTTCATGACAAAACGGCTGACCTCGATGTTAAACGGCGTGCTGGGAGAGCCCAGGATCGCGTTGTAGATATTGATAGCGCCCTGAACAGTCTGGCCGTCGATGGTCTCGACGCCACCGAGCGACGTGAAGAAGAACGGCAAATAGACAAAGTGATGCAGGCCAAAAGGCAGAAGCATGCGCTCGCCGGCGCCGTAGACAAATGCACCAAAGGCACCCGTAGTCTTGATGAACTCGGACAGCGCACCGAGAGCGTTCTGAATAAACGGGAAAACAAAGGACATGACCAATGCGAGGATGCTGCATGAGAGCAGCGTTACCGCCGGGATAAAGCGCGTGCCGTTGAAGATGGAGAACACGGCAGGCAGCTCAATCTTGTAGTAACGGTTATGCAACCATGCGACGATTGCACCCACCAGAAGACCGCCGATAACGCCAGTGTCGAGCGTGGTGATACCGAGAATCGTGCTCTGGCCCGTCGTAAGATTCGCGGGATCGATAACGCCAGTCGCCGTAAGGAACGTGCCCATCACGGAGTTCATGCACATGTAGCCCAAAAAGCCACAAAGCGCCGCGGTAGCCTTCTCGGACTTGGCGAAGCCATAGGCGAGACAAATCGAGAAGATAACCGGGATGTTGTTCATAACGATGCCGGCTGCGGCCTTAAGAATCGAAAAGAAAATCGCAAAGCCCGGAGCAGCAAGCCAGGGAACAGCTGCCGTAAGGGTGGGGCTGGTAAAGGCATTACCAAAGCCCTGAAGGATGCCGGCGATTGGCAGGATCAGGACAGGCGTCATGAGGACTTTGCCCAGGCGCTGGAACTTTGCCAGCAGCTCATCTTTGTTCATGGGATACCCCTCTTAAAGAAACGGGGCGTGCAGTTCTACAACCCACACGCCCATAACAGTTGTCAAGCGCTATGGAACTAGTTACTTAAGCTCCGGCCAGTAATCCTTATTGGCCTCGATGAGCTTATCGAGCACCTTACGCGCCTTCTTTGCGTCACCGACCAGACGATTAAGCGTGAGTGCCTGCAGGGCCTTCTCGTAGGAACCCTCCATCCAAGCCTCAACAGTCAGGCGCTCATAGGCGTACTGGTTCTCCATAAGACCGCGATAGAAGGTACCAATCTTACCGACAGCGTAGGGCTGCGGGCCATTGGCGCCCACGCTTGCCGCGACCTCGACCATGGCGTCATCGGGCATACCCTCGATAATGCCGTTGTTGGGCACGATGACAATGAAGGTCTTGTTGGTGTTGCGATAAATGGCCGAGGTGATTTCCACGATCATATCGCCATGAGCATCGTTCTGCACAACCGAGGAGTTCTTTGCGGTGCCGACTTTGGCAACACGCTCGCACTCGGCGAACACGCGCTTCTCACGACCGTTGATAACCTCGTCGGAGCGAGTGTAGTCGGGATCGAGGTGAGCGACCTTGTACTCGGGATACAGATAGTACTGCAGATAAGTGTTGGGCAGATAGTCGGGGAAGTCCTCGAGCATGTCCTTGACCATGGCGTAGGTGTCGAGCCAGGACTGGTCACGCTGCTCGGCATCGGCAGGAAGGAAGCCGTTCTTCTCCGTGTACTCCTTAATCTGCGGGACGAGGTCATGGCCCTCTTCATCGTAGATGTGCTTGAACCAACCGAAGTGATTGAGGCCAAAGTACACGGGCTCCGTCTTGCTCATATCGCGACCGAGCAGGCGACCGTAAGAGCGCATGAGGTTGACAGGCTGGTCACAGATGTTGAGAACGCGATGCTCATCGGGCAGGACGCGCTCGAGACCATATGCCACAATAGCAGCCGGGTTGGTGTAGTTGATAATCCACGCCTCCGGGCTATGAGCGCGAACGTCGTTGACGATCTCAACCATGTCATGCATGGAGCGCATACCGTAAGCCATGCCGCCAGGGCCCACCGTTTCCTGGCCGATGATTCCCATATGCAGCGGAATCTTCTCGTCCTTGCTACGCATCTCGTAGCCGCCGGTACGAATCTGGCAGAGCACAAAGTCGACGTCGGTGTAAGCCTCGTCCTTATCGGTGGTGTAACCAAACTCCACACCGGGCTCCTCCTCGGCGAAGAGGATCTTGCCAAACTCGCCGATCGGACGCTGACGCTCGGCATCGATGTCATAGAGCATCACGCGGTTCAGCGGCAGAATGTCCATGTGCTTGGTCAGGGCTTTAAGAATGCCAGGGCACCACGTGGAGCCGCCGCCAACGATCACAATATTGAGCTTATCCTTCATGTTCCGTCCCTCCAGGGTTGGCTGATCGGTGTTCTCGAAGACCTTGGGCTCCGCGGTTGTCCTCGGCTTGCTTCGTTTCGATTGATATTTTGCGACATAAGGTCATTTGAGAGTCCCCGTCTGGGCCAATGCGAAACGGGGACACATGATTTCGCTCGCGACACAGATATGTGTAGGCAGACACACGCGTTTGCCCAGCTCATGGGCAATAGGCAATCTTGACCGATTACCGATTTCTCGCCTGGCTACACAAAGCGGTACCATATATACGGCGAGGTGCGAAGGGCTGAAACATCTTATGAAAGATCAAGAATCTTTTTATGATCATGTGCGAGCTGGCGAGAGCAAGCTCAACGATCTCGAAGGCGAGATCATGCGCTACATCATCGAGCTGCGTGATGATATTGACGATGTCACGCTTAAGAGCGTTGCTGAACGGTTCTTCGTCGCTCCCAATACAATCGTCAGGCTTGCCCACAAGCTTGGCTTCTCGGGGTTTACAGAGCTCAAACAATCGTATTCCGCCTCGCTCGACCGCAATCGATTCACTATCGAGGCACTTCCTCTCGATACCCAGCTCGTACAGACCAAAGATCTGCTTAACGACCGGGTCATCGATTCGGTTGTGAGTCTTATCCAGGACGCCTCACATATCGTGTTCTTCTGCTCGGGCTTCTCGAAGTACCCGTGCCTTGAGATGGCTGAAAAGCTCAAGATTATGGGCAAGAACACCGATACGCTCAGTGAACGCCATGTCATGAGGCATTACGCAGAACTCCTCGGCAAAAATGATCTTGTCTTTAGCGTTTCCGTAAGCGGCGAGACGCAGGTGTCTATTGACGCCACATCGATAGCCAAAACGCGCGGATGCAAGGTCGTCACGCTCACCGGCTTTTCTCGAAATTCTCTCTCGAAACTAGCCGACTACCCTATCTACACCGTGCAAAAAGAAATCCGCTTGGGCAGCATGGACCTCGACAGTCGATTGATGTTCTATTACGTTTTCGAATTGATATTTGAGCGCTACTTCAAACTGGCCAAGAAATAAAACTTGGCATGCGCCCGGCTTCGACTCTTTAGCAGCCTTCTATATGAAAGGTATCGCCCTATGCAACGCGTACTGTTTATCTGCCACGGGAACATCTGTCGCTCGACGATGGCTGAGTCGGTGTTTACCGAGCTGGTGCGGCGCGCCGGGCGCGCGGGCGAGTTTGTCATTGACTCCGCTGCGACCTCGACCGAGGAGATCGGCAACCCGCCACACCACGGTACCGTTGCCAAGCTACGCGAGGTCGGGATTCCCGTCGTCGCACATCGCGCACGTCAGGTGCGTCGCGCGGAGTATGGCGACTGGGACCACATTGTCTATATGGACGACGAGAACGCCCGCGCCCTGTACCGAATTTTTGGGAAGGACCCCGATGGCAAGATCTCGCGCCTGCTCGATTGGACCGATCGCCCCGGCGACGTGGCCGACCCCTGGTACACCGGCAATTTCGACGCCACCTACCGCGATGTACTCGCCGGTTGCACCGCCATGCTCGAGCAGCTGTAGGCGCTCGGGCGGCGCGGGCACACGGGCCACGCCATCGGCATAAAACGAGCGTGGATTTTCTCCCACTTTGAGCGTTCGAGTGCGCTCTAAAGGGGGTGCGGACAGAAAGTTGGACCGCGGGGCGGTCCGGACTGGAGGTTCGCATG
>CAUAAR010000034.1:0-14708 GCA_958427035.1 uncultured Collinsella sp. | reverse complement strand
GCTGCCCCGTATTTCACCGCAACTTTTTGGGGGTTGAGCAGAGACTGGGGGAGCGCGTGCGGTCGGGTGCTGCACGGTTGCTGGTACGATAGGTACGTCAGCAACTGCCGCCGAGCGGCTCAAATGAAAGGAACCCTGTATGGAGTCCTCTGCCTATCCAATGCTCTTTAGCCCGATCAAGGTCGGTACGACCGAGGTCAAGAACCGCGTCTTTATGCCGCCGGTGTCCACCAACCTGGCCGATCATGGCTATGTGACCGACGACTTGGTCGATCATTACCGTGCCCGCGCCAAGGGCGGCGTGGGCCTCATCATCACCGAGGTCGTGACGGTCGAGCCTACCTATACCTATCTGCCGGGTGACATGTGCTGCTACGACGACACGTTTATCCCTGGCTGGGAAAAGCTCGCCGCGGCCGTCCACGAGTATGGCTGCAAGATCATGCCGCAGCTCTTCCACCCCGCCTACATGGCCTTTAACATTCCGGGTACGCCGCGCCTGATCGCTCCGTCCTTTGTGGGCCCGTCCTATGCCCGCGAGGCGCCGCGCCCCATTACGGTCGATGAGATTCACGAGCTCACGCATCAGTTTGGCGACGCTGCCGTGCGTATGCAGAAGGCCGGTGTCGATGGCGTCGAGGTCCATGCGGCGCACGCCCACGGCATGCTCGGCGGTTTCTTGACCCCGCTCTATAACAAGCGTACCGATGAGTACGGCGGCTCGCTCGACGCCCGCATGCGCTTCTTACTCGAGGTCATCGCTGAGATTCGCGAGCGCTGCGGCAAGGACTTTATCATCGACGTCCGTATCTCGGGCGACGAGTACACCGATGGCGGCCTGACCCTCAACGACATGATCTACGTCTCGCGTCGCCTGGAGAAGGCCGGCGTCGACATGATTCATGTGTCGGGCGGCACCACCATCAAGCGCGGCTCCGCGATTCCCGCCGCCGGTACGCAGCAGGCCTCGCATGCCGCCTGCTCGCGCGAGATCAAGAAGCACGTCAACATTCCCGTCGCCACCGTCGGACGTATCAACGACGCCTGGATCGCCGAGGAGCTGATCGAGGACGGCGCTGCCGACATCTGCATGATGGGCCGCGCCAATCTGTGCGATGCCGAGTTCTGCAATAAGGCCGCTGCCGGCAACGCCGACGACATCCGCCCCTGCATCGGCTGCCTGCGCTGCCTGAACGGCATTATGTTTGGCAAGCGCATCTCCTGCACTGTCAACCCGGACGTGGAGCGCGACGAGGCTGGCTACGAGCCTGCCGCCGAGGTCAAGAACGTGCTGGTTGTGGGTGCCGGTCCTGCGGGTATGGAGGCGGCCTACATTGCCGCCAAGCGCGGCCACAACGTGGTGCTCGTGGACAAGCAGGACGAACCGGGCGGCGAGATGCGCATCGCGGCCGTTCCGCCGGCAAAGCAGGAGCTCACCCGCGTGATCAAGTATCAGTACCGTCGCCTGGCCGAGGCCGGCGTGAAGTGCGTATTTGGCACCGAGCTTACTGCCGAGGACATTCAGCGTGACTACGCGGGTTACGAAGTTGTCCTGGCTTATGGCGCCGAGCCCATCGCTCCGGCCTTTATGCAGGGCTTTAAGCAGGTTATGACAGCTGACGACCTGCTGGGTGGCAAGGCTTTCCCGGGCAAGAAGATTGTCATCGTCGGCGGCGGCACCGTCGGTTGCGAGACGGCCGACTACCTGGCCCCGCTGGTCAACGACCTGTCGCCGGCCAACCGCGATGTCACCGTCATCGAGATGACCAAGACGCTCGCCGCCAACGAGGGCGGTGCCGGTCGCGCGGTGCTCATCACGCGCATGCTCTCCAAGGGCGTTCACGTGCTGACCGAGGCCAAGGTGACCGAGATTACCGAGGATGCCATCAGCTATGAGAAGGACGGCGAGGTCCACACCATCGCCGATGCCGATACGCTGGTACTTGCCATGGGCTATCGTCCCAATACCAAGTTGGCCGACGACCTTGCTGTAGCCGGCGTTACCACCCACGTGTTGGGTGATGCCAACAAGTGCGGCAACATTCGCGACGCCATCGGCGACGGCTACAAGATTGCCTGCGAGCTCTAGTTAATCCCTTGGTGCATGGGGCCTGTCCCCGCGGCGTCAGTCGGTAGACAGCAAAAAGCGGCGGTCGTCCCGTACGTGGGACGACCGCCGCTTGCGTTAGCTGCAATGAGTCGTGCGATTAGAGCCCCAGGAGCTCCTTGACCTTGGCGATGATGGCCTCGTCGGTGGCGTTGGCAAAGAAGTACTCCTGGAAGTGCTCGCCGGCAAGTGCGCCCTTCACCAGGTCCTGATCGATCTCGCCCAGGACGTCGACGAGCGGACGCATGGTCACAGCGCGCACGCCGTCGAGGATCTTCTTGTTGCGCTGCTCGGGCTCAACACGCTCGGCTGGGTAGCCGTTGCCCGAACCAAAGCCAAAGAGCTTCTCGAAGGTGTACTCAAGGTTGAGCTCCTGGCCCCAGCCGTTCTTGAGGGCGAAGGGCATGGCAACGGCGTTGCCATCGTTGACCTGGGCAAAGGTGTAGGCGTCGAGCGGGTCGGCAACGTGGCCGCACAGCACGCCGGGGAAGGAGTTACAGGCGAGCATGGCGCCCTCGCCGGTGCCGCAGCCGGTCACGACGTAGTCGGCAGCACCGGAGTTCAGCAGCACGGCGGCAAGGATGCCGTTCTGCACGTAGGTGAGGGGCTTGGAGTCGGCGTCGGCATACATACCATAGTTAAAGACGGTGTGCCCCATGGGCTCGACAACCTTCTTAAGGGCAGCCTCGATCATGGGGTTCTTGGAGTTCTGAGAGTTCTCATTGATCAGAGCGATTTTCATTGCGAATTACCTTTCTATTTCTAACTTGCGGTGAAATACGGACTGTTTTGCCTGATAGAAGCCAAAACCAATCCTTATCTCACCGCAACTCAAATGAAAAACGAGTGGATGAAACCTGATATGGGCAGTTGCGGCGACGCTTATTGAGGCTGCTTTCCAATGTATGCGAGAATGCCGCCGTCGACGTAGAGGATGTGGCCGTTGACGAAGTTCGACGCGTCGGAAGCCAAGAACACGGCGGGGCCCTTCAGATCCTCGGGCGTGCCCCAACGGGCGGCCGGCGTCTTGGCAATGATGAACTGGTCAAACGGGTGGCGGCTGCCGTCGGGCTGCGTCTCGCGCAGCGGTGCGGTCTGCGGCGTGGCGATGTAGCCGGGTCCAATGCCGTTGCACTGGATATTGGCCTCGCCAAACTCCGAGCAGATGTTCTTGGTGAGCATCTTGAGTCCGCCCTTGGCCGCGGCATAGCCGGCGATGGTCTCGCGGCCCAGCTCGCTCATCATCGAGCAGATGTTGATGATCTTGCCGTGGCCCTTGGCGATCATGCCGGGCAGGCAGGCCTTGGACACGATAAACGGTGCGTTGAGGTCAATATCGACGACGCGGCGGAAGTCCTCGGCGCTCATGTCGAGCATCGGGGTGCGCTGGATGACGCCAGCGTTGTTGACCAGGATGTCGGGCGTGGTGCCAAAGTCGGTCTCGATCTTGGCGATGAGCTCGGCGACGACGGCCTCGTCGGTGACGTCTGCCACGTAACCATGAGCCTCAAAGCCCAGCTCGCGGTAGTGCTTCTCGGCCTCGGCTACCTTGTCGGCGTGACGTGCGTTAAAGGCGATCTTGGCGCCGGCCTCTCCGAGCGCCTCGGCGATGGCCATGCCAATGCCATAGGTGGCGCCGGTTACGAGCGCGACCTTGCCATCCAGGCGGAAGCTGTCCATAAGATCAGACATAGCGATCCTTTCAAAAGAAACGTTCATCTATATAAGTCTTGCTTTTCATACAAGGTCAGTATAGGAGAAGAGGAGGATTTAAAAATCAGATTCTCCTAAAATCAGGTGAACGTTCACTTTTAAAAGGTAAACGGTGATCTCACCCTTGCCGCGCGGACGTTTATTCGCTCTGTTCCTGCGTGCCCTCTGCGATCATGTTGCGGTTGTACACCAGGTGCAGATACATCGCGTCGTGCGCGGCGGTGGGATTGCGCGAGGCGATGGCGTCGGCCACATCGCGGTGCGTGCGGATAGTTTCCTCGACGAGCTTTTTGCCGGTCACGTCGATAAAGAGGGGGACGGATGCCTTGAGCACGCCCATCAGGCGGGGAACAACGAGGTTTCCGGAGCTCTCGGCAATGGCATTGTGGAACGCGGTGTCGGCGGCGGAGTAATCCTCACCGGCCTCGGCCAGGCGCTCGGATTCGTCGCAGAGCTTTTTGATACAGACGACCTGGTCGTTGGTTGCGTGCTCGGCTGCCATGCGTGCCATCTGCGGCTCGATCATAAAGCGCACCTCGAGTAGGTCGCGCGCCAAACGCTGCTTGTCGTCGATAAAGGTAAAGCCCAGCGGGTCGTCGGCAACGCCGGGGTTTGACGCCACATAGGTGCCCGAACCCTGCTTAATGCGCACGATATTGCGCGACTGCAGCAACTTCATGGCCTCGCGCACGGTGCTCCTGCCGGCGCCCAAGCGCTCGACCAGCACGGTTTCCTTAGGCAGGCGATCGCCTTGCTCAAGGTGTTCATCCAGAATCAATTGAATGATTTTCTCCGATATTTGCTCGGGGAGTCCCGATTCGGCGCGGGCCATAGCTATACCTCTCATTACAAAATTCATCTGAGCTATTTTAGCGCACCACGGATGCAATATTGGCCGCTGGATTTGAGTCGGTCGGCTTAGATATACCGTTCGCAGCGCAAATACGACCGTTCACCAAATACATCAGATGTATCTCGAACAAATTTCAAAATGAAACATCAGACCTATTGAAAACACGCTATAGTCATCAGACGAATTCAAAAGGTCTGATGAATTGGAGGAAAGATGTCAGACCCAACGTTTATGGCCGACCCCACCAGGCTGGTCATCGCCGCTATCGTGGGCATCGCGCTGCTGCTTGCGCTCATCATTAAGTTCAAGCTGCATCCTGTGCTTTCGATGATGGTCTCGGCGCTCGCGATCGGCATCGGCGCCGGTATGCCGCTCGACCTGGTGGCGGACACTGTCACCAAGGGCGTGGGAACCACGCTGCAAAACATCGCCCTGCTCATTGGCCTCGGCTCGATGTTTGGCCAGATTCTCGAGGAGAGCGGCGGCGCCAAGAAGATTGCCCAGACCTTCATCGATACCTTTGGGCAGGGTCATTCCAGCTGGGCGCTGGGCATTACCGGTCTGGTTATCGGCACTACGGTGTTCTTTGAGGCCGGCGTGGTCGTTTTGATCCCACTTGCGTTTAGTGTGGCATCGCAGACCAAAAAGTCGACGCTCTACTACGGCATCGCGCTGCTCGCGGGACTTGCCGCTGGCTATGCGTTTGTGCCGCCATCGGCCGGGTCGGTTCTGGTCGCCGGCACGCTCGGTGTCGACCTGGGCACCATGATCCTCGTCGGTATCCCTACTGCCTTCATCGCCATGGCGATCGCCGGCGTCATCTGGGGTCGCAACGTGGGCGGTCGCATCTTTACCGATGTTCCGGAGCACTTTACCTCTGCCGAGGGCGCGAGCGACGAAAAGGAGCTTCCCTCCTTTGGCATGGTGCTTGCCATCGTGCTCACGCCGCTTTGTTTGATTTTGCTGGGCACGCTGTCCTCTTATATCCCCATGCCCGCCGAGCTCGCCTCGATTCTCGCCTTCCTGGGCAAGCCGTTCGTCGCTTTGACGCTCGCCACGCTCGTCGCGATGTATCTGCTGGGCGCGCGCCGCGGCTACTCCGGCGCCGAGCTCAAGGCCTTGCTCGACCGCTCTCTTAAGCCCGTCGGCATGATCTTGCTGGTTATCGCTTGCGGCGGCGTCATTCGCTGGATGCTGCAGGACTGCGGCTTGGGCCAGGTTATTGGGCCCATGCTCGAGGCTTCACCGCTGCCTTTGGTGGTCGTTGCCTTTTTGATTGCCGTCATGGTGCGTGCCTCTGTTGGCAGCTCCATCGTCGCTATGACCATGGCATCGGGCATTATGGCCGCCATGCCCGCGGTCGCCGGCGCTTCGGTGCTCATGCGTGCCTCCATCTGTCTTGCTATCTGCGGCGGTGCCACGGCCCTCTCGCACGTCAACGATGCCGGTTTTTGGATGTGCTCCTCGTTCCTGGAGATTGACGAGAAAACCACCCTCAAGTCCTGGACCATTATGGAGACGCTCATCGGCCTTTCGGGTCTTGCCTGCGCCCTGGTGATTTCGTTCTTCGCCTAGTTCGCGTAGCTAAGCATCTTTTGCCGAGGGCATCGCTCGGTACCCATTTACACCTGATTCATTAACCAACGGTTGGTACAACCGTTCAAATCAAAAGAGGAGAGCATCATGGACGAGAAGACCAAGGCACAGATTCAGCAGGAGGCCGCCGACCTGGTTGCCAAGCTGCAGCCGCGTTCCGGCAAGTTTCGCACCATCAGCCCCGAGATGGACCCGCTGCGTCTGGGCTCTGGCTGGTCCATCGAGGATCTGGACAAGCCGCAGGTCATTATCGAGTCGACGTTCGGCGACTCGCACCCGGGTTCTGCCGGCCTGTTTGATCTGGTCGAGGAGGTCCGTGCTGGCGTTGCCGAGGCTGGCGGTCACGGTGCTCGTTACTTCTGCACCGACATTTGCGACGGTGAGGCCCAGGGCCACGACGGCATCAACTACTCGCTGCCCAGCCGCGACATGATCGCCAACATGATCGAGATTCATGCCAAGGCCACTCCATTCGACGCCGGCGTCTTTGTCGCCAGCTGCGATAAGGGTCTGCCTGCGAACCTCATGGCCATGGGCCGCATCAACATCCCCTCCATCGTCGTTACCGGCGGTGTCATGGATGCCGGTCCCGACCTGCTGACCCTGGAGCAGCTCGGCGCCATCTCGGCCCGCTATGAGCGCGGCGAGATTTCCCGCGAGGAGCTCGAGTTTGCCAAGCACAACGCATGCCCCAGCTGCGGCGCCTGCTCCTTTATGGGTACCGCCTCGACCATGCAGGTTACCGCCGAGGCCCTGGGCCTTATGCTCCCCGGCACGGCTCTGCTGCCCGCAACCAGCTCCGATCTGCGTGAGTTTGCGCGCGAGGCTGGCCGTCAGTCCGTGTGGCTCTCCGAGCACAACCTGTGCCCCCGCGACATCGTGACCAAGGAGTCCTTCGAGAATCTCATCATGGTCCACGGCGCCATTTCCGGCTCCACCAACTCGCTGCTGCATATCCCCGCGATCGCCCGCGAGTTTGGCATCGAGATGTCCGCCGACGACTTCGATCGTCTGCACCGTGGCGCCCACTACCTGCTCAACGTTCGTCCCGCAGGCGAGTGGCCGGCGCAGTTCTTCTACTATGCGGGCGGCGTGCCGCGCATCATGGAGGAGATCAAGTCGATGCTCCACCTCGATGTCATGACCATCACTGGCAAGACTCTCGGCGAGAACCTCGAGGACCTTAAGAACAACGGCTACTACGAGAAGTGCGGCCGCTACTTGGAGAAGTGGAACCTCAAGCGCGAGGACATCATCCGTCCGTTCGACCAGGCTTTTGGTACCGATGGCTCCATCGCCATCCTTCACGGCAACCTTGCCCCCGAGGGTGCCGTCGTCAAGCACACCGTCGTTCCGCGTGAGATGTTCCAGGCTACGCTCAAGGCCCGTCCGTTCGACTGCGAGGAGGACGCCATTCACGCCGTCCTGACGCATGAGGTCAAGCCCGGCGACGCCGTCTTCATTCGCTACGAGGGCCCCAAGGGCTCCGGCATGCCCGAGATGTTCTACACCACCGAGGCTATCGCCAGCGACCCCGAGCTGGGCGCGAGCATCGCCCTGATCACTGACGGCCGCTTCTCTGGCGCTTCCAAGGGCCCGGCTATCGGTCACGTTTCGCCCGAGGCTGCCGTGGGCGGCCCGATTGCCCTGATCGAGGAAGGCGACCTGATCCAGATCAATATTCCCGAGCGCTCGCTGTCCATCGTGGGCATCGCCGGCAAGGAGATGGAGCCGGCCGAGATCGATGCCGTCCTGGCCGAGCGCCGAGCCGCTTGGAAGCCCAAGGCTAATCGCTATACCTCCGGCACGCTCAAGTTCTTTACCGAGCATGCAGTTTCCGCCATTCAGGGTGGCTATATGGAGTAGCGCCCATGCGCATCAAATATCTCCTCTCATAGATGTGCGGCACAAAGAGCCCCGAGCCACGTCACCGGGGCGCGTTGTTCAGCGCCGCCGGGGCGCTCCACTCAAACGACAAGAGACGTCTTACGCAAGCGCCCGCGTCCGTGGATAAAACCACGGGCGTGGGCGCTTCACTTTATTCCCAGCCGCTTTATTCCCAGCCCTTCCACACGTCAGGCTCGTAGCCAACGGTTGCCTGGCGGCCGTTGCGAACGATGGGCTCACGAAGAATCTGCTGGTTATCGAGCACCTTTTCGAACTTCTGGTCGGCAGCAAGATACTGTACGAGCGCAACCGTGTCGGCATCTTTCGCCTTTGGATCGATCACAGCGTCGATCCCGCCGACGGCGCGCGCCACGCTTTCGAGCTCGCCTTTGCTCATCCCCTTTTCCTTCAAGTCGATGAACTGGAACTTCACACGACGTTCCTTGAAATAGCGCTGCGCCTTCTTAGTATCGAAGCTTTTCTTCGTGCCGAATATCTGGATGTTCATACGTACCGCCTTCGCTCAATTCTCGTCCGTCCATGATACGACAAGGGAGCCGAGCAAAAACAGAGCAGGCGGAGATGGAGGAGGACGGCGACCGACCGTCGGCAAGAGTCGGCCGGATCGGACTGGCGCCCAGCGCGCGCCGGCGACACGCTCGCAGCTGCACACATAGCCGATGTACAAGCTCGCCGCGGCGTTCCCTCGCCCCGCGGTGTGGCGATAGAGAAGCACGCCACCCGTCAACGATGGCGCCTCGGTGAAGAAAATCAACGTCTGGGTTACATCCCTTGAAAGGGGCGAAGACGGCTGCTAGAATACCTCCCCGCTATGAAGGATTTGACCAAAGCATACATCGCAATTCGGCGGCCCCTGGTATACGGGGCCTCTCCTGTTGTTCCCCAAGTGCGCTCTGAGCAGCCGCTTTCTTCCTGCCGTATCTGATGCACGCATAGCACGTGCATGTTATTTCGCCCGTGGGCCGGCGCGCCTTCGGCGAAGAATCGAATAGATACGAAGGAAGCTTATGTCTGATAATTGTACGGTCGCGCCCGCCAATGGGCGCATTACCGGTACCCAGATCCGCATCGTCGCGGTCGTCGTCCTGGGTGCCTTCTTGGCGCTACTGAACCAAACGGTGATGTCGCCTGCGCTGCCGGTCATCATGTCCGATTTCGCCATCGATGCCTCGACTGCCCAGTGGATCATGTCCATATACCCGCTGGTGAGCGGCATCATGGTCCCCGTTTCGGCGTTCCTTATCGACAAGTTCAGCACCCGCGCGCTATTCTTCGGGGCGACGCTGGTGTTCGCGCTGGGCACGCTGCTGTGCGCCGCAGCCCCTGATTTCCTGTTCCTCATCATCGGTCGCGTGTTGCAAGCGGCGGGCTCAGGCGTGCTCATGCCGCTTGTCTCGGTGGTTCCCATGCTGGTGTTCCCCGTCGAGAAACGAGGAACGGCTATGGGTATGGCGGGCATCGTCATGTCGGCGGGTCCCGCGGTCGGCCCCGTCGTAGGCGGTGCGGTGATCGACACGTACGGCTGGCGCACCATGATCGGCGCCATCGTCCCCCTCGCAATTCTCGTGCTGGTGCTGGGCGTGTTCATGCTGAAAAACGTGGGCGAGCTGAAGAACCCCAAGCTCGACCTGCCCTCGGTCGTCCTCTCCACCATCGCCTTCGGCGGACTTCTCTACGGGTTCTCGAGCGCCTCGTCGATGGGTTGGGGCAACCCCGTGGTGCTCGGCTCGATCGTCGCGGGTGTCGTGTGCTTGGTGCTGTTCGTCGTACGCCAGGGCAAAATCGAGGACCCGCTGCTTCAACTGGGCACGCTCAAGACGCGCGAGTTCCGCGTGGCCGCCATCATCGTCACGCTCATCAACGCCGCATGCCTGGTCACCAACACGCTGTTGCCGTTGCTGCTGCAAACCTCGCTTGGCGCTTCGGCCTTCGAAACCGGCATGGCCATGCTTCCCGCCGCGGCGGTGGGCATCATCATCAGCCCTATCTCCGGCGTGGTGTTCGACAAGTTCGGTCCGCGTGCCATCTCGATCGTCGGCCTGGCCCTCATGACCGGCGCCCTGTTCCTGCTCTCGCTTTCGACGGTAAACACGCCCATCTTGGTGGTTGCGCTGTTCTGCATGCTGCAGTCCGCCGGCCAGTCGCTCGCGAACATGCCGGTGAACACATGGGGTGTCAATGCCTTGAAAAATGACATGATCGCCCACGGCAACGCCATCGCGAACACCGGCCGCCAGGTCGCCGGCGGTTTGTGCACGGCGCTCATCATCACGGTCATGACAAGCGTCACCGCGTCGGCCGGCGTCGATGCGAGCATCCAAGTAGCCACCGCCGTGGGCGCGGGCGTCGCTTACAAGGTGTGCGCGGCAATCGGCCTCGTTTCCCTTATCTGCGCCATATTCAGCGTGCGCACCAAGAAAACCGCACCGAAAACGAAGGAGGCATAAGCGATGTCCGAGATTCTGTCCGAGCGCATCCCGCTCGAGCTCGAGGGGACGCCCGTTTCGAGCATCATGATTGAAGAGCCGTTCACCTGCACGCAGGATTGCACGATTTCCGACGTGGTGCGCATGCTCGCCGAAAACGAGGTGAGCAGCATGCCCGTAATCGATGAGCGCAACCAGGTGGTCGGGTTCATCTCCGACGGCGATGTCATGGGAGCCATCGCGCAGCATCGCGCTCACACCATCTTCACGGGCGGCGACGCGTCCATGCTGTACTTCGACGATCAGAGCCTTGAGCAGCGCATCGAAGACCTGAAGGATCGCTGCGTCATGGATTTCGCGACGCGCCAGGTAGTGTGTGCCCGTCCCGAGCAGAGCATCGCCCGCGTCGCCGCGCTGCTGGCGAAGAAGAAGTTCAAGAAGCTTCCTGTGGTTGATGACGAGGGCAAACTCGTGGGGGTCATCCGCCGCTCCGCCATCACCAAATACATCTTCGGCATCCTTTTCCAATAGGGGCAGGTCGCACTTGAGGCGAACATCTCGAGGCATCGAGCCAGCAACTGGACCAGACAACCTTGACACGCACGCGCTTTCCCTCGATGCTTCGGTAAGGGGAGCTGCGAAAATCGCAGCACGGGTGATCGGCGCCGCGCCCCCGAAGGCAAAAGCGAACACGGGAGCGATACGATGGGAAAAGTCCTGGACGAAGATTTGGTTTATGAGATTCTCTCCGTCGTGGCAGAGATTCCGGCGGGATGCGTCGCCTCGTACGGTCAGATAGCGCGCCTCATCGGCAGGGAGAAAAACTCTCGCCTGGTCGGAGCGGTGCTGAGCGAGGCGGATCGCTACGGCGATTATCCCTGCCACCGCGTCGTCAACCACGCGGGACGCCTCGCGCCAAACTTCCCCGACCAGCGAGCACTACTGACGGAGGAAGGAGTCGCCTTCCGAGACAACGGCTGCGTCGACATGAAAAAGCACCAGTGGAACGAGTAGCCAGGCAGCGTAGCGTCGAAAGGAGCGACGCCACGGGGAACGACCTGCGCCCCGCCGCCGGACAACCTATGGCAAAGTGACACGTCCCACAAAGAGCGGCGCACCAGTACGAGACACGACCGCGACGTAAAAAGACCCTATGATACTCGTAAGCATCTATCTGATTGCCCGCCTCGAGGTACCCAAAGAACGAGAGATGCCGAAACCCCTAGACAAAGAAAAAGGTCGGGAGCTTTTATGCTTCCGACCTGAAGTTTCATGGTCGCGGGGGGCGGATTTGAACCACCGACCTTCGGGTTATGAGGTCGCTACGACGTTGTTTCATTCAGACATTTCGACCCAAATTGAAGTCAATATAACTCCAGGTCATTTGATGTTTTCATAGATTTACGAAAGAAAAGTACGCGGAATAATTCGACCCAAATTCGACCCACAACGAGCTTGAAAGCGGTCAGGCGGAGCATTACCCGTGGGGTGTGACCCCACGCAGGGCCCACCACCAAGGGTAATGCCCACCCGCCCCAGCCCTTTGCGCCATTCCGCGCAACCGAGCGCGATTCTCAGGCACTTCAGGCAAGGAACACGATGAACGACCGACCTCTCGTCATAGGCAAAGGAACGAAGCAACGCCGCGACAAATACACGTGGCGCTACCGTCACAGCCTCGGCAAGGATCCGGTCACGGGCAAATACCGCTATTCGCCGTGGCAGACCATACATACCACCAAAAGCCGAGAGGTCGACGCCGCACTCGAAGCCTACAAGGCAGAACTCAACAGCGGCACCTACGTCCAAAAATCGAGGGACACCGTCGACTCGTACGCAAAAAAGTTCCACGACAACCGCGAAGGAACCATCACGCCGCTCGCCTACTCGACATCCTACTCAATCGAGAACCGGACGCGCACATCACATGCGTGATGCTCATGCTCGACACCGACATGAGAAGGGCAGAAGCCCTCGGGATGACGTGGTCCGATGTCTCCGTCGAGAACAGAAGCATCCTCATTGAGCAGCAGTTCGCGGCCGATCGAAGCGTTCGCTCGCCCAAAAGCAAGAAAAGCGTGCGGAGGATCTCGATAAGCGAGACGCTGACGTCGTATCTCGAATTCTGGAAAAAGGAGCAGGCCCGCGAAATGGAAGCCTTCGGCCTGGAACAAGTCAAAGGCACTCCGCTCGTCCACTCATTCGAACGAACGAAAGACGGGCATCCCCAAGTCAACTTCATGGACCTGAATGGGTTTTCGCGCTGGTTCAGAAACTTCAGCGTCGAGAACGGGTTCGGCAAGTTCGAAGGCGTTCGAACATACCATTATGTGAAGGAAACTGTCGACGGGGAAACGATTTCGAAGCGTTATGAGCATAAAGAGTGGCTCGAATTGAGGGATTACCTCAGGAAGCATCCCAAGGTTCGCGAGGCGAGGCATATCAGCACATATGAGAGCGAGCACCTTCCTTACGGATATTCGGGCCTATCGAGCCACACCGCTACTGCCGCTACTGCCCGCTACTGCCCGCCAGCTTCCGAACCAGCGGGCGGTAGCAGCACCCCGAACATCTCGCTGACAGCGCAGAGAGTCGTCGACCTGGCGGCCAAGGCCGACATCGAGGACGTGATGCTGTGCGACCTGCCCGGCGTCCTGTCCTTCCTAGGGCTGCCACCTGAGACGGAGATGCCGCCGGGCAACAAGGGGAAGACGAAGCTCAAGAAGCTCTACAGGAAGGTGGCGCCGAACAAGGCATACCACTCCGGCGAGCGCGCCAAGGATTTGATCTCGCACCTCGACATGGCAGAGATCAGGGCATCGGCGCCCGTCCAAGAATTGGGATGCAGTTCAATACGAGCTCGGGGCTCTTTTCGTCTAGATTGGGGACGCATGGCCGGACGAAAACAATTTGCGTCTGGTAATAAGCGTACGAAAGCGCAATTTACGTCTTAATTCCGTACGCAAATCAAGACGAAAATCGTTTACGTCTGCTTTAATCCGTACGAAAACGGTTTTCGTCTTGCAGGGCAGTTGCCGTTTCTACAGTTCAACTTCCAGTTCGGCTTTGTGCTCGTAGAGGTAGTCGCGCATGTAGGGGATGGCAAATGAGACCTTGCCGTACGAAGGAGCCTCGATAATCGATTCTCTTAACAGGCGGCTGCGGACGGAACTCACCTGTTGAGGCGTTTTGTTTAGGGCATCGGCAACCATGCTGGTCGAGCTCGTCTGCCCCAAAGATGCCATGCTCAGCAGATAAGCGATGCACGTGGGCGGAATGCGCCGCAGCGCGGGCTCAATCACCATGGCGCAGAAGCGTTTGCGTGCCGTTGCAATGCCACGCTCGGCTTCTTCTTCTCCAATAATCGCTGTATGTGCACGTCTTGCCAACTGCCATGCGTAGTATCCAACGAGTTGGATCATGAAAGGATAGCCTTGCGTTGCCTCGGCAAGTTGGCCGGCAATACCCGGCTGCAACTCCATGCAAGACGCTTCAATGGTTTCCTCGAGGGAGTACGACACTTCGGTTACTGCCACAGCCTTCAGATCAAAGGGGAGGGCACGGCGCAAAAACGTAAGTGTCTTTCCGTTGATGATGCTTTCAATCATCGAAGGCAGCCCAGCAAAAACAAAGGCGATATCAAGGTCTTCGCCGATAACCTGCTGAATCGCAATGGAGAGCGTTCGGACCTCATCGAGCTCTGCGTCTTGAACTTCGTCGAGAGTGATGAGCAGGCCATTTCCATTCTTGGATATTGTCTGTCTCATGGCGTCGCGTAGCGATGGGCCGATTCGCTCAATATCTATGCTGCCGATGGATATGCCAGCTATGGTGGGCTCAAATCTGGCGTGTTTGGCCTGGAATTTGGGCTGCAGCTGTTCGAGAATGCGCTGGCAAAGTCCCTCGGTTGCGACCTCTTTTATGACCGTCCAGCCACGGCTTTGCGCCAAACGTGAGCACTCGTCAAGGAGGACCGTCTTGCCCGTTCCACGGACGCCGGCTATGCGCATTAGGCGCCCAGGGGCACCAGGCCCGTTGACGAGGCCTTCATTACGGGCTTTAGCCTGTGCGGGGCGCGCAGCGCGCCGCATCAGAAACCACCCGC
>CAUAAR010000033.1:0-18038 GCA_958427035.1 uncultured Collinsella sp. | reverse complement strand
GCCCGTGGGTTATACCCTAAGAGCAAACCACCCTTTTTAAGGGTGGTTCTGATTTAGGGCTTTGCCCGGCCAGCTCTATTTGATTTAAAATACCTGCTCAGTTGTGATTTATGGTGCTGGGAGGCGCTTGTGGGCAAGGCGAAGGCTAAGGCGAAGAAAAAGACGACGGGGGCGCGGGCTAAGCGCGATCGTCGTCGGAAGCTTGCGACCGAGGTCCCCGCGTCTGCCGAGGAGCTGCTGGCAAGCGTGCCGGGACTTGACGCGCTGCAGGACGTTCCGGCGTTTGATAACCTGCCGGTCGATGAAGCCCAGCAGACTGCCTTTGATGATTTCTGCGCACATGCCGAGGAGCCCGAGCAGATGCGGCTGGGTGCCGTGGTGCGCTTGGATCGCGGGTTCCCGCTGGTGGCGACTGCCGACGACACCTTCCGCGCCGAGCATGCCGTGGGGTTTGCCAAGTCGCGCGGCGAGGACGAGGTCCTGCTGCCTGCCGTGGGCGACCGTGTGGCGGTGCGCCGTGCTCCCGGGCACGACATGGGCGTGATTGAGTGCGTACTGCCGCGCCGTACGAGCTTTGAGCGTTGGCGCGGCCATGCCCGCGGAGAGCGTCAGGTGCTCTGCTCCAATGTGGATTGCGTGCTAATCGTGCAGGCGCTCGGTGCCGGTGAGGTGCTGCTCGACCGCGTGGCGCGCTCGCTGGTGTTGGCGCTCGACTGCGATGCCGAGCCGGTGGTGGTGCTCACCAAAGCTGACCGCTGCGATGCCGAGGAGCTCGAGCGCGATCTGGACCGCGTGCGCCGCCTGGTGGGTCCGGACGTGCGCGTGATCGTGACGTCCTCTGCCGAGGGGCGCGGCCTGGACGAGGTTCGTTCCTGCGTGCCTGCCGGGAGCTGCGCCATGATTCTGGGCGAGTCGGGTGCCGGCAAGTCGACGCTGCTCAATGCGCTGCTGGGCCACGATACGTTGGCGACTGGCGGTGTGCGCGAACGCGACGACCAGGGCCGTCACACTACCGTCGCGCGCGTGATGGTGGCACTGCCGGGCGACGCCGGCGTGATCGCCGATGCCCCGGGCCTGCGCAGCTTACCGCTCGTGGGTCACGAGCGGGGTCTGGCGCGCGCCTTCCCCGAGATTGTCGAGGCATCGCGCGCGTGCCGGTTTGGCGATTGCACGCATACCCATGAGCCGGGTTGTGCCGTTCGCGAGGCCGAGGACGCCGGGCAGATCGACAGCCTGCGTTTGGAAACGTTCCAAAACCTGGCGTCATCCATGCGCGTGAGTGCTCAAATGCTCGATCCCGATGTCCATCTGTAATTGATTTTTCCTATGACAGCCGTCTTCCAACTGTTCGGGAGACGGCTTTTTTGCTGCGAAAAAGCCTCGAAACATGCAGTTTGCTGACGTGCTGACCAAAACCTTGCCACGAGCTTGACGGGCTGGTTAGTTTTTGGTCAGCGATTGGTTTGACATCGAAAACCAAGATCGCGATTGCGCCGCTTTGCACTCTGACCACCCAGACAATGGTGGTACGGGCATTCGCCCGGCACTGCCATGAGAGGAGCGGCCGTGAACAAGAGCAAGCGCATCGCCATCAGTCTGGTCGCGGGCGTGCTCGCTGCGCTGCTCTGCATGGTTTACGGCTCGTCGATCCGCTCGCAAGCCGAACAGGTCCAGGCTGAGACCTTGGCCAGGTACGGTGGCGATCGCGTCGAGGTATGCGTCGCGGCGCGCGATATCGATGTGGGCGAGACCCTCGATGAGACCAATGTCATAACCCAGGAATGGTTGACAAGTCTGCTGCCGCGTGACGCGGCGACCGAGCTGCGCCAGGTGCGCGGCGACGTGACGACTTCGCGTATTCCCAAAAACGCCGTGATCTGCAATGTCTACACCAAGGCCGAGAGCCACAAGCTCGAGGTGCCTAAGGGCAAGGTCGCCGTTTCGGTGGCGGTCGATGCCGAGCACTCGGTCGGCGGTGCTACGGGCGTGGGCAGCTACGTGGATGTGTATGTGCAAAAAGACGGCGTAACCGATCGGCTGTGCGGCGCGTACGTGATCGATACCAGTGAAGATTCCGGTGCCACGCGCGAGGGCAAGATCGAATGGGTGACGCTGGCGGCTGACCCCGAAGACGTCAAGGAACTGCTGGGGGCATCGGGCAAGGGAACGGTCAGCTTGACGATTCCCGCCACGGCGCGCGGCAAAAAGAGCGGAGGCGACGAGTGATGAAGGCGATCTGGCTTGCGTGCTGCGCGTGCGGCGATTACGGGCTGTTGCAGCGGGAAGTCGAGGGCCGTGATGCGGGTGCACAGGTGCTTCGCGTGGGTGACCTGGACGGGCTGATTTCCATGGCGCGGGCGTTTCCGTCGCGCCGCGGGGCTGCCATCATCGCGGCGTCTCTGTTTGATACCGAAGATGTGCGCAAGACTGTTGTGCGCCTGACGGCCGAAGGCCGCGTGAGTCGCGTGGTCGTGTTGATAGAAGCACTCGATCCGTCGGATATCGAGGGGCTGTTTCGCGCAGGGGCGACCGAGGTCATCGCTGCGCACAGTATATGCGGCAACGGGCGCGCGGGCGAGGGAGCGGTTGATTCCGATCGGCGCATGACGATTGAGCCCGATGCTTTTGTTGATAGGGAATCCGGGGCGCCTCGCGCTACAAGAGGCCCGCGTGTTGATGATTATGGAAAAGCGGAAGCCGAGCATGGTCGGCGCCCCCGGAACCCCCTTGTATACGATGACGCTGGAGGGCCGGCACAGCATGCTGGCGACTCCCCGGCTGTAGATATGGGATACGTGCACGGCGTGAATCTGGCGGATGAACTCGACGAAGTTGAGGGCTTTGCCGGGTGCGGCGAGTTGTCGCTGATGCAGCATGAGCAGATTGCACAGAACGAGCCTGCCTTGCAGACCGAACAAGCCGCCATGCCGGCTTGGACGCAGCGTGTGGTTGCGGCGGGGGAGACGGGGACGTTGTCGCCGACGCCCGCCCCGCCGCCTCCGATGCCGCCGGCAGACGCTGCCGCTCCGCAGCATCGAGCTCCGGTCATCTGCGCCATTTCGGGTTCGGGCGGTTGCGGCAAGTCGACGATCGTTGCCACCATGGCACACACATCGTCGCTGTTGGGCTTGCGTGCCGCCGTGCTCGACCTGGACCTGATGTTTGGAAACCTTTACGACTTGTTAGGCGTCGATGCTCCGCGCGATATGGCGGCACTTATCGAGCCGTCGGCGGCGGGCGCGCTCACCGAGCCGGATATCGTAGCCACATCGATGCGCGTGGCGCCGGGCGTTACGCTCTGGGGTCCCGTCGCGGCGCCCGAGCAAGCCGAGCTCATGGCACGTCCGGTGGAGCTATTGCTTGATGTCCTGCGTCGCGAATCCGACGTGGTCTTTATCGATACCTCGGTCTTTTGGGGCGATGCCGTGGCGGCTGCGGTGGCGGCGAGCGACCGTTGCCTGGTCGTTGGCGATGCGGCGGTGTCGTCCGCGACATCGGCGTCGCGCGTCATTGAACTGGCAAGTCGAGTAGGTGTGCCGCGCACGCGCATGAGCGCCGTGTTCAACCGGTTCGGTGCGCGCGGGGCAGACGAGGACGTCGCCATGCGCTTTGAGATTGCCTGTGCGTTGAGCTCCAAGATTCGTATCGCCGATGGCGGGCAGGATCTCGCCGCGCTCATGGCGTTTGGGCGCGCTGACGAGGCAGTGGGGCAGACCAGCGCTTTTGCGACCAGCGTGCGCGAGGCCACGCGCGAGATGCTCGTGGAACTGGGGTGCGCCGTCGGCCCTTGGAGCGATATGGTCGCCGACCGTGCAATGCGCACCGAACGCCCGCGTATTCGCCTTCCCTGGTCGCGCGAGGGTGATCAGCGATGAGCCTGCAAACGAGGATTAAGGCTGCCGGCGCTGCAGCGGCGGCAGCGCCTGTAGATGCGGGGCGTCGCCGCGCGGTGAAACGACGCACCAAGCGCGCCGTGATGGACCGCATGGGTTACGACGAAGTGGCGCGTATCAGCGCCTATATCGACCCGGCACTTGCCCGCTCGGAATTGCGTCCTGCGGTGGAGGCGGCGCTCAATGTTGAGGAGCCGACCGATCTCGCGACGCCCGAGCGCGAGACTATCATCGACGAGATTTTGGATGACGTGGTGGGCTTGGGGCCGTTGCAGCCGCTCATCGAGGACGACACCGTTACCGAAATCATGATCAACGGCTGCCGCTCGGCTTTCTTTGAACGCGGCGGCGTCTTGTACCCCATCGAGCATGCGTTTGAGGATGATGAGCAGATCCGGGTGCTTATCGACCGCATCATCTCGCCACTTGGCCGCCGTATCGACGAGCGCAGCCCCATCGTCAACGCCCGCCTCAAAACGGGCTATCGCGTCAACGCGGTGATTCCGCCTGTGGCGATTGACGGACCGATTCTCACCATCCGAAAGTTCTCGGACCGTATCTGCTCGCTGGACGAGCTTGTGGGGCTGGGGTCGCTGCCGCTTTGGTATGCGCAGCTGCTGTCGTGCGCGGTGTCGCTGCGACAGGACCTGGCGGTTGCGGGAGGCACGGGATCTGGTAAGACCACCCTGCTCAACGCGTTGTCATGCGAGATCTCCACCGGCGAGCGCATCGTGACGATCGAGGACTCTGCTGAGCTCAAGTTTGCGCATCATCCGCACGTGGTGCGCCTAGAGGCGCGCGAGGCTTCAATTGAGGGCGAGGGCGCGGTGACGATCCGCGACCTGGTGACCAATGCCCTGCGCATGCGCCCCGACCGCATCGTGGTGGGCGAGGTGCGCGGTGCCGAGTGCTGCGACATGTTGCAGGCCATGAACACGGGCCACGACGGGTCGCTCACCACGCTTCATGCGGGTTCCGAGCAGGAGACCGTGGTGCGTCTGACGTTGCTTGCACGTTATGGCATCGATCTGCCGAGCGAGCTCATCGAGGAGCAGATTGCCATGGCGCTCGACGGCATCGTGATGTCCGAGCGCCACGCCGATGGCAGGCGTTTCGTCTCCTCGTATTCGGGGGTGCGTCGCGCCGCGTCGGGCGGCGTAGAGCTCGAGCGCTATGTGACTTTCGATGCCGCCGAGCGCACCTGGAAGCTTGACCGCGAGCCGCCGTTTATCGCAGAAGGCCTGCGGTCGGGGACGCTCACACAAGAGGAGGTGGACGAATGGAGGTCGCTGTGCCCCTCGTCGTAGGGGGTTTGGCAGGGTTTTCTGTTGCGACGGCGTGCGGGGCGGAACCTCGTGTGCCGCAGGTACCGCCGGCGGAGCTGGCGCGTCAGGCGCTCGAGACGGTGGCAGAGAAGCTGCCGCGTGAGCTGGTGGAAAACGATCCGCTGAAAAAGATCGCCCGTTCGTGGGCATCGCTGGCTCCGGCGCGTCGCCTTGGCCTCGCGATCGAGGATGCTTCGGGGCGTTTGGCGTTTCTGCTGCTATCGAGCGGTGTCTGCTGCGTTTTGCTAACGATGGTGTCGTTATCGCCCCTCGGATTTGCCTTGGGACTTGTTGCTCCGTTTGCCGTTGGCGCCGCTCGGGATGGCTTTGAGAGCCGGCGCGAGCAACACGATGCAGAAGAGGCCATGCCCGAGGCGTTTACCGCACTTTCCATGTCGCTTGCCTCGGGACATTCGCTGGCCCAGGGCATGCGCTTTGTGGGCGCTCATGCGCAAGAACCGGTGCATACCGAGTTTTTGCGGGTGGCGGCGGCAATCGATTGCGGCATCTCGGCGACCGACGCGCTCGATGACTTGCTCGTGCGCATCGACGCCCCCGGCCTTTCGCTTGTGACCTTGGCGCTTAAGGTGTCTCAGCGCACCGGTGCTCCGCTTGCCGACTTACTGTCCGAGGCGTCGAGCATGGTGGGGGAGCGCATTGAGCTCAAGCGCCGCCTGGATGTTAAGACGTCGCAGGCTCGCATGTCTGCGCATATGGTCGCGGCGATGCCGGCGGGCATGTGCGCGGTGTTGGCGCTGCTTTCGGCAGATTTTCGTCGCGGTCTTGCGACGCCTGCCGGCGCGGGCGCTGTGGTGCTGGGTCTTGCCCTCAACGCCGTTGCCCTGGTGGTTATCCGGCGCATTATGCGGGTGGAGCTATGAGCGCCCCGGTTGCAGTTGCGGCTTGCCTGTGCGCCCTGAGTGTATTTGTCGCGACGGGTTTGGATCGGGCGGATGTACGCAAGATCGCAGGGGCCTGCAAGCGCGAGGCGGTGCTGGTCGCTGCCGCGGGTCGCTCGGTGGTCGATGCCCTGACCGCGCGAGTGAAGGGCGCGGTTGGAGCGGGCGGCCCGGCGCGAGTGTCGCTCGGCGAAGTGTCCGAGATGATCGATGTTGTGCGCTTGGGTCTTTCGGCCGGCCTTTCGTTTGATGCGGCGCTTGAGATTTTCTGCGCCAACCGCCGGTCAGTGTTGGCTCTTCGCCTTGAGCGGGCCTGCATGGCGTGGCAGGTGGGCGTGGGCACGCGTGAGGACGAGTTATTGGCCGCCGCGCGCGACCTGGACGTGCGAGCGCTCGAGACCTTTGCCATCACGGTGGGGCAGGCGCTCGCCCTGGGTGCCCCACTTGCCGAGACACTGGCCGCTCAAAGTCGCGAGATCCGTGCAGCTCACCGTGCCGCGGTCGAGCGCGAGATCGAGCGTGCACCCGTCAAGCTGCTGATTCCCACCGGCACGCTCATCTTGCCGGCGTTGCTTCTGTCCATATTGGGCCCGCTGCTGGGAGCAGGCGGGATGATGTAGGGAGGAATACATGAACACGATGACTGACGTTGCCGGCAAGGTCCAGGGTTGGGCTTTTTGCCGGGCGATCCACGCTCGCCAGCATGCCAAGGAGCTGTTGCAGGAGGAGAGCGCGCAGGGTACCACCGAGTACGCCATTTTGGTGGGCGTGCTTGTGGTGATCGCGATTATCGCCATCGTCGCATTTAAGGGCAAGGTCCAAGATCTATGGAACGCTATCAGCGAGGGCATCAACAGCCTGTAGAGGGTAGGCGGCCTGTCGGCGCACTGCTGGTGTTTGCCTGTGTGGTTGTGGCGGTGGCAGTGGCGGTTTGGGGGCTAAACGCCGCGCGGCAGCAGCGTCCTGGGGCCGCCTTCGATTCGGGCTCAGATTCGGCGGTGGCGTCTCAAAAAGATGAGATGCGAGATGCGGACGATTCGGATGTCGCTGTCACGGCGCAAACCTTTCTGCGGATGCTCGACAAGCGGTCTGGCACTGCGACGGATTCGCCTGAGGACAACGCGATTGCGGTCCGGCTTGCATGGTCCGAGGACCGACCGATGACCGAGGCAGCGGCGGATATGTTACGCGCCTACCGCGAGGTGCCAACGGCCCAGCTCGCCCTGAGCGGCTATCTCGATATTAAGGGTAACG
Source organism: uncultured Collinsella sp. (assembly GCA_958427035.1). Classification (GTDB taxonomy): domain Bacteria; phylum Actinomycetota; class Coriobacteriia; order Coriobacteriales; family Coriobacteriaceae; genus Collinsella. The sequence goes on along the minus strand of CAUAAR010000033.1, from coordinate 10,667 downwards.
TATGGGGCGCCATTGTGCGCGATGGGCGCGGCTGGGTCGATATGGTGGCGGTTGCCGCGGATACTGGCGATGCTTCGTGTCGTCTGCGCGCGGTGCGCCTGGCCCCGCAAACAATAAGCTCAAAGGAGGGGTCGTGAAATGCATGACGTCCTGCGCGAGGAATCTGCCCAGGCGACGGTCGAATACGCCATCGTCACGGTGGCGCTGTTATCGATCGTGCTGGCGATTGCGGGGCTTTGGCGTGCTGGCACCGATGGGCACTTGGCGGCGCTGGTTGAGCGGGCAGCATCCCATGGCGTTGCCTCGACGTCGGTTATCGACGCCGCTGCGGGCGCTAAGGACATCGCGTTGTATTGATATCGCGCGCGAGGACCGGGCGCAGTCTACGGTCGAGGCTGCTTTTTTGCTGCCGACGTTTCTGATGCTCATTCTTCTCGCACTGCAACCGGTGTGTTTGCTCTATACGCGCGCGGTCATGGAGTCTGCCGCTGCCGAGACCGCGCGGCTCATGACCACGACGACGGCGGAGGACGACGATCTTAAGGAGTTCACCCGCCGCCGGCTTGCCGCAGTGCCCAACGTTTCGATCTTTCATGCCGGCGGGCCGTTGTCGTGGGATATCGAGCTTGGCCGGGCCGGTGCGGGTGGTATCTCGTCCGTGTCCGTTTCCGGCGAGGTCAAGCCGTTGCCTGTGATCGGTGCGTTTGCGCAGGTTATGGGTGGTACCGCCGAGGGCGGCTACGTTGAGCTCAAGGTCGATGTCTCGTATCAATCGCGTCCCGAATGGCTGGAGGGAGATTATGATTCGTGGATTGCTGCATGGGATTAAGCGTTTCTGGTCTAGATGCGTTTTGACGCGCCGTCCGAGCTGCCATCGCAAGCGAGGCGGCTTTATGGGCCGCGCCGGTATCGACCTGTTTATCGAAGACGGTGCCTACACCACGCTTTCTTCTGCCGTGGTCATCCTAGTGGTGCTCACGTTGTTGTTTTCGTCGACCGCGGCGATATGGAGCATGTCGCGTGCCGGGGATACCCAGGTGGCGGCCGATAGCGGCGCGCTGGCGGGTGCCAACGTGGTGTCGTCCTATCACACGGCTGCCACGGTGGTTGATGCGAGCATCTTGAGTCTGGGGCTAGCGGGGTTTGCCACAATCGGGACGGGCCTGGTTGCCATTCTCATCCCAGGTGCCGAACCAGTTGCCGGCAATATGGTCGACACCGGGATTGAGATCATTAAAACGCGCAACAAGTTTGCCAAAAGCGCATCGGAAGGCTTGCAGAAAATCGAGACGGCTCTGCCGTATCTGATTGCCGCGCGTGCCACGCAGGCGGTGTCGGCGCAGGATACCGATAGTGTGGCCTATACCGGTACGGCGCTTGCCGTGCCCAGGACATCCGAGTCGGACTTCGCTGCGCTCAAAGGGTCCGAGATCTCGACCGATGCCATTAAAGACACATCGGATGATTTAGAGCGTGCGGCCGAGGAGCTGCGGAAGGCTTCTGAGGACACGGCGAAGGCTAAAGAGCGCGCTTGGCTGGCGGATTGTGGTGGGTCGGACAAGGGCTCGGTCAGCAGCTGTTCTTGCATGTGGGAGCGTGCGAAAAGCCTAGCGGATCTCTCTGGTGCTCAAAATCCACATTACGCTTCGAGCGTTACGTGGGAGCCGCAAGTGGCGCTCGATCGCGCGAAGGCCTACTATCGCCAGCGCCTGGCAAATGAGAAGCCGCTTGGCGAGGGTCCGGAAAAACAGGCAGATTCTGCTGCACGAAAGGTGTTCTTCGCTTATGCGGGCGAAGAAGTCGAGCGGGCATATATAACTGAAAAGGACGGCAAAGTTTCCGCCCGCATCCCTTTCCTTCCGCGAAATCCAGATGAGGCGCGGACGACTGAACTCTATACCGATGCGCGTTGGCCCACGAGTGAAGTAGATAAAGTTACCTATTTGCATTATGGGACTGACTGTCCAAATTACAAAAAAGGAAAGCCGGGTGGGCTGGCATCCGTCGCAGATTTTGACGGTCACGAAACGTGTAGCGAATGCCATTTCGGTGTGTCGTCTTTAGGGTACGTTGCGATTGCAACGACTTCTGTCGAAAGGGGCTTCGAGTACCACTTCGATAAGTTCAAAGAGGCTCTGGAAGACTACGTCGAATGCCGCAACAAAGAACTCGAACTTGAGCGTCAGACCGAGGATGAGGCCGACCGTGCGGGCAATGCGTTTGACCAGGCCATTAAAGCGCTTTCCGGCGAGCGCCCGCGTATCGCCCCACCTGGCCGCAACGGCGTGGTCGCCTTTGCAGTTTCGGGCGACATTACCAGCCCCGATCAACTTAACTCCTCGTTTAACGCGGCAGTCAGGCTTGGCGATCGCGGTGCTATCTCTGCCGCGGTGCTGGCGCCCGATGAGGCGACGGCGCAAAACAACGTGCTTTCGCGATTTTTCTCGACATTGAAGGAACGCTCGGGCGGCGTTGCCGGCGTGCTCGACGGCGTCATGGATGTTTGGGGACGGCTACTCGTGGGATACGGTGATATCCAAGGCTCAGCCGACGAACTTATGGACGAGATGATTAAAGGCCTAGGAGGGGGCAGCGGCGCGTTGGGCTCCATCGCATCGTGGCTCGGCGATACCGTTTCGGCGTCCGTGGCGGCGCTGGGTTTGGAACCGTGCGACTTGCGCCTGCGAAAGCCGGTGCTGACCGATTCCGCCAATATCATTAAGAGTCCGGGGTCTGACATTGCGGGTCTCTCTCAAGCGCAAGACAAACTGCGAAGTATTCCGTTGGGCGTGACCGATCCCAAGGCGCTTTGCGAGGCGTTGGAATATCAAGTCGAACGCACCATTAGCGGTACGGTGTTCACACTTGCGGAGATTCCTCTGCCCGGCGGCGGCTCCATCCCGCTCACCGTCGATGTCGCCACGCTGGTTGGCGCTCTGGGCGGTGGGTCGTAATGAGTATCCGCATGCGTCTGCGCGAGGAGCGCGCCCAAGCGACGGTGGAGATGGCAGTGGTTACGCCCGTTTTGCTGGTGCTGGCACTCATCGTGTACAACGTCATGATCTTTGCCAGCGCTGTCGCGCGCTTCGACCGCGTGGTGCCCGACATCGTGCTAGCGCATGCCGTGGCGTCGGAGGGGGAGGGCGACGAAAGCTCTGCCGATGCCTCGGCGACGGTTCAGACTCAAATTCTGAATGCCATGGAAGGCTATGACTTACAGATCGAAGTGTCGAGCGAGCAAGGCGCGAAGGCATCGGATGGTGGCCTGCTCTCCCTATCCGGTACGTTTAGGACCTACACCTGCACAATGCACTATGAGCCGTGGCCGACTTCTCTCAGCATCGCTGGCGTTCCGCTGGGGGCGCCGACAACGTTGTCGCACGAGCGTGCGGTGACGGTCGATCCATGGCGTCCGGGGGTGGTCATGTGACCGCGGTCTCGTCCTACATCGCCTACGCGCGGGCACTCAATAGGCTGGGTTGGACGCCGGCCGAGTTTGTGGCGGCGGAGTCGTTTGTCGTGCGCCTGCGCGGCATGCTGGGACGGCGTCCGGTTGCCGCCAACGGCCTGCCGCTCGTCATGGCGTTTCCACGCTGCTCTTCGGTCCATACGTGTTTTATGGCCTATCCCATCGACATCGCCTTTATCGATGCACGCGGCTACGTTCTCGTATGCTACGAAAACGTACGTCCATGGCGTATGTGCTCCTGCCCCGGCGCCTGGGCCGTACTAGAGCGTCCTTCAATCATTGTTTCGACCCCTGCTCTCCAACGCGTGCCGGCTTAAGAATTGGCGACAGTGGACTTTCGTCATACGAAATTGGGTAAGATGGAGGAGAAGATGCATGGATGTTGAGATCCATCCGAACGCCAAAAAACACTTGACGGAAAAGCAGGTGCTTGGTGCCTGGTTCGCGGTTACTGAGTGCATTCGCCGCGAGTCGGAGGACGAGCCGCCGAGATGGCTTGCCATTGGATGGCTTCCAGATGGTCGAAGTGTGGAACTTGTTGCGGTCGAACTAATTCGTGGATGGCTCATTATTCATGCCCTGTCTCCGGTTCAGAAGAAATTCTGGCAAGAGATCGAGCGAGCTCGGCAGAGGGATTGATGATGGGCAAGACGTATACGGCCGCTAATGGTCAGGTTGTAACGGATGAAATGATTGACGCGTGGTGCGAGTCGTACGAGCGCGGAGAGTTTCCGGATGGCGAACACACCGTTGGTGGGATCGTGCGTGGACGGCCCCCGCTCTCAGGTGAGGGGACGGCAACGCTGTCGGTCAAGATTCCTCTGGGAATGAAGGAGGCCATTCGTCGACGGGCGGCTGCCGAGGGGATGACGCCAAGTGAGTTTGCCCGTGCGGCTCTGAGTGAAAAACTTCTTGCTGCCGGCTGATGCCTCTGACGTGCCGATTTATAGAACCGAGGCTGTGCTCAAAAACTTTTTTAAAATTCTCGGTTGACCGGAACGCGTCCTTGGTTATACTAATCAAGCCTTGAAACAAGGCACACCTCAAATGGCTGGGTAGCTCAGTTGGTAGAGCAGAGGACTGAAAATCCTCGTGTCAGGGGTTCGATTCCCTTCCCCGCCACCCTGAATTGACTAGGACCTCTGCAAAGGGGTCCTTTTCTTTTATCGAGGACTCTGCGGAAATTGCGTCCCGGAATTTGGCTTCAGAGTGGGATGCGTTTTCCGCTTTGAGGCCGCTTGGGAAAGCGCGACCCGGAATCCGGCGTCAGAATGGGATGTGCTTTCCTTTTGCGGTCTTTGGCGGAAACTGCGTCCCAGATCCCGCGCTCAGAACGGGATGCATTTTCCGGTTGAGGCCTCGAACGGAAAATGCATCCCAGTCTTTTGCGAAAAACGGGACGTGCTTTCCGGTGCCTGCCTCCGGCGCGCGTACACGTCTCATCGCGCCATCTCAGGCCCGCCCGCTCAGACATTCCTCCCGCTTTTGCGCCACTTTACAGACCGTTCGGTCGTCTGTCCGCACGCGCGGGTATACTCAAAACGATACTTTTCCTATGCAATACGATGCAGGCTCGGCCTGCACGATCCAAAGGGGGCAGTGATGGAGAGGATACTCGGCGTTAATCTCTCTGGCTGGTTTATTCCCGAGCCTTGGGTGACCCCGTCGCTATACGCGGCGACCGGTGCATCCAACGCGGCCGAGCTGCAGGAGGCCATGGGCACCGCCGCCTATAACGAGCGCATGCGCCGTCATTACGAGACGTTTGTGAGCGAGGATGATTTCCGTCGCATGGCGCAGATCGGCCTCAACGCCGTGCGCCTGCCGGTGCCTTGGTATGCCTTTGGCTCACAGGAGTCCGATGCCTCCTACATCTCGGTTGTCGATTACATCGACCGCGCGATTGAGTGGGCTGCCAAGTACGACATCCGCGTGCTGCTCGATCTGGCGACGGTGCCCGGTGGCCAGGGCGATTCCAACGATTCGCCCGCCACGCCAGAGGCTGTTGCCGAGTGGCATTCGTCCACCAACGGTCGTCATGTCGCACTCGACGTGCTCGAGCGCTTGGCCGATCGCTACGGCGAGGCCGAGAGCCTGCTGGGTATTGAGCTGCTGGATACGCCGCAGATGAGTGTCCGCAAGAGCCTCTTCACCATGACGGATGGCATTCCGGCGCACTACCTGCGCAACTTCTATCGCGACGCCTATGAGCTCGTCCGTTCGTATATGCCCGAGGATAAGATCGTCGTCTTCTCGTCGTCGGGGCATCCCAGCGAGTGGAAGCATTTTATGCGCGGCGCCAAGTACAAGAACGTCTACATGGACCTTCACCTGTACCATTACCGCGACGAGCATGCGCTCGACATCACGAGCCCCCGCGGGCTGACGACGGCGATTTCGCGTAACAAGCGCGAGCTTAAAGAAGCGATTTCGACTGGGTTCCCCGTGCTGGTGGGCGAATGGTCGGGCGCGGCGATCTTTGCCAACTCGTCGGTTACGCCCGAGGGCCGCAATGCCTACGAGCGCGTGTTTATCGCCAATCAGCTGGCTTCGTTTGCGCCGGCTGCCGGTTGGTTCTTCCAAACGTGGAAGACCGAGAAGCGCATTGCAGCATGGGACGCCCGCGCGGCGCTCGGTACGCTCGAGCGCGGCATGATTGAATAGGTTGATATGACGCAAAACAGCGCCCATACGGGCAAACTCTATGTGGTCGGCACGCCCATCGGCAACCTGGGCGACCTGTCCCCGCGCGTTGGCGAGACCTTTGCCGCTGCCGATGTCATCTGCTGCGAAGACACGCGCGTGACGTCAAAGCTGCTGATGCACCTGGGCATTTCCAAGCCGCTTGTCCGTTGCGACGAGAATGTGATCGCCAGCCGCGCCGCCGGCCTGGTCGACCGTCTGCTGACGGGGGAGACCCTCGCCTTTGCCTCGGACGCCGGCATGCCGAGCGTGTCCGATCCCGGCCAGGCGCTGGTCGAGGCGGCGCGTGAGGCCGATGTGCCCGTCGAAGTTATTCCCGGGCCCTCTGCTTGCGTCACGGCGCTCGTTTCGTCCGGCATTTCCTGCGAGCATTTTTTCTTCGAGGGCTTTTTGGGTCGAAAGCACGGCGACCGTGTGCGCCGTTTGCAGCGCCTTGCCGTGGTGCCCGGCGCGCTCATCTTCTACGAGTCTCCACATCGCATCGTGGCGACGCTCGAGGCCGTGGTGGAGGTCTTTCCCCAGCGTGAGGTTGCCGTCTGCCGCGAGCTCACCAAGCTGCACGAGGAAGTCTTGCGCGGGCCCGCCGCCCAGCTCGCCGAGGAGCTGCGTGCTCGCGGCGAGGTAAAGGGCGAGATTGCGCTGGTCATCGCGCCGCCGAGCGAGGACGAGGAGGCCGGTATCGTGCCGGTTGGCGCAGCGGCAGCGGATCCCGACGAGGCCCTGCGCGAGGATATCCGCGCCGCGCTCGAGGAGGGGGAGCCCGCGTCTGCGGTGGCCAAGCGCCTGTCTCAGAAGTATTCGCGCCGCAAGCGCGATGTCTATGCCATGGTGCTCGATATGCAATAGATGGAGGATATCCAGCCCTTGCGCTAGAATCATCCTCTGTATGCAACGTTTTTCTGGAGGACAAACCCCATGGATCAAAGCAAGCCTTCGTTCTTTATCACGACGCCCATCTACTACGTCAACGCCGATCCGCACCTGGGCACGGCTTATTCCACCATCATCGCCGACGTTCAGGCCCGTTATCGTCGCTCCGCCGGCTATAACGTCAAGTTCCTGACCGGCATGGACGAGCACGGCGAGAAGGTCGCCGAGGCCGCAGCCAAGCATGGCATGACGCCGCAGGAGTGGACCGACAGCCAGGCCCCGCACTTCAAGGAGCTTTGGAGCAAGCTCGAGATTTCCAACGACGACTTCATCCGCACCACCGAGCCGCGCCAGCATCATGCCGTGCAGTACCTGTGGGAGCGCATGAAGGAGTCCGGTTACCTGTATAAGGGCAGCTACGACGGCTGGTATTGCGTGCCTGATGAGACCTACTTCACCGATACACAGGTCCAGAAGGGCGACGAGGAGTACGGCAGCGTCGGCCAGCACCTGTGCCCCGACTGCCACCGTCCGCTTGAGCGCGTGCAGGAGGAGTCCTACTTCTTTAAGCTTTCCGCCTTCCAGGACAAGCTGCTCAAGCTCTATGACGAGCACCCCGACTTTGTCGAGCCTGCGTTCCGCATGAACGAGGTTCGCAGCTTTGTCGAGGGCGGCCTTAACGACCTATCCGTGAGCCGCACGAGCTTTGACTGGGGCATTCAGGTCCCGTTTGACGAGGGTCACGTGACCTACGTGTGGTTCGATGCGCTGCTCAACTATATGACGGCCGTCGGCTACGGTGTCGACACCGACGAGGCGCGTGCCGAGCTGGCCTATCGCTGGCCCGCGCAGTTCCACATCGTGGGCAAGGACATCATCCGCTTCCACTGCGTCATTTGGCCCGCCATGCTCATGGCCATCGGCGAGGCCCTGCCCGAGCACGTCTTTGCCCACGGCTTCCTGACCGTGCGCAATGCCGAGACCGGCAAGGCCGAGAAGATGTCCAAGAGCCGCGGCAACGCCATCGCTCCGCAGGACGTTATCGACATGTTGGGCGTCGAGGGCTATCGCTACTACTTCATGACCGACGTCGTCCCCGGTACCGACGGTGCCATCAGCTTCGATCGCATGGAGCAGGTCTACAACGCCGACCTGGCCAACAGCTGGGGCAACCTTATCTCGCGTTCGCTCAACATGAGCGGCAAGTACTTTGATGGTTGCGCGCCCGCCAAGCCCGCATCGTTCGATGCGTTCGACAACCCGCTGGCAAAGATCGCCGATGGTCTGGTCGAGCGCTACATGGCCAAGATGGACGTGCTCGATTACGGCGGAGCCAAGGACGAGGTCATGGAGCTCATCCATGCCGCCAACCACTACATCGAGGACTCCGAGCCTTGGGCACTTGCCAAGGACGAGGCCAAGGCTGACGAGCTGGCGTTTGTGATCTACAACCTGCTCGAGGCCATCCGCATTGCCGCCCACCTGCTGATGCCGCTCATGCCTCAGACCTCTGCCGAGGCCCTGCGCCGCCTGTCCTGCGAGGACGAGGCCGCGACCGACGACCTCAAGGGCATTTGCGCTTGGGGCCTGCTTGCCGGCGGTCAGCCTGTCGAGAAGGGCGAGCCGCTGTTCCCGCGTCTGGGCTAAGATGCAGCGCGCCATATCGGCAATTTGCTGTTTAGCTGTAAGGGCATGGCCGCCACGGTCCATGCCCTTTTGTTTCAAGACGCCGCCATCATGCTGAGGAGGCAACCATGACAACTTCGCCTTTGGCAAACCCCACGGCCACCAGGGAGCTGCTGGAGGAGTTTGGCCTTGCGACCAAGCATCGCCTGGGCCAGAATTTCCTGATCGACAACCATATAATTGAGCGCATTTGCGAGCTTGCCGAGCTTGTAGGCGATGAGCGCGTGCTCGAGGTTGGTCCGGGCGTTGGTACGCTCACGCTTGCGCTGTTGCAGGAGGCGGCGTGCGTCACGTCGATCGAGGCCGATCCCGAGCTCGAGCCGGTGCTCGATGCTCACGCCGCCGACTACGCCAACTTCCGCTTTATCATGGGCGACGCGCTTAAGGTGACGCCGGAGCAGATTGAGCAGGCCGCCGGCGGTGAGCCGACGGTATTTGTCGCGAACTTGCCCTATAACGTGGCGGCGACGATCATCTTGCAGTTTTTTCAGACGATGCCCGCGCTCAAGCGTGCCGTGGTCATGGTGCAAAAGGAGGTTGCCGATCGCATTGCCGCAGTGCCGGGCAACAAGACCTATGGCGGCTATACGGCAAAGCTCGGCCTGTATGCGCAGGTGACGGGTCGCTTTGAGGTGCCGCCGCGTTGCTTTATGCCAGCGCCGCACGTGGACTCGGCCGTCGTGCGTATCGACCGTGTTGACGGCGTGGTGCCCGAGGGGCTCGATCGCGAGTTCGTGGCTCGTGTGATCGACGCTGCATTTGCTCAGCGGCGCAAGACCGTCCGAAATTCCATGAGCGCCAACGGTTTTGCCAAGGACGTGCTCGATGCCGCTTTTGAGGTTTGCGGTATCGCACCCACCACGCGCGCCGAGACGCTCGATGTTGCCGACTTTGTCCGTCTGGCCCGGGAGCTAATCCATGACGCCTAATGCCGAACGCGTGACGTTTACCAAGAAAAAGAAGACGGTTGCTTGTCCCGTGCCCTTGGCGCCGCTTGCCGACACGCATGCACATCTGCTTTCGTTTTGGGGCAAGGATGTGCCCGAGACGCTCGTGCGCGCCAAAGCCGCGGGCGTCGACCTGTTGGTGACGATGTTCGACCCCATTGCCGACAAGCGCAGCGTGGCGGACTATAGCGACTGGCTGGTGCGCGAGATTCTTCCGATGCAGGATATCCCGCAGATCAAGTATCTTGCCGGCGTGCATCCGTATGGCGCGCCGGACTATACCGACGACGTTCATGCACAGGTCGTTGCGGCACTTGATGACCCCTTATGCGCCGGTATTGGCGAAATCGGCCTGGACTACCACATGGACTATGACGACGATATCGCGCCGGCACCCCATAACGTGCAGATTGATTGCATGGCGCGCCAGCTCGAGCTTGCCGTGCGCCGCAATGTGCCGGTGGAGCTGCACCTGCGTCACGAGGACTCGGATGGGGAGCGCACCTCGCACGTTGATGCGTACAACGTGCTTCGTGAGGTGGGCGTGCCCCAGGCCGGTTGTGTGCTGCACTGTTTTGGCGAGGACCGCGCCACGATGGAGCGCTTTGTGGAGCTGGGCTGCTATATCGCCTATGGTGGTGCGGCCACCTTTAAGCGCAACGACGACGTGCGCGAGGCATTTGCGGCAACCCCACTCGATCGAATTTTGTTCGAGACGGATTGCCCGTATATGGCTCCAGAGCCCATCCGCGGTCTTGAATGCGAGCCCGCAATGATCTCCATTACGGCAAACACGCTGGTCAACGACCGTGTCGATCGTACCGGCGAGGATGCTGAGGCAATCGCGCGAGCAGCTTGGGAAAATGCCTGTAAACTTTTTCAAAAATAGTTCTTGCGTTCGCGATGGCGCTCCGTTATTCTAATTCCTGCACGCGGGCGTGGCGGAATTGGCAGACGCGTACGGTTCAGGTCCGTATGGGGGCAACCCCATG
>CAUAAR010000032.1:0-18629 GCA_958427035.1 uncultured Collinsella sp. | reverse complement strand
GCGCATAAAGAAAGCCTCCCATTTCTCATGTCCAAGAAATGGGAGGCAGTTCAACTTCGTGCGGCGAGGGCTTCTTGCGTCCTGCGGAGTGTGCCTAAAAGAAAACTAATGGCGGGCCCTGCGATGTCCGGTCTTCGGCGGATTACTGCTGGGGGAATAATGGCGCGCTTCGCGCGTTTTGGATGGGGTCTATCCCGGTGGCGCATTTGGCGCTTCTCGCCTTACGACTGTAGCGGCTGCGGTTCCGTTTGGGATCGCGGCCGTTTTGTTGTGGGTCAAATATGAACGTTGTGTTAATGAGTCGGTGGACGGTGGTGTTTTTCGGTGAGCGGCGTATCCTTCCAACGGTTTATCTAGTGTGTCAGTTGAAAGGAAGAGGGCGCTCGTCATTGTTTGAATGTGAACTGCCGTTTGACCACAAGACGTTGCATCTGGAGCTCGAGGATAAGAACTTCGCGGGTGTGATGGAAGGTCATCAAAACGAGTTTAAGACTATAAAATCGCAGGAAGAGCTGGTAGAGGAGTCGCTTGCCAATCCTTATGGCTCGCCTTCGCTCGAGGAGCTTTGTGCTGGCAAGAAGGATATCGTCATCATTAGCTCCGACCATACGCGTCCCGTTCCTTCGCGTGTGACGATGCCTATTCTGCTGCATCACATCCATTCCGCTGCGCCCGAGGCTCGTGTGCGTATTTTGGTTGCAACGGGTATGCACCGCCCGTCGACGCACGAGGAACTCGTCAACAAGTACGGCGAGGAGATCGTTGCCAACGAGGAAATCGTTATGCACGTCGCGACCGATGACAGCATGATGAAAAAGATCGGCACCCTGCCTTCTGGCGGCGAGTGCATCATCAACAAGATTGCTGCCGATTGCGATCTGTTGCTTGCCGAGGGCTTTATTGAGCCGCACTTCTTTGCCGGTTTCTCTGGTAGCCGCAAGTCCGTCCTGCCTGGTATCGCCAGCTACAAGACCATCATGTACAACCACAACGGTCAGTTTGTGAACGATTCCCATTCGCGTGCCGGCAACCTGTGCCACAACCACGTGAGCGAGGACATGTTTGCCGCTGCCGAGATGGCTCACCTTGCCTTTGTGCTCAACGTGGTGCTCAACGGCAAGCACGAGGTCATCGGCTCCTTTGCCGGCGACATCCACAAGGCGCACGAGGCTGGCTGCGAGTTCGTGAAGAGCCTTGGCGGCGTTGAGCCCGTCGAGTGCGAGATTGCCATTACCACCAACGGCGGCTACCCGCTCGACCAGAACATCTACCAGGCCGTGAAGGGCATGTGCTCTGCCGAGGCCACGCTTCCCGAGGGCGGCGTGATCATCGATGTCGCCGGTTGTGCCGACGGTCACGGTGGCGAGGGCTTCTATCACAACATCGCTGACAACGATCCTGCGGAGTTTGAGCGCGCCTGCATCGACCGTCCTAAGGACGAGACCCTGCCCGACCAGTGGACGAGCCAGATCTTCGCCCGCATCCTGGCGCATCACCCTGTGATTATGGTCACCGACCTGTGCGATCACCAGATGCTCAAGGATATGCACATGACGCCGGTCAACACTATCGAGGAGGCGCTCAAGCTCGCCTTTGAGATGAAGGGTGCCGATGCCAAGGTTGCCGTTATTCCCGATGGCCTGGGCGTTGTCGTCGCGCAGCACTAGTGCGCGGCCTAAACGAATCGTTTTTAACCGACAAGAAAGATAAGGTTTTATGCTTACCAAACTCCTCTGCGAATTCGGCGCAACTGCCCTCATGATCATCTTTGGCGTGGGCGTGCACTGCGATACCGTGCTTAAGGGCACCAAGTATCAGGGCTCCGGCCACATGTTTGCCATCACCACCTGGTCTTTTGGCATCTCGGTTGCTCTGTTTATCTTTGGCGGCGCCGTGTGCATGAACCCCGCCATGGTGCTTGCCCAGTGCATCGTAGGCCTGGTGCCGTGGAGCAGCTGCATCCCCTTCATGATTGCCGATATGCTCGGCGGCTTTGCGGGTGCCGTGATCGCGTGGTTGATGTATGCCGATGAGTTCAAGGCTTCCGACGGCGTCGTCGACCCCATTGCCCAGCGCAACATCTTCTCGACCAACCCCACCACCGAGGGCACCAACTATGCCCGTAATTTCTTCTGCGAGGCTATCTGCACCTTTGTGTTCATCAGCGCCATCCTTGCTGCTGCTAACCGTGCTGGCGAGAACGTCCTGATGCTCGCCATCTGCGTCGGCCTGATCGTTTGGGCCGTTGGCATGGGCATGGGCGGCATCACCGGCTTCGCCATGAACCAGGCCCGTGACCTTGGTCCTCGCATGGCCTATCAGGTGCTGCCGATCAAGAACAAGGCTGACAACAACTGGAAGTACGGCCTGCTTGTTCCTGGCATCGCTCCGTTTGTCGGTGCCGCTCTGGCCGCACTGTTTGTGCACGGTTTCTTGGGCATGTTCTAGTCCAAGGCTACATAGTTGTCCGCTGTCCGCATGGGGTAACTTCCCAGCGCGTCCTCGGACATGCAAAAAGGCTCGCTGCGCACTTCGTGCGGCGAGCCTTTTTGCGTCCTGCGGAGTGCGCTGGGAAGTTACCCCATGCGGACAGCTGCGGGGTCTTTGTTGCGCTTGAGCAAGCAATCCAAAATATAAATCTGAATTTGGATGGGAGGGGCTTGTTGCTGTTGGGGGCGTTGAAGCGCGAGTGATACTTTGGGATGCGTGGCGGCCTGGGTTGGGGCGATGCTTTGGGATGAGCTTCTTACTTAGTTGAAGAGGGGTTTTATGGCTGATAGGTAGTCTTTGGCTACGTCCTCTTTTGGGGCTTCGAAGTTGTGCCAGGCCCACCATTGGACCATTCCTACGAAGCTTGAGGCTATGTGGTGTAGTAAGAAACTGCGGTCCATGGTGCCAGCGGGGCCTGTGGGGTCGGCGGGGACGGTTTCGGCTGCTCGTGACATGATGGTCTTGCGTAAACAGTCGGCGAAGACGCGTGAGCCGGCGCCGGCTACGAGGGCTCGGACGCCCTGGCGACGCTCCCAGAGATTGTTGAGAATATGCTCGATCTGCACGAGTGGGTCGTCGAGCGGTGTGCCATCGTCGTCGAGGGCATGGGTGCAGATGTCGCTCACGAGCTCGGACAGTAGGTCGTCTTTGCTCTTAAAGAGGCCGTAGAATGTCGCGCGGCCTACGTGAGCGCGCGCGATGATGTCGCCGACGGTAATCTTGCCGTAGTCCTCTTCGCGTAGCAGCTCGGAGAACGCCGCAACGATGGCAGTGCGGCTTTTTTCTTTGCGGGCATCCATGGCTATGCATCCACGTGAACGAGCAGACAGCGGAGCGTGCCGGAGCAACCCTCGTAGGGGCGCTTGCCGGCGCCGTAGCCGACGGCTTCGATGCGGTAGCGTGAGGGCAGTTGGTCGGACGTGCGCAGCGCGGCGACGATGGCGGCGCCCGTGGGCGTCACGAGCTCGCCGGCGACCGGTGCAGGCGTGAGGGCGATATTGCCCGCCTGGCACAGGTTGACAACAGCGGGGACGGGAATGGGCATGAGGCCGTGGGCGCAGTGGATGGTGCCGTGGCCCTCGGAAAGCGACTCGACCACAATGTCCTCAATGCCCAGGTCATCGAGGCAGATGGCGACAGAGCAGACGTCGACGATGGAGTCGACGGCGCCCACCTCGTGAAACAGGACGGTGTCGGGCGTTTTGCCGTGAGCCTTGGCCTCGGCAGCAGCGAGTACGGAAAAAATGGCAAGGGCGCGACGCTTGGCGCCATCGCTTAGCTGTGAGCCGTCGATGATGGCGATGACGTCCGCCAAAGAACGGTGGTGATGGTGATGGGCGTGATGGTGGTCCTCGTGGCCATGGCCATGGGCCTCATGGTCATGCTCGTGGCAGTGCTCGTGTTCGTGCTCGCTATGGTCATGATGGTGATGCTCATGCTCATGCCCGTGCTCGTGCTCGTGCGTGTGCTCGACAGCTGTTTCGTTGCCGTAGAGCCAGGCCATATCGTGGTCGTGGTTCTCGAGCTCCTCTGCAAGCTGGACGTCGAAATCGCAGGCGTCGATGCCATGCTTGTTTACGCGCGTGACGGCGATCGAAAAGCCGTCGACCGGCAGTGTGGCGAGCTGTTCGCGCAGGTGCTCCTCGCTGGCGCCCAGGTCGAGCAGGGCCGCGACGGTCATGTCGCCGCTGATGCCCGAGGTGCCGTCGATGATAAGCGTGTGCTGATGATTGGACATGGAATGCTCCTTAACGGGCGCGGGATGTGCCGGCGCTCAGATGATTGATAAGACTTGCCTGGTAGGCGGCGCCAAAGCCGTTGTCGATATTGACGACCGAAACGCCGCTGGCACAGGAGTTGAGCATGGCGAGCAGCGCGGCCACGCCACCAAAACTTGCGCCGTAGCCAACGCTGGTGGGAACGGCGATGACCGGACAGCTCACCAGACCGCCGATAACGCTCGCCAGTGCGCCCTCCATGCCGGCGATGGCGATGACCACCTGCGCCTGGGCAAGTTCCTCGGCGTGTGCGAGCAGACGGTGCAGGCCGGCGACACCTACGTCGTAGAGGCGGTCGACCTCGTTGCCGTAGAACTCGGCCGTCAACGCGGCTTCCTCGGCGACGGGCAGGTCGCTCGTGCCGGCGCAGGCGACGACGATGCGTCCGTTGCCGGTAGGGGAGGGCTTGCCGCCCACGAGGGCGAGCTGCGCGTCCGGGACATATCCCAGGTCGATGCCGTTGTCGAGGAGCTCCGAGGTGCGGGCTGCCTTTTCGGCATCCAGGCGCGTGACCAGGATGCGCTCCTGGCCGGCATCGCGCAGCGCTTCGATAATGGCGGCAATCTGCTCGGCGGTTTTACCGGTACCGTAGACAACCTCGCCGGCTCCCTGGCGCACCCCGCGCGAAAGATCGAGCTGCGCAAAACCCAGATCGGCAGTTGGCGCCGTCTGGATGCGCGTGAGGGCGACTGCCGGGGTGACTGTTCCGTCGGCAACATCGCTCAGCAACTGCTCAAGATCTCGCTTATCCATATATGTTCCCTTCGACGGCGCAAAGTCTAGCACTCAAAGGGTGTTTTTCCGAACACTAAGACAAAATTGTTCGGAAACTATAGGACAGACTAATTCAATTGTTAGACGGATCGGCTAGTCGCGCAGGATGATGTCCATGGCGAGCATCAGGTTGCGCTCGTCGATGGCAAACGGGGCGGCCTCGCGCGTCTTGGGCTTGGCGCAAAACGCGATGCCCGTGCCCGCGGCCTGGATCATGGGGATGTCGTTTGCTCCGTCGCCAATAGCGACCGTGTGGGCCATGTCGACGCCGCACTCAACTGCCCAGTCCAGCAGCTGGATGAGCTTGGACTCCTTGGTCACAATGTCGGCAGCCAACTTACCGGTGAGCTTGCCGTCCATGACTTCCAGGCGGTTGGCCAGGCAAAAATCGATGCCCGCGGCGGTTACGATCTTGTCAGCGACCTCGTGGAAGCCGCCGCTTACCACGCCGACCTTCCAGCCCTTGCTGTGTGCCGAGCGCACAAGCTCTAACGCGCCGGGGGTAAACGTCACGCGCTCAAAGGTGCGCTCGAACACACTCTCGTCCAAGCCGGCAAGCAGCCCCACGCGCTCCTCGAGCGCCTGCTTAAAGTCGAGCTCGCCGCGCATGGCGCGCTCGGTGATCTTCGCCACTTGCTCGCCTACGCCGGCCTCCTCGCCCAACAGGTCGATGACCTCCTGGTTGATGAGCGTGGAGTCGATATCCATAACAATGAGGCGTGCAGTCATGGTGGGCCTTTCCGAGTGCAGTTGTATTGGGGCACATTGTCGCACGCGGCGCGCCTGGGCGACGGCCAGGCCGCGTCAATTGTTTCGTCTCCGTCAAGTCTTTGGGCAAGAGTTACTTTTTCGCGGTACATCGACGTGGGTGCGATAAGATAGAACGCCATGTCCGGCTGCGCGGTTTACGCAGGCTGGGCAAATCTGTACGACGCCGCCCGGAACGACACGGGGCGGCACAGATCCATAAAGGAGGATCACTGGTATGAGCCAGACCCGTCCCATCGATGAGCATTCCATGCACACCCGTACCTGCGGCGAGCTTCGCTTCGAGAACGTGGGCGAAGAGGTCACCCTCACCGGTTGGGTGAGCCGTCGCCGCGACCACGGCGGCCTTATCTTCTGCGACCTTCGCGACCGCGAGGGCATCACGCAGCTCACCTTCGACCCCGAGCACTCCGATGGCGATGCCTTTAAGATCGCCGAGACCATGCGTCCCGAGTGGCCCATCAAGATCCACGGCGTCGTGCGCGCCCGTGGCGAGGAGACCACCAACACCAAGCTCGCGACCGGCGAGATCGAGGTCCTGACCGACCACGCCGAGGTGCTCAACACGTCCGTCACCCCGCCGTTCCAGATCGAGGACGGCATCGAGACCAGCGAGGACACCCGCCTGCGCTATCGCTATCTGGACCTCCGTCGTCCCGAAATGATGGCCAACCTCAAGCTGCGCTCCGACTTCACCTTTGCCATTCGCGAGGCGCTGCACAACCGTGAGTTCATGGAGGTCGAGACGCCCTCCCTGTTCAAGTCCACGCCCGAGGGCGCCCGCGACTTCATCGTCCCCAGCCGCATCCAGCCGGGTAACTTCTACGCCCTGCCGCAGTCCCCGCAGCTCCTGAAGCAGCTGCTCATGGTCGGTGGCGTCGAGCGCTACTACCAGGTTGCCAAGTGCTTCCGCGACGAGGACCTGCGTGCCGACCGCCAGCCCGAGTTCACCCAGGTCGATATCGAGATGTCCTTCGTGGACCAGAACGATGTCATGAGCGCACTCGAAGAGGTCCTGGCTGACGCCTTCGGTCGCATGGGTGTCGAGATGCCCATGCCGCTGCGTCGCATGGACTACTGGGAGGCCATGGACACCTATGGCTCCGACAAGCCCGATACCCGCTATGGCATGCACCTGGTCGACCTGACCGACATCTTTGCCAACTCCAAGTTCAAGGTCTTTGCGACCGCCGCAAACGAGGAGGGCTCTGTCGTCAAGGCCATCAACGCCAAGGGTGCCGGTGCCTGGGCACGTGCCAAGATCGATAAGCTTGCCGGTGTGGCCTCCACGTTTGGCGCCAAGGGTCTGGCCTGGATCGCTTTCCGCGAGGACGGCTCCATCAACAGCCCCATCGTCAAGTTCTTCTCGGACGAGGAGATGGCGGCTCTGCGCGAGCGCATGGACGTCGAGCCCGGCGACCTTGTGATGTTCGCCGCCGGCCCGCGCCTGCTCTCTGACGAGATCCTGGGCGGCATGCGCTCCCACATGGCCAACGCGCTCGAGATCAAGCGCGAGGGCCACGACTTCCTGTGGGTCGTCAACTTCCCGCTGTTCCACTGGGATGAGGACCGCAAGGCTTACGCTGCCGAGCATCAGCCCTTTACCCTGCCGACCGAGACCGACATCGCCAAGATTGAGGCCGATCCGCTGGCAGCCGGTTCGTGCACCTACGACTTTGTCATGGACGGCTTTGAGGCCGGCGGCGGTGGTATGCGCATCCACAACGCCGAGATGCAGATGTCCATGCTCAAGCTCCTGGGCTTTACCGAGGAGCGCGCCGAGTCGCAGTTTGGCTTTCTCATGGAGGCTCTCAAGTTTGGTGCGCCCCCGATGGGCGGTTTTGCTCTGGGCCTGGACCGCGTGTGCATGCTGCTCACCGGCTCCGACTCCATCCGCGACGTCATGGCGTTCCCCAAGACGGCCAGCGGCTCCGACCTCATGTCGGGCGCTCCGAGTGCCGTTTCCGGCGCCCAGCTCAAGGACGTCAGCCTGCGCCTGATGTAGGCGATTGGCTCCATATTGCCCGTAACGAGGGAAGGACGCGTGCCTTCCCTCGTTTTTTATGCGCCGAGGTCGTGAGGGCATGGGATGACCGGGCGTCGCGGAAACTACGACCCGGAATTTGCGTCCAAAACGGGTCGCAGTTTCCCAAACAGGGTCCTTTTGGAAACTGCGACCCAGAATCCAGCCAAATAATGGGACGCACTTTCCGGTTGAGCCTTCTGGCGGGCTTCAACAAGCATCTAACGCTACAATAACTACCACGTGGCTGGGTTTTGCCGGCCGAATGTGCGATGTCGTGGGAGGGGACATGGTCGAGTTTACAAAGACGATTAAAGATCCGTTGGGACTACATGCCCGCCCGGTTGCGTTGCTCTATGACATTATCGCCAAGCATCGTAGTGACGTGTCGGTCAGCATCGGTGATCGCCATACCGACGGTCGCGACGTTATGGGCCTCATGGCTCTCTACGGCGAGTGTGGCGAGGACATTATCTTCCGCGTTTCGGGCGTGGATGAGGCCTCGTGCGTCACGTCGATCAGAAACCTCTCGCTCTAAGCATGATAGGGCGCGGTAAAGGATGGTCCTTTGCCGCGCCTTTTTGTTTCGTATAGGAAACTTTTTCGAAATCTGAATGGGGACCCTTTCCAAAAAGTTAACCACGTGCTAGTTTACTATAGCGAACATAGACGTGGTTAACTTTTATCACGTCGATGTTGAGGACGAACTGACGTTAGGAGCAACTCATGTCTTGCGGACCGCAGATGCCGGCCATGCCGCTTTCGATGGTAAAAGCGGGCGAAACCGTGCGCGTGTCTCGTGTAAAGGGCAATGAGGACATGAAACACCACCTCAAGGACCTCGGCTTTGTCGAGGGCAACGAAATCCACGTGGTGAGCTCGAGTGGCGCCAATATCATCGTCACGGTGCTGGGCGCGCGCTTTGGCATCGATTCCAAGGTGGCCATGCACATCATGACCGTCGGTTAGTCTGCAGCATTTCATAAAAACCGAAAGGGGGACAAGAGGATGAAGACGTTGGGTGACGTTAAGGTGGGCGAGAGCTCCACCATCGTCAAGCTTCACGGTGAGGGTGCGCTTCGCCGCCACCTTATGGACCTGGGGCTCATCAAGGGCACTTCGTTCAAGGTCGTGAAGGTCGCACCGCTCGGTGATCCGGTCGAGATCAACGTGCGCGGCTATGAGCTTTCCATCCGCAAGGAGGAGGCGGCCGTCGTCGAGGTCCAGTAAGGGCTCGCGGCGTATATTTCTGCAGATAAAGTTAGGTATTTCTAACTTAATGCAGCAACTTTGAAGCACATTATCCAGCCCGTGCGGAGAAAGCAGCGCGGGCACACAAGGAAGAAGGATTGAATGGCGGATTCTCAGATCCATGTCGCGCTGGCGGGTAACCCCAACTGCGGCAAGACCACGCTTTTCAACCTGATCACCGGCGCCAACGGCTACGTTGGCAACTGGCCCGGCGTCACGGTTGAGAAAAAGGAAGCCAAGCTCCTAAGCGACAAGAACGTTACCATCACGGACCTCCCTGGCATCTACTCGCTTTCCCCTTACAGCCCCGAGGAGCAATGCTCGCGCGATTACCTCATGAGCGACGAGCCCGATGTTGTCGTCCAGGTTGTCGACGCCACCAACCTCGAGCGCAACCTGTATCTGGCGCTTCAGGTTATCGAGACCGGCCTGCCCGTGGTCGTTGCCCTCAACATGGCTGACCTGGTCGAGAAGAACGGCGACAAGATCGACACGGACAAGCTCTCCAAGAAGCTCGGCTGCCCGGTCATGATGATCTCGGCCCTTAAGAACAAGGGCATCAAGGAGCTGTTCGAGCAGGTTAAGAAGTCCGCTGCTTCCAAGGGCCAGGTGCCGGAGCACAAGTTCGATTCCTCCATCGAGGACGTTCTGGACCACATCGAGAATAACCTGCCTGCGAGCGTTCCCGCCAACAAGCGTCGCTACTACGCGGTCAAACTGTTTGAGCGCGACGCGGACGCCTGCAAGTTCATCAACCTCACTAAGGAGAAGGCCGCTCGCGTGGAGCAGCTGGTCGCCCAGTGCGAGCAGGATTGCGACGACGACGCCGAGTCCATCATCACCGGTGAGCGTTACAGCGTGATTGCCCACATCATTGACGAGTGCCTCACCAAGGCTCCGGCCAAGATGAGCACTTCCGAGAAGATCGACCGCGTGGTTACCAACCGTATCCTGGGTCTGCCGATCTTTGTGGTCATCATGTTCTGCGTGTACTACATCGCCGTTTCTACCTTGGGCGGCACGGTGACCGACTTCACCAACGACCAGCTCTTCGGCACCGACGGCTGGTACGTGCTCGGTCAGGGCCGCGACGCCTACGACGCGGCCGTCGAGGCTGCGGGCGACAATGCCGACTCGGTCGACCCGGCACAGTACGGCCCCTATGTCCCCGGCATCACCACCGTGGTGCACGACGCCCTTGTGGCGGGCGGCACCGAGGACGGCGGCCTGGTCGATTCGCTGGTCTGCGACGGCATCGTCGGCGGCCTGGGCGCCATCTTCGGCTTTGTGCCGCAGATGTTCCTGCTGTTCGTCATGCTGTCCTTCCTGGAGGACTGCGGCTACATGGCCCGCGTCGCCTTCATCATGGACCGCGTGTTCCGCCGCTTTGGCCTGTCCGGTAAGTCCTTCATTCCTATGCTCGTGTCTTCGGGCTGCGGCGTCCCCGGCGTCATGGCCACCAAGACCATCGAGAACGAGAAGGACCGCCGCATGACGGTCATGACCACCACGTTCATTCCCTGTGGCGCCAAGCTGCCGATCATTGCCCTGCTCATGGGTTCCATCATCGGCGATTCTTCCACCACCGCCGCGTGGATCAGCCCGCTCTTCTACTTCCTGGGCGTCTTCGCTGTCATCGCCTCGGGCCTCATGCTCAAGAAGACCAAGCTCTTCGCCGGTCGCCCGACGCCGTTCGTTATGGAGCTCCCTGCCTACCACTTCCCGGCGATCCGCTCTTGGGCGCTGCACGTGTGGGAGCGCTGCTGGGCCTTTATCAAGAAGGCCGGCACGGTCATCTTCGCGTCCACCGTCGTGGTTTGGTTCCTCTCCAACTTTGGTAGCTACAACGGTTCTTTTGGTTTCCTGCCTGCGATGGACGGCATCCCCGAGGAGTTCATGGACTACTCCGTGCTTGCCATGCTCGGCAACCTGGTCGCTTGGATCTTCGCCCCGCTCGGCTTTAGCACCTGGCAGGCCACCGCGCTGACCGTCTCGGGTCTCGTCGCCAAGGAGAACGTCGTCGCCACCGCCGGCTCGCTGCTGTCCGTCGCCGACGCGGGCGAGACCGACCCGAGCCTGTGGACCGCGTTTGCCGGCATGTTCCCCACCATGGGCGCTTGCGTTGCCTTTGGCGCTTTCAACCTGCTGTGCGCCCCGTGCTTTGCCGCCATGGGCACTATCCGCAACCAGATGGACTCCGGCAAGTGGACCGCGATTGCCATCGGCTACGAGTGCGCCTTCGCTTGGGTGATCGGCCTGTTCATCAACCAGTTCTACAACCTGCTTGTCCTTGGGCAGTTTGGTATCTGGACGATTGTCGCCATCGTGCTGCTGGTTGCGATGCTCTTCCAGATCTTCCGTCCCATGCCCAAACACGCATGGACCGACGAGGACGAGACTAACACTGCTTCCGCCGCGGTTTCTGCTTAAGTCCGAATAAGGATTAGCCCCTTTTCACGAGCCCGGGTGTCCCAGCGACACTCGGGCTTTTGTTTTAACCGCTAGGCAATTTCGTTATAATCGACGTCCGCAAATCGATTCATTATGTTGGAGAATCCATTTGATCATGGCAGATATCGACAATAGGATAGCTTTGGTGATTCCCGCGTATGAGCCGAGTGGTCGGCTGGCCGCACTACTTGAGGAGCTCGTGCTCGGATGGCCGGGACCGATCGTTGTGGTGGATGACGGGAGCAGCGCGTCCTGTTCTGTGGTGTTTGACCGCGCCCGCGCGCTTGGTGCTACGGTTCTTGTCCACGGGCTCAACCGCGGCAAAGGTGCGGCTCTCAAGACTGCCTTTTCTTATCTCTTGGAACAGGCCCCGACTGTTGCGGGGGCCGTCACGGCAGATGCCGATGGTCAGCATTTGCCTGCCGATATCCGCGCCGTTGCGCGCGAACTCGGTCTGCACCAGGACTCGTTGGTGCTTGGCTGTCGCCGATTTGACGGTAATGGCGTTCCTGCGCGCAGTAAGCTCGGTAACAATTTTATGCTTGGGGCCATGCGCGTGCTCTGCGGTGTCGATGTGAGTGATACGCAGACGGGCTTACGTGGCCTTCCGGCGTCGCTTATGCGCCGTATGCTCGCTGTGGTGCGAGACGGATATGAGTTCGAGACAGAGATGCTTGTGCTGGCGCGGCGTGCGGGTGGCATCTTCGAGGTTCCCATTACCACGGTCTACGAGGGTGACAACGAGGCATCACATTTCCGTCCCGTTGTTGATTCGCTTCGCGTGCTCGGTGTCTTATTCTCTGCGTTTGCGCGCTACACGCTCTCTTCGCTTTGCACATCGTTGTTGGATTGGGCACTGTTCTCTGCGCTCGTACTCCTATGGTCGCATGGTGTCGCGACCAGCGCAGCCATCGTGTGGGCAACCGTCGTTGCGCGGGTCGTCTCGGCATTTGTCAACTATATGCTGAATCGAAATATCGTTTTCAAAGCGGATAATTCCAGCTGTTCTCGGAGCCTTTGCCGCTATATCGCCCTGTGCGCAGCTTGTATGTTGGCGAGCGCAGCTCTCGTCCTCTTGATTTCCGTTGCACTGCCCATACCGGTCTTCATCATCAAACCGTTTGTTGATACGGCATTGTTCTTTGCTAACTACCGTATCCAGCAGTCATGGGTCTTTGAATAGGGGGATGATTCCGTGAACGTTCATGAGCTTAAGAAAGCCAAGAAAAGCGTGGTGGAAAAACAGGGGGCACGGAAGCGCGATGTGACGACCTTTATCGTCACTGCAGTCCTTATGGTCATCTATCTGCTATGGCGTCTGCTGTTCACCCTGCCGTTTGATCAGGGGATTCCCCAGATGGTTTTTGCGGTCTTGCTGCTCATCGCTGAGACAGTAACCGCGTTTACGACCTTCGAACTTTACTACCGCAAGGTTAAGGCCGACAGCGGACATCTCGTTATGCCGAAAATCTTGCCCGAAGACTATCCCGACGTTGACGTGGTAATCGCTACGCACAACGAGCCGACTGACGTGTTGTTCAAGACGGCGAACGCCTGTACCTACATGGACTATCCCGATCGTTCTCGGGTGCACGTCTATTTTGCTGACGATGGCTGCCGCAAAGAGGTCGCTTCCCTTGCGGCTGAACTTGGGATTGGTTATATCCCCTGCGAGGATAACAAGTATGCCAAATCGGGTAACCTCAACAACGCGCTAAGGCACACGACTTCACCGCTGATTGCGACGTTCGATGCCGACATGATTCCGCGCAGCAGCTTTCTCGTAGATACCGTGCCCTATTTCTTGCTGCCTCGCTATATTCAGGATGGCGCGACCGGCGCATGGCGTTATCGTTCCGAGGACGAACTCAATGAGGACCTTAAAGTCGGTCTGATTCAGACGCCGCAAAGCTTCTATAATCTTGATCTTTTTCAGTTCAATCTGTACGCCGAGGACAAGATTCCTAATGAGCAAGATTTCTTCTCACGCGAGGTAAACCAGATGCGCAACTCGTCCAACGCCTGCGCATACACCGGTAGCAATGCCGTGATTTCGCGCGCCGGTATGGAGGAGATTGGCGGGTTTCCGTATCATACGATCACCGAAGATTTTGAGACGAGCTGTCGTCTGCAGATGGCGGGTTATATTACCTATGCCACTGATAAGGTCGAAGCTCACGGCCTCTCGACGACGGATGTGCGCTCGATGGTGCACCAACGCATCCGCTGGGCGCGCGGTGTGATTCAGAGCATCCAAAACACGGGTGTCATCTTTTCCCGCAAGATTTCTTTTTCCGCGCGCATTACCTATCTGTGCAGTTTTCTGTACTGGTGGTCATTCTTCAACCGCATCATCTTCATTCTTGCGCCCATTATGTTTGCCTTGTTTGACTTCCAAGTGGTTAACTGCACACTCTGGCAGTTACTAATTTTTTGGCTGCCGAGCTATTTCTTTTATAGCAGGTCTATGAAATTGCTTTCGAGCAATGTTCGCAGTCAGAAATGGAGTCAAATCATCGACACCACGCTGGCGCCATCACTTATTATTCCCGTATTTCTTGAGACGCTCGGTATCCGCGAGACCAAGTTCAAAGTTACGCGTAAAGACAAGACGACCAATCGCAGCGGTAGCCTGTGGAACATGCTCCCACACCTGTTGCTCGTGGTGCTCTCGGTTGCAGCTATTATCAGATTTACATGGGGAAAGTATGGCATGGCGCTCGTGTACAGTTCCGTGATCATCTATTGGTTGTGCTACAACTTGATTGCCCTTTTGTATGCTATTGCCTTTTCGGGTGGTCGGTCCATGCCGCGCAAGAGTACTCGCATCTCCGTAGACGAACCTGCGGTGCTGACGGCGCTGCCGGTTGAGGATGAGTGGTCGAAGCTAACCGAGGGCACCGGCGAAGCCGTGGCCGAAGGTGGCGTTTTCCCCGATTGCAGTTCGGACGAGACGGATGACGAAGGCCCTGTGGGTGTTTTCGCGGGGCGTGCCATCAACATGTCAGACGGTGGTGTACTCGTGCGCATCGATGATCCCTTTCCCGAGGAGCTGCGCAGCTTTGCGGTGCGCTTGGGAGATGGTCGCTATTGCACATGCGTTTCTGGTAGGCTTGTGCGCCTCTTTCAATCCAAATGTGGCGATGATGAGTCGTGGTACGCGGCGCTTCGAATCGAGCACCGCTCGCTCGAGGAGCGTCGCATCTATGATCAGCTGCTGTACGATCGCGAAACGGGCATCGCCGAGGAGCTTGATAGCTGGAACACCACCTATGACGATATCGTGCGTATTGTCCGCATGAGGATAAGGGCGCTTCTTTCGCGTTACCGCGTATGGAGATCCCGCCGCCGCTCCAGGCGTGATAGCGATCGATGCGGCGATTCACGGGATGCGGAGCGGACCAGTCACGATTCTGCTCATGTCGAAGGAGACGCTGCATGCTGATTATTGCTGCCTTCGGCCGTGCGGCGCTGTTCCTGCTAGCGCTCTTCGGTCTGTGCTATTGGATCCATCGTTTGACCGAGACGGATGTGCATTTCGCTCCCGTGTGTGCCTTGTGTATCATGGGGGTCGTCACGTATGCCGGTGGAATCGTGGGCGCGCTTGCCCCTGCCACCTGGGGGGTGGTTGTGGTGGGCGCCATCGCCGGTGCAGCGGCAATGCCCTGTCTCCATGGTCGTGGTCTTGCTAGATTGCCCTTTGGTCTCCCTGACGCGTGTTTTCTCCTAGGTATGTTGATCTTTCTGTGGCCCCTGCTGTCGGCGCGTCTCGAGCATTACGATAACTTTACGCATTGGGCTATAGCGCTCAAGGTCATGCTGGAGACGGGGGCTTTCCCCACGGCGTCAAGTGGTCTCGTTGAGTTTTTCAACTATCCGCTCGGCACAACTTCACTGCTGTACTGCGCATGCACGTTTTTAGGCCATGCCGAGGGAACAATGCTCGTTGTTCAGGCAGCCTTTATCTTCTCATGTTTTTATGCTGTTCTTGGTATTGTGCGCAATCGCCGTTCGTTTCTGCCATATGCGGTGTTAGGGGCTGGCTGCTCGCTCCTTACGTTTTTCAATGTAACGATTCGCATTAATAACCTTTTGGTTGATTTCGTGCTCCCGGTCCTCACGATGGCGTGCTGGGCAGTCGTGGATCGTTATAACGGTGATGTTCGCCGCGAGCTCAAGTTGCTCGTGCCGTTGATGGCGGAGCTCATAGTGGTGAAGTCGACGGGCGTCGTATTCGTTGCATTTGTGCTCGCTTACCATTTAGCGCGCGGACACGTTGCTCTCAGGAATCGCGGCTGGAACGCTCGCCTGCGCTGGTTTGGTGCAACTGCCGTCGCAGGTGTTTTGGGTTTTTCCACTTATCTGATGTGGAGTTGGCACATGGCCACGGCGCTCGCGGGCGTCAAGAATAAGTTCGATGTGGGCGATGCTGCTCACGCGGCGGTGGTCGGCGGTAAGAATACTGCCCAGATCGCGCAGGTCGTCTCGACGTTTTTTGCGACCTCCATCGATTTAACTACCAGGCCTGCGCTCGGTTTCCTGCTCGGCAACTTGGCTGTTGTCGCATTGCTAGCGGCTGCTCGGTGGCGCTTTGGGCATCAGTTGACACATGTGCGCCGCGCACTTGTTGCGCTTGATTTCATGACAATTGTTTACTATGTGGGTATTCTCGCCATGTACATTTTCTCGATGCCAATGGACGAGGCCTTGAGGCTTGCTGGATTCGATCGTTATGCTTGCAGCATCATTGCATTGTTTGTCGGTGGCCTGGCGATGGCAGTTACCGTTGAGCTTGAGGGGCAGATGAAATTCCGGTCCGATGGTTCCCCCTGCCATGCAACGCCGTTACATAAGCGGCGATACCAACAGGTTGTAATGGGCTGCATCGCCTTGTCGCTTGGTCTTTTGACGAGTGAATACAACGGCATGCTATTCAATGCAAAGACATACGACACTTCGCTTCCGGCGACGGTCCGAGATGTCGTCGGTGATCGCTGGCCGGCATCGGGTAAAGAAGACGGTACTCGTTATTTGCTGTTCGGTTCCGATCGCGATGGGCTTATGACTTCGTACTACTTCACGTATGTGGCTCGATATTATTTGTTTGCCCCGCATTCCGATGCCATATGCGCGTTCTATGAGCCCAATATGGATAACCTTCTGTCGGGTTATGACAAGCTCATCGTAATCGAGTCCAATTCTGCGGAGATGGGTCTACTTAAAAAGCATTATGGCGTTACAGGCAAGGTCGGCGTCTATCGTATCGAGAAAAATAGCACCAGGGTAAACCTTATTGCTGAGTGAGGCAGCGAGATGAGCTCTATGATCATGATTTCGCCCATTCCGGATAGGTTGCCTTGTACCAATGTGGTGGGGAGATGTGGCGTTTCCGCAGATAAAACCGACCAAAATAAACCGTCCCTATTTGGTAGGTGGAGAATGGGGTAAAGTAAGTGATGGTTAACTAGAGGAGGCTTGCTATGGCACCTATCGATATTGTTGTACTGGCTGTTATCGGCGTTGCGTTTGTCGCGGTATGCGTGCGCATCTACCGCAAGGGCACCTGCGCCGACTGCGCTCAGGGTAGCGTTTGCACGGGGCATTGCTCCAACAAAAAGACGTGCGCTGCACTTAAGGGCGTAGACAAAATCGCCGAAGACTTGGGTCGCGGTATCAAATAAGGTCCGGACATCCAAGCGCTCCGCGGGCATCCGTTCGCGGGGCGCTTTGTGCATTTGAGGGAGAGCACGGCGAGTCGAAGAGTATTTTTGGGGTATCGTTAACTGGACTATTAATTGGCAACTTATCTATAACGGAGTAACCGCATGAGCACTCGCGTAACCATGAAGGACATAGCCGCCGAGCTTGGCGTTTCCATCAATACCGTGCACAAGGCTCTGACGGGAAAGGCCGGCGTGAGCGAATCCGTGCGCGCCAAGGTGAACGCTAAGGCCGAGGCCATGGGCTATCACCGCAACACAAGTGCCTCAAGCCTGCGCCGCAAGGATATCAATCTGGTGTTTTGCCTGCCCCGCGCATCGCGCGAGGGAGCGTACTTTTTCCGTTACCTGTGGGAAGGCTGCAATCGCTTTGAACAGGAGGTCATCGACCGGGGCATTACGGTTGAGCGCGTTGAATTTGGCGTGGGCGGCTACGCTGATGCGCTCGAGCAAATCGACGAGCGTCTGCAGGTGGGCGAGAAGATTGATGGCTTGCTCGCCTATGCGCCGGGCGACGATCGTGCGACTGAGCTTTTGGGGCAGATCGCCGAGGCGGGCGTGACGATTGAGCTTGTCGACGGCGACCGTCCGCATTTGAATCGTTTGGGTGCGAGCTTGGCCGATTATTCGACGGCAGGCAGCCTTATGGCCGAGCAGGCGGCAAACCTGGTCCATGCTTCTGGGGCCGACGCCCGCGTGCTCCTTTTGACAGGCGATCCATATACCGATTCGCACTATCTAACCGCCCGCGCCTTCCACAATTACCTGCGCGAACGAGATATTCCATGGCAGGTCGAGGACCTTGCCGGTGCCCATGCGCAAGTCAAACAGCTCAAGCATGAGCTCGAAAAGCGCTTGAGTGTGCCGGACGCCCCCGAACTTATCTGTAGCGTTTTTGCCGTTGGTTCCGAAGTGGTTGCCGACGCGCTCGTCTCGACCGGCAAGGCCGGTCAGGTCATGGTGATCGGCAACGACCTGTTTCCCGAAAGTGCTCTGGCCTTGCGCCGCGGTATCTTTACCAATATTGTCTATAAGGACCCGACGAGCCTGGCGTATCGCGGCGCTAAGACGCTGGGCGATTATCTGCTGTGGGGAAGGACCCCGACGGTGCCCGTCCAGAAGGGCGCCGTCGAGATGGTATTTGCCAGCAATGTCGATCGCTACCGCGAACTTGCGGGTATTTAGCCGATTGAGCAGGTACCCCCTCTTGCGACGTGCATTTTTGGGAGTATTCAGCATTGGTATGCCCTGAATGAGGTGCAGAACGACTGTTTTAAGTGCCCCCGATGGCGTAATTTGCCATCGGGGGCACTTTTTATGATCGCGCGAATTTTTGTGGTGTAAGAGGGAGGGCCGCGTCAGCGCCCCCTGCGC
>CAUAAR010000031.1:0-20271 GCA_958427035.1 uncultured Collinsella sp. | reverse complement strand
GATCCGGTCCGACCGGGCCGCGCGGCAAGGAGATATATTGCCAGACCGGAGGGGCGCCGTGGGCGGGAATCTGGGCGTACACATTTCCTACACATCTTGGAATCCGACTAACGTTTGCCAGCCGTTACCTACCGCTCGCCGAGCATCTCTTTATATAAGGCAGTCTCATGGTTAAAGCGGATACGTCCCCCTAGCTAAAGCACAGCCAGCATCGAGCAACTCATCACGTTCTTCCACCGAGAACCCCTCGGCGTAGACGCGCACCACTGGTTCGGTCCCGCTAGGACGGACCAGCAGCCACGTGTCATCCTCGAATGACAGACGCAAGCCGTCCATATGACTAACGTTTTGCGGCACCTTGCCACAAATCGACTTGGGGTTTACGCCCGGCAGCAGGGTTCGTAACGTTTCGGCATCTTCGGCCTCAAGGCGCAAGTCGCGTCGACCGTAACTCGTCTTACCAAAACTGTCCTCGAGTTGGTCGACCAGAACGCCCAAAGGCGCGTCCGTCTTTGCCATAAGCTCACACAGAATCAGACAGGCGAGGATTCCATCGCGCTCGGGCATATGCGCGGCGATGCCGATACCACCGGCTTCTTCGCCGCCCATGAGGACGCCGCCCTTCTTCATCTCTGCCGCTATATATTTGAAACCGACTGGTTTGACGGTCACGCGGCAGCCAAGCGCCTCGGCAATGCGACGCACGAGCGTCGAGCATGAAAGATTGACGACGACGCGCCCCTCCAAATTACGAAATTGAACCAAGTCGCCCAAAACGAGCGCCATGATCTGATGCGGATGTATATATCTGCCGCGCTCGTCAACCGCGCCGATACGGTCGGCGTCGCCGTCGGTCACCAGGCCAGCGCAAGCTCCGTCCTCGATAACCGTGCGCTCGCAAGCGTCCACCCACGGTTCAACGGGGTCGGGGCAGATATCTTCTTGGTCAGACGCCTGCCCGGCGTGAATCTCGTGCACCTCAACGCCAAGCTCGCGCAGCAAGTCGGCTAGATAGCCCTGGGCTGCGCCGCCCATGGGATCGACAACCACGCGCAGGTGCGCGGCGCGGATGGCTTCGGCATCGACAAACGATGCCACCGCCTGCATATAGTCAGGAATGATATCCGCGGTGCGATATTGCCCCTCGATCCCCATTGGCTCGGGAGCCATAGTCTCTTCGAGCTCTTCGATGACATCCTGGTTGGCGGTCGAGCCGTCACCCATGCGAATCTTGAGGCACAGATAGCCCTGCGGATGATGGGACCCCGTCACCATGAGCGCGCCGCACGCTTCACCGTCATAAGCCGCCGCCCACGTAAGGGCAGGGGTCGGGACAGGTCGCGAAGCGAGCACGGCGTCTAGCCCGTGCGCTGCTAGCACGCCCGCCGCAAGCTCAGCGAACTCGCGCGCCAGGGGCCGGGTGTCGAACCCTATATATACCGTTTTGCCCGGATTGGTCTTTTGCCACAACTCGCCGACGGCATCGGCGATACGGGCAACGTTATCGGCAGTGAAGTCCTCATCGACGCGAGCGCGCCAACCGTCAGTTCCAAAATGAATTATCGCGCACACGCGCAGACACCTCACAGTGTTTGGATCATGGTACGCATGGGGTATACCCGCAACATGCACTCGGCAACCTGCCGGCACCAGCATTCACCATTTGGGCAAATGCTGCCGAGGACATGCAAACAATAAAAAAAACCGCCCCGTATGGAGCGGTTTGCCCTTTATATATCGAGCGCCTCGGCCATCGCGGCCGTAGTGATTGCCGTGGTTCCACAGCAACTGCCCACCATTGCGGCACCGGCATGTCTCCATTCGATGCATGCGCGCGCGAAAGCTTCGGGGTTCTCGTGCCATACGGGGCCATCCTGAGTCTGGACCGGATCGCCTACGTTGGGACGCACCGTGACGGGAGTAGTCGCCGATGCAACCATCCTGGGCACCGCCGCGTTCGCGGCCGCAAGCGAACAGCAATTAACACCAACCGAATTTGCGCCGTGTTTTTCGGCGTACAAAACGGCTGCCTCGATGTTGAGGCCATCGCCCAACAGGTCGCCTTTATCGTCAACGACAAAACTCACCAGAACAGGCATGCCATCGGCGGCATCTCGGGCGCCGGCAAGCATGGGCTGCAAATTACGGATAGACGTCACCGTCTCGATCAGCAGACCGTCAACGCCGGCGTTGAGCAAGGTGTGCGCCTGTTCGCGCGCAATGCCTCGGATTTCACGATACTCGGCAGAGTCCTCGGCAAACCACTCAATACCGATCGGGCCCATCGAGCCTAGCAGCAGCTGAGGGTGCGCCTGGCGGGCATCGTCGACGGCCCCGCGATTGACCTCCGCCACGGACGGCGCAATCTGGTCGTGCTTGAGGGCATAGCTCGATGCCTGAAAGGTGTTGGTAATGAGCACCTGCGCGCCGGCGGCGACATACAAGCGATGGATACGAGAAACGGTCTGCGGCTCTGCCAGATTCCAAAACGCCGGTGGAATGTCGGCGGCATCGTACTCACTCAACAGAACACTGCCCATGGGGCCCTGCGCCAACAAGGTCTCGCTCGACAAGCGGCGCGTAAGTTCCTCGGCACCAAAGCGGTTGTAATAACTCGTATCCATATATATCCCGCTATTCCTCGACGCTGATTCCCTGCTTTTCGAGATAGGCGAGCCAGCGGCTCATCGTGTCCTCGGATAGCGCATGCTCCATCATGCAGGCCTCGGAATCGGCTCGCTCAAATTCGACACCGAGCTCCTGAACCAAAAACGTGCGGATGAGGCGATGACGGTACCAGATAGCCGTACCAACCTCGCGGCCGCGATCGGTCAGGACTACCTTGCCGTAGTGCGATTGCTCGACAAGTTCGGATGCCTTGAGCGCCGAAACCGCTTTATTGACCGATGCCTTGGAGACGCCAAGACGCTGCGCGATGTCGACCGATCGCACGCCGTTGGTTTCCCCCTCTTCGCTTTCAATGCGAACCATGCACTCCAAGTAGTCTTCGTTCGCCACCGTCAGATGTAGTTCGCGCGAGCTATTTGTCGTATCCATGATCTTCCGTCCCTTCTGCATTCAATGGCTGATTCTACCCCATCCAAGCGTCGTGGTATGCCGTGGCATACCGTGCTAGAGTTCTTGTTGCACACGACGACCAAGATTGGAGCGGTCTTTATGGAAAACACCACCACGAGTCCCGATGTCCTCGAACGCTTTTTGCGCTACGTCCAGATCAACACGCAGTCCGAGGATGCAAACTGCGACCAGGTACCCTCGAGCGCCGTTCAGTTTGACCTTGCCAACGTGCTGGCTGAAGAGCTGCGCGAGCTTGGTGCGGAAGATGCCCACGTGACCGAGCACGCCTATGTCTGCGCGCATATCCCCGCAAGTGCGGGCGCTGAGGACAAGCCCGCCCTGGGCCTGATCGCCCATCTCGACACCACCGAAGTTGCACCGGGCGCCGGCGTGAAGCCGCACATCGTGCACTACGAAGGCGGCGACCTGGTCTGCGGCACGGTTGACGGTAAACCCGTTGCCATGAGTACCGCCAAGCTTCCCGCCCTGAATGACCTCGCGGGTGAGGACCTGGTCTGCAGCGACGGCACCACGCTGCTGGGCGCAGACGACAAGGCAGGCGTCGCCGAGATCATGTCGCTTGTCGCGCGTATCGCACAGGACCCTTCTCTGCCCCATCCCGCACTCGGCATTTGCTTCTGCCCTGACGAGGAGATCGGCCACGGAGCCGAGCTGTTGGATATCGATACCTTTGGCTGCAAGTACGCCTACACGGTCGACGGCGGTCCCATCGGCGAACTGGAGTGGGAGTGCTTTAACGCCGCCGAGGCGACCGTCCGCTTTGAGGGCCAGTCCATCCACCCGGGCGACGCTAAGGGCCGTATGGTCAACGCAGGCAATCTGTTCTGCGACTTCAACGCGTTGCTCCCCTACGTGCAGCGACCGGAGTATACGGAAGGCTACGAGGGCTTTTATCACCTTGAGGGTGTATCTGCGACCGTCGATCACGCCACAGCGCGCTATATCGTCCGCGACCATGACGCCGCCAAGTTCCAGCAGAAACTCGACCTTATTGATGCCGCCGCCTCGATGCTCAACCAGCGTCTAGGTGAGGAGCGCGTGACGGTCGAGATTAAGCAGCAGTATCGAAATATGGCCGAGATCGTTCGTGACTATCCCGAGCTTATTGATGTTGCCAAGGAAGCCTATCTTGCCTGCGGCGTTGAGCCCCAAGTGCTGCCGATTCGTGGCGGCACCGACGGCGCTCAGCTGTCGTTCCGCGGTCTGCCCTGCCCCAACCTTTCCACCGGCGGCTATTGCTACCACGGCGTCAACGAGTTCGTCCCGGTCAGTTCGCTCGTCAAGATGACCGACGTGCTCCAGGAGCTCGTCGCCCGCTTTGCATAAGCCTGGCTGCACAAGTCCAAAAGACGAATTGCCCCGTCCTCAACCAAGAACGGGGCGATTTTTTTACTGCAACGAGAATAGGTTAACGCACGCCAGCCTCTTAACGCAAGGAGTGTCCCAAACTGCCGGCACAAAAGGAACGTCCCCAAGTGCCAAGTGCATCAAGAGTGCCCCCTTTGACCAGTCGTTTAAGAACGTCCCCAATGACTACCCATGTGCCAAGTGTTACGCCGATGTTTTGGCACCGACAGCGAAAACCCGCCAGAGCGAGCAAGGTGCCTTGAAACGAGGTGGCATTGATCTTTTGATCATGCCGCCGAAGTTGAAAGGCAGATTGCCGCTCTGGCGGGTTTGCAGCGTCAACTGGTTACGCGGTTTGGTAAAACCGCGTAACTCTAATAGTTGGCTTCGTAGCCGTTGCCGTCGCCGGTGGGCTCTTCGTAGTAGTCCGAATCGCTCGAATCGCTTGAGTCATCGGAATCGTCAGAGCTGACCGATGAGGTTGCGGTACCGTTTGCGTAATCGTCAGACGTGTTGTTGTTCAGGTCGCCGATCGTAGAGCTGGAACCGTCGGAAAGACCCATGGTGTTGGGACCCTTGGGATCCTTGCCGGCATCGACGCGCTCCATCATTTCCTTGAGCTCGTCCTCGTAGACAAAGACGTAGCTCACACCGTCGATCATGGTGCTGTCGTCGGCGTACGAGGGCAGGTTGGCCGAGTAGATACCGTCGACATCCATACCGCGCATGGCGTTGACCGTAGCCACGATATCCTGAACGCTCATATCGGTTACGAGCATATCGGACAGCGAATTAACCAGGCCAAAGATCTTCGTGGCATCGAAGTTATTGAGAATCTGGTTGGCAAGGGCGCCAAGCACCTGACGCTGGTGGCGCATGCGCGTGTAATCGCCGTCGGCATAGGTGTAGCGGCAGCGGGCATAGGTAAGGGCGGTGGCACCGTCCATATGCTGCTGGCCAGCGGTAATCTTAATATCCAGGTGCTCGGGGTCGTCAACATCATCGGTTGCGTTAATGTCGATACCGCCAACCGAATCAATCAGCGCCTGCATACCGTCGAAGCTGACCTCGGCATAGTGGGCAATCTGAACACCGCACAGCTCGTTGACCGCCTCGACCATGGCCTCGGCGCCGCCAACGGTATGGCAGGCGTTGATCTTCATGGTCTCGCCCTTGTACTCGACCTTGGTGTCGCGCGGAACGGAAATGAGCGTCGCCTGCTTTTGCGTGGGGTCGATGCGTGCCAGGACAATCGAGTCGGCACGATACGTATCCTCGCCCGGACGGCCGTCGGTGCCAAGAAGCAGCACGTAGAACGGATCCTTTGCCTCATCGGTGTCAACCAGAACCCGACGCAGATTGTCGGTAATGACATTAGAATCGCCGAGCTTGCCCATAATGGTGGCAAACCACAGGCCGGCAGCGGTAGTGGCACTCAGCAGCACGCCAAGCACGACAATGAGCGCGACGTGACGAATCGTGTGGCTACGACGACGTTGACGAGCGCGCTCGGAATAGCGAGCCACGTTATCGCGACTGTAGATCTTGGCCTGCGCACCAGTTGAGGGCCTTCGGGCGGTGGTATCCGCGAGGGGCTTTTTATTAAACATAGGCAACCTGTATTAGTAGATGACGGGATCGGGGACGGTAGCATGCTCGACATGCGCGCCGAGCGCCTGCAGCTTTTCGACAAACTGCTCGTAGCCGCGCTTGATGTGATGGATGGCCGAAACCTCGGTCGTCCCGTCGGCGATCAAGCCCGCTACGACGAGGGCCGCTCCGCCACGCAGATCGGGCGAGGTAACCTGTGCACCCGAGAAGCCCTTGACGCCATGAATCATGGCATGATGGCTCTCGATACGAATGTCGGCACCCATGCGCACCAGCTCAGAGGCGAACATAAAGCGATTCTCGAAGATGTTCTCGGTAATAACGGAACTGCCATCGGCAAGGGCGGAGAGCACCATAATCTGCGCCTGCATGTCCGTCGGGAAGCCGGGGAACGGAAGCGTCTGGATGTCGACCGGCTTGATACGCTCGGCACGGTTTACATGGACGCCATCCTCGACGCGCTCGCAGTCGATACCCATGAGCTCCATCTTCTTGAGCACCATGCCCAAGTGAATGGGGCAAAAGCCCGTGACATCGACACCGCGATCGTCGGCCATCAACGCACCGGCAACGATAAAGGTACCGGCCTCGATGCGGTCGCCCACCACGCGATGGGTAACGGGATGCAGCTCTTCCACGCCCTCGATGGTCACGCCAGGCGTACCGGCTCCGACAATCTTAGCGCCCATCTCGTTGAGCATGTTGGCGAGATCGACGATCTCGGGCTCGCGGGCGGCATTGTCGATAACCGTGGTGCCCTGTGCGCGCACAGAGGCCATGATGAGGTTCTCGGTCGCACCGACGCTGGCGAACTCGAGCGTGACGGTGGTACCGCGCAGACCTTGGGGCGCATTAGCGTTGATGTAACCGTGGGCGGTATCGAACTCAACGCCCAGGGCCTCAAGACCAAGAATGTGCATATCGATCTTGCGAGCACCCAGGTTGCAGCCGCCCGGCATGGCGATCTTGGCGCGATGGAAGCGGCCCAGCAGAGGTCCCATGACGGCGGTGGAAGCACGCATCTTAGCGACGAGCTCGTAGGGGGCCTCCCAAGAATCGACCTGAGAGGTATCAATCTCGAGCGTGTGCTCGTCGAGAACATCGATCGTAGCGCCCATGCCCTTGAGCACCTTGCCCATCACGTGGACATCGGAAATATCGGGCACGTTCTGCAGCGTCGTCTTGCCCGGCGCCAGAAGCGTTGCCGCCATGAGTTTGAGCGCGGAGTTCTTGGCGCCCGAGACGGGCACGGAGCCTCCGATGGCGTGGCCACCCTCAACGCGGATAATATCCAAGGTCTACCCTTTCAAAAAGCATGCCCGGGGTGGCTGGGCCATCCCGGGCATGATGTGTTCGCAAATGGTCGAACGCTAAATCGTTTGACTATTGGGCAAGCTTGAGCTTACACCATGCGATTTCATTATAGAGGTAGGCGCGGCGTGCATCATCCTCCGACAAATTACCCAGCTTCTCTTCAAAACCTTGAATATCAGCTTTAAGCTTGTCGGCATCGACGGTCGCCAAATCGCAAGCGCGCTCGGCGAGAACGGTCACGACATCGTCCGCAACCTGGGCATAGCCGCCGGCCACGGCAAACGTGTGGTCGACAGTGCCCATGGCCTTATCGGAAACGCGAACGTAACCGCGGTCGATCGTGCAGATCTCGCTGGAGTGAGCAGGCAGAACGCCAAACTCGCCATCCGTGGACGGAATCGACACAAACGCAGCGTCGCCCTCATAGGCGCAGCTCACGGGGCACACGATGCGGATACGCATAACCTACTTCTCCCCCATCTTGCGGGCGCGCTCGCGCACGTCCTCAATCGTGGAAGCATAGCGGAAAGCCTGCTCGGGCAGGTCATCGGCCTTGCCGTCGACAATCTCGGCGAAAGAGCGGACGGTATCCTCGACGCGGACGTAGACACCGGGGTTGCCGGTGAACTTCTCGGCGACGTGGAAGGACTGCGAGAGGAACTGCTGAATCTTACGGGCACGGTTGACCGTAAGGCGCTGCTCCTCGGACAGCTCGTCCATACCCAGAATGGCGATGATGTCCTGAAGGTCGGAGTACTCCTGCAGGAGCTCCTGGACCTTGACGGCGACACGGTAGTGCTCCTCGCCGACGATCGAGGGATCGAGAGCGTCGGAGGAAGACGCAAGCGGGTCGATAGCCGGGAACAGGCCGAGCGACGAAATGCTACGCGAAAGAACCGTGGTGGCATCGAGGTGCGTAAACGTCGTGGCAGGCGCCGGGTCGGTCAGGTCGTCTGCGGGGACGTAGACAGCCTGGACGGAGGTAATGGAGCCCGTCTTGGTCGAGGTAATGCGCTCCTGGAGGTCGCCCATCTCGGTTGCCAGCGTGGGCTGGTAACCAACGGCGGACGGCATACGGCCCAGCAGTGCGGAAACCTCGGAACCTGCCTGGGAGAAGCGGAAGATGTTGTCGATGAACAGCAGAACGTCCTGGCCACGATCGCGGAAATACTCAGCGGTGGTAAGGCCGGCCAGACCGATGCGCAGACGCGCTCCGGGCGGCTCGTTCATCTGACCATAAACCAAGCAGGTCTTGTCGATAACGCCAGACTCGCTCATCTCGAGGAAAAGGTCGGTGCCCTCGCGGGTACGCTCGCCGACGCCGGTGAACACCGAGGTACCACCGTGCTCCTGGGCGAGGTTGTTGATGAGCTCCTGAATCAGAACGGTCTTGCCGACGCCGGCGCCGCCGAACAGGCCCGTCTTGCCGCCACGGATGTAGGGCTCGAGCAGGTCGACGGCCTTGATGCCGGTCTCGAAAATCTCGGTCTTGGTGGTGAGCTCGTCGAAACGGGGCGCTGCATGGTGGATGGGGTAGAACTCCTCCACCTCGGGCATGGGCTTGCCGTCGACGGGCTTGCCCATGACGTTCCAAATGCGGCCGAGCGTCTTGGGACCAACGGGCATCTTCATGGGCTCACCGGTATCGGTGGCGATGAGGCCGCGCTGCAGGCCGTCGGTCGAGGACATGGCGACCGTGCGGACGACGCCGCCCGGAAGCTGGCTCTCGACCTCGAGGATCGTGCTCAGATGACCGATCGGGGTCTCGGCCTCGACCGTGAGCGCGTTGTAGATCGGGGGCACCGCGCCGTCAAACTTGACGTCGACGACAGGGCCGATGATTCGCACGATGCGACCATCACCGGCAGTCGTCTTCTTGGTGGCTTCCTCGACCGCAAGCTTTACGGTGTTATTAGCCATTACTGTTCCTCCAATGCTGAGGCTCCGCCGACGATCTCGTTAATCTCGGTCGTGATCGAAGCCTGGCGCACGCGACTATACGTGCGGGTAAGGGTCGAGATGATCGCGGTGGCGTTTTCCGTCGCGGAGTGCATGGCCTTGCGGCGTGCACCCTGCTCGGCAGCCGCCGAATCGATCAGGGCCTGGTAGATGACCGTCAGGATATAAGACGGCACAAGCTTGCCGAGAACATGCTCGGGAGAGGGCACGAACTCGAACGTGGACGAGATGCGCTTAGGGGCGTCGGTCTCGTTCTTACGCGGACCGTGGGCCATAGCGATCATCTCGGGGTCGAGCGGCAACAGATGCTCGACGCGAAGCTCCTGATCCACGCGGTTCTTGGCGTGGTGGTAGACAAGCTCGACACGGTCAAGCTCACCGGCACGATACGCATCGCAGATATGAGAGGAGATCATGCGGGCCTGATTGAAATCGGGCTCAGAGGAGTTGCCCTCAAAGTGCATGACAACGTTTGCGCGGTCACGGAAATACGTGGCCGGCTTACGCCCGCACGCGATGATCTCGCATTCGATGCCGTCGTTCGCCCAAGAAGCGGCGAGCTTTTCGGCCGTGCGCTCCACCGTCGTATTGAAACCGCCGGCAAGGCCGCGGTCCGAGGCAATAACGACAATCAGGCCATGCTTGACGCTCTCATGCTTCTGCAGCATGGGATCGGTGCCCGAACAGGAGGCGTCGCCGGCGACCGTCAACATGACGTCGGTCAGCGCCTCCTTATAGGGCTCGGCCTGCTTGGAGCGATCGAGGGCACGACGAATCTTGGCCGTAGAGACCATCTCCATCGTGCGCGTGATCTGCTTGGTCGTGGTAACCGAGGAGATTCGCTTCTTAATGTCGCGAAGGTTGGCCATGGGGCTTAGTTCTCCTCTGATCCAGAAACATCCGAATGGTGCTTGGCCATGAACTGCTGCTTGAAGTCGCCGATGACGCGCAAGAGCTCAGCCTTGGTGTCATCATCGATCTTCTTGGCGCGAACCTTGTCGAGCAGCGAACCAAAGCCATTGTCCATGTACTCGATGAGCTCGGCACGGAAAGGCAGCACGTCGGCGATCTCCAGGTCATCCAGGAAGCCCTCGTTGCCAGCGAACAGCGTAACGATCTGCTCGCCAACCTCAAACGGCTTGTAGCGCGGCTGCTTCAGGAGCTCGGTCATGCGAGCACCGT
This sequence comes from uncultured Collinsella sp., assembly GCA_958427035.1. Lineage (GTDB taxonomy): Bacteria > Actinomycetota > Coriobacteriia > Coriobacteriales > Coriobacteriaceae > Collinsella. Next base: position 9,759 of record CAUAAR010000031.1, on the reverse strand, counting down.
GGGTCAGCTGCTTCTGAGTAGCCTCGTCGAGGTCGGAGCCGAACTGCGTAAAGCCAGCGAGCTCCTGATAGGAAGCGAGGTCCAGACGGAGGTTGCCGGCGACCTGCTTCATGGCCTTGGTCTGCGCATCGCCACCGACGCGGGACACGGAGATACCCACGTCGACTGCCGGGCGCTGACCCTGGAAGAAGAGCTCGGACTGCAGGTAGATCTGACCATCGGTAATGGAAATGACGTTGGTCGGAATATAGGCCGAGACGTCGCCGTCCTGGGTCTCGATGATCGGCAGTGCCGTCATGGAGCCGTAACCGTTCTTCTTGGACATCTTGACGGCACGCTCGAGCAGACGAGAGTGCAGGTAGAAGATATCGCCAGGATAGGCCTCGCGTCCGGGCGGACGATGCAGCGTCAGCGACATCTGACGGTAGGCCACAGCCTGCTTGGACAGGTCATCGTAGATGACGAGCACGTGGCCGCCAGGGTTGGTCTCGCTGGCGGGCTTGCCGTCCTCGCCGTTGTACATAAAGAACTCGCCAATAGCGGCACCGGCCATAGGCGCGATGTACTGCATAGGGGCGGAATCGGCAGCGGTGGCCGAAACGATGATGGTGTAGTCGAGCGCACCGTGCTGAGCGAGGGTCTCGCGGATGTTGGCAACCGTGGAGGCCTTCTGGCCGATGGCGACATAGATGCAGACCATGCCCTTGCCGCGCTGGTTGAGGATAGCGTCGATGGCGATGGCGGTCTTACCGGTCTTACGGTCACCGATGATGAGCTCACGCTGACCGCGGCCAATAGGCACCATGGAGTCGATAGCGAGCAGACCGGTCTGAACCGGCTCGCACACCGGGGTACGATCGATGACGCCGGGAGCCTTGAACTCGATGGGGCGACGGTGCGTGGCGACGATGTCGCCCAGGCCGTCGATGGGCTGGCCGAGCGGATTGACGACGCGGCCGAGCATGGCACGGCTCACGGGGATATCCATAACGCGGCCAGTGGTGCGGCACTCGTCGCCTTCCTTGATGGAGTCGACGGCACCGAACAGAACGGCGCCGACCTCGTCACGGTCAAGGTTCTGGGCAAGGCCGAAGACGGTCTCACCGGTATCGGAGCTTTTGAACTCCAGAAGCTCGCCTGCCATGGCGCTCTTGAGGCCGGAGACGCGCGCGATGCCGTCGCCTACCTCGTCGACCGTTGAAACCTCATGCGTATCGACCGTCGCGGAGAGGCTCGTGAGCTGCTCCTGCAGTTTCTTGGCGATATCCTGGGCATTGAGGGTTTCGGACATTAGGCTTCACCTCCGTACGAATTAGCAGAGTTTGCGAGGGTCTCCTGCGCGATGCGCAGCTGCGTCTTGACGGAAATGTCACGACGCTCGCCGCGGGCCTCGAGCACCAGGCCGCCCACGATAGACGGGTCGACCTGCTCGATAAGGAATACCTTGCGGCCGAAGTCCTGCTCGCATTTCTTAGTGATGGTTTGACGCAGCTCGTCGTCGAGCGGGATCGCCGTGGTGACGGTCACGCCCACTACATCCTCGTCTTCCTCGGCAACATACTTAAAGGCAGCTGCCACCTTGGGAAGAAGGTCGAGCTGGTCGCGCTTGGACATGGTGTCGAGCACGGCGATGATCTCGGGGCTGGCAGAAGCCAAGCGCTCGATCATCTCGAGGTCCTCGAACACATGGTTCTCGGCCTTGGCGGCTTCCAAAAGGGAACGCGCGTAGGTCTCGAGCACCTTGTCCTGATAGCGGCTAGTCGGCATTCAGGCTACCTGCTTCCTGGATGTAGCGCTCGATGAGCTTCTTCTGCTCGGCATCGTCCTCGAGTGCCTCGCCCACGATCTTGGTGGCGACGGCAACGGACAGGTCGGCGATGGAGCTCGCGGCACCGGCGTAGATGGACTTGCGCTCGTCCTCGACGGTCGTATGGGCCTTGGCGATGATCTCCTCGGCCTCCTTGTGAGCAGCCTCGATGATACGGGCACGCTCGGACTCGGCGTCCTTACGGGCCTCGAGAACGATGTCGGCAGCCTGACGACGGGCGTCGGTGACGATCGAGTCGGACTCAGCGCGCTTGGCGATAGCCTCCTGCTTGGTCTTCTCGGCCTCGTCGAGGCTCTCCTCGATCTTCTTGCCGCGCTCCTCCATGGTTTTCATGATGCCCGGCAGGGCGACCTTTGCCAGCACGATCCAGATAATCAGGAAGGCGATAAGCGCCGGGATGAACTCCGCCATCTTAGGGATGAGGATGTCCGCACCGGCGGCGCCGTCCTCGGCGAACGCGGAAACCGGCATGAGCAGCGCGGCCGCGGACGCGGAGAGTGCGATCGCGCTCTTCTGGGATGAAAGATTCATACTTGACGCTCCGTGCTATTTAACGATCAGCGCGACAACGAAGCCGATCAGAGCCAGAGCCTCGCCGAAAGCGGAGCCCATGATGAAGACGGTGAACACGCGGCCCTGGACCTCAGGCTGACGGGCCATAGCACCCGTAGCACCCAGAGCAGACAGGCCGATAGCAAGACCAGCGCCGATAACACCGAGACCGTAACCGATAACTCCCACGATTCCTCCTTTGTCGTGCGTGTCTTATTTCACGCAGGATAACCTTTTTATAACTGCCGGGCTCCATGGGTACGGGCACCGGCGGTTTAACGAATTGCCTTACCTTTAAGGCGCGAACGGAAGACTACTCCTCCTCCGCGACCTCCTCTGCCTCGGAGACATACACGGCGGTAAGGACCGTGAAGACGTAAGCCTGGATGGCGCCGACCACAAGCTCGATCGCATAGATCAGGATGAGAATGGCAAGCCAGGCCAGCGAAGGCAGGGCGCCGACGGCGTGGGCCGCGGAAACCTGCTGAAGCAGCGGCTGCATGAACATGCTCGCCATGATGGCGAACGAGCCCATGACCACGTGTCCTGCGAACATGTTGCAGAACAGACGGACGGCGAGCGTAATGAGGCGCAGGAAGGTCGAGAAAAGCTCGACGACCCACACGAGCACGTTCATCGGGAAGCTCACGCCCTCCGGGGCGAGGCTCTTGATGTAGCCGATCACGCCGTGAGCCTTGCATCCGTAGTAGATGAAGTACACGAAGGCGAAAATGGCGAGTGCGGCGGTGGAGCCGATTGCGCCGGTGCCGGGCTTCATTCCCGGGATCAGGCCGATCATGTTATTGATCAGGATGAACAGGAAAAGCGAGCACAGGAACGGGAAGTGCTTCTTCCAGTTCTCACCCACGACACCCTTGCCGATATCGTTCTCGACGTACTCGATGATGTACTCGAAACCGTTGACGAAGAAGCCCTTGGGAACCAGGGTCTGCTTCTTCTTGAACACGGCCAGGACGATCAGGAGCACGATCGTGGAGACGATCAGCCAAAACGAGTACTGCGTGATGCCGCAGCTCAGATCGCCCACGACAGGGGTGGAGCTGAACTCGCTGACCAGATGATTAATCTCATCAGGCAGCTTTTCAAAAATTTCCACGACTTACCTTTCGACCTCATGAGGATCTCGCAGCGCCTTGGCGACGCGAACCGCGCAGGCGGCCATAAAGGCCACGAAGCCGATCGCCTCGCCCAGGAGGAACATGCGAAATGCCTCTCCGAACAACACAAACACAACCAAGGTAAAGACAAGCAACGCGATTGCCGAGACCGCGAGACTCACCATACCCTTGAGCATGTCCGCATTCTGCTTATCGTCAAGAACCGGCTTAAGCGTAAAGACAAAGGGAAGGAAGGCAATCGCGCCCGCGATGGCACCTGCAACGATAGCGAGCAGATCGGCTATCTGAAACACTGGCGTCCTCACTTTCCTTTTTTATCGCCTCACAGGACAGTTCCCGCCAAACATTGGTGACTATTGTACGAGCCAATCGCTAAAGTACAACCGAAAAAGCATCGGTTAATACGCACCTGTTCGTTTTCTTAAGACCTTCTTTATGCCGCAGGTACGGTAATACGTTTTTCTCGAACCCTGCAGGGCAAAACGTCCGTTAACAGGAGTGCGCGTGGTCGTCTTTTGCTCGCCCGCGCGCACCATTTCTTCGTATTTTCGACGTTAGCCGGTATGGCCCAGAGATTACAGCGTGCCGTAGATGCGGTCGCCGGCGTCGCCCAGGCCGGGAACGATGTAGGCAGCTTCGTTGAGATGGTCGTCGATGGCGCAGGTATAGATATGCACATCGGGGTCCTTCTCAGTCAGCGACTTGAGGCCCTCGGGGGCCGCGACGATGCACAGCATGCGGATGTCCTTGACACCGCGCTCGCGCAGGTAGCTGATGGCCATCTCGGCCGAACCGCCCGTGGCGAGCATGGGGTCGACGACCAGGCAGATGCGCTGGTCGATATCCTTGGGCATCTTGCAGTAATACTCGTGCGGCTCGTGGGTGACCTCGTCGCGCTCCATGCCGATGTGGCCCACGCGAGCGGAGGGCACCAGGTCGAGGATGCCGTCGACCATGCCAAGGCCCGCACGCAGGATGGGCACGATGGCGAGTTTCTTGCCGGCGAGCTGCTTAAACGTTGCGGTGGTGATAGGGGTCTCGACTTCGACGTCTTCCATGGGCAGGTCGCGCATGGCCTCGTAGCCGTCAAAAAGCGCGAGTTCGCGCACGAGCTGGCGGAACTGGTTGGTGCCGGTGTTTTTGTCGCGCAGGATCGACAGCTTGTGCTGGACGAGCGGGTGATCGACAAGCGTCACACGGGACGTATCGTAGGTGACGGTCATGGGTTGATTGCCCCTTTCGTTGCGGCCGCAAAACGGCCTTGCTGACAAGGCGCACAGCAATGTTGCCGCCGCACGCCATGCATAAGTTTAGCGGTTTGTTGTATCGAGCAGCCCATCGCAGCCCTACTGTGCGGTACTGAGCGAGCGCTTGACTGCATCACGCCAGCCCGCAAGGTTTTGCTCGCGACGCTCGGCGGACATATAGGGAAGGAAGGTCCTAACGATCTGGGCATTTTGCTCCAGCTCTTCAAGGTCTTCCCAATAGCCGACGGCAAGACCCGCCAAGTACGCGGCACCGATTGCCGTGGTCTCCACCGTCTCGCATTGCAGCACGGGGATATCCAGCAGGTCAGCCTGGAATTGCATGATGAACTCGTTGCGCGAGGCACCGCCATCGACAGACAGGCGCTCAATCGAAAGCCCCACGTCCTGCTCCATGGCGCGCAGCACGTCGTAGCTCTGATATGCCATGGATTCGCAGGCGGCACGTACGATGGTCGCACGGCTCGAGGCGCCGGTCAGACCGCACACGATACCGCGGGCATGCGGGTCCCACCAGGGAGCACCCAAACCCGCAAAGGCGGGAACGAAGTAGCAGCCCTCGTTGTCGCTAATCGAAGCGGCGAGTTGTGCCGACTCGCTCACGCTCGAGATGATGCCCATGTTGTTGCGCAGCCAGTTCATGGTTGAGCCGGCGGCAAAGATAGAACCCTCGAGCGCATAGCTGATCTTGCCGTCCGCGGCGATACCGATCGTGGAGACCAGACCGTTCTTGGATTCGACGACCTCGTCGCCGGTGTTCATGAGCATAAAGCAACCCGTGCCATAGGTGTTTTTGGTCTGGCCGGGATGGAAGCAGCAGTGGCCGAACAGCGACGCCTGCTGATCGCCCGCCACGCCCATGATGGGCGGCATGTTGGTCATGATGTCGCTCGCGACGCGGCCGTAGTCGCCCGAGCTCCAACGAACCTCGGGCATCATGGAACGTGGAACGTCAAAGAGCGCCAGCAGGTCGTCGTCCCAATCGAGCGTATGGATATTAAAGAGCGCCGTGCGGCTGGCATTGGTGTAGTCGGTGGCAAAGACCTGACTGCCGGTGAGGTTGTAGATGAGCCAGGTGTCGATGGTGCCGAACATGAGGTCGCCCGCCGCCGCGCTCTCACGCGCACCGTCGACGTTGTCGAGGATCCACTGCACCTTGGAAGCCGAGAAATACGGATCGAGCGTGAGTCCCGTGCGGGAGCGCACCAGCTCTTCTGCGCCCCGCTCGACCAGCTCGTCGATCAGAGGTGCGGTGCGACGGCATTGCCACACGATGGCGTTATAGATGGGTTGGCCGCTTATGCGGTCCCACACCACCGTGGTCTCGCGCTGGTTGGAGATACCGATGGCGGCGATGCGGTCAGAATGGATGCCGCTCTTAAACTGGACCTCCATCATCACGCCGATCTGGCTGGCAAGCACCTCCATGGGGTCTTGCTCTATCCAACCGGGACGCGGGAAGCTGGTTTTGACGCTACGACGTGCCTGCGCGACGATGCAGCCGTACTCGTCGACGATGGTCGCAAGTACCGAGGTGGTGCCGCAGTCGAGCGCCATGATGTAGGAACCGCCAAAGTTAAACGAGGCATCTTCCATGCCCAGGCTGCCCAGATTCAACGACATCGCTTACACCTTTCTATTGCATCGGGTCGGACAGGACCCGTTCGATCTCTGATGCGGGAAGTGCGCCTTGGCGCAGGATCTGGAGCCCGCCGTGCTGGAACGACACGATGGTCGAGGCGTCGCGACACGGGGTCTCGCCGGCGTCGACGGCAACATCGACCCCCTCCAGGATGCGACCTTCGACGGCGGCAAAGCTTGCCGGCGAGGGCGCGCCGTGTGTGTTGGCGCTCGTGCAGGCAAGGGGACTGCCGCAGGCGCGGATGAGCGCTTGGACCACGGGAGAGGCCGAAGCGCGCAGGGCCACGGTGTCGTCGGCAGCACGCATAAAGGTCGGCACGCAGGGAGCCGCCTTGACCACGATAGTCAGGGCTCCCGGCCAGCATCGTCGCGCAAGTACGCGGGCATCTTCCGGGATATCCACGCCATAGCGGTCGAGCGCCTCGACGCCATCGACCAGCCAAGCGACCGTTTGGGTGAGCTTGCGCTGCTTGAGGGTAAAGATGCGGCGGTAGCCAGTACCAAGCGCAGGGACCGCGGCGCCGTTAACGGTGGCATGCGGATCGCGCGGCCACAACAAGGATTCGCTTGTATCTTGGGGGACGGCATCGGAGAAGGCGTTGACTGCCACGGCGACACCGTAGACGGTCTCGGTCGGGATCAAGACCAGGCCGCCGCGGCCGAGCACCTCGGCCGCGCGCTCGACGGCAAGCCGATGCGGCTCGCGCGTTCCCTTGTATACCCGATAGACCGTCTGCATGTGTATGCCAGCCCCTTACGCTCTGGTGCAAGTTTGTTTACTGAGGGGCATTCTCGCACGAAACATTCAACCTATTTGGCCAGAGTGCATGTTGGTTTGGTAAGCGGCTCTAGTAGTCGGTGAAAGTGAGGGGGTTATTGGAAGGCTACAGACTTCTTTGGTCTTCCGGCGTGACGTTCTTGGGCGGCGTAGCGCTCGATGCTGTCTATTGTTATCATCCGACGGCCATCGACGAGTTCAACATCGAGCTTTCCGGCTTTGACCAGCGCGGTAATCCGCGGAGCGGAGACTTTGAGGTCCAGCGCCGCGTCTTTAAATGTTCGGCACGCCGCTTCCCGAGCGTCCTCGTAGTCGATTTCGACTGAAAGGGCCACGACCTCGGCCGAACGTTCGTACCCCGCCGGAGTCAAACCGTTGTTGAGGTCGTCGGCCAAAAACGCCATCAGCGCCTCGGTGGCATGGGCAATCGCTTCTTCGCGCGTATCGCCATCGGCAAAAGCGCCGGGAATCTGCGGGAAGCTGGCGCAGTACCCGTCGTCTTCTTTTATGAGAACGCAGTCATAGGTAAATCGCTGCCTCATTTTGCCTCCAACTACCATCCAGCTTGGCGACGAATACTTGCCCACGTGCCCTTCTTTGGTCGATCACCACCAGAGCCGTTCACGGTGACAACACGGTCGCCAGAAACATACTTAGCATGACTACCGACTTGCGCGACCTTCACGAATCCATCGTGCTTGAGTAGGGCAATGATTTCCCGAAAGGTAGGAGGTTGCATGGGCCGACCTCTTTCAGCCGTCCTAATTATAAACTAGTTTATAATTTTTGCTAACCAGTTAATAAATATTACTGGCGCTGTTTGGGCTCGGTGACGATGGCTCGGACGATGCGGGGGCGATCGGTGAGGTCGCGGACGATGCGCACGTCCGAGAGACCCGCCTGGCGGCAGAGCTCGGCGGCGGCGTCGAGGGCACCCTCGTAGAGCTCGCAGGCAAACAGGCCGCCGGCGCGCAGCATGTAAGGCGCCGCATTGAGCAGGCGGCGGAAGATATCGAGGCCGTCGGCGCCGCCCTCAAGCGCCAGGTCGGGCTCGAAGTCCTTGACTTCGTGCGGCAGTGAGCGCATGACGTCGGTCGGAATGTAGGGCGGATTGGAGACAAGCACATCAAAGGTGCCCCACTCTTCGCGGGGAATGGAACTCACCAGGTTGGTGAGGCTAAAGGCGACCTCATCGGATGTGAGACCGAGCGCGTCGCGGTTTTTGGTGGCCAGATCGATAGCGCGCGGCTCGATATCGGTGGCGGTGCAGGTAACGTGGCCGCGGCGCTCCCAGGCAAGGGAGAGCGAGATGCAGCCCGTGCCGCAGCCGACCTCGAGAACGCGGGCGATGCGGGGCTCGGCTGGGGCAGGCGAAGCGGCATCCTGAGCTGAAGCCGTCTCCTGGTCGGCACCCTCGATGGCGATGCCGTATTCGTCGAGCTCGGACTCGGCGGCTTCCGCGACTTCGGCTTCTGCTGCCTGCGCGGCGGCCTCCTCGGCCTCGCGGTCAGCCAGCTCCTCGGCATAGGCACGGCTGCCGAGCACGTCGCTACCCAGCGCAGCCTCATCGGCGGCCGTCAGGTTGGCGGCACGGCGCTCGGCGGTCGCGCGTTCGTCTGCCAGCGCGGCCTCAGCCTTGCGTGCCTCCTCAACCTCATCGTTCCAAGGCAGCTCAACACGCTGACGGGCAGCAGCCTCGGGGCTCAGCACCTCGGCATCCAGATAATTGAGGACTTCCTCGACGAGCATCTCGGTCTCGGGGCGCGGAATGAGCACACCGGAGGCGCACGCGACGTCGATCATGCGAAACTGCGTGCTGCCCGTGATGTATTGCAGCGGCTCGCCCTTAGCGCGGCGGACAACGGCCGCATGCATGGTCTCGAGCTGGGCCGCGTTAAGCGTCTCGTCCATACGCATATATAGGTCAATGCGCGCCAGGCCCGTGGCGGCGCACAGCAGCCACTCGGCAGAAAGACGGGGGTGCTCCTCGCCGCGCTCGGCCAGGTACTCCTTGGTCCACTCGAGACAACGCTTGATGGTCCAGATCTCGTTTGCCATGGGGTCCTCCCCTCTTAAGCGCCGGACGGCGCGCGAATGTCGGAGCAGATTGTACGCGAGGCCAGCGCATGGCAAGGGGCGATTGAAGGCGATTATCGAGAATCAGCCCAGAATTTTGCTTGGAACCTGCCTGAAATGTTCATTCGTCGACGTCTAAATCTGCATTCGTCAAGCTTTTGACAAGGTTGCCCAAAACTGACCAATATCTAACCAAGAACTTGCCACATCGCTTGACGCACGACCCATCAAAAATCGCCCCGCGACTTCTCGGACGCTTTTTCGAGCATTATTTTTAAAAATGATAAATAACTTTAAGCAGGTAAACAACTTAATTGTTATTAAAAAAGATTGAATAAACTCACAAAGCAATGTGCCCGACCTAGTCATTGGGGACGTTCTTATTTGACTAGTCGTTTAAGAACGTCCCCAATGACTACTAAGCCAGGAGTGTCCCCAGGTGCCGACAGAAAAGGAACGTCCCTAAGTGCCAACTAACCA
>CAUAAR010000030.1:0-20551 GCA_958427035.1 uncultured Collinsella sp. | reverse complement strand
CGCGCATAAAGAAAGCCTCCCATTTCTCATGTCCAAGAAATGGGAGGCAGTTCAGAAGTCGTTCTGGCGGGCTATTTGCGTTGAGAGCGTGATCGGCAGTTTAATTATGGCTATTCATCTTTAAGCCCAAAAAGGCTATCGGCTTCATCGTCGGATATATATTCCAGTACATCGCCCGGTTGGCAGTTGAGTGCCCGGCATATCGCGTCAAGAGTTGAAAAACGTATGGCAGAAACCTTGCCCGTTTTAATGCGTGACATATTAACCTGGGAGATGCCCACACGTTCCGCAAGCTCTTTGGATGAGATCTTGCGTTCGGCGAGCATGCGGTCAAGCCGCAGAATAATCATGGATTCCCCCTAGAGCAACTCGTCATCTTGTTTTTGCAGGATATACCCGTAGCGGAAGATGCTGGCAATCAGGCAAATAATCAGGCCTGCAAAGAGCATGGAGGGCTCGAATAACTGGCCGACGAACGCATCCGTAAAGCTGCCGCCAAATCCTGAGAGTATCATTCCCGTGATTACGGCGCCAAGAAGCCTCACGGCAACGCCGCCGATAAGGAATAAATGTCCTACTCGACGAAGTGTCTGGTTACATTCAAGGTCAAAGGGCCTGCCTTCCTTTTCAATGTTGAGGAAAAGCCTGCGCACGCTTATCGCGATGGTAAGCGCGAGACATGTCATCAAGAGACTCCCTATGGCAGTGTGACCATCGTGTGCGACGAGCATAAGTGGGGCCTGCGCATCGGTGCCGACGATAGCAAGGCACGGCCCTTCGCCGGCTTGAAGTTCTACGGATTGGAGACACGACCCTTGGGAGAGGCCAGGCAATATGAGTAGAAGGTCAATCGCAATGACTGCGAGGAGTCCCAGAGCGAGCGCGGTGGTAATGCAGATCGTGGCCCATTTGCAGATGCGAGCGAGCTTCCTCAGTTTGGCTATCGTCTGTTCGCGGCTGATGGTTTCATTCGATATAGATGCGTTTCGATGGACCATAACCCCTCCAATCGGCGTTTGGGATGATACTTGTATCATATCAGAATTAACGATAAACGATAGATAATTACGGATACTGAGTATGTAATGATTGAAAACGATTAGCGTGAGCTATTAGCTCATTTTGGATGCCGGAGTTTGGCGCGTGGGGGATAAGGACAAATGCCAAAATTTCCTGTGATCGCGCAAGCGTTCCATCGCGTTTCCCTAATTCATCTGGGAAAACAACTGCAAACGATTGCAAGTAACCGGTGAACGGTCGAAAACTACCGTTCACCGATAATCTCAAAACTGGTTCTAACTGGTATTAAGTCAAAAAGACCAATTCACATATCTTCACAATGACCTGCAATTTTTCTACGCGCTATTTTTAGCCGCCCTGCGTTGTTTAGGCACAGGAAAAGATCCGATTTATGCCAAAGCATTTCGAAACGGTTTCAAAACCGCAGGTAGAAGTGTTAACGACCGGTAAACGGTCGATTTATCACCGTGAGCGGTGCAAAAACGTTTTACCGTATGAATCAACGAAAGCGACCTCTTCTGGGGTGATATAGTGACAACAACACGTCACGTGGTTACTACCAGTTTAGAAACCACTGGTCTTCAAAGAACGCTTTCTAAGAAGCTTTAAGGGCGAGTGCCCGCTGGCTTCCGAAAATCATCGGATTCAGATCGTACACACCTTCGGAAGGGAAATTTGAATGGTTGGCTTTATTCTTACCGGTCATGGACAGTTCGCACCCGGCCTTGCAAGCGCTATCGCTATGGTTGCCGGCGACCAGCCTGCTTTTACCGTCGTTCCTTTTGAGGGCGACCAGGCCGCATCCTACGGTGAGGATCTCCGCGCCGCTATTACCGCCATGCGCGAGGAGTGCGATGGCGTGCTTGTCTTTACCGACCTGCTTGGTGGCACCCCGTTCAACCAGTCGATGATGATTGCCCAGGATGTCGACAACGTCGAGGTTCTGACTGGCACCAACCTTCCCATGGTTATTGAGCTTCTGTTCCTCCGCGGCAATGCCACGCTCGCCGAGCTTGGCGAGCAGGCCGTGACCGTTGGCCAGACGGGCATCACCGCCCAGACGGTCGCATCCGTTGCCGGCTCCGAGGAAGAGGATATCTTCGGCGACGAGGACGGCATCTAATGGCCGATTTCGGAGCCAACGTCCTGAGCTCCTCGGTCGCCCTTTTAGGCCTGCTTGTCATCATGGGCTTGATTTACACCATCTGGTCGCAAATCAACATGAAGAAGAAGCAGAAGTACTTCAAGGAGCTGCACACCGAGCTCAAGCCGGGTCAGGAGGTTCTTTTCGCCGGCGGTATCTACGGAACCGTCAAAGGCATCGAAGGCGAGAAGGTCCAGATCAAAGTCCGATCCGGAGCCGTCGTAGATGTTTCGCGTTACGCGATTCAGGAGATCAAGTAACTGTCGTCAGCAAATATCGAAAGGAAGCTGATCAACATGGCAGAACCCAACATTCTTCTTACCCGCATCGATAACCGACTGGTTCATGGTCAGGTTGCCACCCAGTGGAACTCCACTCTGGGCTCCAACCTCATCCTCGTCGCCAACGACGACGTGGCGTCCAACACCATGCGCCAGAACCTCATGAAGATGGCCGCTCCCGCCGGCGTCGCTACGCGTTTCTTCTCCCTGCAGAAGACCATCGACGTCATTGGCAAGGCGAGCCCGCGCCAGAAGATCTTCATCGTGGCCGAAACACCGGAAGACGTGCTTACGCTCGTCAAGGGCGGTGTGCCTATAAAGAAGGTAAACATCGGCAACATGCACATGTCGGAAGGAAAGCGCCAAGTCGCCACCTCCGTCGCAGTTAACGACGAGGATGTCGCTGCGTTTAAAGAGCTGCAGGAATTGGGGGTGGAGTTGGAGATCAGGCGCGTTCCGAGCACGCCTGTTGAGGACACGAGCAAGCTCTTCTCGTAATCCTCGTGATCCACGTTGTCAGGAGTGAAACCCTGACGTTCTGTACGTGATATCCAAAGTGCGTACATACATTTTGAAAGGAGGAGCAAGATGGAATACTCGATCATCCAGATCGCTCTGGTCTTCGTTGTTACGTTCATCGCGGCAATCGACCAGTTTGACTTCCTCGAGTCTCTCTATCAGCCCATCGTCACCGGCGCCGTCATCGGTCTTATCCTTGGCGACCTCAACACCGGTCTTCTCGTGGGTGGTACCTATCAGCTCATGACGATCGGCAACATGCCGATCGGAGGCGCTCAGCCGCCTAACGCCGTCATCGGCGGCATCATGGCAGCCATTCTCGCTATCGCCACGGGCCTCGAGCCCAACGCGGCAGTCGGCCTCGCTATTCCGTTCGCTCTGCTTGGCCAGCTTGGCGTTACCCTGGTCTTCACGCTTATGTCCCCGCTTATGTCCACGGCCGATAACATGGCTCACAACGCGGACACCAAGGGCATCGAGCGCCTGAACTACTTCGCCATGGCTCTGCTCGGCCTGATCTTCGCTGTCGTCGTCACCCTGTTCTTCATCGCTGGCGCTACCATTGGTCAGACCATCGCTTCCGCCATCCCGACTTGGCTGCAGACCGGTCTGTCCGCTGCAGGCGGCATGATGCGCTTCGTCGGCTTCGCCGTCCTGCTCAAGGTTATGATGAACCGCGATATGTGGGGCTTCTTCCTCATGGGCTTTGGCCTCGCGCTCATCACCGTTGCCAACGATTCGCTGGCAACCCCTGCTCTGCTCATCCTCGCTCTCATCGGCTTCGGCATCGCTTTCTGGGACTTCCAGCAGCAGACCGAGCTGAAGGGTGCAGCTGTTTCTGACGGAGGTGACTTCGAAGATGGCATCTAATGAGTATGTGATCCCGGAGCACTACGAGGATCTCACTCCTGCTCCGCAGCTCGACCAGAAGACCCTCAACAAGATGGCTTGGCGCTCCTGCTTCCTGCAGGCCTCGTTCAACTACGAGCGTATGCAGGCCGCTGGCTGGCTCTACTCCATCATCCCCGGTCTGGAGAAGATCCACACCAACAAGAACGACCTCGCGGCTTCCATGAGCCACAACCTGGAGTTCTTCAACACCCACCCGTTCCTCGTCACCTTTGTTATGGGCATCGTGCTTTCGCTCGAGCAGAACAAGGTTGACATCCCCACGATCCGCGCCGTCCGCGTCGCCGCAATGGGCCCGCTCGGTGGTATCGGTGACGCCCTGTTCTGGCTGACGCTCGTGCCTATCACGGCCGGCATCACCTCCAACATGGCCATCAACGGCAACGCCGCTGCGCCGATCATCTTCCTGGTGATCTTCAACGCCGTTCAGTTCGCTCTGCGCTTCTGGCTCATGAACTGGTCCTACAAGCTTGGCACCAGCGCTATTGACGCTCTGACCGCCAACATGCAGGCCTTCACGCGTGCCGCTTCCATCATGGGCGTCTTCGTCGTCGGTTGCCTGGTCGTCACCATGGGTGGCACCCAGATCAACCTCCAGATCCCCAACGGCACCACCCGCGGCCTCTCCGCTACTACCGTGATTGTCTCCGAGAAGGAGGCCGAGAACTTCACCGGTATGGAGGGTATCGATACCGAGACCGCTGAGGCCGGTACCATCGCCATGACCGATAAGGACGGCAACGCCCTTACCGCTTCCGATGCCGACGGCAACGCTGTCGAGTGCGGCGTCACCGATCTGGGCAACGGCATGGAGTCCGTGACCTACGGCACCGTTACCGAGGATCCGGTCAACTTCTCTGTTGCCGACACCCTCAACACCATCGTCCCGAAGCTCGTCCCGCTTATGCTTACGCTGCTGCTTTACTACATGTTCGCTAAGCACAGCTGGACCCCGACCAAGGGCATTCTCCTGCTCTTCGTCCTTGGCATCCTGGGCGCTGGCCCGCTTGGTCTCTGGCCGAGCATCTGGTAAGGCTCTAGCTTGAGGGGTGTGTCCCTACGCGGCTCACACCCCGACCCCTTAAGCCATGTGTATGTTAAAAGCCGCGCGCTCTTTCGAGCACGCGGCTTTTGTTTTCTTGATGATTCGGGTGTTGCAGACTGATAATGCTTAACACCCTAGGTAGTTAGCCGAATTCGAGCAAAAGGGAGGATAGGATGGCGATCGGAGCGCGTAAGCAACCGCTGTACGATCAGCTGGTCGATATTCTGACCGAAAAGATCGACCATGAATATCGCGCCGGTGACATGATTCCTTCCGAGCGCGAACTTTCGGAGCGCTATGGTCTCTCGCGCACTACGGTACGCCTGGCTCTGCAGGAACTGGAGCGTTTAGGACTGGTGGTTCGGCAGCACGGTCGCGGTACCTTTGTGACCGACCGTTCGGCAAAAGCAACCAATCTTATGCAGTCCTACAGCTTTACCGAGCAGATGCGCGCGATGGGTCGCGACCCCGAGACCACGATTCTCGAGTTTTGCGAGATGGAGGCCGATAAGAATCTGGCCGAGCATATGGGATTGCGTATCGGTGATCGCATTTTTAAGCTTAAGCGCCTTCGTTCTGCCGATAACATGCCCATGATGGTCGAACGCAGCTATCTACCGGTTCGTCAATTTCTGTCCCTAAAGCGACCACTGCTGGAGCGTAAGCCGCTTTACGATGTGATTGAGCAAGACTTTCAGCAAAAGATTCGCGTGGCCGAAGAGGAGTTCTATGCGAGCATAGCCCGTCCCACCGACGCCCACCTTTTGGGAATTGTCGAGGGCTCGCCTGTGCTCGATTTGGTCAGGACTACGTATAACGAGTCAAACGAGGTTGTGGAGTATACACTCTCGGTTGCTCGTGCCGATCAGTTTAAATACAAGGTTTACCACCAGCGTAGCAACTAGTGTCCGCATCGTTTCCATATGATGATTCTTTGCATTTAACTGGTTACTACCAGATAACCAACCGAAGTGTATAATTGCACGTCAGAGGATTACTTCTAGAGAGAGGTATTAGAAATGTTCGAGAAGAGTGTCGAGGAGCTCACCGAGCTCGGCGCCCAGATCACCACGGCCGAGATTGCTCAGCAGCCCGAGCTTTGGCGTGATACGCTCAACATCTATCGCGAGAACAAGGAGGCCATCGAGGCCTTCCTGGCCGAGGCTCGCGCTATGGGCGAGGGTCGTCTGTCCGTTGTCTTCACCGGTGCCGGTACGTCCGACTACGTTGGCGATACCTGCGCCCCGTACCTGCGTCACGCTGGCAACACTGATCTCTACGACTTTAAGCCCATCGCCACGACCGACATCGTGAGCGCTCCGCGCGACTTCCTGCGCGCCGAGGATCCCACGCTCGTGGTTTCCTTTGCCCGCTCTGGCAACAGCCCCGAGAGCCTTGCTGCCGTTGCCGTTGCCAAGGAGCTCGTCCACAACGTCAAGTTCCTCAACATCACCTGCGCTCCCGAGGGCAAGCTCGCCGTCGAGTCTGCCGATGATCCCAATGCGCTGACGCTGCTCATTCCGCGCGCCAACGACAAGGGCTTCGCCATGACCGGTTCTTATTCCTGCATGACCCTGCTCTCCACCCTTATTTTCGACACTGCCTCTGACGAGCAGAAGGCCGAGTGGGTCGAGACCATCGCCAAGATGGGCGAGGAGGTTATCGCTCGCGAGTCCGAGGTCGCCGATTACCTCGCTGGCGACTTCAACCGCGTGACCTACCTGGGCTCCGGCTCCTTTGGCGGCCTTGCTCAGGAGAGCCAGCTTAAGATTCTCGAGCTTGCTCACGGCCTGGTTGCCACTTCTTACGACACTTCCATGGGCTATCGTCACGGACCCAAGTCCTTCGTCGACGATAAGACGCTCGTCTTCGTGTTCGTCAACAACGACGCCTACACCCGTCAGTACGACATCGACATCCTCAACGAGATCGGTGGCGACAAGATCGCTCAGCACACCGTCGCCGTTCAGCAGGAAGGTGCCACCGTCTATGAGGGTGAGTCCTTCACCTTTAAGGGCTACGAGGCACTTCCCGAGGGCTACCTTGCTCTGCCGTTCGTGATGTTTGCCCAGGCTATCAGCCTGCTCAACTCCGTGCGCGTGGGCAACACGCCCGATACGCCGAGCCCCACCGGCACGGTCAACCGCGTGGTTAAGGGCGTGACGATTCACCCCTTCACCGCTTAATCGCGTCCCCCTGTAAGGGCGCCCGTCCGCTCATAACGGCGGGCGGGCGCTTTTTGTTTTACGTGTGCTGGGTATAAGCATCACCACAGTCAACTGCTTTAGAAGCAAGGAGTGCATATGAGCACGTACGCAATTAAGGCTGACAAGTTCTTCTTGCCGGCAGGACCGCAACTGGGCGGCTATCTTATGGTCGAGGATGGCGTCTTTGGCGCCTGGCAGGCCGACGAGCCCTCTTGCGAGATTAAGGACTACACGGGATCGTGGATCGCGCCGGGTATGGTCGATACTCACATCCATGGCTTCTACAACCACTCAACTACCGATAACGATCCCGAGGGCATCGATATCAGCTCGACCGAGCTCGCCCGTCGCGGTACCACCAGCTGGCTGCCCACGACGTTCACCGATGGCGTCGAGCAGATCAAGGACGCCTGCGCCGCCATCGCTCAGGCGGACGAGGGTCGCGGCCCCGACTTCTGCGGTGCTCGCATTCAGGGCATCTACCTGGAGGGCCCCTTCTTTACCATGAAGCACGTGGGCGCGCAGAACCCCGCTTATCTTATCGATCCTTCCGAGGAGGTTTTCGATCAGTGGCAGGAGGCTGCGGGTGGTCGCATCGTTAAAAGCGCCATGGCGGCCGAGCGCGACGGTGCCGCTGCCTATGCGGCTGCTCTGAACGCCAAGGGTGTGGTGACCAGCATCGGTCACTCCGACGCCACCTACGATGAGTGCATCGCCGCCATCAACGCCGGTGCCAGCTGCTTTACGCATACCTATAACGGCCAGCGCGGGCTGCATCACCGTGAGCCCGGTGTCGTGGGTGCCGCTATGTCCACGCCCGAGACCTACGCCGAGATCATCTGTGACGGCAAGCACGTAAACCCTGCCGCCATCAAGGCGCTGCTGCAGGCCAAGGGCTGGCAGCACACGGTGCTCATCACCGACTGCTTGGGTTGCGGCGGCATGCCCGAGGGCAGCTACACTAGTGGTGGCATGGACGTCATCATGAAGGACAACCTGTGCTGGCTCGCCGACGGCAAGAGCATTGCCGGTTCGGTGCTCACGCTTGCCCAGGGCGTTAAGAACATCGTCGACTGGGGCATCACCAGCGCCGATATCGCCATTCGCATGGCAACCGAGGTGCCGGCACGCTCCGCGCACATCGAGGATAAGTGCGGCAGCATCATGCCGGGTCGCGACGCCGACTTTGTCGTGTTCGACCATGAGCTCACCCTCGTCGAGACGTATGTTGGCGGCCAGAGCGTCGGCAACGCCTTTACCGAGTAACGATAGAAAAAACGGCGGGCCCGAATCTGCTCGGACCCGCCGTATGGGTTAAACGCTCAAAAGTACCTTCACAGTTACAGCTTGTTAGCGATCTTCTTTGCCGTGCGCTTGACGCCGGCCACCAGGCCTCCCGCAGGATGCTCCTTCTCGTAGGCTAGACGCTTCTCGCGCTTGGCATACTCTTCGACGATGATGTCGCCGTACTCGTCTTCGATCTTGTCGAAGAAGTCGACGGCGCCCTTAATTTCCTCAGCGGTTGGGTGTCCCTTTTGGACACCGCCGGTGAGTTTGAACGGCCCCCACGTATCAAAGCCGGGGCAGCCGTAGACACCCATAAAGATGGCCTGCCTCATGCGGCAGATGCCATCGATATCCTTGCCGTACCACTTGTTTTTGCCGCCATAGGTCATAAGGCCAAACACCTTGTCCTGCGGTTGCAGCACGTTAGTGAGCACGCGTGCCATATCTTTGTCGATCTCGGAGTAATAGATGCCCGTGGCGACACCGATCAGATGATATTCGTGCAGGTTGGGATACTCGTTTTTGCCGAGCGCCTTGACGTCGAGGGTATCGATCTCGGGGTGTGCCTCAACGATGGCGTCCACGAGCTTTTTCGTATTGCCGTGATGGCGCGAGGCGTAGAGGATGATGGTTCGCATAAGAAGGCCTTTCAGCTGTAATTGCATCAATGTCTGTATGGTACCCCGTTGCATGGCTGGGATACCGGACGCATCGATGAACGTGCGGGTTTGTCCTTTGGTCAGGGCCGAGACGGGTTCTTGCGAGCAAAAAAAGCAGTTGTTCGAAAGGATGGGCAATGGAATACGCTCTCTCCAACGATTCGATTTCTATTAAGGTGTCCACGGCTGGTGGTTCGTTTACCTCGATTGAGGCCGGAGGTCGCGAGTATCTGTGGCAGGGCGATCCCGCCGTGTGGTCCGGCCAGGCACCGATTTGCTTCCCGATTTGCGGAGGTTTGCGCGATAACAGCGCCATGACGTTTGCCGGGCATCATGTAAAGCTCGCTCGCCACGGATTTGCGCGCAAACAGGAGTGGAAGCTGCTGAGCCAAGGCGAGAACGAGCTGGCGATGTGCCTGGCTTCCGAGGATAACGCCGCGCTGCTGAGCGATTATCCGTATCCGTTTAAGCTTGTCGCCCGTTATACGCTCGAGGATACCGCCGTGCGCGTCTCCTATGAGGTGACCAACGAGGGAACCGAGGACATGCCGTTCTTTATCGGCGGTCATCCTGGCTTTAGGTGCCCGCTCGATGAGGGCGAGGCCTATACGGACTACGAGCTGCGCTTTGAGAAAGACGAGGCTGCGGAGCTTTGCACCGCTGTCCCTTCGACTGGCTTGATTGACGTGGCAAACCGCTCCAAGAACCCCATGGTGGGAAAGACGCTGCCTCTGTCACATGAGCTCTTCGATTTTGCGGAGACCATCTTTGACGTGCTCGAGAGCCGTCAGGTCACGCTTTCCAAAAAGGGCGAGGACAAGGGCGTCCGCCTGAGCTTTGGGGGCTTCCCATATCTTATTGTGTGGAGCAAGCCCGAGGGCGATTTTGTGGCAGTTGAACCCTGGGGCGGTCTTTCGACCTGTTCCGATGAGGATGACGTGCTTGAGCATAAGCGCGGCTGCCTTATCGCCAAGCCCAAAGAAACCATCGTGCGCTCGTTCACAATCGAGATTCTGTAGTCGCATGTAGCCAATTCGTTTTGCAAGGCATAAGGAGCTTGCGAGATAAGGAGCTAAAAATGATCCTCACCGTTACGATGAACCCGTCCGTCGATACGCGCTATCAGCTCGATGAGCTCGTCATTGACGACGTAAACCGCGTGACGCCCGAAAAGACCGCCGGCGGCAAGGGCCTTAATGTGGCCCGCGTCCTGGGCCAGCTGGGCGACGATGTCGTGGCAACCGGCTTGCTTGGTGGGCATATGGGCGCCTATATGGCCGAGCTCATGGATGCCAATGGCATTAAGAATGATTTTGTGCCCATCAAGGGCGAGACCCGCATCTGCCTCAACATCCTTCATGCCGGTAACCAGACTGAGCTGCTCGAGAGCGGCCCGACGATTGCCCCCGAGGAGCTCGATGCCTTTACCGCCAAGTTTACTGAGCTTGCGGGCAAGGCCGACGTTGTCACCATTTCGGGTTCTCTGCCCCGCGGTGTCGAGGCAGACTACTATGCCAAGATCACGGGCATTGCCGAGAACGCCGGCGCCAAGGTGCTGCTCGATACCTCGGGTGCTTCGCTCGAGGCCGCCCTTAAGTCCGAAATTAAGCCCGAGCTGGTCAAGCCTAATCTGACCGAGATCAACGGCCTTCTGGGCACGAGCTTTACCACCGACGATGTGGATGAACTCCGTGCCGCGCTCGCCTCTGACGCCCGCTTCTCCGATATCCCCTGGGTCGTCGTATCCATGGGTGCTGCCGGCTCCGTTGGCTTCCACAATGGCCGTGCGTTCCGCGCAAAGACGCCCGATATCCCCGCCGTTAACGCTACGGGCTCTGGCGATTCGACCATTGCCGGCTTCGCACATGCGATTGCTGCTGGCGCGGATGACGAGACAGTATTGCGTACCGCCAACACCTGCGGCAAGCTCAATGCCATGGATCCCATGACTGGCCACTTGGTTATGGATCGTTGGGACGAGGTCTACAACGGCGTCGTCGTAACCGAGCTGTAGGAGCTCGGGTGTCGGCCCCGGCGTCGCTTGCTGGTTCATGTCGACGACAAGTGCAGCAGCATGCCGGGTCGCGACGCCGACTTTGTCGTGTTCAATCCCGACCTTACCCTGGTCGAGACGTATGTGGGTGGCAACAGCGTCGGTAACGCGTTTGCCGAGTAGCCGCCAAAGAAGCGATCCGAGAGGGGATTTAGATGATTTACGGTGCATTGGGCGATATCGAGGAGTACCGCGGAATGCTCAAGGGCCTCGACGTGTTGATCGACTGGCTCGAGGAGAACGACCCGGCGCAGCTCGAGGTCGGCAGCCATCCGATTCTGGGCGACAAGGTCTTTGCGAACGTCATGGCTCCCACGACGCGTCCCGAGGCAGAGGCTCACTACGAGACGCATCAGCGCTATCACGACCTGCAGATCGACATTGAGGGTCGCGAGGCCTTTAAGGTTGCCACGGGCAGCCTGACGCTGGTCCAGGAGTTTGACGAGAAGGACGACTACGACCTGGTCGATTCAGACGCCTCGATTGCCGGCGATCTTGCCGACGACAAGTTCGCGCTGTTCGTTGCCGGCGAGCCTCACATGCCCACGCTCGAGTTCCCGGGCGATGGCGCACAGCCGGTCAAGAAGATTTGCTTTAAGCTGCTTGCAGATGCTTACTGGGAGGAGTAGCGAGCTGCTCGGCTGAGCTGTTCGTGTTGCGAGCGTTATCCCTTGGGGGAGCTCGCTTGGGCCCCGCTGATCGCGGTTCCTTTGGGGATTGCGGTTGGCGGGGCTTTTGTTGAGTAGGGGAGTTTCCGGCGGCGTTGTGCTTGAATTGGCGGATGCGCGCCCGAAATCGGCAACAAAAAAGCCGCCCGAAGGCGGCTATCTTGTGCAATGGAGCCAGCGACCGGGCTCGAACCGGTGACCCCCGCTTTACGAGAGCGGTGCTCTACCAACTGAGCTACGCTGGCGGCCATGTGATGGCGCAACTGAGGCGTCAACGGCTTTCTATGATACGGGACATCGCACATCCGCGCAAGTGTTCTGACGGCTTTTCTCACTTTAAATGCACTAATATTAGAGGCGTGATGTCTTGCTCTTACGGGTCTCAAACAGAATGGGGCAGCGATGACTCAACCCAAGATTCTTCTCACACGTATCGACGACCGTTTCATTTACGGACAAGACGTTGAGCTGTGGAACAAAGCCGTGGGTTCCAACCTTGTCCTAATCGTCAACGATGAGATCGCGGCAGATTCGCGCCAATGGGCACCCATGAGGGTGGCGGCGCCAGAAGGCGTTTGGACGCGGTTTTTCTCGGTACAAAAGGCCATCGACATCATTCATACCGCAACGCCGCGTCAATGGATTCTGATCATGGTGGCCTCACCCTCCGATGCGCTCGCGCTGGTTAAGGGCGGTGTGCCAATAACCAAGATTAGTATCGGCCATATGCGGGCGGGGGAGGGCAAGCGCTCTGCAACGCCTGCCGTTGCCGTAGGCGATACAGACATCGCCGCCTTCAAAGAGTTGCAAAAGCTCGGCATAGAGCTAGAAATCCGCTATCTCCCCAGTTCCGCCCCCGACCCCATCGGCAATCTGTTCAACTGATCCCTTGGGGACGGAGGAAAACGGATCATTTTGCCCTTGCGAGGGACGCGCGCGATGCCGCCTGTCAAAAACTATGCCCATTTACTACGTTTGATCGGTTATCGCCGAGCATGTCGAATTTGAGAAAAACAAAACCGCAGGTAGACGGCTCGCGCATTTAACAAAAACCGGTGCATGGTCGAGCATCCCGGGCTAAGCGTAGTAAATGGGCATAGTTTTGATATGTCACTCATACAGTCACAGCGAAAAAGAGCCCAAAAGATGAAAAACGCCCGTCGGCGGTGTGCCGGCGGGCGTTGCTGTGCGATATGTCGCGTTGTGGGCCTAGTGCCTCATAAAGTGGTATTCGATCACATTGCTGTAGGGATGACCGGGGCCCACGATGCCCTGGGGGAACAGCGCATGGTGCGGCGTGTCAGGATACATTTCGGCCTCGAGGGCAAAGCCGGCGCCCCAACCATAGTTGGCATCGTCTTTGGCGTGTTCGTCGCCCAGCCAGTTGCCGGTGTAGAGCTGCACGCCCGGGGCAGTGGTGTAATAGTCCAGCTCACGGCCGGTCCACATCTCCTCGACGTGCATCGCGCGGCGCAGATTACGGCCGTACTGATAGCCATCGATGCACAGGCAGTGATCGTAGCCACGGGCCTGCTTAATCTGCGGGTCGTCGGCTTCCATGCCGGGCGCGACGGGGCGCAGCTCACGGAAGTCAAACGGCGTGCCCTCGACCGGAGCGATCTCTCCGGTGGGGATGTTCTGCTCATCGATGGGCAGGTAGTGGGCAGCGTTAGCAACAAAGAAGTGCTCACAGTCCATGCCGGCGTTGTGACCGGCAAGGTTAAAGTACGTGTGGTTGGTCATGGACACGTACGTGGCGCGGTCGCTCTCACAGCCATATTCGATACGGAAGCAGCCGGTGCGCGTCACGGTAAACACGGCCGTAAAGGTGCGGTTGCCGGGGAGGCCCAGCTCACCGTCCTCAAGCGAGGTGGTCATGCGCACGGCATTGTGGACCTCGTCGAGCTCAACGTCCCATACGCGCTTGTGCAGACCATGCTCAAGATCGCTGTGCAGGTTGTTGGTGCCCTCGTTGGCGGGCATATGCCAGTCCGTGCCGGCGATGGTGATCGTGGCACCTGCAGTGCGGTTGGCCACAGGTCCGATGGTCGCGCCAAAGCAGGCGGGGTTGTCAAAGTAATCCTCGAGCTTATCGAAGCCCAGCACCACATCGCGCACGTTGCCGGGGATATCGGGCACGTCGATGCCCAACACGGTGGCGCCATAGTCCATAATGCGAACGCAGATCTCGGGCCCGTTGAGGGTGTAACGATGAACGGGGGTACCGCACGGCGCGGTGCCGAAAAGCTCGGAAGTGATCATTTGGTTCCTAACATCGAGGTATTTTCGACAAACTGTAGCGCGAACAGGCGAGATTATCACTACACCCCACTAAAGCAGGGGGTATTTTTCTCAAAAAAGTGATGATTGGAGCTGTGCGGGCGTTCATTTCTGACGCGCGCGAGTCTGATACAATTTGTTCGTTATTGTTTGAATTGACGTGAGCGTGGAACAGCGAGGACTCATCGTGATTAAAGCGGAGCGACAGGATAAGGTTCGGCAGCTGCTCGAAGAGCAGGGCACGGTCTCGGTCAAGGAGATTTCGGATGCGTTAGGTGTCTCGGATATGACGATCCGCCGTGACCTTGAGGAGCTTGCGAGCCTGGGCGAGATCGAGCGCGTGCACGGCGGAGCCCGCAGTGCGCAGGGCCGTCCACACGCTATGCTGCGCCATGAGTATTCGCACAGCGAAAAGCGCACGAAGCATGCCGAGGAAAAGTTGCAGATTGCGCGCCGTTCTGTGGAGCTTATCGAGGAAGGCTCGACCATCTTTTTGGGGACAGGCACCACGGTTGAGCAGATGGCCTCGATGTTGCCGGCGTTTCGTCTGCGCATTGTGACCAATTCGCTTTCGGTGTTTAACCTGCTCGAGGCGCGCGAGGACTGCGACCTGTGCCTCGTGGGCGGTATGTACCGTCGCCGCACTGCCGCTTTTGTGGGGCCAACGGCCGAGGATACCCTGCGTGCGCTGGGCATCGACGCGGCGTTTATCGGTGCCAACGGCATCTTGGACGGTGACGTATCTACGTCCAACATGGACGAGGGCCGTATCCAGCAGCTCGCCTTTAGCAAGGCCGACTCGCGCTATCTGATCGCCGACTCCAGCAAGATCGGCAAGCGCGACTTCTACACCTTCTGCCGCCTGGACAATTTGGACGCCGTGGTGTGCGAGCCGAGTATCGCCGCCGAGGATCGCGCCGCCATCGAGGAGCATACGCAGGTCATCTGCTAACTAACGCTGCAGGCGATACTTCTGCCCCCTGTCGGCGCGGGGGTACCGCTTTACAATGACGCGTAAAAATTTGCGCGTCATTTTACGTGTCAACGTGACGCGATTTGACGCGCAAATAGGAATTCATGGGCGCTCGGAAGATCGACGGAGTTCGTGAACCTGCAACTTGGTTGGGTAGCGTACGAAGTCCTCCAGCGGGACCGAATATGTTTTCGGTATCATATCGGTATCAAATGATACCGAAAGTATGTTCGTGATACCGAAAACTAGAAACCATGTTTCATAGCTGCTTGGAAAGTTCGGATTTGACTATCTTATTGTCTTGATCTGTAACATCTAGACGGTCAAAAGTTGTCTACATGTTACAGATCGAGATTGTTCGGCCCGGGCCACCCGTTCGTCTAAATCTATAACAGTTAGGATTGAAAATCCCTGCTAGATGTTACAAATCGAGACAAACGGCCTGCACGGGCCGAGCAAAAAAATAGGCCGCATACGAACCCGTGGAGGGATTCGCATGCGGCCGACAGGGGGGTATGCGGCGGAAACTAGGCCATGAGCAGGCCGGTCTCCGCGACGTTCTTGTACCAGTACGCGCTCGCCTTGGGATAGCGCTTCTGGGTCTCAAAGTCGATGTAGAACAGGCCATAGCGCTTGTTGTAGCCGTTGGTCCAGGAGAACTGATCCTGCAGTGACCACACAAAGTAACCGTCGACGTTCACGCCGCCGTCGATTGCCTTGAGGATCCACGCGAGATGCTGGCGCATGTAGTCGATACGAGGGGCGTCGTCGATAAAGCCATCCTCGAAGTCGTCCTTATAGCCCATGCCGTTCTCGGTGATATAGATCTTCTTGTAGTTGGGGTAATCGTTCTTAATTCGCAGCAGCAGATCGTACAGGCCCTCGGGATAGATGATCCAGTCCCAATCGGTGGTGGGTACGCCTTCGCGCACGCATGACTCGCCCACGCCCTTGAGGAACCAGCGCGAGGAGCCCTTGTCGCCGGTGCCATTGTGGTTGATGTCGTTTTCGCCCTCGGCGGCACGCAGGAACTGGCACTTGTAGGTGTTGACGCCCAGGCAATCGTTGTAGGGGAGCGCGGCGGTCAGCGCGGCGATGTCCTCGTCGCGGACGTCGAGCTCGCCGCCGGCGATATGGGCCAGCTTGGTCGCAGCCTCCATGGTGTCGGCTGCATAGTGGCCGCTGAAGGTGGCGTCGAGTACCCAGCGGTTGTTGATGACGTCGGCCATGCGAGCTGCCTCGCAGTCGGCGGCGTTGTTGGGGTCGAGGGGATACTTGGGCTCCAGGTTCTGGACAATGCCGATCTCGCCCTCAAAGCCGCCCTCATGGAAGGCGACGACAGCCTTGGCGTGGGCCACCATCATGTTGTGCATGAGCTGGAAGGCCTTGTCCAGGCGGTACTTCTCGCCGTGCGGCCAGTTGCCGACGATAAAGCTGCCCTCGGCGGTCGCGGGAATCTCGTTAAAGGTAAACCAGTGCTTGACCTCGGTGAACTCGGCAAAGCAGAACTTGGCGTACTCGACGAAGGCGTCGATGGTCGTGCGCGTCAGGAATCCCTCGCCGCCGTTCTGGTAAAAGGCCTCGGGCGTATCGAAGTGATCGAGCGTGACATAGGGGATAACGCCAGCTTTGTTGCAGGTGGCGAAAAGCTCGTGATAGAAGGCGACGCCCTCGGGGTTAATCTCGCCGGTGCCGTTGGGGAAGATGCGGCTCCAAGCGATGGAGACGCGAATGCCGTTAATGCCGAAGCGCTGGCACAGGTCAATATCGACCGGATACTTGTTGTAGAAATCGCTTGCGGGGTCGGGGGAGAAGCGACCCTGAGCAGCCAGGAAATCGTCCCAGGGCACTTTGCCCTTGCCGTGCGTGCGGGTCTCGCCCTCAACCTGGTAAGCAGCGGTGGCGCCGCCAAACACAAAGCCGTCGGGGAACTGCATGGGGTTGGTCATGAGTCATCCTTTCTGTGGGATACGAATAGGGAGAGGTGCCCGAACTGGGGGATCCGGGCACCAACAGAGGGAGGAACTAGTCGAGGTTCTCGCGGAGCCACTTGATGGCGCCGGCGGGGTCGCGGGTAAGGTCGATATATTCCTTGCCGCGCGGGGCGAGCAGCTTAATGCCCAGACGATCGGTGTCGGCCTTCATGTCGTTGTAGTAGCTACGAACCTGCGGGGCGAGCACGATGACGTCGTACTGATCCATGATGGCAGTGTGCTGGCCATAGGCGCCTGCGGAGGAAGCGATGTTCTCTCCGGTCTGCGCAGCACCTTCCTTGATGGCGTTGGCGAGCATGGCAGAGGTGCCGGCGCCGGCGCACAGGACGAGGACCTTCAGGCCATCGACATCCTTCTTAGCGGATGCGTCGGCGGCGGGCTCGGGCTGACCGGCGACAGGCTTGCTATCGGCGGCAGCGGCGGTCTGCTCGACGGCAGCGGCGGTCTGCTCGATGGCGGGCGCAGAGGTGCTGGCGGCGATGGCGGCAGCACCATCTGACTCGAGACCAAGCTCAGCGACGCGCTCGGCCTCCTGGTCGCAGAGCAGCTTATCGTATGCCTTCAAGAACGGCAGGTAGATGATGGCGTCCAGCAAGATGATGATCGCAACAAATACCAGGGCGATAAGCTGGAAGTTCGTGGTGATGAAAATGCCGATGGGGGCAGGGGTGGCCCAAGGCACCACGAAGGAGAAGCCGTTCATGCCCACGTTGTCGATAAAGAACTTGGCAACACTCACGTTGACGCAGCCGGCGGCAACAAAGGGAATGAGCATGTAGGGGTTAAGGATCATCGGCGCGCCAAAGAGCAGCGGCTCGTTGACAGCAAAGGCAACAGGAACAATCGAGGCCTTACCGACGGCTTTGAGCTGCTTGGACTTCATAAAGAGAATCAGCAGAAGCGGCACGATGAACGTGGCGCCGGTGCCGCCGAATTCACCCACGAGCGACATGTTAAAGGTGAGGGAGTGGGCGGGGTGGCCGCCTGCCAGCAGAACCTGCAGGTTTTCGGCCTGGTTGGCAAGACGGATGGGATCGATGCCCGGCTGGACGATCGAGGGGCCGTGGACGCCGATGAACCAGAAGAACGCGGTGGCTGCCTGGATAAGGATAAGGCCAGGATAGGTTTCTGCAGCGGTAAAGAGCGGGGAGAGCAGTTTGATAAGGAGCTCGGAGAACGGAACGCCCATGAGGTTACGCACGACGACATCGATGATGCCGCAGATGATGACGGCGCCGCCAAAGGGGATGATGTCGCGGAAGTTCTGAGCGATGGCGCCCGGGACCTCCTTGGGCAGCTTAATGGTCAGATCGCGCGAGACGCAGAACTTATAGACCCACACGGTAATGAACGCGGCGATATAGGCCGAGAACAGACCGCGCGTGCCCATGCTGGTGCAGTCGAAGACCGAAAGTTCGGAGCCGTTGAACTTGGTGGTGAACTGCGTAACAGCGAGCAAAAGCATGCTGCACTGGGCGGCAACCATGGTGGAGCCGTCGTTGAGCACTTTGCCGGCGGGCATGCGACGGTTCATGGAAGCCGTAAAGTTCTTGGCAGTGGTGCCGGCGACCATGATGCCCATGACACCCATGGTGAAGGTGTACAGCTTGTTGCACCAGTCGATGAGCGGTTGGGGCAGCGTGACACCGACTACGCCGGGAAGCGTGGCGATCAGCAGAAAGATCGAAGAGGTGAGGACAATGGGCATGCACCCAAGGAATCCGTCCTTGATGGCCTGGAGGTATATGTTCCTCGAGATCTTCTCAAAGAACGGTTGATGCTTTTCGAGCATCTTTACGATGGCGTCCATAGAGCTCCTTTGCTACTTGATGCGCGATGCATGTGGATGGAACTGGTCGTCGATGGATGGTCAGGACTGCCCGGAAACCTTCCTGCTTAAGGAAGGCATTGCGAAATGACAACGTTGTCATTTCGTTAATGACAACGTAAGACATTTTTGGAAGAGCAACAAGGATATACGGGTGAGCGGTCGATATTGTCCGGTAAACGGTTGATTTATCAGTCAGGCAGGTAGTGTATGCTAGAACGCAAAAAGCAAGCGATAGAGAACCGAGTGGAGAAGCAGTGGCAACGATGGACAAGAAAAATGTCTCAATGAACGATGTGGCGATTGCCGCTGGTGTTTCTCTCAAGACGGTTTCGCGCGTGATCAACGAGCCCGATAGCGTGCGAGAGTCGACACGCGATAAGGTCCATTCCGCAATGGAGGCGCTCGGGTTTCGAGCCAACTTTGCCGCGCGTTCACTCAAGTTGGGCCGTTACGGGTGCATCGGCGTGGTGATGTTCCACTTGTCGGGCGGTGCCGTGGACATGATTGACGGTATCACCGATGCCGCCGAAGAACGCGGCTTTGCGCTCACGATGATTAAGAAGTGCGCAGCGGAGAAGATGACCCTTGCCGATGCGGCGCGCAGGATGTCGCGGCTGCCTGTTGATGGCATGATCTTCAACCTGCGTCAGATGGTCGACGATTTCGATACGTTTGAGGCACCGAAGGACCTCAAGACGGTGATTATCACGCCGATGGAGCATCCTACCTGCTCTACCGTTAGTGACGATCAAGAGGGTGGTGCGCGCATGGCGTGCGAGTACTTCTTGAACCACGGGCATAAAAACGTGTACTTCGTCTCTGGTAAGAAAGAGTCGTTGTCGAGCCAGTGCCGTATGAAAGGTTGGCGAGCGGCGCTCGAGGCGCGTGGCATTGAGCCGCCCGAGCCTCTGCAAGGCGATTGGAATGCGGATAGTGGCTATGCCGCGGGCCTTGTGCTTGCCGATAAACCCGATTGCACGGCGGTCCTCGCTGCTAACGACTGTATGGCAAACGGCGTGATGATGGCTCTACGTGACAAAGGGCACAGTGTGCCCGACGACGTGTCCGTGATCGGCTTCGACGATGAGCTTTACAAGACGATTCCCAACTCGATTCTGACGTCGGTGAAGTTTCGTCACCGCGAGCTGGGCGTCCGTGCGCTCAACGAGGTCGTCGCAGGTCTGGAAGCCCCGAGCTCCAGAAGCCGTACACTCGTCTCGGGTGTGCTGGTCGAGCGTTCCAGCGTAAAGGACCTGCGGGTGTAGACGTGCTCGGCTCGTTCATCTCAATCTGTAACAGGTGGACCCGAAAACTCGACTAGGTGTTATAGATTGAGATTTTGTCTACCCAGCCATCATCTTTGTCTCGATCTGTAACAGTTAGGAGTGAAATGACCAGCCAGGTGTTACAGATCTAGATTGATTGGATTGACCCATCTGTTTGTCTCGATCTGTAACATCTAAGCGGTCAAAAGCGGTCTACATGTTACAGATTGAGATTTTCGGCTTGGTCTGTGCGTTCATCTCGATCTGTAACAGCTAGGACCGAAAAACTCGGCTAGATGTTACAGATTGAGATGAACAGGAGGACGGGTGCGGTCTAAACAAAATGGCCCGCGCATCACACATGAACTGCCTCCCATTTCTTGGACATGAGAAATGGGAGGCTTTCTTTATGCGCG
>CAUAAR010000029.1:0-21124 GCA_958427035.1 uncultured Collinsella sp. | reverse complement strand
ATATAGGCACACAAGGTCAAAGGCGGCACCATGATCCTCCTGGTCGACAAGATCGAAAAAAGCTTCGGCGCACGCGTCCTCTTTAGCGGCGCGTCCTTCCAGATCAACCCCGGCGAGCGCTTCGCGCTCGTGGGACCCAACGGCGCCGGCAAAACCACCATGCTCAAGATTATCATGGGCATCGACAGCCCCGATGCCGGCCAGGTCCAGTACGCCAAGGACTGCCAGGTGGGCTACCTAGAGCAGGAAACCAACCTAGAGCAAAAGGACACCACCATCCTCGCCGAGGTCATGGCCGCTGCCAAGGAAATCCGCCGCATGGGCGAGCGCGCCAACGAGCTGCAGGCCCAGATCACCGAGCTCTCCGAACAGGGGAAGGACGTCGACGCACTCCTTAACGAGTATGGCCAGGTCCAGGACCGCTTTGAGCATCTGGGCGGCTACGAGCTCGAGAGCAACGCCCGTAAAATCCTGTCCGGCTTGGGCTTTAAGGTCACCGACTTTGAGCGCCCGTGCTCCGAGTTCTCGGGCGGCTGGCAGATGCGCATCGCGCTGGCCAAGCTCTTCCTGCGCCACCCCGACCTGCTGCTCCTGGACGAGCCCACCAACCACCTGGACCTCGAGAGCGTCCAGTGGCTGCGCGGCTTTATCGCGAGCTACGATGGCGCCGTCCTCATCGTCAGCCACGACCGCGCCTTCATGGACGCCTGCGTCGACCACGTCGCCGCCCTCGAGAACCGCCGCGTGACCACCTACACCGGCAACTACAGCAGCTACCTTAAACAGCGCGAGGACAACCTAGAGCAGATGCGCGCCAAGCGTGCCGCTCAGGAGCGCGACATCGCCCACATGCAGGTCTTCGTCGACAAGTTCCGCTACAAGCCCACCAAGGCCGCCCAGGCCCAGGAGCGCATCCGCAA
The DNA here is from genome assembly GCA_958427035.1 of uncultured Collinsella sp. GTDB lineage: Bacteria > Actinomycetota > Coriobacteriia > Coriobacteriales > Coriobacteriaceae > Collinsella. Next base: position 20,204 of record CAUAAR010000029.1, on the reverse strand, counting down.
GATCGAGCAAATCAAAAAGGAGCTTGTCATCCTGCCCGAGGGTCACAAGCACATCGACTTTAAGTTCCCCGACCCGCCGCGCTCCGGCGACATGGTCGTAGGGCTCGAGAGCGTGTCCAAGTCCTACGGCGACAAGCACATCTACAGCGACATCGATCTCAAGCTCTACCGCGGCGAGCACGTGGCGCTCGTCGGGCCCAACGGCGCCGGCAAGTCCACGCTCATGAAGATCCTCGCTGGCCTGGAGCCGCCCACCAATGGCACCCGCGACCTGGGCACTAACGTGGGCGTAGCCTACTACGCCCAGCACGCGCTCGAGGGCATGACCGAGTCCAATACCGTCCTGCAAGAGATCGACACCGTCACGCCCAAGTGGACCGTGCCGCAGCAGCGCAGCCTGCTGGGCGCCTTCCTGTTTAGCGACAACGACGCAATCGAAAAGCAAGTCCGTGTCCTCTCCGGCGGCGAAAAGGCACGTCTGGCCCTTGCCAAGATGCTCGTGGCCCCCGAGGCGCTCCTGTGCCTGGACGAGCCCACCAACCACCTGGACATCGACTCTGTGGACATGCTCGAGAACGCCCTGCAAAACTTCCCCGGTACCATCGTGCTAATCAGCCACGACGAGCACCTGGTGCGCGCCGTGGCCAACCGCATCATCGACATCCGCGACGGCAAGGTCACGGTCTACGATGGCGACTACGACTACTACCTCTACAAGCGCGAGGACCTCGCCGCCCGCGTCGCCGCCGAGGCGGCAGGGGAGAGCGCGCCGGCCACGGTCAAGTCCACCAAGGCCAGCGCCGCCCAGGTCGACACCCCCGCCGCGACGCCTAAGCCTGCCGAGGGCAAAAAGACCAAGGAGCAAAAGCGCGCCGAGGCCCAGGCCCGCGCCGCGCTCAACAAAAAGCTCAAGGGCGTGCGCAACCAGCTCAAGAAGATCGAGACGGAGCTCGACAAAAAGCGCGCCCGCTATGACGAGCTTATGGAATTGATGGCCAGCGAAGAGCTTTATGCCGATCAAGACAAGTTCAATGCCGCGCTGGGGGAATATAACGGCCTTAAGCAAGAGCTGCCCAAGCTCGAGGACGAATGGCTGGAGCTTTCCACCCAGATCGAAGAGGAGACCGCGCGTGAACTCTCGTAAAGCCGCTGCCGTGGCGATGAGCATCATCGCCATCGCTTGTCGCATCTGCGGCATTTTTATGAGCGCGATGACCGTGCTGCTGTGCTTTAGCGGCCTCACCGCCAAGCTGCAGATCGTGGGCTTTGTCGTTGAGCTTTCGCGCGCGCTGCCGAGCGCCATCGCCGGCTACGGCGTCATTACGTCGCCCTTTGGCGGCGTGTTCCGCCTGGATTACGCTATCGTGGCCGTCATCCTGTTTGTGGCCGACTACCTGCTCACGCGCGCCTCGCGCCGCGTCCGCTAGGGGAGCGCCATGTCCAGCAGCTACATCATGAACCTGCTCGCGAGCGCCGTCGCCGTCATTGTGGGCATCGTCATCCACGAGAGTGCGCACGCCGCCGCGGCCTGGGCACTCGGCGATAAGACGGCCCGATCGCGCGGTCGTGTCTCGCTCAACCCGCTCAACCATATCGACCCGTTTGGCACCATCATCCTGCCGCTGCTGATGCTCGCCGCCGGTGGCCCGGTGTTCGCCTTCGCCAAGCCCGTGCCCGTCTATCTCAACAACCTCAAGCACCCCAAGCGCGACGAGGTCCTGGTGAGCGTAGCCGGCCCTGCATCGAACATCGCGTTGGCATGCCTTACGGCCGCCCTCATGCACCTGACCTACGGCAACCTCTACGCCAGCATGTCCTTTGCCGTGATATCACAAATCATGAATTTCGGCGCCACGTTTATCGTGGTCAACCTGTCACTCGCGTTCTTTAACCTCATCCCGATCCCGCCGCTCGATGGCTCATCGATCATCGTGCCCTTCCTCAAGGGCAAGGCGCTCGCCAACTACTACCGTCTGCAGCAATACGCCATGCCCATCCTCATCTTGGTGCTGTATCTGCTGCCCATGTGGACCGGCATCGATGTGATCGGCCGCTATTTCGACGTTACCGTGTATCCGCTTGCTGAACAGCTGCTCAACTTCGCAATCGCCGGCATCTAAGGTAAACTTACAGGTCGACCGTGCAAAACGGTCGCAACATGCACCCAAACCGCGCCGCGAAGGCGCCGTCAAAGGAGGTCGAAGATGTCGTATCGCGTGTCGACGCAGGTCTACAGCGGACCGTTCGACCTGCTGCTGCAGCTGGTAACCCGCCAAAAAGTAGATATCGGCGCCATCTCTATCAGCGAGGTGGCCGAACAGTACCTTGCCGAGGCCGAGCGCATCGAGGCACTGGACCTGGACGTGGCGAGCGACTTTTTGCTGGTCGCGGCAACCCTTTTGGACATTAAGGCCGCCTCGCTGGTGCCGCAGGAGGCCCCGCGCAAAGCCGACGACGATGACGAGTTCGACGAAGACCTCGAGGAGCTCAGCACGCTTGACGGCGACGCGCTGCGTGAGGTCCTGATCCAGCGCCTGATCGCCTACAAGCAGTTTAAAGGCGCGGCTGCGGCCCTCGGTGCCCGCATGCAGGCCGAAAGCCGCATGCACCCGCGTGTGGCCGGCCCCGATCCTGAGTTCCTTGGCCTTATGCCCGACTACCTGGCCGGCATTACTCTGCGCGGTCTAGCCGTCATCTGCGCCGACCTGGATGGCAAGCGACAGACCTTCCTGCTCGAGGCCGAGCACGTGGCGCCGCATCGCGTACCGCTCGACTTGACCGTGGCCTCAGTCGACCGCTTTACCATGACGCACCAAACCTGCACCTTCCGCGAGCTACTGGACGGCGATGCCACCACCGAGCAGCTCGTCGTCACCTTCCTAGCTATGCTTGAGCTCGCCAAGCGCGGCTCGCTCACGCTGAGCCAGGACGAGATCTTTGGAACCATCCGCATCAACCGCGTCGAGGGCGCCGAGGCCTATGTGCCCGGCGAGGGCCCCGAGCTCACCGAATAGGAGCCGCAACCATGTCAACCCTTTCCACGCTGGAGGCAAACAGCCTCAAAGGCGCCCTCGAGGCGCTGCTGCTGGTGTCGAGCGACCCCGTGAGCGCACCCGCGCTGGCAGGTGCGTTGGATATCGCCCCGGGCGAATGCGCGTCGCTGCTCGCCGAGCTCAAGGTTGAGTATGAGGAGGCCAACCGCGGCTTTCAGCTGCGCGAGGTCGCCGGCGGCTGGCGCCTGTTTACTCACCCCGCCTACCACGACGTGGTCGAGGCCTACGTGCTGAGCTGGGACACGCAAAAGCTGTCGCAAGCGGCGCTCGAAACCCTGGCCGTCATCGCATACCACCAGCCTGTGACGCGCGAGGTGGTCAAGGGCATCCGTGGCGTCAATTCCGACGGCGTCATTGCGTCACTCGTCGACAAGGGCCTGGTGCGTGAGCTCGGCCGCGACCCCCAGCGCGGTCAAGCCATCATCTACGGCACGACCAACGCCTTCTTGGAAAAATTCGGCCTGCGCTCCACCCGCGACCTGCCCGATCTGGAGCAGTTTGCCCCCGACGAGCAGTCGCGTCAGTTTATCCGCGAGCGCCTGAGCGGCCGCAGTATTCAGTCCACGCTCGAGGAGCAGGCCGAAGACCTGGACGAAGAGCGCGAACTGCTCGATACCGATGTTGAAGATGTTGAGGCAGTCGAGGACTTGGAGACCCTGGTCGTCGACGACCCCTCGGAGGATTTACATGACGAGGACTAACGAAGTAGGGGAGACGCGTGCCATGGGCAACGCAGTACCCGCAACCGACGCCCAGTCCGTCTATCCGCACACCATGCGCCTGCAGCGCTTTTTGGCGCGCGCGGGCGTGGCGAGCCGCCGCGGCTCGGAGGACCTGATGACCGCCGGTCGCGTGACCGTCAACGGCCAGGTCGCGACCGAGCTGGGCACCAAGGTCGACGTCGACCGCGACCACATCGAGGTCGACGGCATGGTCGTCAAGCTCAACCAGGGCGCCGTGTACTTGATGCTCTACAAGCCGACCGGCTACCTCACCACCATGAGCGACCCGCAGGAGCGCCCTTGTGTGGCCGACCTGGTCCCCCGCGACCGCTTTCCGGGACTTTTCCCGGTGGGTCGCCTGGACCGCGACACCACGGGCCTTTTGCTCTTTACCACCGACGGCGACCTATCGCAGGACCTGCTGCACCCCAGCAAACACGTCTACAAGACCTACCAGGCGCTCGTGGACGGGCGACTGACCGACCGTGATCTAGAACCGCTCCGCCGTGGCATCGAGCTCGACGACGGCCTGTGCCAGCCGGCAATCTGCCGTGTCATTAACGCGCGCGAGGCCGAGGCAGTGGCGCCGCAAGGCGTCAAGCCCGGCACCACTGCCGTCGAGGTCATCATCCGCGAGGGACGCAAGAATCAGGTCAAGCGCATGCTGAGCAAGATTCATCATCCGGTGATCCGTCTGCACCGCTGCAACTTTGCCGGCCTGGAGCTCAAGGACGTGGCCAAGGGCTCGTGGCGCGAGCTCACCGACCGCGAGGTGCAGATCCTCAAAAGCGGTGGCATCCCGCCCAAACAGGCGAGCGCAAAGCGCAACGGCGACAAGCCCCAAGACACGCCCGCCAGCCGCACGCGTCACCACGGCAGCCATGGCTCCGCGCCCAAGCGCAACACCTACCGCGAGCGCTACACGGGCTAGGCAACCCGCCGCGCCCCAACGCCCGCGAACCATACCAGCACTTCAACCATCGAAAGGAAGCATTGCATGATCGTCGCCATCGACGGCCCCGCCGGTTCCGGCAAGTCCACCATCGCTAAGGAGATCGCCCGTCAGCTGGGCTTTAACAAGCTCGACACGGGCGCCATGTATCGCGCCGTCACCTTCGCCGCGCTCGACCGCGGCATCGATCTGGACGACGAGACGGCCATCGACGCCCTCGCCGAGCAGATCGAAATCCGCTTTACCAACGGCACCGGTGAGGACACGCGCCTGACCGTTGACGGCCAGGACGCTTCGGCCGCCATCCGCACCCCGCAGGTCGACGCCAACGTGTCCAAGGTCTCGGCCTACCCGGGCGTGCGCACCGCCATGCTCATCCACCAGCGCCGCGCAGCAGAGGACCGCGATATCGTGGCCGAGGGTCGCGACATCGGAACAGTCGTGTTCCCTAACGCGCAGGTCAAGGTCTTCTTGACCGCCGACCCGCGTGAGCGCGCCCGTCGCCGCGTGCTGCAGCGCCACCAGAACGATGCCCAGCCGCTCACGTCCGAGCAGCTCGAGGCCGAGGTCGACGAGACCCTCGACGCCCTTAAGCAGCGCGACAAGCTCGACAGTAGTCGCGAGGTCGCCCCGCTCGTGCCCGCCGAGGACGCCGTGCACGTCGACTCCACCGCCCACACCATCGACGAGGTCGTCTCGATAATCGAGGACCTCATTAACCAAAGGAGGTAGCCCATGCGCCTGTTTAAGCAGACGCCCGAGGACTATTACAACGCCCCCTACGCCGAGTTCCCGGCGCTCATCCGCGGCACTTTCGTCGTGGTTATGGCCATCCTTTGGGCCTTCTCCAAGCTCATGTGGCGCTGGAAGGTAGAGGACGCCGACCTACTGTTTGAGCGCCAAGAAGGCCGCGGCAGCGTGGTCATCTGCAACCACACCTCGATGGCCGAGCTCTTGGCCGTGGAGACGGCGCTGTTCTTTGGGGGGCGCCGCATTCGTCCCATCTTTAAGTCCGAGTTCGCCAAGAGCAAGATTGTGCGCTGGGCCTTCAGCCGCGTCGGCGGCATCCCCGTGGAGCGTGGTACTGCCGATATGAAGTGCTTGCGCGCCGCCCAGCATGCGCTGCAGCGCGGCGAGGACGTTCTGATCTTCCCCGAGGGCACGCGCATCCGCTCGCGCGAGATCAAGCCCGAGGTCCACGGCGGTTTTGCGCTCATCGCTCAGATGGGCAAGGCACCTGTGAACCCGCTCGCCATTTGCGGCTGGTCCGACATCACGCCCGCGGGCAAAAAGATCATGCGTCCCAAGAAATGCTGGATCCGCGCCGGCAAGGCTGTCTCGCTTTCCGACGCACCGGCCGGGCTTAAGCGCACGGAGCGCCTGGAATGGTTTGAGTCCGAGGCCATGAACCGCGTCTACGCCATGCGAGACGAGCTGTGCGCCGAGCATCCGGGCAGGTTCTAGCCATGAGCGAGAACGTGACGAACACCGCCGTGACTGCGTCCGATCAGGACGGCGCGCCCACCATCGAGATCGCAGCCCACGCCGGCACTTGCTACGGCGTGCAGCGCGCGCTCAATATGGCTCTGGCTGCCGCGCCGCAGGCAGGGGAGAGCGCTCAGGTCCACACCCTGGGGCCGCTCATCCATAACCCCATCGTGGTACGCGAGCTCGCTGAGGCAGGCGTTGGCTTGGCCGAGAACCTGGATAATGCCGCAACCGGCACCGTGATCATCCGCGCCCACGGTGTGGTGCCGCAGGTCATCGATGCCGCTCGCGAGCGTGGCCTTAACGTCATCGACGCCACCTGCCCTTACGTCAAGAAGGTTCACGTGGCAGCCGAGCGCCTGGTGCGCGAGGGCTACCACGTGGTGGTCGTGGGTGAGCCGGGCCATCCCGAGGTGGAGGGCATCCTAGGCCACGCCGGCAATGATGCGCAGGTCGTGAGCTGTGCCGCCGATGCCAACGCTTTGTCGCTCAAGGGCAAGGTGGGCCTGGTTGTGCAGACCACCCAGACCGCGCAGAACCTCGCCGAGGTCGTGGCTGCCATCACCCCGCGCGTGCAGGAGCTGCGCGTGATCAACACCATCTGCGCCGCCACGAGTGAGCGTCAACAGGCAGCAGCCACACTTGCCAACCGCTGCGACTGCATGGTCGTCGTGGGTGGCAAGAACTCGGGCAACACCCGCCGCCTGGCGCAAATTTGCGCAGACGCCTGCGAGCGCACGTATCACATCGAGGAAGCTTCCGAGCTCCAGGCCGCTTGGTTTGCCGAGGCGCGCCACATCGGCATCACCGCTGGAGCCTCCACCCCACAAGAACACATCGAACGCGCCGTCGCGCGCATCAAGGAGCTTTGCCGCTAACCATGGACCAGACCGTACCCGCATACGCTGCCGAGGTGGCCGATTACGGGCGCAGCCGCGACCCCGAGCCGGGTGAGGGCGCGCTCGTTAAGAACGTGCGTCCCGAGTCGCCCGCATGGGATGTGGGTATCGAGCCGGGCATGCGCGTGCTCACGGTCAACGGCGAGGCGCTCACCGACATGATCGTGTGGCTCTGGGAGGCCGACGATGATACCGTCGACCTCGAGGTTTTCGACCCACGCGACAACACCGTCACCTCCGTCGAGCTCGACCGCTTCCCGGGCGAGGACTGGGGCCTGGAGTTCGATGGCCCCATCTTCGACGGCATGCGTACCTGCGTAAACGCCTGCGTGTTCTGCTTTATGACCATGTTGCCCAAGGGCGGCCGCTCCACGCTCTATATTCGCGACGACGACTACCGCCTGAGCTTTTTGCAGGGCAACTTCGTCACGCTCACGAACCTCACCGACGAGGACGTGCAAAACGTCATCCAACGCAACATGAGCCCTATGAACGTGTCGGTCCATGCCGTGAGCCCCGACGTCCGCCGTCGTATGATGGGCCGCAACGCCCAGCGCGGCATGGACGTACTCGAGGCCATCATGGCCGCCGGCATCGAGATTCACGCGCAAATCGTGTTGTGCCCCGGCATGAACGACGGCGAGGAGCTGGAAAAGACCCTGCGCTTTTGCGAGGAGCACGAGCAAATCACAAGCCTGGGCATTGTGCCGCTCGGTTTTACCAAGCATCAGAACCGCTTTAGCTGGTCATACAGCGACAAGCCCGAACTGGCGCGCGAGACCATTGCCATGATTCGTCCCTACCAGGACCGCGCCTTCGAGCGTTTTGGCCGCCACACCTTCCAGATGAGCGACGAGTTCTACCTGGACGCCGGCATCGATCCGCCCGAGGCGGACTTTTACGACGGCTATCCGCAGTACTACGACGGTATCGGCATGATCCGCTCATACCTAGACGAGACGGACGATGTGCTTGCCGCCGATGCCGAGCGACTGGCCCGCGTCCGCGAGGCCATCGCCGCTCGCAGCCAGCACCTGCTGTGCCTCTCGGGCGCCAGCGCACGCGACACCGTGGCACGTTTCGTGGAATCGCCGCGGGGGCTCGCCGGCACCGTCACGGCCATCAAGAATCGCTACTTTGGCGGCAACGTGGACGTGACCGGCCTCATCGTCGCCTGCGACATTCTGGAGCAGCTGCCGCAGGACCTCTCGGGGGTTATGCTCTTTGTGCCTAAGCTCATGTTCAACGCTGACGGCATGACGCTTGACGAGTATCATCGTGACGATTTACTCGCAAGCCTTACCAGTCGCGGCGCCGAGGTTCATGTGGTGTCGACCATGCCACATGAGCTGCTCGATACCCTGGAGCATATCCTTGGCATTGTGCCCGCAGACTCTAACACTTCCACTGACCCTACCCATTAAAGGAGAGCAGATGAAACCTATCGTCGCCGTCGTCGGACGCCCAAACGTGGGCAAGTCCACGCTCGTTAACCGCCTGGCCCAGACCTCGGACGCCATCGTCCACGAGTCACGCGGCGTCACGCGCGACCGCTCGTATCACACGGCCGATTGGAACGGCCGCGAGTTCACCATCGTCGACACGGGCGGCATCGAGCCACTCAAGAGCGATGACGTCTTTGCCACGTCCATCCGCGACCAGGCGCTCGCCGCCGCCGAGGAAGCCGCCGTCATCCTGTTTGTGGTCGACGGCCGCACCGGCGTCACCGAGGAGGACGAGTCGGTCGCCCGCATGCTCAAGCGCTGCGACAAGCCGGTCTTTCTGCTGGTGAACAAGCTCGACAACCCCGATCGCGAGAACGACAGCATCTGGGAGTTCTATTCGCTCGGCATCGGTGAGCCCACGCCGCTCTCGGCCCTGCATGGCCATGGCACGGGCGACCTGCTCGACGATATCGTGGCCCTGCTTCCCGAGGAAGAGGACGAGGTCGCCGATGAGTTCCCCGATGCGCTGAACGTGGCCATCATCGGCCGCCCCAACGCCGGTAAGTCCTCGCTGTTCAACCGCATCCTGGGCGCCGACCGCTCTATCGTGTCCAACATTGCCGGCACGACGCGCGACGCCATCGACACCGTCGTGGAGCGCAACGGCAAGCACTACCGCATGGTCGACACCGCGGGCATCCGCAAGAAGAGCACCGTGTACGAGAACATCGAGTACTACTCCATGGTTCGCGGCCTGCGCGCCATCGACCGCGCCGACGTGGCGCTGCTCGTCGTCGACGCCTCCGTGGGCGTCACCGAGCAGGACCAGAAGGTCATGGGCTTGGCCATCGAGCGCGGCTGCGCCATCGTGGTGCTGCTCAACAAGTGGGACCTGCTCGACGACGACCGCAAGCGCGAGGCCTGCATGGAGACCATCGACCGCCGTCTGGGCGTCATGGCCCCCTGGGCCCAGTACCTGCGCATCTCTGCCCTGACCGGCCGCAGCGTCGAGAAGATCTGGGCAATGGTAGACGCCGCCGAAAAGACGCGCTCGCAGAAGATCAGCACCTCGCGCCTCAACACGTTCCTCACCGACCTGCGCGAGTTCGGTCATACCGTGGTGGACGGCAAGCGCCGCCTGCGTATGCACTACGTGACCCAGACGGGCGTCAACCCGCCGACGTTCACATTCTTCGTCAACCACAGCGACCTGGTCAACGACACCTACCAGCGCTACGTAGAGAACCGCATGCGTTCGACCTTCGACTTTGCCGGCACGCCCATTCGACTCTTCTTTAGGAAGAAGGAGCAAAAGGATGCATAATCCGATTCTGCTGACCGCCATCTGCGCCGTGGTCTCGTTCTTTATCGGGGCGATTCCGTTTGGCCTAATCTTGGGCCGCGTGTTCAACCACACGGACATTCGCAAGGCGGGCTCCGGCAACATCGGCACCACCAACGCCCTGCGTGTAGCCGGCCCCAAGGTGGCCGCGCTCACGCTGCTGCTCGACTGCCTTAAGGGCGCCATCTGCGTCCTTATCGCGCGTCCGCTCATTGCCGACTTGGGCTATGGCTTCCCCGTGAGCATTATGGCCCCCGGCGCCGCCGGCGACTGGATGCTCGGCGTCATCTGCCTGGCAGCGGTGTGGGGCCACATCTTCTCGCCCTACCTCAATTTCCATGGCGGCAAGGGAATCGCAGTTGGCCTGGGCGTCATCCTCGCCTGGTATTGGCCAATTGGCCTGTCGCTGCTGGGCATGTTTATCGTGGCCGTCGCCATCACCAAGTTTGTGTCGGTGGGCTCGCTTGCCGCGGCCATCGGTCTTCCCATCGCTGCTTGCGCGGTCTTTCCGTACAGCAGCCTGGGCCTCAAGTTCTGCATGGCGATAATCGGCATCACCGTGGTGTGGGCCCATCGCGCGAACATCAAAAAGCTCATGACCGGTAAGGAGTCCAAGCTCTCGTTTACCAAGCGCGTCACCGAGCCCGACGATAAGTAGGAGAGAGTCATGAAAGTTGCGCTGATTGGCTCCGGCTCCTGGGGAACCGCCGTCGCCGGCCTTGCTGCCGCGCGAGCCGAGCGCGTGACCATGTGGGCCCACAGCGAGCAGACGGCCGCCGGCATCAATGGCGAGCACCACAATCCCCGGTATTTGGTGGACTACGAGCTGCCCGGCAACGTCTTCGCCACGACGGATCTGACCCAGGCGATCGACGGCGCCGAGGCCATCATCTTCGCCGTTCCTTCGACGCACCTTCGCAGCGTGTGCCACCAGGCCGCGCCCTTTATCGCCGCCGATACCCCGGTGCTCTGCCTCACCAAGGGTATTGAGCCCGAGTCTGGCCTGCTCATGAGCGAGGTCATCGCCAGTGAGATCGGCAACGAGGCACGTGTCGCGGCGCTTTCGGGCCCCAACCATGCCGAGGAGATCTGCCGCGGCGGACTTTCTGCCGCCGTCATCGCCAGCAAAGACGCGCAGGTAGGGGAGACCTTTAAGAACCTGCTCCTATCCACGGCCTTCCGCATCTACCTGTCGCAGGACATGACCGGCGTCGAGGTTTGCGGCGCCATGAAAAACGTCATCGCCATCGTGTGCGGCATTTCAGCCGGCTCCGGCGCAGGCGACAACACGCTCGCCCTCATCATGACGCGCGGCCTGGCCGAGATCAGCCGTCTGGTGCACGCCCGCGGCGGACAAGCCATGACCTGCATGGGACTCGCCGGCATGGGCGACCTCATTGCCACCTGCACCTCAGAGCATTCGCGCAACCGCACCTTTGGCTACGAGTTTGCCCACGGCGTGTCGCTCGACGAGTACCAGACGCGCACGCATATGGTGGTGGAGGGCGCCGTCGCCGCCCGCAGCGTCAGCGAGCTTGCCCGTTCACTGGGCGTAGACATTCCGCTCACCTTTGCCGTCGAGCAAACGCTCTACAACGGTGTTACTTTGGATAGGGCGCTCGAGATTCTCACCGACCGCGTCCCTTCTCAAGAGTTCTACGGACTCACCGACTAGCGCAGAAAGGCTTCTACCATGGGTTCCATCAAAATCGCTCCGTCCGTCCTTTCGGCTGACATGACCAACCTCAAGGGCGAGCTCGACAAGATCGCCGGTGCCGACTATGTGCACTTCGACGTTATGGACGGTCACTTTACCGGCAACCTCACCTTTGGCGTTGACATCCTTAAGGCCGTCAAGCGCTCCACCAACGTGCCGGTCGATGCGCACCTCATGGTGTCGAACCCCGACGAGACCGTCGATTGGTACGCCGATGCCGGTGCCGACATGATCACCGTGCACTACGAGGCCTCCACGCACCTGCATCGCACGCTCACGCACCTGCAGCAGCGCGGCGTCAAGGCCGGCGTGGTGCTCAACCCCGCCACCCCCGTGTGCGTACTTGAGAGCATCATCGACGTCGTCGATATGGTGCTGCTGATGAGCGTGAACCCCGGCTTTGGCGGCCAGAGCTTTATCCCGGGCACTATCGCCAAACTGCACGAGCTCAAGGCCATGTGCGAGCGCCACGGCGTGTCGCCCATGATCGAGGTCGACGGCGGCATTTCTTCCAAGAACATTGCCGAGGTCGTCAAGGCTGGTGCCAACGTTCTCGTGGCCGGCTCCGCCGTATTTAAGTCCGAAGATCCCGCCGCCGAGGTTGCGCTGCTGCAGAAGCTGGGCAATGAGGCCGCACAGGAGGCATAAACCCTTATGACCGCAGGTCAAAACCGCATACCCGTGAATCTTGACTACGCCGCCTCGACGCCCATGCGCGCCGAGGCGCTCCTTGCGCAGCGCGAATATGACGACAGCGAGCTTGCCGGCGTCAACCCCAACTCGCTGCACTCGCTCGGCCGCAAGGCCGCCGCGCGCCTGGAGGTTGCCCGTCGCGAGATCGCCCATAGCTTTGGCGCACGCGTCCGCCCGTCCGAGATTGTTCTGACCAACGGCGGCACCGAAGCCAACCAGCTGGCGCTGCTCGGTCTTGCCGAGGGCGCTCGTCAGCGCGATCGCAAGCGCGATCGTGTAATCGTTTCGGCCATCGAGCACGATTCGATTCTGGACAACCTGCCGCTGCTGCGTGCCGCCGGCTTTACCGTCGACCTGGTGCAGCCCTGCCGCGCGGGCTACATTGAGCCTGCCACGCTGAGCGACTTGCTGAGCGACGACGTGTCGCTCGTGAGCATTATGGTCGCCAACAACGAGACCGGCGTGGTGCAGCCCATCCGCGAGCTTGCCTCGGCCGCTCATACCGTGGGCGCAGTGTTCCACACCGATGCTATCCAGGGCTATCTGCACATTCCACTCGATGTCACCGAGCTGGGCGTCGATGCTATGTCCGTCGCGGCCCACAAAATTGGCGGTCCTGTGGCATCCGGCGCGCTCTACGTTAAGACCCGCACGCCACTGCGCCCCCGCATCTTTGGCGGCGGACAGGAAGCCGGACGTCGCGCCGGCACGCAGGACCTGCGCACGCAGCTAGCCTTTGCCGCTGCTGCCCGCACGCTGGTGCCCCAAGTGGCTCAGGAGCGCGAAAAGCTGCAAGCCCTTTCCGACAAGCTCTACGCCACGCTTACGGCTCATCCGCGTATTCATGCCACCATGGGCGACTACGCACAGGCCGATCGTCTGCCGGGCATGGTTTCGATCTACGTCGACGACATGGACTCCGAGGAGCTCATCGTCAAGCTCGACGCCGCCGGCTTTGAGGTTTCGGCCGGCTCTGCCTGCTCGAGCGGCAGCATGGACCCGAGCCACGTTTTGAGCGCGATGGGCATCGGTCGCGAGCAGGCATTGGGAGCACTGCGCATTTCCTTTGATGACCGCGTGAATCCGAGCGATCTGGACGAGTTCGCCCGGACGCTGCTCTCGATCGTGGGTGCCGCATGATCGTCGCCGAGCTTGAGCGCGCGCTGCTGGCACGCTATCCCAAGGCGGACGCCGAGGGCTGGGATCACGTAGGACTCTCCGTTGGCGATCCGGCCGCGGAGATCACCGGCGTTGCCTGCGCACTCGATGCGACCGTGGCTAACGTTCGCCGCGCCCAAGAAGCCGGCGCCAACGTGTTGCTGACGCATCATCCCATATACATCAAGGCACCCGAGGCCTTTTGTCCGGCGGATGCCACACGACCCCAGTGCAGCGCGGCCCTCTACGAGGCTGCCCGCTGCGGCGTGAGCATTATTTCGCTCCACACCAATCTGGACCGCTCGCATGAGGCGCGTGCCTGCCTAAGTGAGCTGCTGGACGCCGTGCCCGTGAGCTCGCTGGAGCACGTAGACGACCCCGAGTCGACCGGCCTTGGCGCGCTTGCGACGCTCAACGACCCGTGCACGCTGCGCGATCTTGCCGCCCGTGCTGCCACGGCCTTCGGAAGCGACCCGCGTGTATGGGGCGATGCCGAGCGCTCGTGCCGCACCGTCGCCATTCTGGGCGGCTCCCTCGGTGACTTTGGCGAACTTGCCATCGCCGCCGGTGCGGATGTTGTCGTGACGGGCGAGGCAGGCTATCACGTGGCGCAGGACCTTGCCTTGCGTGGGCTACCGGTGATCTTGCTCGGCCACGACCGCTCCGAGGAGCCGTTCGTTGATATATTGATGAACTCTGCAGTTGACGCCGGGGTCGACCCCCGTCATGCGATTAAAATACTGAACCCTTGCCAATGGTGGACTGTGACAAAAGGAGAGAACTTATGAGCGCCGGCGCTACGCTACTCAAGCTGCAACAGATCGATTTGGAGCTCGCCCGCAACAAGAGTGAACTTGCCAATATGCCGGAGCTCAAGGAGCTCGCTTCCAAGCGCAAGACCTATGTGAAGCTCAAGTCCGAGATGACCAAGCTCTACGCCCAGCGCAAGGATCTGGACATTGAGCTCGACGATCTCAACACCACCGAGATTCAGACCAACAACGCCATCGAGGCTGCCAAGAAGCGCCACGTCGACGGCTCCGACTACCGCGAGGTTCAGGACCTGGAAAACGAGCTCGCCACCCTGGCCAAGCGTCTGGACAAGATTGAGCACACCCGCAAGGACGTCGTCATCGCCCATAAGGAGGCGCTCGACCGCGAGGCCCGCGCACAGGCAATCATCGCCAAGTTCGAAGAGGGCGTGAAGGCCGATACCAAGGCCGCCCGCGCCAAGGCAGCCGACCTGCAGACTCAGATTGACGCCGCCGCTAAGGAGCGCACCGCGCTTGCTGCCACGCTGCCGGCCGACGTTCTCACCGACTACGAGCGTCTGCTCAAGCAGTTCCGTGGCCTGGCCGTCGAGACCATCCAGGGCAACATCCCCACGGTCTGCCACACCGCGCTGCAGGCATCGTCCATGAGCGACCTCAACCACGACGGTAGGTCAATTACGCACTGCCCGTACTGCCACCGCCTCCTGGTGCTCCCGAGCAAGGAAGCTTAAACGATGGCGGCACCCAACAATTCAATGCAACTTGAGGGAAATACGATCCTGCTGGGCATTACCGGCGGGATCGCCGCCTATAAGTCGTGCAATATCGTGCGCCTGCTGCAAAAGCGCGGCGCGCGCGTCAAGGTCGTTATGAGCGAGCATGCCACCGAGTTTGTGGGGCCGCTTACCTTCCGCGCACTCACCAATGAGCCGGTCGCGGTGGGCCTATTCGACGATCCCTCCGACCCCATCCACCACATTTCGCTGGCGCAGGAGCCCGATCTGGTGGTCGTGGCGCCCGCGACGGCCAATATCATCGCCAAGATGGCCAACGGCATCGCCGATGACCTCATCTCCACCACGCTGCTTGCGACGCCGCGACCCATCGTGATCGCACCCGCTATGAACAACGGCATGTGGAAGGCGCCGGCGACGCAGGCCAACATGGCCACGCTGCGCGAGCGCGGTGTCCATGTGGTGGGTCCGGGCAGCGGCTACCTTGCCTGCGGCGACGTGGACACGGGACGCATGAGCGAGCCCGAGGACATCGTAGAGGCTGTCTGTGAGGTGCTCAACCCCGCGCCACAGGACCTGGCGGGTAAGCGCATCGTAATTACCGCCGGTCCCACGCACGAGCCGATCGACCCCGTGCGATTCATTGGCAACCGCTCTTCGGGCAAGATGGGCATCGCCCTGGCGGGGGAGGCTGCACGCCGCGGCGCTGCGGTCACGCTCGTGTTGGGACCGACATCACTCGATGTGCCCTGCGGCGTGGAGTGCGTGCGCGTGCAGACCGCCGCAGAGATGCTCCAGGCGGCCCTGAGCGCCTTCCAGACGGCCGATGCGGCAATTTGTGCGGCCGCCGTCGCCGACTACACCCCCGCGGCCCCTGCGGACCATAAGCTCAAAAAGGCCAACGAGCGCCTGGATCGCATCGAACTGGTCGAGACGGTCGATATTTTGGCCGAGCTCTCGCGCCAGAAGGGCGAGCGATGCGTGATCGGATTTGCGGCCGAGACCGATAACGTTGTCGAGTACGCAGAGCGCAAATTGGCCCGCAAGGGGTGCGATGTAATAATCGCCAACGATGTCTCACGCACCGATTCGGGCTTTGGGACCGACACCAACAAGGCCTGGATTGTGAGCACAACGGGTACGCAAGAACTTCCCGTACTAACAAAACCCCAGCTCGCAGATACAATTTTGGACTTGCTTCAAAAATTGTAAAAAAGTTCTTGCACAAGTCTAAAGTTTCGGGTTAATATACTCCCTGTTGCGAGCGAGAGCAGAGCAACAAACAAAAGCTTCGGGACGTGGCGCAGCTTGGTAGCGCACTTGACTGGGGGTCAAGGGGTCGCTGGTTCGAATCCAGTCGTCCCGACCAGAAGTTTGCAGGTCAGGCACCTAGTGCCTGACCTTTTTTGTTTTAAGCAATTGCTTAATTTTGGTTAAGCAACAGGGTGCCAAAAATCTACCTACGCGATAGTCGCCTTTTGCGGTTACTTGCGCGTTTTGCACGCACTTGAGCCGATTTATTACCGCGATATGAATCTACATACGCGTAGCTGGTATACAGCCGAGTACGGGCTGTATTTATCGCGGCGATTTACACAGATATAGCGACTGTAACGAACAAGCGTGTCGCTGTATTTATTCCAGTAGTTCACTTGATCGGTGGACAAGTGGGCTGTTGCAACGAAACGCTAACCAGGATGGGCTCTATACGATGACGCAGAGGAAATGGCGGGGGAGTGCGGCAGACGCTCTGAGAGCCGCTGTGTGACCCCATTTCTCTTCAACCCGATAATCAGTGCTACGAACCTCAAACCCCTACGTTCGGCTGCCAAAAGAAAGGCCCGCGCAGGATTGCACGGGCCTTGCGATAGACAGGCTAGAAGAACAGCTAGAAGCACCAAGCGGGGCAGACGCAAACCGAACTCGCCGCGCCGGCTTCGCACGTCACATAGCCGGACTCGCCGACATTGGCAATGGCAGCCTCGTCCTTGAAGGCTTCATACTGGAAACCTTCAGAGAGGAGCCAAGGGGAGTCTTTACCCAAAGAGCTAGAAGACGGAATGGAACTCAGCTCAGTACGGCTGAGCAAGAACAGCTTGTCGGTAGTAGCCGTGACGGCATCCTTTTTCTTTCCATCAAGGTTGTTCGTGAGCTTCCTGACGGGTTTGACCTTCGACTGAAAGTCGGCGGGCATGAGATTCCAGATCTCGCCGGAGTTCATCTTCGCACGGAGCTCGGAGGCCTCCCAGCCGCCGGCGTTCGTGTTCGTGGCATTCATGCGGGACATGATGCCCGTCGAGGTCGTGAGGAACGTCAGTCCCGCCTTGCCCGAGCCGTCGGCCAAGTCGTCGTGGTTGATACCGATGATGCGGTACTCGAGCGTCTTG
The DNA here is from genome assembly GCA_958427035.1 of uncultured Collinsella sp. GTDB lineage: Bacteria > Actinomycetota > Coriobacteriia > Coriobacteriales > Coriobacteriaceae > Collinsella. The sequence goes on along the minus strand of CAUAAR010000029.1, from coordinate 2,841 downwards.
CCATTGGTCAACTTGACGGAGAACTTAGTCCCCGCATCCATCGCTGCCTTGGCCTTGGAGTAGGCGGGCGATGCCTCGCCCTTCGCGGCGATGTCCTCGGCCACGGCCTCCTGCTCGGCGAGGGTCCAGTCCTTCGCGTCCTTGGCGACGGCCGCCTGGACGGTCGCGGAGTCGGCCCCCGCGGAGCCGCCGCCGGAGGCACCGCCGCCCTCGATGCCGCCGGTCGTCCCGCTGTTCACCGTGTTGCCGACCAGGTTGAACTGGTTGCGGATGGCTCCGGCCACGCCTGGTCCCGCCAACACGATGACCAGGCCGATGACCGCGATGATCAGGACGTACTCGATGACTGACTGGCCTCGGAGAAGAGTACCCCTAGGAGATACCCCCCCCCGAAGGTTAATTGCCGCTGCATGCATATGCGACACTCCCTTCGCTCAGGGTTTGTAGATACATCGCCGAGCGTAGGGCTATTCCAAATATTTGCACCGGTCTTGCCGCAGCGGCAACCGCACCGATGGTCAACAATCGAGATTGCGCTACGATAGAACACGCGTTCGTTATTGATTCGAAAGGGGAGCCATCGTGGGGGAGAGCGAGAAGTCGATACGTTTGGTCACGGCCCTCGTCGAGTGCCGCCCCGACGGCGAGTACGCCCCGTGGGGCATCAAATGGTACGACGGCACCGTCTACCCGTTCGACCGCATCGAGTCCTACAGCTCCCGTTCGTGGGCGCTCGGCAGGAACAGGCGGTCCGAGTCCTGGCACGTGGTCGTCGGGGACGGTACGTGCCGCGACATCTGCCATTACCAAAACAGCTGGTATGTCGTTCACGACCCAGACGATGACACCCCAGCGGCAAGCGCACCGCAAAAATAGCCAAAACGCCCATTCGAAACCAAACGCCCAGGTAAACGGCTTAACACAATCGCGAATACGACCCCAAAAAGACCTACTTGGATACCAGCTAGGGGTACCTGTTTTCAGGCACCTTAAATCGCCTCTCGTTGCCTCGTTTTTTCGGCTACTCAGTAAAAAATAGGGGAGTACGCCAGTACTCCCCCTAAATCGTTTATATCCCGGTTGCTGCCTGCCAGTCTGCTCTCTCAAGCCTAGGTTTGAGCGCGGGGGGCTTAGGCCCCTAGGCTTGAACGTACTTGAGGTCAAGCTCTCCAGGCGCGTCCACGTACACCGCGCCGAACGTCAGGTTTACCAGCCGGGGCTGAGCTCCATAAGAGCAAAATCATTCTAGCGCTTACTATCAAGGATATCCGTCGTAGTGGAGGCTATCCGGCAAACGATCGTACTCTCGTGGTCCCGTTTCGAGTAATTCTTTGGCACGGTCAGGAGCATAGCGAACGGTTTCCGCTGTTCCGCTCATGTACATGGACGATGAATGAACTTCGATAGCAAACGCAATTTGGTTTTTGAAATATGGACGAATTCCTCGTCAGGAGGGTAAAATGGTGCCGACGGCAGCCCAAGTTGTAGAGAGCTGGGCAGAGCCGTTGCTTAATGAAGTTGGGTCATCGTCTTAGCGACGGTGGCCTTTCTTTTTGGGCTTCGAGCCCTGCTTGAGTGCCTTGGAAAGGCCGACAAGGGCCGTGAGGAGCGAGACCATAGCGGTCAGGAGCTTCACGAGCTCGGTGAAATCGGTCATGGGCATCACCTCCCATCAAATGGAGGGCTCTGCCCGGCACGAGGGCTGCCGACAGCAAGGACGATTCTATCAGGGCGGCTGACTCCCGCCCGATATTACCATCCCACCGCGCCTGTGCAAAAAAGGGGGCCGCCAAACAGCGACCCTCCAGCGAAAGTGCATGTTATTTAGGACAGTCAAATTCTTTGAATAACAAATGACTGCTGTATAATTACATAATAAAGTTCACCCGGAAGGAGCGATCGATGAAAAGCAAACGATTTGCCCTGAATGCACTTCTGGTAGTAGCAATATTGACGCTCTTCGTCTTTTCGGACTCATACATGAATCAGCCAAGATTTGGATATGCTTTATACGCTGTGTTTTCCGGCGAAACAACTTACAACACTTACAACACTATTGGCTTCATTGACGCAATCTTTTTCTATGTAGTCGGCCCCTTATCAAGCGAACTGGTCGCTTTCCTTGTCTGCCTCAACCTGAATCAACGAAGCCAAACTCATTCAGCGACTTCGGCCAAACAAGGAATCAATATCTTCGCAATAACGATAATCCTGCAAATTCTGACAGTGTTGATTATCGCCCTGACCGCAACAAACGTTTTGAAGTATGAGTTCGGATTCATCGCGAGCTGCCTGATGGCAATTGCCGCGGGTATAGCGGTGTCGTATACGACACCGGCAAAGAAGTGGCTCAACTAACAGGGCCTATTTGGAATCCGAATCGTCCATGGAGCCGTCGATGCCGGTTTTGGTGTCGTCGTCCGTATTGGAATCGTCATCCTTGGGGCTTATAGGACAAAATGTGTATATCTCATAATGTATACGTTGCACCATGAGAGAGGGGTCTGTCATGAGCTGGAAACCGAGAAAATGCGTTATCGCCGGTCTCGTGACAACCGGTCCCGGCGGCGGCTTGTTTGCAACCGCAATGACATCGTACCGACTTTTCACTTGCATGTTCTGAAAGGCAGTTGCCATGCTGTCGCAAAATCAATCAAGATACTTGGTCACAATCGGCTTTGCCCTGCTTGCATTACTCTTTGCTAGCGACCTTTTGCTGAAACCGCCCAAGGAACTCGTTTTGCTCGCCATAGACTGCATTTCCGCCCTTTACTTTACGGCAACCCGATCGCGCGAATTTTTGTGGTGTAAGAGGGAGGGCCGCGTCAGCGCCCCCTGCGC
>CAUAAR010000028.1:0-21283 GCA_958427035.1 uncultured Collinsella sp. | reverse complement strand
GGGATTCTTATACCGAAGAAGGTGTTTCTTATCCGGGGAGCTTTTCTTTTGAGCACCGCGACGAGCATGCGTGTTGTAGCTCGAGCGGGTCGCCGGAGCAACGCCATGCGAACCACGAGCGTGATGCGAATGCGATTGGGGGGCCTGCGTTCGCTGGGTAGGTGCCTGCTGCTTAAAGCGGGTGCCGCCTGCAGGCTGGGCCGTACGAGCAGTGGGCTGCTGAGCCGCGTGAGAAGCCGAATGCTGAACCGAACGAGCAGAAGGCTGCTGACCCGTCCGTTGAACAGGTTGGGCCGAACGAGAGAAGGACTGCGCCGGGCGCGCGGCAGGCTGAGCTGCGCGCTGCGTCGGCTGTGCCGGACGCTGGCCAGGCTGGGCAGGGCGCGACGCCGGCTGCTGTGTACGATTCGGCTGGCGCGGATCGGAAGCACTAGGCATGCGAAACCTCCTCGTTTTTACGATCGAGCCACGTCTGCAAAAACAGGCTGGCGGCAATCATGTCGATCTTGCCCCTCATCTGCTTTTCGTTGAGTCCCTGCTCGCGCAGGATACGCTTGGCCTCTTGCGAGGACAGACGCTCGTCCTCAAACTCCAACGGAAGATCGAGCTCTTCGGCAATCTTTTGCGCCACAGCGGCAACGCGCTCGGCCTGAGGGCCGGGCTCACCGGCCATGGTCAGGGGACGTCCGCTTACCAGGATGTCGGGCTCATAGTCCTCAACCAGGTAGCGGAACGTCTTGGCCATACCGGTGACCTCGGCAGCCGGAAGCACCTTGACAGGCATCGCCATCTTGCCATCACGGCTCGAGACGGCGATGCCAATCCTGGTCTCCCCTATGTCCAGCGCGAGCGCAACCACAGCGACTTCTTAGATTCTTAGGCGCCGAGCGCGGTCTTAGCGGCCGCGAGGGCATCGGCGATGCCGGCAGCATTCTTGCCACCGGCCTGGGCCATGTTGGGACGACCGCCACCGCGACCGTCGACCAGACCCGCGATCTGCTTGATCACGTTACCGGCGTGGAAACCGGCCTTGACGGCGTCATCGGAGCCGGCAGCGAGCAGGGCCGGAGTGCCCTTCTCAGTCACGCTGGCGACGACACAAGTAACAGGGCCGGCGACCTTCTGATGCACGGTATCCCATACGTTGCGCAGGTCGGCAGCCTCAAGGCCCTGGAGCTCAGCGACAACGAGCTTATAGCCGTCGAGCTCGACGGCGCCCTCGATGGCGCTGGAGATGGCGTCGGAGGAGCCACCGGTCAGAGCCTTCTTGAGCTTATTGGACGTCTCGCGCAGCTCGGCCTGCAGGTTCTCCACGCGAGCGGGAACCTCATCCACGCGGCACTTGAGCGCAGTAGCAGCGGCGTCAACGAGCGCCAGGCGGTCGGCCATGTAGTCGAGGGCACCCTTAGAGGTCACAGCCTCGATACGGCGGACATTGGAGCCTGTGGAGGACTCGGAAATGATCTTGAACAGGCCGATCTCGGCGGTGTTGGCAGCGTGCGTGCCACCGCAGAGCTCGCGGGAGAACGGCTGGTCCTCGGCGCCCACGGAGACGACGCGGACGACATCGCCGTACTTCTCGCCAAACAGAGCGACAGCGCCGGCAGCCTTAGCCTCGTCGATGCCCATGACACGGGTCACGACCGGCTTGGAAGCGAAGATCTGCTGGTTGACCAGGTCCTCGACAGCCTTGAGCTGCTCGGAGGACAGGGCCTCGAAGTGCGTGAAGTCAAAGCGCAGGTGCTCGGGCGTCACCAGCGAGCCGGCCTGGGAGACGTGCTCGCCCAGGACCTGCTTAAGGGCAGCGTCGAGCAGGTGCGTGGCGGTGTGGTTGCGGCGCAGGAAGCCACGGCGCTCGGCGTCGAGCGCGGCGGTAACAGCGGCACCGACAGCCAGCGTGCCCTCGGCAACGTGCGCGACGTGGGCATACAGGCCGTTGTGGTTCTTGGTGTCGGCAACGATCAGAACAACGCCCTCGGCGGAAAGCTTGCCGGCATCGCCCTGCTGGCCACCCATCTCGGCATAGAACGGGGTGCGGTCGAGCACAACCTCGACATCCTCGCCGGCGGCAGCGGACTCGACGGACTCGCCGTTGCGCACGATGGCGACAACCTTGGCGCCCTCGATCACATCGTTGTCATAGCCGTCGAACTCGGTCGCTGCGACCTTGTCCGAAAGCTCGACCCACACGTCGTTGAAGCTGCCCCAGGCGTCGCCCTTGGCATTGGCGCGGGCGCGGGCCTTCTGGTCCTCCATGCAGGCAGTGAAGCCGTCCATGTCGACGCCGTGGCCAGCGGTGCCGGCGATCTCGACGGTCAGATCGATGGGGAAACCAAAGGTGTCGTGCAGTTTAAAGGCGACATCGCCCGGAAGCACGGCGCCCTCGGCAAGCGCTGCCAGGGCCTCGTCCAGATAGACGCGGCCGTTGTCGAGCGTCGTGGAGAAGCGCTCCTCCTCGGAGGCGACGATACCCTTGACGAGCGCGACATTCTTGAGCAGCTCGGGATAAGCCTCGCCCATCTGAGCGTTAACCTCGTCGATGAACTTGGTCAGGAAGGCGCCCTCGATGCCCAGCAGGCGACCGTGGAACACGGCACGACGGAGCAGGCGGCGAAGGACGTACTCGCGACCCTCGTTACCGGGAAGGATGCCGTCCGAGATCATAAAGTCGACGGCACGGGAGTGGTCGGCGATGATACGCAGGGAGCGGCTGGCGCCAGAGTAATCGTCGGCGTCATAGGTCTTGCCGCTGATCTCCTCGCCCAGCTTGATGAGATGCTGCATCAAGTCGCCGTCGTAGTTGGCGGTCTTGTGCTGCATGATGGCGGCCATGCGCTCCAGGCCCATGCCCGTATCGAGGTTGCGGTGCGGCAGCTCCGGCATGGAGCCGTCCTCCTGGCGGTCATACTGGGTAAAGACGAGGTTCCAGAACTCCAGGAAGCGGTCGCAGTCGCAGCCGGGCTTGCAGTCGGGACTACCGCAGCCGACCTCCTCGCCCATGTCAAAGTAGATCTCGGAGCACGGACCGCAGGGGCCAGTGGGGCCAGCGGCCCAGAAGTTGTCGTCCTCGCCCAGGCGGGAGATGTGGTCCTCGGCAACGCCCAGAGAACGCCACACGTCGTGGGTCTCGTCGTCCTCGGTAAAGACGGTAAAGTACAGGCGGTCGAGCGGCAGCTTGAACTCCTTGGTGATGAGCTCAAAGGCCCAGGCGCAAGCCTGCTGCTTGGAGACGCCGCCAAAGGAGAAGTCGCCGAGCATCTCAAAGAAGGACAGGTGACGGCCGTCCTCGCCGATGCAATCGATGTCGTTGGTGCGGACGCACTTCTGGCAGGAGATAGCGCCGATCTCCTTCATGGTCTTCTTGCCCTGGTAGTACTCCTTAAACTGGTTCATGCCGGCGTTGGCAAGCAGCAGCGAAGGATCGTCGGGGACGAGGGACGAAGAAGGATAAAGCTTAAGACCGCGCTCCTCAAAGAAGTTGAGGAACTTGGAGCGGATCTCGGCCGTAGTCATTGACGGGTAGTCAGCACTCATAGAGGGAATCTCCTCGGTTTCACATCGAAACAGTTCAAACGTAACGATATTACCATCCCACCGCGCAAGTGCAAAAAAGAGGGCCGCCAAACAGCGACCCTCCAGCGAAAGTGCACGTTATTCAGTACTGTGCGATCCTTTGAAAAAGGACTGCTGTAGAATTACATATAAGAGTCACCCGGAAGGAGCGATCGATGAAAAGTAAACGATTTGTCCTGAATGCACTTCTGGTACTAGCACTTTTAGCGCTCTTGGCCTTCTCCTGCTGGTACGCAAACCAACCAGCATTTGGCTACGTATTGTATGCAGTAATGTCCGGCGATAAGGCTTATTACACTCTACGCGCAATTGACGTTCTCTTTTTCTATGTAGCCGGCCCCTTATCAATCGCTTTGCTCGCGTTTCTTGTCATTTACAACTTCAAGAAACGTTAATAGGGCCTATTTAGAATCCGAATCGTCCATGGAGCCGTCGATGCCGGTTTTGGTATCGTCGTCCGAGTTGGAGTCATCGTCCTTAGCGAAGGGGTTCTTGAAGAAGCCCGTCGCATCGGGCTGCAAGCCCGAGAGCTTGATCCAGGGATTATCGAGTTCCGGCTTGGGCATGGCCTTGGCCTCGGGCGCAGTCTCGTTGCCGATGAGCTCGGACTCGTAGATGAAGGTGTCGTCGCCGAGCGCGTCGTAGGCGGCGACCGGGTTGCCATCGGCATCGCGGTACGGCGTGCCCTTAAACACGGCTCCGTCATAGGCCACAAGCTGACGGCCGGTCTCATTCTCGAAGTAGTACACGAAGATGCCCTTGAGGGCCGCACAAAGCGGGATGGCAATAATCATGCCGATGGGCCCCATGAGTGCCGAACCAATAACGAGCGCCGTAAGGCTCATAATGGGATGCACCTGCACTGAGCTCTGCATGACCTTAGGCGAAATCACATTGTCGGTGACGTTTTGCGCGACCATCGTCACGATGAGCGTCCATAACGCCAACATGGGGCTGAACATAAAGCCGAGTACCGTGGCGATTGCCGCGCTCACCCAGGGACCGACGACCGGAACCAAGTGCATGATGCCAGTGAAGATAGCCATGAGCGCCGCATACGGATGGCCGATAATCAGGAAGCCGATAAAGGCGAGGAAACCACCGCAGATGGACGTCACGACCATACCGCGCATGTAGCCGCCGACAGAGCGAGAAAGGATGGCGACCATAAAGCGGTACGAGGTCTCCTTCTCCTGACCGATGATGGTGCAAATCTCGTGATGCATGCGAGGGTAGTCGCAGGCCATCCAGTAGGCAAGCACCAGGCCAAGGAAGATCACGAACAACTGCGAGGCCGTATTGGTGATGAGCGGGAACACACCGCGGCCAAGCTCGGCAGCAATCTGAGACACATACTTCGATGCCACGGTAACCAGCGACGAAAGATTATCGTCCAAATACTCCTTGAGCGGCGTGTTATTGAGCGTCTTGGCATGCGAGATCATCTCATTGAGATCGCCACCCGCAACACGAAGCTGCTCGGGCAGGCGGCTCAGGACTTCCATGATCTGACCAAAGAGAATTGGCGACAAGATGCAAACGACACCGACGAGCACGGCAACAACAACAATAAGCGCGATAAGCGAACCGATGCCGCGATTCACGCCATGGTGCTCGAGCCAATTGGTGATCGGGGACATCACAAAAGCAATGATGGAGCCGACAGCGAGAAACTCGATAACCGGCGCCAGGATGCCCATAAGGTTAAAGATGACAGCGGCGATGACAATGCAGCCGACAACAGCCCAAATGCGAAGCGTCAGAATGCGGGTGTCGCGCAGCACGCGATCGGTTTGTTGGGGGTGTTCACTCATGAACGAATCATCACTCCGTCGGGGTCGATCTTGTCCTGAATCTTCTTAAGCGTGCGGCGCAGCAGACGCGAAACCTGCACCTGAGAAATACCCAGCTTCTTGGCGATCTCGATCTGGGTCATGCCCTTCACAAAGCGCAGCTCGATCACCTCGCGCTCGCGCGGCGAGAAATCGCGGATGGCTTCCTCGATCACCAGGCGGTCATCGGTAAAGTCGAGCTCGTTGTCATCGTCGGCGTAACGGTCGAGAATCGAGGGCGCATCGTCGGAATCGGACGCACCAGGAGCCTCGATGGGCACCGAGGTATAGGCCGAAGACGATTCCATAGCCTCGAGGACCTCATCGACAGTCACATCTAGATACTCAGCGATCTCCTCAACCTTGGGCGAACGCTGCAGCTCGTTGGTAAGTTTGTCAGTAGCCTGGTTGACCTTGGCCGAGAGCTCCTGCAGACGACGCGGTACGCGCACGCTCCAGCCCTTGTCGCGGAAATGGCGTTTGATCTCGCCCAGGATAGTGGGTGTCGCAAACGTCGTGAACTCGAGTCCGCGCTCGGGGTCAAAGCGGTCGATAGCCTTGAGCAAACCCAGATAGCCGACCTGCATGAGGTCGTCGAGCGGCTCGCCGCGATTCTTAAATTTGTTGGCAAGAAACCTTACCAGGTTCATATGGGACATGACGAGCTGTTCGCGGGCGTCCGGATCACCGGTCTCCTTGTAGCGACGAAACAGCTCGCGGGTTTTCTCCTTGTCCCAAGCGGTCTTGCCGCTCCGGGAACGTTCGGTCATATTAAATATCCGCCTTGAGGTCGAGGGAAAGCGTCAGGGGCGCCGCAGTCTTTTCGTAGGAGTCGCACACGCTCGCCAAAATAAGCTCGGCATAAACAGCAGCCTGGTCATCCTCGTCGACGGTGGCCTGATCGCCAAAGGTAAAGGTCATGCCAACGTGAGATTCATCGACATCGAATTTGATTGAGATGTCGTCGGAATCAACAGCCGTGCAGCCAAAGATAAAGGCTTCCTCGGCAGCCATGCGGATGTCCTCGATGCGATCGACAGACATGGAACACAGGGCACCAACGTTGGCTGCCGTCATGCGCACAAGGCGAGCGAGACGCGGGTCACCGGCAACGGTCAGCGTGATAGGGCAGGTTGCTTCGCTACTCATCGCAGGACTCCTCAGAGGTCTCGGCGGGCGTATAGGTGTAATACTGAGCCGGCTTGGATACAGACTTCTGACCATCATCGTCGCCCGCGGCGGCCTCGTCCTCGCCAATTAGGACGCGCTCGGTAGGCTGCTCGGCCTCCGCAGCGGCAGCGGCGAGCTTGCGATCGGCGTCGGCTGCAGGAGCCTTCACCTTATTGAAGAGCTTCTGCACAGCACCGGCGGCAGAGTCGGTCACGCTCGACACAGCATTGCTGGCCTCGGCCATGCTACCGGTGACCTCAGAAATGTCGCGAACCACGGCTTCGACCTCTACGAGATTGGAGGTAAAGGCATCAACTGCCGTCTTGCTCGACTTAAGCAGCGGCTCCATCTGGGCAAGCGCCGGCGTAAGCTCATCGACAGCGCCATCGAGCTTTGCCACCACAGGCTGAGCCTCGGCGATGGTGTTGTTGAGGTCGTTCACGGTCTTATCGAGCGAGTCGACAACGGTGCGGGTCTTGCGCAGGGTAAGCGCGAGCTCAATGATAGCCCACACGCCGGCAACGGCGAGCAGCAGCAAGGCGATTTGAATGGGACTCATACAAGCCTCCCAAAGGAATCGATATACAGACGTTTTCCATGGTACCCCAAAGGGGACCGAACATGCCATTAGCAGCAACGTGGGACAAAATTATCAGCAGCTACTTCGGTGCATTCCCGCTGCGGTCGCGTTCACTTTGCTCTACGCGCCATTCTTCCCAACCGCGGCCGGCAGGCTGCCAAAATGCACCGCGTTCCAAGCCTTCGGGCAAATAGCGCTGATCGACCCAGCCTTCGGGATAATCATGTGGATACTTATACACACCGTATTCATCGCTGCCCGGGCGATGGCGATCGCGCAGATAACTCGGCACCTCGCGAAGCCCACTAGAATGGATATCGGCCAGCGCCGCATCGATCGAAGCCTCACACGCGTTGGATTTTGGCGCCAAGCACACATAGAGTGCAGCCTGAGCCAAGTTAATGCGGCACTCGGGATAGCCAATGACCTCGGCAGACTTAAACGCGGCATGCGCCACCAAAAGCGCCTGCGGGTCGGCGTTGCCAACATCCTCAGAAGCGTGAATCATAATACGGCGAGCGATAAACTTAGGATCCTCCCCAGCATCGATCATGCGCGCGAGCCAATAGATCGTGGCATCGGGGTCGCTGCCGCGCATGGACTTGATGAACGCACTGATGATGTCGTAGTGCATATCGCCGTTTTTGTCATACGTAAAGCCGCGACGCGGGTTGGCAATCTTCACGTCATCCACGGTGATGGGATAGCGCTCCCCCGCCGCGGGCGCTGGCGTTCCCTCGGTATCAGGACGCGTGACGGCAATCTCGCTCGCAAGCTCGAGCGTCGTGAGCGCCGAGCGAGCGTCACCCGCTGCCAGCGTGCAGATGGTCTTGACCGTATCCTCATCGGCCGAGAACTTACCGTTCAAGCCCTGCGGCGCCTCAAGCGCACGTTCAATAAGCGTGGCGATATCCTCATCCTTCAGATGCTCAAGCTCCACGACGCGACCACGTGAGAGCAGTGCCGAGTTGACCTCGAAGTACGGGTTCTCCGTCGTAGCGCCAATCATAATGACGGTACGGTTCTCAACTGCATGCAGCAGGGCATCCTGCTGCGACTTAGAGAAGCGGTGAATCTCATCGATGAATAGAATGGTGCGGCGGTCGTACGTATTCAGGCGCGTCTTGGCCTCATCAATCACGCGACGCAGGTCCTTCACGGTACCCGTGACGGCGCTGACCTCGACAAACTCGCTCTTGGTATGGTTGGCGATAATGTGGGCCAGCGTCGTCTTACCCGTACCGGCAGGCCCGTACAGAATCACGCTCGAAAGCACGTCGTGCTCAATCGCGGCACGCAGCCATGAACCCTTACCGACGGCCTTTTGCTGGCCCACGTACTCGTCGAGCGAATTGGGTCGCATGCGCACCGCGAGCGGCGCATTTTTAAAGGAACGCTCGCGCGTCGAGGCAGAAAAAAGGTCGTCCATAGCCATCCCATGCATCAATCAAAAGCTTTGTTCGTCAACAGTATACCGAATATATACGAACTACCGTTCGTTAATATAGGTACGGTGCGGAAACTTCAATCCCGGGAACAACTTGCTCGTGAGCTCGCAGAAATAGCCATCCGTCATGCTCGCGATGTAATCCACCACCGCTTGATCTTTGTCGTCCTGCCAGGCATAGGCTCGATCGTAGTAGGAAAGCTGCTGCTCGATGCGCGAAATATGGTGCTTAAAGATGTAAGAGGACTCGTCGCCACTGTTTAGATCCCGCAGGCAACGGTCGTAGAGCTTTACGAACGCCTCGCGCAGCTCCGCCTCGGAATCGCCTTCGATACCGCCCTTGCTATAGATCTTCTCGTAGTTCTCGCGCTTGGCTCGGCGAATTTCCTCAAACAGGTCCTCGCTCATCTCGATGCGCGGCTTACCATAGCTATGCTCCACGATATCGATGGAAGCATGCGTAAGGATCCAACTGTTGTAGGCACCGCCCCGGCCATCATCAAAAGCGTCGGGTGACAGCAGGCCCGCCGCGATCGCATCCTGACGGTCACGACCGACGTAGGCAAGAATATCCGAGATGCGAACAACGCAGCCCTCGAGCGTCATGGGACGCAGATGCCCAATTGCGCTATAGCCCGTGGCAATGCAATCCTCAACCGTCTGGTCAAACTGGTTAAAGGAGCCCATGTCCGAGAGCTCAAACACACGCTGCTCGTACTCGCCGTTATGGCATAGCACGCCGTCGAGCGTCTGGAGCGACACGTTGCGGCCGTACAGCGCGTCGACCACGCGGACCGACTGCACGTTATGGAAAAAATAACGCCCCGTACGCTCATGATAGATATCGTTGAGGAAGCGCTCTCCGGCATGACCAAAAGGTGTGTGTCCCAAGTCGTGGCCAAGGCCAATCGCCTCGATCAAATCGCAATTGAGCCCCAGGGCGCGACCGATATCGCGCGCAATGCGCGAGACAAGCTGCACGTGCAAACCGCGGCGTGACAGATCGTCATTGCTACGGAAGCTAAAGACCTGCGTTTTACCTGCATAACGGGTGTACGCCGGAAGATGAAGTATCTTTTCGGTATCGCGCATAAACGCCGGACGCATAAGCGTACCTTTGTCGGCGTCGCGATCAATACGACGAATGACCTGATCGTCGTTGCAACGATACGGGTTGACATAGCCCGAAGCAAGATCGGCGGCAATGCGCTCGACAAGTTCGGGCGACAACGCCGAGGGAATACGGTCCATGCGCGCCTTAATGACGGCCGTTTCTTGATTAATTGCCATGGCATGCTCCTTAAGAAGGATGCGCAATCGGTTACAAAGTGCAGCCCACGACCTCGATTATGGCAAAAATCGGCACCAAAAACGGGAGCAATGGCAGGGAGCGCGATTTTGTGAAGAGGCAGGAGAGGGCCAGGGCCAGGAGTGCGACGGCAAATGCCACGATGCCACCCATAGGGTCGAGCGTGCAAAGCGCGAAGAGCGCCTTGGCATCCCCCATGCCGATGCCCGGGATTTGGCGAAGACGACGCCAGAGGGACTCAGTCAGCACGAGAGCAAGATAGACGATGACCGCAAGACCGGCATGGTCAAGCGCCGTGTTAACGCCTTTGTCGAGCCAAACGCCCACTAACGCCGTCACCGCACACGCACCGGCAAGCTCATTGGGAAAACGTCGCTGACGGGCATCAATCGCCGCGCCGGCAAAGATGCAAATCCAAAACGGGATATAAAACATCGAGTGCCTCCTCGAGCTGCATCGCAAAAGCAAAAACCATCACAAAGGTGCCGGTCCCCTTTGCGGTGGTTTTGGTGGTGGTTATTTGGCGCCTTGCATGACCTCGTCGAGGGTGACGTTTACGGCATGCTGGGTAGGAACCCAGTCGACCTTCAGGAACAGCGCGGCCACCGTGATAGGGATATAGCTGAACATAAAGATCGGGAAGGTAAACAGGTTAGTCACCAGACGCCACTTTTGCGCGCAGTGAATATGCTTGTACTCAAAGATAGTCGTGAGCAGCGCCAGGATAAAGAAGGTCTGGTACATCATGGCGAAGGTCATAATGAGCGACGCGGCACAGGCCTGCATCTCGACTTCGGTAGCCAAAAAGCCGTGCGAGAGTCCACCCACGATCAGGAACGTCGCATTGGCGAGCATCGAGATGAGCGACAGCAGCATACCCGGGGCGATCGTCATGAACATGTCGTAGGCGGCAAAGCGATGGTAGCGGAAAGTCGACTTGACCAGGTGCTTACCGTAAGTAAAGAACACCTGGTAGAAGCCCTTGGTCCAACGCATGCGCTGTTTCCAGGACGCCTTAAACGTCACGGGTTGTTCGTCAAAGAACTCCGCCGGCGCATAGCCAATGCGAATGCCGTGAATGGCGCAGAACGTGGTGAACTGAATGTCCTCGGTCAGCGTGTGGAACTGCCAACCGTGCATGCCCTCGATAACGCTGGCGGAGATGAGGTAGCCCGAACCCGAAACAGCGCAGGACGTCTTGCAGATATTACGCGCGTTGTTGAGGAAGCGCGCCTCGCGTAGATACCACGTGGCATTAGCAGCCGAGATCCACGAGCTGCCGAAGTTCTTGGAATTGCGATAGCTCGTGACCACATGGAAGCCCTGGTCAAAGGCATCATTCATCTTGGAAACGTAATCGCGGGAGATAACGTTATCGGCATCGAAGATAAAGTAGCCCTCAAACGTGTCGGGATACTCGTTAAGGATGCGGTCGAAACCAAAGTCCATGACCCAGCTCTTGCCCTTACGGGCCAGGTCATTGCGCTCATAGACGATGGCGCCCGCCTCGCGCGCGAGCTGTGCCGTGTTATCGGTACAGGCATCGGCGACCACGAAGACCTCGATGAGCTCGGACGGATAATCCTGGTCCTTGATGGAGCGAACGAGATTGGCGATCACGGCCTCCTCGTTATGCGCCGCGATAAAGAAGGCATAGCGGTGGAGTTTTTTGGCCTTGGGAGGCGCGACCTCGCCACGAAGAGCGCCGATGACAAAGAAGACCACCTGGTACAGAAAGCAGACCGTGAGCAGCGTGACGACAATCTGGTTGAAGATCACGATGGGTGTGTTGGTTTGTAAAAAGGCGAGCATGCAGGCTCCCAGCAACGCGTTACGTAAACAACCGTATATCTTACCGCAGGCTTACCGAGTTCAAGAAACCACCTAATACTGGCTAGGCTTCGAGAAGACCGAGCTGCGGAACGATTTCATCTCCAGCGGCCGTGCGACCGAGCGAGCGCGGAGCCAGATCATCGAGAACCGCAGCAAGATCCCACGGCAGCTCATCGCGGCACTCAATGCGCTCCCCCGTCACGGGATGTTCGAACGCCACGCGCCAGGAATGCAGAAACTGCCTGGTCAGGCCCTGGTCGGCGCGCGCATCGCACTTGCCGTAAAGTGGATCGCCCACGCAGGCGTGGTTGATATGACGCATATGCACGCGAATCTGATGCGTACGCCCGGTAAACAGGTGACACTCGACAAGCGTGTAGCCGTCGTCAAAGCGCGTGGAATCATAGCGCTCGAGGACCTTAAAGGTCGTAATGGCCTGACGGGCAAAGGGGTCGTCCGAAACCGCCATCTTGACGCGGTCGCGCGTGGAGCGGGCGATACCGGTATTGATGGTGCCCTCGTCCATGGCGATGTGCCCGTGGACAAGCGTGATATAGCGGCGGTCGAGCGTACGCGTGCGAATGAGATTCTGAAGCGCGCGCTGCGTGTCGTCGTCCTTTGCCGCAAGCATGAGACCCGAGGTATCGCGATCCAAACGATGCACGATCCCGGGGCGGTCCTCACCCTGCACGGTACCAAGATGGTCGATGCCACAGTGGTAGACCAGAGCGTTCGCAAGGGTGCCGCTCTCGTGGCCATGGGCGGGATGGCACACCAGGCCCCGCTGCTTGGAGAGCACGATAAGGTAGTCGTCCTCGTAGCGGATATCGAGGGGAATGGCCTCGGGAATCACATCGGTGGGATCGTGAGGCTCGGGCAAGTCAACCGAGATGCGGTCACCGACGCGTACGGCATACTTTTTGGACAGGCAGGTCTCGCCGTTCACGATTACGGCGCCGCCCTCGATCAGATGCGCGCAGGCAGAGCGCGTGGGGCAGCCGTCGTTGGCACCCAGAAAGGCGTCGAGACGCTGGCCAGAGCAATCGTCGGCAACAAGAATATGGATGTCGGCCATTAACGCTCATTCCTTTCGCGAATCTTGCGGGCACGCTCCCCACGCTGCCTGGCTTTGCGCTTAGCGCGGGCCTCATCACGGGCATTGAGCTCAGCAGTCGCATCGACCTCGCGAGCGGCGGGACTCAAGAACATGTAACCGATAAGCGCCAGCACAACACCGACCGTAATGCCGATATCGGCCACATTGAAGACGGGAAAGTCGATGAAGGTGGTGGCAATAAAATCGGTCACGAAGCCAAAGGCCAAACGATCGATAGCGTTGCCGATAGCACCGCCCGCAACCATCGCCATGCCCACAACCTCAAGATGGGCGAGCTGGGGTGCACGAACGAGGTACACGGCAATAGCGACAATGACCGCCAGCGCCAGCACGGCAAACGCGATGCCATGCCCCTCGCCCATGCTAAAGGCAGCGCCGATATTGCGGACAAACAGGAAGTCGATCACGCCGGGGATGACGGTCACATGCAGTGCATCGCCCACGGCACGAACCGCAAGCTTGGTCAACTGGTCAACAAGCGGCACAACCAGCGCCACCCCACCAGCAACACCCAACCGCCAACGCAAAGGCGGCGTCATATCCCCAGTACGACCCAAATCAATCCCCTACCCTCAAGAACATCGAATTACGTTTAACGTAAGTAACCATCTTATAGTGACAAACGCCAAACACGCAGCATATTCACCAACGCTGGCGAAATAACCAGCACAAAACAAAAGCGACATTCCGAATAACGGAATGTCGCTTGATAGCTTTCGACTAAGAGCGAAAGCGAAAGAAAGCCTTTAGCTCCAGCAATGGAAACGCCGCGCTATCGTCACCAACAGCGAAAACGTCCCTAAGCGAGCAAGGTGACGTGAAAGAGGAGGGAAGCGTACTTTGGTACGCGACCGACGATTGAACGTCAGATTGCCGCTTAGGGGCGTTTGCAGCGTCGGTAGGTTACGGCGTTCTACGAACGCCGTAACCTACAAAGCACCGGCGCAGCGCTTGCAAATATGCGCGTGGCCGTTGTACTCGCCGACGGTGGTGCGGTAGTTCCAGCAACGGTCGCAGCACTCGCCCTCGGCAGCCTCGATAGCAACGGAGAGCTCCTCGCCCTGGGTCAGCTCAACATCGGAGACGATGTAGAACTCGGCCAGGTCGACAGCCTTGTCGCCGGTCAGCAGCGCGTACATCTCGGCGGGAACGACCGCCTTGACGCGAACCTGCTGGCTCTTGGTGAAGGTGCCGGCAGAGCGGGCATCCTCAAGGGACTTGGTCACGGCGCTACGGAGTTCGAGCGAAGCCTCGAGCACACCCTCAAACTCATTGGCCTCGTCGACCGTGATGGGCGACTTGTACCAATCGAGCAGCGCGGCGTACTTCTGGTGATCGACGCAGCCGGCGGGCGCATAGGCCATGGCCTCATCGACCGTGTAGGACAGGATCGGCTGCAGATCGCGCATGAGCATCGAGAAGAGCTCGGCCAGCACGGTCTGTGCGCTGCGGCGCTCGAGCGAGCCGGGCTTGTCGCAGTACAGACGGTCCTTCAGGGCGTCGAGATACACGTTGGAAAGCTCGGTAACCACGAAGTCGTAGAGCGCACGGTAAGCACGCGGGAACTCGTAGCTGGCGTAGGCATCGTCGACCTCGGCCTGAACCTGGGTTAGGCGGGCAACCATGAGCTTATCGAGCGGTAGCAGGTCGGCGAAGGCGACGCCGTCGGTCTCGGGCTCAAACTGACCCTCGAGCTCGGAGAGCAGGAAGCGCAGCGTGTTGCGGAAACGACGGTAGGCATCGGACGTACGGGCAAGGATCTCATGGTCGATGGAAACGTCGGAGCTGGTATCGACGGACGCAACCCACAGACGGATGATGTCGGCGCCCATCTCGTCGCAGACCTTGTTGGGGTCGATGACGTTGCCGAGCGACTTGGACATCTTGCGGCCCTGGCCGTCGAGGGTGAAGCCCTGCGAGACGACTGCCTTGTACGGGGCGTGGCCGTTGGCACCCACCGAGGTGAGCAGCGAGCTCTGGAACCAACCACGATGCTGGTCGGAGCCCTCGAGGTACACATCCGCCGGGTACTCAAGCTCAGGGCGATACTCGCAGACGGCCTTCCAGGAGACGCCGGAATCCCACCACACGTCGAGAATGTCCTTATCGGCCTTGAGGTGATGGCCGCCGCACTTGGGGCAGACGCAGGCCTCGCCCAGGTAGCTCTCGGGAGCGTCGGTGAACCAAGCGTCGGAGCCCTTCTCGTGGAAGAGCTTGATGACGGCGTCGAGCGTGGCGTCGTTCATGACCTTCTCGCCGCAGTCGGCGCAGGTGTAGCTGGGGATAGGCACGCCCCAGTTGCGCTGACGGCTGATGCACCAGTCGGGACGCTGCTCGACCATGGCGCCGATGCGGTTGGCCGCGTGGGCCGGATACCACTTGACGTTCTCGCGGACCTCCTTGCCAGCCTGCTCACGCAGACCCGTCTTGTCCATCGAGACAAACCACTGGTCAGTAGCACGGAAGAGCACCGGGTGCTTGCAGCGCCAGCAGTGCGGATAGCTGTGCGTGATCTTCTTCTCGAGGACCAGGGTGCCACGCTCGCGCAGGAACTCGATGATGTGCGGGTTGGCCTCATCGGTATCCATACCGCTGAAGGGGCCACCGGTGCCAAACTCCTCACCGGTGTAGAACTTGCCGTCGTCATCGACCGGCATGCAGATGTCGGTGATGCCCTCCTTGAGGCAGGCAAAGTAGTCGTCGACGCCGTGGCCGGGCGAGTTGTGGACGATACCGGTACCGTCATCGACACCAACGTAATCGGCCAGCAGCGCCACGCCCTCAACGCCGTCAAAGATCGGCTGCTTGTAGTGGATATGATGGAAGGTCTCGGCGGGAACCACGTAGGGCTTGCCGTCGACCATAACCGGGGTGTACTCCCAGCCAAACTCCTCGCAGCACTTGGGAGCCAGGTCCTCGAGCATGACCTCGGCACGCCCATCGTGCTCAACGGCGACATAGGCGGCGCCGGGCTTAAGGGAAACTGCCTGGTCGGAGGGGATAGTCCACGGCGTAGTCGTCCAGATGATAAAGTCGACCGGGCCGTCGAAGTTCTCGAGGCCGGCGGGCTTGGAGGTCATCTCAAAGCGCACGAAGATGGAGGGGCTCGTCTCGTCGGAGTACTCGATCTCGGCCTCGGCCAGCGCGGTGTGGCAGTGCTTGCACCAGTGAACCGGCTTGTGACCGCGATAGATCATGCCCTTATCGAACATGGCCTTGAAGACCTCGATGTCGGCGGCGTCATGCTGGTGATAGAGCGTCAGATACGGGTTGTCCCAGTCGCCGAGCACGCCCAGGCGACGGAAGCCGGCCTTCTGCAGCTCGATGTTCTCGACAGCGAACTTGTTGCAAAGCTCGCGAATCTTAGCCGTGGAGGTCTGGTTGAACTTCTCGGTGCCGAGCTTCTCCTCGACCTTATGCTCGATCGGCTGGCCATGGCAGTCCCAACCGGGGACATAGGGAACCTCATAGCCCTGCATCATCCAGTAGCGGTTGATCATGTCCTTGGAGATCTTGTTCATGGCATGGCCGATGTGGATCGGACCGTTGGCGTACGGAGGACCGTCGTGCAGCACGAACTTCTTGTGACCCTCGTTCTTCTTCAGAACCTGCTCGTAGACCTTGTTGTCCTGCCAGTCCTTGAGTCGCTTGGGCTCGGACTTGGAAAGACCGGCACGCATGGGAAAACCGGTCTTGGGCAGATTCATCGTCTGCTTGTACTCGTTTGCCACGGTACCCCTTTCATGTCGTGGGCGCGCACGCCCGATGGGCACCAAAAAAGCGCCCGTCCCTGCAAGCTGGGACGAAGCGCCACAAAACGGGCTGCACGCCCGCAAAAGCTCTTCGCTTAACCACCCAGCTTAGATGCCCTCGCCCGCGTATTCGCGCGCTCGCATCCGTTACTCGGCTGGCCTGTATCGACGACCATCTCGGCGATGTCTACTAAGACGAGCCTGCGCGGCACGTCCGTTGGGACCGCAGCTCCGGGGTGATTTTCATCGGTCGCATGCACGGGTTCTCAGCGCTCCCCGCTCTCTGTAGCATGCGGACGGCCGACTACTCGTCCCCATCAACGCTTATGCGGAGTATGCTAGCACGTTCCGCGCCGGCGAAAAACCCTCAACACTGGTTTTATACGTTCGAAATTTCTCGCTATTACAGCCCTTCTCTAGGAGCAAAATACCTGAAAGCACTCTATCGAACGAAAGAAGGTTGCTATGCGCACGATTGGAATGAGCGACTACACCGTCGGCGAGGATTGCTTTACCGAGCTGCCAACTGCACTGGCGGAGTACGGCGCGAAGAAAGTCGCCATCATTGGCGGCAAGCGAGCCCTGGCTGCGGCGCTGCCGGGAATCGAGGCGGCACTTGAAGGTACCGATGTCGAGGTCCTGGAGACGCGCGTCTATGGCACCAACAGCACGCGTACCAATATCGCCAAGGTCGTGAACTCCCCTGCCTGCCAGGAAGCCGACGTGCTTATCGCATGCGGTGGCGGCAAGGCACTCGACACCGTGAAGACCGCAGCCATCGAGCTCAAGAAGATCGTCTTTACGGTGCCGACGATTTGCTCCAACTGCTCCGCTGCGACCGCCATTGCCGTCGTGTACAACGACGATGGCTCGCTTGAGGGCTATTCGTACCCCAACCGACCGGCGCACATCTTCATCAACCCCAAGATCATCGCCGAGGCACCGGCAGAGTACTTCTGGGCCGGCGTGGGCGATGCCCTGTCTAAACAGCCCGAGGTCGAGTACGCCACGAGCGCCGGCAACCTGGAGCACACCGCCGGTCTTGGCCTGGCGCTCGCCCACACCTGTTCCGAGCCACTGTTTACCTATGGCGTCCAGGGTCTTGAGGACGTGCGCCAGAACCTGTCGAGCGAGGCCGTCAAGCAGATCGCGCTCGACATCGTGGTCAACACGGGCTACGTCTCCAACCTGACCAACCAAAACGATTACTACTACAACTCGAGCGTGGCGCACGCGTTCTACAACGCCACCTGCAGCATTCCACGCGAGGGCACCTACCTACACGGCGAGGTCGTGAGCCTGGGCGTGCTGGTGCTGTTTGCCTATACGGGTGATACTGAGAACCTGAAGCGCTACGCCGCCTTTAACAAGCAGATGGGCCTGCCCGTTACGCTTGAGCAGGTCGGGCTTTCCGAGGCAGATATCCCTGCCCTGTGCGAATATGCGCACGCCACCAACGAGTGGAGGCAGGGCAACCCTGAGCCCTTCACCGACGAGAAATTCGCCGCCGCCATCAAAGCCGCCAACGCCTACGGCCACACGCTCTAGACCCAGGCCAAAACCACCACAAAGGTGACAGGCACCTTTGTGGTGGTTTTTTATTGCTCCAGTATGCTGGGATCGAACTCGCTAGCCGGGATCACGCGATAACCGTGGCGGAGCAGTAAATCAACGAAGACACCGTTGCCCGCCGTAAGGGTGCCGCTGAATGTTCCGTCGTAGATGCGACCCGCGCCGCACGAGGGACTACGGTCCTGCAGGTTGCACGCGGCGATCTCTTCCGGCCCGCCCGCCTGCTCGCACATATCGAGCGCTCGTTGGGCACACAGGCGAAATTCGCGATCGACCGAGATGCCCTCGCAGGTACGAACCTCTCCGTTCACAATCTCGGACGGCTTGCGCGGCGTGGGCAGGCCCCCAAAGACCTCAGGGCACACCAAGAGGACCTCGGTCCCTGTACGCTCGCAGGCCTCGACCAACTCGCGATGGTAGTTGTCGAGCCCGTTATACTTGCAGCTCTCGCCCATCAAGCAGGCGCTCACCACGATCTTCATTTCCATCCCTCTCAAGCAAAACGCCCCATTTGAGAAAGCTGCTCAAATGGGGCGTCGGCGTTTACTGGATCGGCCGCGGCTTTACTGCTGCTTGGGCATCAGCGGATTCTCACGCGTGAGGAGGTTCATGAACTCCTCGCCCGTGATGGTCTCCTTCTTGTACAGATAACGAGCCAGCTCATGGAGCTTGAACTTGTTCTCCTTGAGGATCTGCAGAGCGCGATCGTGCGCGTCCTCGATCAGCTTAGCGACAATCGCGTCCACACGCTCGGCCGTACCGGGGGCGCAGGTGAGCGACGTGTCCTGGTTGAGATACGCGTTCTGCACGGTACCGAGCGCCATCATGCCAAACTCGTCGGACATACCAAAGCGAGTCACCATATTGCGGGCGAGCTTGGTGGCCTGCTCGATATCGTTGGCGGCGCCAGTCGTCATCTCGCCAAAGATGAGCTCCTCGGCCGCACGGCCACCGCAGTAGACGGCGAGCTTGTCCAGGACCTCCTGGCGCGTGGTCAGGAAGCGCTCATCCTCCTCGACCTGCATGGTGTAGCCCAGAGCACCGCTCGTGCGCGGCACGATGGTGATCTTCGTGACCGGCGCAGAGCCCTTCTGGCGAGCGGCAACGATGGCATGGCCGATCTCGTGGTAAGAAACAACCTGCTTCTCGTGGTCGGACAGCACCGTGGACTTGCGCTGCTGACCGGCGATGACGACCTCTACCGACTCCTCAAAATCGTCCTGCGTGGCGCGCTTGCGACCCTCGCGGACGGCACGCAGGGCGCCCTCGTTGATGATGTTTGCCAGGTCGGCGCCCGAGGCACCGGGCGTGGCGCGGGCAATCGCGGTCAGGTCGATCGGCGGCTGCGTCTTCACGCTCTTGGCATGCAGCTCAAGAATGTTCTTACGGCCGGTCAGGTCGGGCAGCTCAACGGGAATACGGCGGTCAAAACGACCGGGGCGCAACAGGGCCGGATCAAGGCTGTCAGGGCGGTTGGTAGCAGCGAGAACGACGATACCCTTGTGGTTATCGAAGCCGTCCATCTCGGTCAGCAGCTGGTTGAGCGTCTGCTCGCGCTCGTCGTTGCCACTAAAGCCGCCGCCATCGCGCTTCTTGCCGATGGTATCGATCTCATCGATAAAGACGATGCACGGGGCCTTTTCCTTGGCCTGCTTAAACAGATCGCGAACCTTAGCGGCGCCGCGGCCGACGAACATCTCAACAAACTCAGAACCAGAAATACTAAAGAACGGCACGCCCGCCTCGCCGGCCACAGCCTTGGCAAGCAGGGTCTTACCGGTACCCGGAGGGCCGACAAGAAGAGCACCTCGCGGCAGCTTGGCGCCGATTTCCTCGTAGCGCTGCGGCTTCTCCAGAAAGTCGACGACCTCCTTGAGGGACTCCTTGGCCTCTTCCTGGCCGGCGACATCCTTAAAGGTCACGCCCACGTCCTTGGAGGCGATAACGCGCGCGCCGGACTTGCCCAGTCCGCCGCCACCAAAACCACCGCCGCCAAAGTTCATCGAAGGACCGTCATCACCCATGGCCTTCTTCATGCGACGGTTGAGCCACCAACCGATCAGGAAGAAAATCGCCATGGGAAGAATGAGGGTGAGCAGGTAGTAGGTCATCAGACCCGAGTTCTTATCGGGAACGACCGACTCCAGCGAGGCGCCAGATTCAAGCACGCGATCGGTAAAGCCCGCGTCATTCGGAACACCGGTCGTCTTGTAGGCGATGTTCTCGTCCTCGCCCTTTTTGGTGTAATAAATCGTGTAATCGTCCGTGTTGTACTCGACCTTGTCGACACTCTTCTTATCGAGCGCTTTGACAAACGTCGAGTAATCGGTCTTCGTAATCTGCTGCGTGTGACCGATGTTGGGGAACAGAACGGTCGAGAGCACGAGGTAGACGACGAAGGCGATGAGCACGTAAAGGATCATATTCCTTCTACGTTTGTTGTCATCCATCTCCATCTGCTTGAACTCCATCTACTGGGGTTGATAATGTTTTCTAGAATACCCAACCCGGACGGCGATAAACCGACGCCGGGCACGAAAGGACAGAGATGGCATCACTGGAAGTCGGCAAGGTTCAAATCTATACGGGCGACGGCAAGGGCAAGACGACGGCTGCGCTGGGCCTCGCGCTGCGCGCCACGGGCTATGGACTTAACGTGCTCATGCTCCAGTTTGCCAAGAAGCTGCACTGTGCCGAACATGACGCAGCAACTCGATTGGGGCTACGCATCGTACAAGCCGACCGCGACACGCCCGAAGCCTGTGCCGCACAGATCATGGAGCTGGCGCGCGAGCAGATTAGCCAGGTCGACGTGCTGATCTTGGATGAGATGGGAGAAGCCATGCGACGGGGCTTTGTGACGCGCGAAGATGTCGAAGCGTTGATCGCGATGAAACCGACCACCACGGAGCTCGTGTTCACCGGCCGTGGCTTGCTGCCCCTCGCCGACCTTGCAGACCTAGTAACCGAAATGCGCCCCGTCAAACACTACTTCGACGAAGGCCTCCTAGCCCGCCAAGGCATCGAATACTAATCCGGCACTTAGGGACGTTCCTTTTAATATGAGCAGGACATTGTCAAGAGGCAAAATCGGGCCT
>CAUAAR010000027.1:0-24163 GCA_958427035.1 uncultured Collinsella sp. | reverse complement strand
GGCCGCGGCGGCCCGCGCTGCATGAGCATGCCCTTCTGGCGCGAGGACCTCTAAGTCTTTCCGTTTCCGGTGCGGTCCCCCTACAACCGCACCGGCTTCGCCCGTTAAACGGGCACCACTAATACTTACGTAATTCATTTCTTCGAAAGGAATCAAACCATGGGTGTTAACCTTTCCGGCCGTAGCTTCCTCAAGCTTCTCGACCTCACCACCGAGGAGATCGAGTACCTGCTCAAGCTCTCCAAGAACTTCAAGGATATGAAGCGCGCTGGCGTTCCGCACCGCTATCTCGAGGGCAAGAACATCGTTCTGCTCTTCCAGAAGACCTCTACTCGTACCCGCTGCGCCTTCGAGGTCGGCGGCATGGATCTGGGCATGGGCGTCACCTACCTCGATCCGGGTTCGTCGCAGATGGGCAAGAAGGAGTCCATCGAGGACACTGCCCGCGTTCTCGGCCGCATGTATGACGGCATCGAGTTCCGTGGCTTTGCCCAGGACGACGTCGAGGAGCTCGCTGCTAAGTCCGGCGTGCCCGTGTGGAACGGCCTGACCACCGAGTGGCACCCCACCCAGATGCTCGCCGACATCCTGACCGTCCAGGAGAACTTCAACTACGACATCAAGGGCAAGACCCTCGTCTTCATGGGCGACTGCAAGAACAATGTCGCTCGCTCCCTCATGGTCGTCTGCTCCAAGCTCGGCATGAACTTCGTGGCCTGCGGCCCCGAGGAGTGCATGCCCGCTGACGACGTCATCGAGGCCTGCAAGCCCATCGCCGAGGCTAACGGCTGCACCATCAAGCTGACCACCGACGTCAAGGACGGCGTCACCGGTGCCGACGTTATCTACACCGACGTGTGGGTCTCCATGGGCGAGCCCGACGAGGTCTGGGCCGAGCGCATCGCTCAGCTCACCCCGTATCGTGTCACCTCCGAGGTCATGGCTATGGCCAACCCGGGCGCCATCTTCCTGCACTGCCTGCCCAGCTTCCATGACACCAACACCACGATTGGCGCCGAGAAGTGTGAGCAGTTCGGCATCACCGAGCAGGAGGTTACCGACGAGGTCTTCGAGAGCCCCGCTTCCAAGGTCTTCGACGAGGCCGAGAACCGCATGCACACCATCAAGGCTGTCATGTACGCCACGCTCAAGTAAGAGCATCTAGCATCTCGCTCGGGGTGTATTGCTGCACACCCCGAGCGGCTTTGTCTGGTAAATATCTCGCGTCGGGCGGTGGGCACGGCACGGAAGATCCGCTTCGCGCGAGAAAGTTAAATGATTTATGAAGGGGGGATGAGAACCATGACTGAGACCGCTAAGAAAAAGCGCGGTATGCCTTCATCGTTCACCATTCTTCTAGCTCTGCTGGCAATTGTTGCAGTGATTACCGTTATCGTCTCCGGCACGTCCGGCGGCGCGGTTACCGCAGCCCGCCTGAGCGATTTCTGCACCGCCCCGATTAAGGGCTTCGCTGACGCTCTGCCCGTCTGCCTCTTCGTTATGATCCTGGGCGGCTTCCTCGGCATGATGACCGAGACCGGCGCTCTGGACAACGGTATCGCCGTCCTGGTGCAGAAGCTTAAGGGTAACGAGATCATGCTCATTCCCGTGCTGATGCTCATCTTCTCCCTCGGTGGTACCACCTATGGTATGTGCGAGGAGACCGTTCCCTTTTACGCCCTGCTCGCCGCTACCATGATGGCCGCTGGCTTCGACCCCATGGTCGGCGCCGCTACCGTCCTGCTCGGCGCTGGCTGCGGCTGCCTGGGCTCCACGGTTAACCCGTTCGCCGTCGGCGCTGCCGTCGACGCTCTGACCGGCGTTGGCATTGAGGTCAACCAGTCCATCATCATCGGCCTTGGTGCCGTCCTGTGGATTGTCACTACCGCTATGTCCATTGTCTTCGTGATGAACTATGCCAAGAAGGTCAAGGCTGACAAGGGTTCCACCATCCTGTCGATGCAGGAGCTTAAGGACGCCGAAGAGGCTCACGGCAAGGCTGCTTCCGAGGTCCACAAGGAGGTCAAGCTCACTGGTCGTCAGAAGGGTGTTCTGATCGCCTTCGCCTTCACCTTCGTCGTCATGATCGTCGGCTTCATCCCGCTGGCCGACCTCAACGAGGGCGTCGCCAACTTCTTCGACGCTGGCGCTGTCTACGACGCCGACGGTAACGCCGTCGTCCAGGGCTGGTCTGCCCTGATCACCGGCCTGCCCATTGGCCAGTGGTACTTCGACGAGGCTTCCACCTGGTTCTTCCTCATGGCCGTCCTGATCGGTATCATCGGCGGCCTGTCCGAGAAGCAGATCGTTAACACCTTCATCACCGGCGCTGCCGACATGATGTCCGTTGTTCTCGTCATCGCCCTCGCCCGTGGTATCTCCGTCCTCATGGCTAACACCGGCCTCGACGTCTTCGTCCTCGACGCTGCCGCCAATGCCCTGGCTGGCCTGTCCGGCGTGATCTTCGCTCCCATGAGCTTCCTGGTCTACTTCGGCCTGTCCTTCCTGATCCCCTCGACCTCTGGTATGGCCACCGTCTCCATGCCCATCATGGGACCGCTGGCTGTTAAGCTCGGCTTCTCGCCCGAGGTCATGGTCATGATCTTCTCCGCCGCCATCGGTGTCGTGAACCTGTTCACCCCGACCTCCGGTGCCATCATGGGCGGTCTCGCCCTGGCCAAGATCGAGTGGACGACCTGGCTCAAGTTTGCCCTTAAGCTCATCGTCGCGCTCTCCGTCGTCTGCGCCATCATCCTGACCGTCGCTTGCGTGTTGCTCTAAGTACCCAACGGGTACCCCACGGAAACCTTGACGATCCTGTAGAGGATCACCTGGTCATCGTCTGTCCGGTGGGGTCAACCCACCGGTAGACTCCTACCTTTAGCCCCCTCCCGTTCCGTGCGCGGGAGGGGGCGCTCTTGTGTTCCGGCGTTTTACCAAACGCCGGAACCACTCGACGCTGCAAGCCCGCCAGAGCGGCAATCTGACGTTCAATCGTCGGGCATGGCCAAAAGGCCTATGCCCTCCTCTTTCACGTCACCTTGCTCGCTCTGGCGGGCTTTCGCTGACTTATGCTCCACCTGTGACGTTTCCATTATTGATACAAAGGCCAGGTTTGTTTGAACCAAAAAGGGGAAGTTGCGGTGGGCGTGTTTGGTTGGTGCCTGTTGATGGTCTGGGTATCGGGGAGGGCGGGCTCCGTTATAATCGCCTAGAACATTAAATGGAAACGGGACGGGAGCCATATATGCGCCAGGGTTTCGACAACGCGAAGTATATCGAGCTGCAGGCCGCTCATATTAAGGAGCGCATCTCGCAGTTTGGCGGCAAGCTGTATTTGGAGTTTGGCGGCAAGCTGTTTGACGACTATCACGCGAGCCGCGTGCTGCCGGGTTTTGAGCCGGACAGCAAGTTTCGCATGCTCAAGAGCATTGCCGACGACGTCGAGGTCATCATCGCCATTAACGCGAACCACATCGAGAAGAACAAGGCTCGCGGTGACCTGGGTATTACCTATGACGAGGACGTCTTGCGCCTGGTCGACCTGTTCCGCGGCAACGGTTTTGCTGTCGCGGCCGTGGTTATCACCCAGTACGCCGGCCAGCCCGCCGCCGATGTGTTCCGCAATCGCCTGAACGCGCTCGGCATTCCTGCCAAGCTGCACTATCCCATCGAGGGCTATCCGCACGACGTCGACCTGATCGTGTCCGACGACGGCTATGGCAAGAACGAGTTTGTCGAGACCACTCGTCCGCTCGTCGTCGTGACAGCGCCCGGCCCTGGCTCGGGCAAGCTCGCCACCTGCCTGTCTCAGCTCTATCACGAGCACAAGCACGGCACCGCCGCCGGCTACGCCAAGTTTGAGACTTTCCCGGTCTGGAATCTGCCCCTCACGCACCCAGTCAATATCGCCTATGAGGCCGCCACGGCCGACCTCGACGATGCCAACATCATCGATTCCTTCCACTTGGAGGCCTACAACAAGACCACGGTCAACTACAACCGTGACGTCGAGGCTTTCCCGGTGGTCCGTGCCCTGATGGAAAAGATCCTGGGCAAGAGCCCCTACCAGAGCCCCACCGACATGGGCGTCAACATGGTCGGTTTTGCCATCACCGATGACGATGCCTGCCGCGACGCTTCCAAGATGGAGATCGTCCGCCGCTACTTTACCGCGGTCGAAAATGTGCGCCGTACCGGCGTGGGCGATGAGCAAGTCGACCGTCTCAAGATCATTATGAAGAAGGCTGGTATCGACAAGAATTACTCGCCGGCACGCTCGGCCGCCCTTACCAGGGAGCAGCTGACGGGTGGCCCCGTAGGCGCCATGGTCATGCCCGACGGCTCCGTGGTGACCGGCAAGACTTCCACGCGCCTGGGCGCCGCGAGCTCGCTCATCATGAATGCACTTAAGCATGTCTCGGGCGTTGACCTTGAGCTCGAGGTCATTAGCGATGAGGCGATCGAGCCTATCAGCAAGCTCAAGACGCATTTCCTGGGTAGCAAGAACCCGCGCCTGCACACCGACGAGACGCTTATGGCGCTCTCGATCACCTCGGCAACGAGCGAGACGGCGGCCCGCGTCCTTTCGGGCCTGGAGCAGCTGCGTGGCTGCGATGCCTTCTTTAGCGTGATCATCTCGCCGACGGACGAGACGGTGCTGCGCAAGCTGGGCATCAACGTGTGCTGCGAGCCTAAGTTCGAGCGCCGTGGCTTCTTCCACCGCTAAGCCTGGATAAATTGGTCTGAAAGGGGCGCATCGGATATACATTCGGTGTGCCCCTTTTATCAACAAAGCTACCGTTTAACCTAAAATTAGGCCGTTTACCTGCCTATAAGCGATTTGGGCGGTATACAATAACCCTAATTGTTTCATCCTTTTGCGGGGATGCCGCATGATGGATGTTGCCGGCCATCATGGGGTGTGCCGGTCGCGCACGGTGCAAGTGATGCCCGTGCCCGGTTTGAGGAGGCTGCCATGGCTGGCAAGGGTCGTGCGAGTGTCAACGATATGAAGCGTGTCGAGGTGCAGGTGCTGATGGAGATTGCACAGCAGTCCGAAGACAACGGCGGATTTTATGGCTTTTCGCGAAAGACGCTTGCCGAGCGTGTGGGGGTGTCTCCGTATCGCGCCCGCGCGGCAATTGAACGCTTGGAATCCGAAGACATCATTGAGGTCGTCTCGCGCTACAGCGACGACGGCGGCCAGCTCGCAAATGGTATTTGTCTTACGGAGCGTGGCGAATGGTATCTAGAGGGCATCCGTGCCGGTATGCTCGTGCGGGACTTGATCAAGGACGAAGTCGCCGATCGATAACAGGGTGCATACATAGTGGAAACGACGCCGTCTGGGCAATCGGACGGCGTTTTGTTTCGAGATGGAGAAATGCGATTGCGCGTAAGAAAAATTGTGTGCGGCGCGCGTCGCGAGTATTACAATGAAGACCCGTAAGATGTGTATGGACAACTTCTACGGGAAGCGCAGGTAACTCAATATGACCAAGCATGTGTTCGTGACCGGCGGCGTGGTTTCGTCTCTGGGCAAGGGTATTACCGCGGCCTCGCTGGGCCGTCTGCTCAAGTCGCGCGGCTACAAGGTAACGATGCAAAAGGCCGACCCGTATCTGAACGTCGACCCCGGCACCATGAGCCCGTTCCAGCATGGCGAGGTCTTTGTGACCGAGGACGGCTACGAGTCCGATCTGGACCTGGGCCACTACGAGCGCTTTATTGATGAGAACCTGACCCGCGATTCCAACTTTACGACTGGTGCCATCTATAAGAGCCTGATCGCCCGTGAACGTCGCGGTGACTTTTTGGGCGGCACCGTGCAGGTGATTCCGCACGTCACGAACGCCATTAAGGATAAGTTCCGTCGTATTGAGGAGCAGACCGGCTCCGACGTGGTCATCACTGAGTTGGGCGGCACCATCGGTGACATCGAGTCGCAGCCGTTTGTCGAGGCCATCCGCCAGTATCGCAAGGAGGCCGGTCCCGAGAACGTCTGCTACATCCACGTGTCGCTCGTTCCCTATATCGCCGCCGCCCACGAGGTCAAGACCAAGCCGACGCAGCACTCCGTCAAGGAGCTCCGCAGCTTTGGTATCCAGCCCGATATTATCGTTCTGCGCTCCGACCACCATATCGACGATGCCATCCGCGGCAAGATCGCAAGCTTCTGCGACGTCGACACCGACTGTGTCTTTACCAACGAGGACTGCGCGAGCATCTACGATGTTCCGCAGCTGCTCGCCGAGCAGGACTTTGACCTGCGCATTTGCGAGCGTCTGGGTCTGGACCCGCGTGAGCGCGACATGAGCCAGTGGAACGAGTTCCTGCGCAAGCAGAACCATGCCAACCAGCACGCCGACAAGGTGAAGATCGCCGTCGTGGGTAAGTATACGCAGCTGCCCGATGCCTACCTGTCGGTTATCGAGGCCCTGCACCACGCGGGCGTGTTCTACGATCGCCACGTTGACGTGCAGCTGGTCGATGGCGAGAGCCTCGACGAGCAGAATGCCTCCGAGGTCCTGGGGGACGCCTCGGGCATCTTGGTCCCTGGCGGCTTTGGCAAGCGCGCCCTGGAGGGCAAGATCCTCGCGGCCGAGTTTGCCCGCGAGCACAAGATTCCGTATCTGGGCATTTGCCTGGGTATGCAGGTGGCCGTGTGCGAATTTGCTCGCAACGTCGTCGGCCTTGCCGGCGCCAGCTCTTCCGAGTTCGATCCTGATGGCCCGTATAGTGTCATCGACCTGATGAGCTCGCAGGAGGACGTGACCGAGAAGGGCGGCACCATGCGTCTGGGTGCCTATCCGTGCAAGCTCGCCGCCGATACCCTCGCTCGCGAGGCCTATGGCGAGGAGCTCGTCTACGAGCGTCACCGTCACCGTTTTGAGTTCAACAACGCCTTCCGTGACCAGCTCGAGGACGCCGGTCTGGTAATCTCGGGTCTTTCACCCGACGAGCGTCTGGTCGAGATGGTCGAGCTGCCGCGCGACGTACATCCGTGGTATGTGGCCACCCAGGCTCATCCCGAGTTCAAGAGCCGTCCGACCAACCCGCAGCCGCTGTTCCGCGAGTTCGTGCGCGCCTCGATTGGCCAGCATGAGGGTGTCGACCGTCTGCAGGTGACGCCCAAGAACCTCGCTACGGACTAAGGGTGCCGGAGAACCAAAAACATACCGAAGCTACTCCCTCGTCGCTTGCTGTGGTGGCGGGGGAGTATCTCGATTACCTTGCGGTCGAGCGGGGTTTTGCGCGCAATACGATTGCGGCCTACCGTCGTGACCTGACGACGTACTGCGCCTATCTGGAGCGGGCTGACATTGCGTCTTTTGAAGATGTGAGCCGTCAGGTCGTGGAGGGCTTTGTTGCCGATCGCCGCGACGGAGGCTATTCCGACGCCTCGGTGGAGCGCGCGCTTGCTGCCGTGAAGGGCCTGCATGCCTTTTTGGTGCGCGATGGGGCCGTGGCCCAAAACCCGACGGCGGCGTTGCGCCTGCCCAAAAAGGCAGATCGCCTGCCGGAATACCTTTCGGTGGAGGATGTCTCGGCACTGCTCGATCAAGACTTTCCCGAGGGCGAGATGGGGCTGCGCGATCATGCCATCTTGGAAGTGCTTTACGGTTGCGGCTTGCGCGTGAGTGAGCTGGTTGGGCTCGATGTGGGCGATATCCATATCGATGACGGGTTTGTCCTGGTGCGCGGTAAGGGCTCCAAGGAGCGTCTGGCCCCGTTGGTGGGAAGCGCGGCTCGCGCCCTGACACACTATATAGGTGACGGGCGCACTCTCCTGGCCGCCCATGCTCACGGGACGGAGACCTCGGCGGTCTTTTTAAATAAGAACGGACGTCGCCTGTCGCGCCAGGGCGTGCATGCGATATGCGAGCGGTACGGGCGCCAGGTGGGGCTGGTGGGGCTCCACCCCCACACCCTGCGCCACTCCTTTGCCACCCACATGCTCGCGGGCGGTGCCGACCTGCGTGTGCTGCAGGAGATTTTGGGCCATGCCGATATTTCGACCACGCAGGTCTACACGCATGTCGACCGCACGCAACTGACCGAGGTCTATCTGGCGGCGCATCCGCTGGCACATCGCTAGCACCTCGCTGACCTGCATATTTATAAATATTAAAGGGGATGGGCCCCAGATTGCCGAGACGCACTTTTGCGCGCATGGGCAATCTGGGGCCCGTCCCATTTTTCGCCAGACACCGACGCGGTGGTGGGCCGTGTGTACCGTGGGTGGGAGGAGTTTGGGGGCGATGTGAACGGCGTGTAAAGGGACGTAAAAATCGCCTCAAGGTCAACTTGAAGGTTGAGGTTCGCGGGCGTGGTTCTACAGGTGGCATCCAACCTTTGCTGCAAACACAACATATTGTGTTTTCGAACATATGCTCGGGGGTGTTTTACAACATATTGGGGGTGGAGTGGTGGGGCGGGGTGGGGGAAGGGGTGGGGAAAGGTGTTGAAAAATGGGGCGGTTCCCCATATTATTGATGACGTCGACAGGCGGGGTGGTTCCCCGCGTACGTGCCATCTGAGTAACCGAGGGGAGGGCGCACATGGGAATGACGGGTGCATACGAGCGCAATCTCGATGCAAAAGGTCGTCTATCCCTGCCTGCACCCCTTCGTGAGGAGCTTGGAGAGCACGTTCGCGTGTTCAAAGCCCTGGATGTCGATGCTCTGTACGTGTTCTCTGCCGAGGCCTTCGATAAGTGGGTCGAAGGACTCTTCGCGGGTCGTGAGGGCCACGAGGGTTTTAACCCGCGTGACATCAACGACCAGAAGCTTATGAGGGCGATCAACAAGCGCACCACGTCGATGGATGTGGACAGCGCGGGTCGTATCGGTCTTTCTGAGTCTCTCCGCAAGCAGGCGAACCTCGACCGCGAGGTCACGGTTGTGGGCAACTACGACCACCTTGAGGTTTGGGACCGCGCTACGGCCGATGAGGACGATGACGACGAGGCCCTGCTGGACCTCTTCTTCTCGTAAGGGCAAGGCACGAGTAACGGATGGAGCGTGGGATCTTGACACAAGAATATCGGCATGAACCTGTCATGCTCGGCGAAGTGCTTGAGTCGCTGCGGCTAAAGAGCGGCTCCGTTGTCTGCGATTGCACCCTTGGCGGTGCCGGCCATTCGGTAAAGATGGCCGCGCAGGTGGGGGAGACGGGCCTTTTGCTCGGCGTCGATCAGGACGACATGGCCCTCGAGGCCGCTGGCGCCCGTCTGGACCGCGAGGTTCCCGGCGTTCCGCACCAGCTGCTGAAGGGCAACTTCGGCGACTTGGACGAGCTACTTTGCTCGGCCGAGGTGCCCGGGGTCGATGGCTTCCTGTTCGATTTGGGCGTTTCGTCACCGCAACTCGATATCCCTGGCAGGGGCTTTTCGTATAACGAGGACGCCCCATTGGACATGCGGATGGATCCGGGTAATAACACCTTAAATGCAGCTGAGGTCATCAACACCTATAACGAACACGACCTCGCCCGGATTCTACGCGTCTACGGCGAAGAGAAGTTCGCCTCGCAGATTGCGCGCGAGATCGTGCGCCGCCGCGAGCAAGAACCGATCGAAACCACCGGCCAATTTGTCGAGATCATCAAGGCGGGTATCCCGGCTGCCGCTCGTCGGCATGGTGGACACCCGGCCAAGAAAAGTTTCCAGGCCATTCGCATCGAGGTCAATCACGAGCTCGATGTGCTCGAACGAGGGCTTGATGCCGCCACCAGGTGGCTCAACCCGGGCGGACGTATCTGCGTCATCTCGTATCACTCGCTCGAGGACCGTATCGTAAAGAACCACTTTAAGGAGATGAGCCAGGGGTGCACGTGTCCGCCGGAGATTCCGGTGTGCGTGTGCGGCAACGTGCCGATACTCAAGGTCATCACCCGCAAACCCCTGGTTGCCCAGCCTGATGAGGTTGAGCGCAACCCTCGGGCGAGATCAGCCAAGATCCGCGTGGCGCAGCGTCTGTAGGCGCGACCGCGCGATATTGGACCTCCCGCTCGCACCATAAACGAAGCTTAAACACACTACCAACGTACTCGGGATGGGAGGCGGCATATCATGGGCTACAACACTTCAAGCGCAGCACTCGCCTATGATATGAACGCCATGCCCGCCTATCGTGAGACGCCGCAGGCTCCCGTTGCTCCCCGTGAGCAGCGCACGCCGCGCTTTGATGTCTACACGGGCGCGGGCCGTCAGGCAAACCAGGCGGTAAGCCCGGTTTTCATGAGCGTTCTTAAAACGTTTTGCATCATTGCGGCTATCTTCATGACGATCGGCGTCGCCCGCGTGGCGCTCGCCGGCGTTACGGCCCAGGTGCTTAACAGCAACGCCGAGCTTACCAACACGCTCGAAAAAGCGACCGATGAGAGCTCCGACCTGGAGGTCATGCATTCGGTCTATGGCGCCGACACGCGCATTCGCGACCTTGCGGGCGCTTATGGCATGGTGGAGCCCAGCGAGAGCGTTACACTTGACTTTTCGCAGGATGCAGCCGCGGGCGCCAACGCGACCGCGACCGCTCAGTAGCAAGACGGTAGCTGAGTATGACAAATGACTATCGCCGCGGTTCCGATGGGGGCCGCGGTTCTGGACGTCCCTCGTCGCGGGGACGTTCTGGTTATCAAGGAACGGGTCGGCAATCTTACAACGCCGGGCAGTCCCGTGGCAACGACCCGGCGTCGCGACTTCGCGGCTCGGGCGGCCCTCAAGTGCATAACACCAGGTCGCGCAAGAGTTCGTCGACCGAATGGCTCACAGGCGCGCCTCTGCCTCGCCGCAAAGCCGTCATGGGCTTCATCGGGCTTGGCTTGGGCTTGGGCGTCTTTCGCCTTGCCGACTATCAAATTGTCGAAGCCGATAAACTGCGCGAGCGTGCCGATGCGCGCCGTCTGCTTGCGCAGACCCTCTATGCTAAACGTGGCACCGTCTACGACCGCAATGGTAACGTGCTGGCGTCGTCGGTCGAATGTCGCAACATCGCCGTGAACCCGCAGCTTGTCGAGGATGTCGACAAGACGGTGTCGGCGCTGGTCAAGGCAACTGGAATCGATAAAAAGACCTGCCGCAAGCTCGTTGAGTCCGATGGCACCTGGGTGTATATCAAGCGCCAGGTGGACGAAGACGATGCTGCGGCGCTGGAGAAGAAGAACCTGCCCGGTGTGCTTTTTGAGCAGGCCATGAAGCGCGTATATCCATACGGCAATCTGGCATCGCAGGTGCTGGGTGTAGTGAATGTGGACAACGACGGCTTGACGGGTCTCGAAAAGCAATACAACAAGCTTCTGACAGGCACGAACGGTTCTCTCGTACGCGAGCGCGCGAGGGACGGCAGCTATATCGCGGGCGGTGCCTATAAAAAGGTGGCTGCGGTCGACGGCGTTGATATCGTGACGACGCTCGACGTCAATATCCAGCGTGCGGCCGAGGATGCCCTGGCAGAGGCAGTTGAGAAGACTAAGGCCAAGAACGGCTCGGCGCTGGTCACCGATCCTACGACAGGCGAGATCTTGGCAGCCTGCTCGTATCCGACTTACGACCAGACCAATCTGGAAAACGCCAAGACCGAGGATATGAACTTGCGCCTGGTCACCGACGCCTACGAGCCCGGCTCGGTCTTTAAGACGCTCGTGGCAGGCGCCGGCTTCGACTTGGGCGTCGTGCGATCGAGTACGTCGTTTGAGGTGCCGGCGAGCATCAAGGTGGGCGACGATACCGTCACCGATGCTGACAAGCGCGATTACGCCATGACCATGGATGTGCGCGAGATGATGCGCCGTTCGTCCAACGTGGGCTTTGTCCTGGTGGGGCGCAAGATCGGTGCCGACGACTTTGCCGCCTATGTGGACAAGTGGGGCATCGGTCATAGCTCCGGTGTAGATTTTCCGGGCGAGAGCCTGGGCATCGTCAAGGAGCGTGACCAGTATGACGGCGCCACGCTGGGCTCGATGAGCTTTGGACAGGCACTGTCCGTCTCGCCGATTGAGATCGCACGTGCCGTGGGCGGCATCGCCAACGGCGGTGTGATGATGACACCGCACTTCTATAAGTCCAGCAAAGGCGACGAGAAGGACTGGGGCGAAGGCGAGCGCGCGATTTCG
Source organism: uncultured Collinsella sp. (assembly GCA_958427035.1). Classification (GTDB taxonomy): domain Bacteria; phylum Actinomycetota; class Coriobacteriia; order Coriobacteriales; family Coriobacteriaceae; genus Collinsella. Next base: position 12,046 of record CAUAAR010000027.1, on the reverse strand, counting down.
GAGGACGCCGCATCCCAGGTGACATCGTGCATGCAGACGGTCGTGTCCGAGGGAACGGGCGTTGGCGGCGCGGTTGACGGCTATGACGTGGCGGGTAAGACCGGTACGGCCGAACGTGCCGACGAGAACGGCGGCTACCTCAAGGAGAACTACATGTCGTCCTTTATGGGCTTTGCACCGGCACAATCGCCCAAGGTGCTGTGCTATATCACGCTCGACGGAACGCCGAGCGGCTCAGATGCCGCTGCGGTGCCGTTCCAGTCCATTATGGCCAATGCGCTCGACGTGCTGGGTATCCCGCACACGAAGTAGGGGGTTACAATCTTTGGGGCGTGGTTTGTTGTCCCATATGAGGGTGTTCACATGCCCTGCACCACGCATGTGCGGCGCTGGGATACAATACGCCGATAGCATTATTAGGTTTACAGGGGAGCTGCAATGATAGAGATCGCCGTCAACAACCTCGCGGCCGCAACAGGGGCCCGAACCGTGACGGGAGAAGCCGATCGGGTATGCCGCGGGTGCGTTATCGACTCGCGCCAGGTCGAGGAAGGGACGATTTTCGTCGCCTTTCCCGGTGAAAACGTCGACGGCAATGACTTTGCTTCCCGTGCCGTCCAGTCGGGTGCCGGCGCCGTCGTGATGACGCGTGAGCCCGAGGCCGAGCTGGTCTCGATGGCGCAGGACAAGGGGTGCGCCATCCTGCTGACCGATGATCCCGAGGAGTTTCTGCTGCGTTTGGCGCACACGTATCGCCTGGAGCTTGGCTGCCTGGTCGTTGGCATTACCGGTTCCATCGGCAAGACGACGACCAAGGACGTGCTCGCCGCCGTGCTCGCCAAGCGCTATCGTGTCTGGGCCACCAAGGGCAATTTCAATAACCTGATCGGCATGCCGCTCACGGTGCTTTCCGCTCCGGCCGATACCGAGGTCCTGGTGCTCGAGATGGGCATGAACCATTTCCACGAGATCGAGCGCCTGTCCCAGTCCGCCGATCCCAACCTTGCCATCGTGAGCAAGATCGGTACCTCTCATATCGGCATTTTGGGTAGCCGCGAGAACATCGCCCGCGCTAAGGCCGAGATTGTGCAGGGTATGTGCGCCGCCGGCGACTTCTTACCGCTGCTGGTTTTGGGCGGCGAGGACGACTTTACGCCGTTCATTCGCGATACGTTCGCCCAGCCTGCTGGTATCGACGTGATGCTGGCCGGCGTCTCGGACGATGATGAGGTCCGTGCCCGCGACATTCGTGTTGATGACGAGGGCCGTCCGGTCTTTACGCTCGATTTTGGCCAGGGTGAGACGATCGATACCATGCTTGCCATCCCCGGCGTGCAGTCCGTTCCTAATGCCGTTAAGGCCGCCGCGGTTGCCTATCGCCTGGGCGTGACGCCCGAGCAGATCGATGCTGCCTTTAGAGGCCTCACGATCACCGGTCACCGCCAGGAGATCAAACGCGCCAAGAGCGGTGCCCGCGTCATTGACGATTCCTATAACGCCAGCGCCGAATCCATGGCTGCTGGCCTCGATCTACTGTGTTCGCTTTCCTGCAGGGGGTCTCGCATGGCGATCTTGGGCGAGATGGGCGAGATGGGCGATGAGGCTCCTCGCATGCATGAGCTCGTGGGCGCCTATGCCGCCGCCAAGAAGCTCGACATGCTGGCGTGCGTGGGTGGTGAGCTGGCCCAGCTTATGGCCGATGCCGCGCGCATGATGGGCATGGACGAGGACCGCATCCAGGTGTTCTCCGATTATCAGCAGGTGCTCGACCGCATGGGCGGCGCGCTTGAAAAACATGATGTTGTACTGGTCAAGGGTTCCCGCTTTGTTGAGCTCGACCGCTTTGTGGAAGGTGTGTGCTAGCCCATGTTCGGCAATCCCTCGTATCCAACGTATCAGGCTTTTTTGGGGCTTGGCATCGCCGCTGCCATTGCGCTGCTGCTCATGCCGTGGTGGATCAAGCTGCTTAAGGTCGAGGGTATCGGCCAGCAGGTTCGTGCCGACGGCCCCAAGCGTCATTTGGTTAAGCAGGGAACGCCCACCATGGGTGGCGTTGTCATCCTCGTCGCGATCTCGCTGACCTGCCTGCTGATGGGCAAGCTCACCACCGAGCTCGTGCTCGTGCTGCTCGCCACGCTGGCGACCGGCGTGCTGGGCCTGATTGACGACCTAACCTCCGTTACGCATGGGCGCTCGCTCGGTCTGACGCCCCATGCCAAGATGATCGGTCTAACCATTATCTGTGTCACCTTTACGGTACTTGCCGTTAACTGGTGCGGCGTCGCCCCCGAGATTCGTTTTCCCGGCGGCCTGGCGATTGACCTCGGTGTTCTTTCGACCACTATCTGCGGCCTTTCGTTCCCGTGGCTCTACATTGTCTTTTGCTGGCTGATGATCGCCGGTCTTTCTAATGCCGTGAACCTGACCGATGGCCTTGACGGTCTTGCTGGTGGCACCTCCATGATTGCCATGCTCGCCATGGCTGCCATGGCGTTTTTGCACGGAGACGTGAACCTGTCCATCTTCTGCACCGCGTGTGCCGGTGCCTGCTTGGGCTTTCTGTGGTTCAACTGCTATCCGGCGAGCATCTTTATGGGCGATACCGGCTCGCTTGCCCTGGGCGCCGCGTTTGCCTGCACGTCCATCATGACCAACACCGAGGTCGTCTCCCTCATCATCGGCGGCCTGTTTATCGTTGAGACCCTGTCGGTCATGATTCAGGTTGTCTACTTCCACTTTACGCACAAGCGCGTCTTCCTTATGGCGCCCATCCATCATCATTTCGAAAAGAAGGGCTGGGCCGAGACCAAGGTCGTCATCCGTTTTTGGATTATCGCTGCGGCCTTTGGTGCCGTTGGCCTTGCCCTGTTCTTCCAGTTGGGATAGTGGTCTTTCATGCCTCTTGCTGATGTCTTTAGCCTGCTCGTTTTGGGTCAGGGCAAATCCGGTCTCGATGTCGCCCGCTGGGCGCTGGCACATCCCGAGCGCGTAAGCGCCGTTACCGTGTATGGCGGCGGCACCTCTGAGCCCAATGACGCCACGCGTGCGCTCGAGGCTGCTGGTGCGTCGTTTGTCTATGGGACCGAACAGGTCGAGGGCGCCTATGACGTATGCGTGACGTGCCCGGGCATCTCGGAGTTCTCGGGCTTCTTTAAGGCCGGGCGCGAGCATGCCGCCCAGATTATGGGTGAGCCCGAGTTTGCCTATCGCCTGTCGCCCGATAACTGGATTGCCATCACGGGCACCAACGGCAAGACGACCACCACGTCGCTGACTGATTTTCTGCTTAAGGCTGCCGGCGAGGCCAGCGTTGCTGTCGGCAACATCGGCGAGCCGCCGGTCAACGAGATTGACGGCCGAGCCCACAACGAGTGGTTTGTGGCTGAGCTCTCGAGCTATCAGATTGCTACGACAACCGAGCTCCACCCCCGCGTGGCGGTGCTGCTCAACATCACTCCCGACCACTTGGGCTGGCATAAGAGCCATAAGAACTATGCGCTTGCCAAGATCAAACTGTTTGACAATATGGTCGATGACGATCTGGTGGTTGTCGACGTCGAAGACGCCGGCATTCACGAGTTCGATGAGTACATCTACACGCCGGGTCGTCGCATCTGCAAGGTTGCCTTTGACGAGCCTGAGGGCGAGGATGCCGCCTTTGTGCGCGATGGCAAGATGATCGTGCGTCTGAAGGGCGTCGAGACCCCGCTCATCGCTACATCCGAGCTCAAGATCTCGGGCCATCACAATGTTATCAATGCCCTGTGCGCTGCCACGGCTGCCTTGGCGGTCGGTGCCGATGTCGATGGTGTCTGCCGCGGTCTTGCCTCGTTCCAGCCGCTCGAGCACCGCGTGGAGCCGTGTGGCGAGATTGACGGCGTGCGCTACGTCAACGATTCCAAGGCGACCAACACCGATGCGGTCGAGAAGGCGCTGACGGCATTTCCCGATGACGATGTGATCTTGCTGCTCGGCGGCCACGATAAGGGCACGCCGCTCACGGACTTCGCGCGCGTCGTTATGGACAACGTGCGCTCGGTCGTCTGCTTTGGCGATGCGCGCGAGCGCTTCACCGCCGCTATGGACGAGGCCGATGTCGATGGCGATGTGGATATCGCCCAGGCAGATGACCTGCGCGACGCCGTGGACGTTGCCCGTTCGTTGTCGAGCCGTGGTGACGTGATCTTACTATCACCTGCCTGCTCTTCGTTCGATGAGTTCTCGGGCTATGAGGAGCGCGGCCGCGTGTTTAAGGACTACGTGGCTCAGCTTGCCGCTGCAGCGAAATCACAAATGGAATAGGGGTTGCGGTGAGAGAGGAGAGCCCCCGACAAGGTATGAGGAGGCCCGACTCGGACCGTGCTTCCTCACGTCGCATCACACCGCGTTCCAGCCGCGGCGGGCAGTCGTTTAGCGAACGCTATATTGCCGGCGTTCCCGCCCGTATCATGCGCCCCCGTTTGATATTCATGGCCTGCTTGTTTACCTTGGTGTGCTTTGGCCTGCTGATGGTGTACTCGGCGTCTTCGGTCGAGGCGCTGCACGAGAATGGCTCGGCGACGTTTTTTCTGGGTCGACAGGCCGCGTTTGCCGTGGTCGGTGTTCTGGCACTGATTGCCATCGTGCGCGTTTTGCCGGACAGCTGGTTTGGGGAGGATGTGCTCAGGATCTTCCTTATCGGCATGATAGGGCTACTGCTTCTGGTGTTCTTGGTGGGCAGCGGCAGCCGCGGCGCCACGCGCTGGCTCAACATCGCCGGTATTCAGTTCCAGCCTTCCGAGTTTTTAAAGCCATTTGCCATTGCGTATTCGGCCATCATGCTTGATCGCTTCTTTTCGCCCGGTGGCAACATCAACGAATTCCTTCGCAAGATGGGCATCTACCTGGGCATTTCGCTCTTTCTGATCTTTATCCAGCCCGATTTCGGTACTGTCCTGATCATCCTGTTGACCCTCATGTGCATGGCGTTGTTTGCGGGTCTCGACCCCAGATTTATCATCGGCGTGCTAATCTTCGGCATTCTCGTGATCGTGATTGCGCTTGTCGCAGAGCCGTACCGTATGGTGCGTATTCAGGTTGCCTTGAACCCTTGGGCCGACGAGTATGGTGACGGCTATCAGGCCACGCTTGCCATCATGGCCTTTGCCTCGGGCGGTCTGTTCGGCCGTGGCATCGGTAACTCAACCATGAAGTACTCGTATCTGCCCGAGGCGCACAATGACTACATCCTGGCCATCATTGGCGAGGAAGTCGGTTTTGTCGGAACCGTGCTGTTCTTCTTGGTGTTTGCGATGCTGATCTACTCGGCGTTTCGCATTGCCGAGCAGGCGACCGATCGTCGGGGCGCGCTTATGGCGTCTGGCTCCGCGGTCATTCTCGCGGTGCAGCTTTTGATTAACGCGCTGGGCATCCTCAACGTGTTTCCCATGACGGGCAAACCGTTGCCGTTTATTAGCTACGGCGGTTCGTCGATTATTGTGTCGCTCATGCTTGCCGGGTTGATCCTGCGCGTTTCGTACGAGAGCGCCCGCCGCGATGAGTATGACCGCCGCCGTGAGAGCTTTGCCGTTATGGATGAGAGTACCGCCGGCGTGCCCCACGTGCGCGGCGAGCGATCTTCGCGTAACGGTTTTACCGTCCTGGATGGCTCTGCGACCGACCCCGCAGCCCGCCCGCGTCAGCGAACGGCGCCGCAAGGTCGTCCTCAGCGCCCCACTCCTCGCAATGCGGGCTGCGGATATAATCGAATCGATTTGAACTCAGACCCGTCGGCGCGTCTGCGTACCGACGACCAGGGACCGCGTGTACGAAGGGACTACCATGACCGATAAAATGACCGTTGCTATTGCAGCCGGCGGCACGGCAGGGCACATCAACCCCGCGCTCGCCTTGGCCGAAGAGCTGCGTGACCGTGGCCACCACGTTGTGTTCGTGGGCCAGTCGCGCAAGCTCGAGGGTCGTCTGGTCCCCGAGGCTGGGTTTGATTTTGTGCCCATTACGGTCACAGGCTTCGACCGCTCCCGTCCTTGGACGGCGCTGACCTCGCTGTGGCGTGTCAACAAGGCCAAGCGTGCGCTCGCCAGTCATTTTTCAAAGGTTGGCAAGCCCGATGCCGCCATTGGTTTTGGTGCCTATGTCGAGGTTCCGCTGCTGGGGTGGTGCAAGGGCGCGGGCGTTCCGTATCTGCTGCATGAGCAGAACTCTGTTCCGGGCCTGGCCAACAAGATGATGAACTCCCACGCCGCCCGCGTGTGCATCTCGGTGCCGGCAGCGCGTTCGGTCTTTGAGCGCGAAGGTGACCCTGGCCACGTGCTCATGACCGGCAACCCCGTACGTCGCTCGGTAATCGAGGGCGATCGCGCTCGCGGCCGCAAGGCACTTGGCGTTCCCGAGGACGCTACGCTGCTGCTCGTCTTTGGCGGTTCACTTGGCGCCCAGCACCTCAACGAGCGCGTGGTTTCACTCAAAAACGAGCTGCTTTCGCGCAAGAACCTCTATGTGTTGCATTCGACGGGTGCCGACGGCTTTGAGGAGACCGAGCGCGCTTTGGTGCTGACGCCCGAGGAGGCGAAGCGTTACCGCGTCCAGCCTTACATCGACAACATGGGCGATATGCTGGCTGCTGCCGATTTGGTGCTCTCGCGTTCGGGCGCATCGAGCGTGGCCGAGATCGCTGCGCTCGCCGTGCCCTCGATGCTCGTGCCGTATCCGCATGCGACGGCCGACCACCAAACCACCAATGCCCGTTATCTGGTCGACGCCGGGGCCGGTGTGCTCTGCGCCGATGCCGATATCGACGGTTCTGCCTTTGCCGATGAACTGCTGCACCTGGTCGATGACGCGGCGGCGCGCGACACCATGCGTCAGGCGGCGCGTGGTCTGGCTCAGGATAGGGCCGCCGCTCTTCTGGCGGATGCGGTAGAGGGTTTGCGTTAGTTAGACGGGATATCGTCGGTCGCCCTCGCGCTGATGCGGTAGGTGCGGTACAGTTAACGGGTTACAGGCAGTGTTTACGCAAGGAGTACACGAGCACATGGCTGATTCCCAGACTGCAACCTCCGCGCCCGAGTTTAAGAGCGCCCACTTTATCGGTATCGGCGGCGCCGGCATGAGCGGCATCGCCCTCGTTTTTCACGAGCGCGGTTATGCCGTTACCGGCTCCGACCTTAAGACGTCACGTTATATCCGCCAGCTTACCCGCGCTGGTGTGAAGGTGCATGTGGGCCATGAGGCCGCCACGATCGACGAGGTCAAGCCCGACGTGGTTGTTGTCTCCACCGCTATTCCGGAGTCCAACCCTGAACTCGTGCGCGCTCGCGAGCTTGGTATTCCCGTGTGGCCCCGTGCCAAGATGCTCTCTGCTTTGGGCCACGGCTACACCACCGTCGCCGTTGCCGGCACGCATGGCAAGACCACCACGTCTTCGATGTGCGCCACCATGCTCGACCGCATGGGTCTGGATCCGAGCTTCTTGATCGGCGGCATCGTCGAGGGCTATGACACGAACGGCAAGAACGGCTCGGGCGACTACTTTGTCGCCGAGGCCGACGAGTCCGACAGCTCCTTCCTGTTCCTGAACCCCAACGTGGTCATTGTTACCAACGTCGAGGCCGACCACCTCGATCACTACTCGGGTATCGAGGAGATCGAGGCAACTTTCGCCAAATTCATGAGCCTGGTGGGCGAGGACGGCACCGTCATCGTCTGCGGTGAGGACCCGCATCTGGTCGAGCTCGCCAAGTCGACGGGCCGTCACGTGCTTTCCTACGGCTTTGCCGAGAGCAACGACATCGTCTGCATGCACCCGGATGTCAAGGGCATCCAGAGTGACTTTATCGTTCGCTTTGAGGACGGCACTGAGCATGCTGTGGAGATCAAGAGCAATCCCGGTCGCCACAACATGCTCAACGCCACGGCGGTGCTCACCGTCGCCCATGTCCTGGGCCTTGACATCGACGCCGCCGCCAAGGCGCTCTCGAGCTTTGAGGGCGTCCGCCGTCGCTTTACCCACGTGGGCGATATCGATGGCATCACCGTGGTCGATGATTACGGCCATCACCCCACCGAGATCAAGGCGACGCTTGCTGCTGCTTCGTCGCTGGGCTACAAGCACGTCGACGTCGTGTTCCAGCCGCACCGCTATTCGCGCCTGCAGGCCCTGTGCGACGACTTTGCCGATGCATTTGCCAATGCCGATAAACTGCTGCTGATTGATGTGTTCTCGGCTGGCGAGATGCCCATTCCGGGTGTTACCTCTAAGATGCTCGCCGATACCGTGCGCGCCAAGCATCCTGGCAAGGAGGTCGTGTACTGCTCCAGCCGTCTTGAGCTCAATCAGGAGCTCGAGCAGATGGTGGGCGCGGGCGACCTGCTGCTCACTATGGGTGCCGGTGACGTTACGACCGTCGGCCCCGAGTTCATTGAGTATCTGACTGCCAAGAAAGACGCTTAAGTCTAATGGGTCTGTTTAACGCCGTCATGGCGCTCTCGGGCATGATCGACACGGATGTGATCGAGGACGAGCGCCTTGCGCGTCATACGAGCTATCGTATCGGCGGCAAGGCCGACCTCTTTGTGACGTGCCATAGCTATCATGCCCTCCGCCGCGCCGTGGCGGTGCTCGATCGCGAGCAGGTGCCGTGGGTCATCATCGGCAAGGGCTCCAATCTGCTGGTTGCCGATGGCGGTTATCGCGGTGCCGTCATTTCGCTCGGACGTGAGTTTCAGCGCACGGTTGTTGCCGATGACGGTTGTACGCTGACGGTCGGTGCGGGCGTGATGTTTGCGCGCCTGGTCAACGATGCCCTGTCGCGTAGCCTCTCGGGCCTTGAGTTTGCCGTTGGCATCCCTGGTTCGGTCGGCGGTGCGATATCTATGAATGCCGGCACACGGACCGAGTGGATTGGCTCGCTGGTTGAGGATGTCGTAACGTTTGACCCGGCATCCGGTATCAAGCATTATGCGGGGGCCGAGATCACTTGGGGCTACCGCGAATGTAGCCTTCCCCGCAATGAGATCATCCTCGAGTGCGTGCTCAAGCTTAAACCGGCGCCCAAGGCCGACATTCGCGAGCGCATGGAGCGGTACCTTACGAGGCGCAAGCGTACACAGCCCATGGGTCGCGCATCCTGCGGGTCGGTCTTTCGCAATCCGCCCGATGCGAGCGTGGGCAAGCTTATCGAGGATTGTGGATTAAAGGGTTTTTCGATTGGCGGCGCGGAAGTTTCGCCCGTTCACGCTAATTTTATCGTTAATAACGGAACTGCCTCGGCCGATGACGTTGCCGCGGTTATCAGACATGTGCACGGAAAGGTGAGGGAGGCGTATGGCATCGAGCTCAGACCGGAAGTTAAATTCCTCGGCTTCTAGAGCATCGAAACCCACCTTCCGCCGCGCCGGAGGGCGTTCCGGCGCGCCTGCCAAACCTCAACGCAATACCGTCGCGCACTCTAAGTCTGTCGGGCATGCTCGACAGACCAGTCGTCCGGTTGTCGGCTCGCAGCTCGGTAATCGTCCGGCCGCAAAAAAGTCCTCGCGTCCCTCGGTGACGTCAAAGCCTGTTATGGGCGCCAAACCTGCCCGTCCCATGGCAACTCCTAAGCCCTCGACAGGAACTAAGGCGGCGCGTCCGGGTCGCACGCTGGGCGCATCGAAACCGCGCTCGCTGACATCGGTGCCGGTTACCGCCAAGAAGCCTTCGGGTAAAAAAGGCGTCAACCCGTTGTCTTCACTTAGGTCGATGGCAAATAAAACATCAGACGCCGCTTCTGTCGTTACAGGCAAAGGCAAAATCGTGGGCGGCGTTCTGGCCGTCTTGGCCGTGCTCGTCATCGTTGCCATCGTGGTGATCAACTCTGGATTGTTTACTGCCACTGATATTCAGATTCAAGGCAGCGAGCATGTGACGAAGCACGATGCTATTCAGCTGATCGATTTGCCCGAGGGAACGTCGCTTTTTAACGTCGATCCCGACCAGATTACCGAGGACCTCAAGCAGAACCCGTGGGTCTCGGGCGTGGATGTCCAGCGTCAGTTCCCGCATACGCTCATCATTACGCCTATGGAGCGCAAGGTCATCGCAATTGCCTATATCAGCTCCGATGACCTTGCCTGGGCCATCGGGGATGATGACACCTGGATCGCCCCGCTGTCGACGTCGGTCGAAGTGGATGACCAGGGCAACGTCATCACGACAGGGCAGGGCTCAAATACCCTGACCGGCATTGATGCCGCACTGGCGCTCGCTAAGCACTATGGCGCGGTGTTGTTGACTGATGTCTCGGCGGATGTCGCTCCGGTTTCCGGCCAGGCGGTGAGCTCCAAGGCCGTTAAGGCTGGCTTGGATTATGTGCGTGGTTTTTCGAGCGAGTTCTTGGGACAAGTCAAGGATATTTCCACGCCTTCGGTCGAAGCCATTTCGGCAAACCTCAATAACGGCATTGAGGTGTCGCTGGGCGATTCGAACGATATCGTCAAGAAGGAGCGCGTAGTCACCAAGCTGCTTTCGCAGGTAGAGGGCGTAACGTATATCAATGTGCGCTCTCCGGGTAACTATACATTTAGGAACGCTCCGACCTCGTAGCGCTGGTTGATGCTTTGTTGAGGGGCCATACCACGCCGTTTATCTGGTTTGTTTGGTTTTCACGGTCAATTATTTGACTGATACGTTCATAATGTGCAAACATAATACGGTTTACCTTTGCATTTACTTTCAACCTGAAGGTTAATGTGCGCAGGGGTCGACCCATGCTATGGCTATAACCTTTGTTCGGAGGACCGACATGCACGAGACAGAGATCAACAACTACCTTGCCGTCATTAAGGTGGTCGGCGTCGGCGGCGGCGGTACCAACGCGGTCAATCGAATGATCGAAGAGGGCATCCGCGGCGTCGAGTTTGTTGCCATCAACACCGATGCTCAGGCGCTCGCGATCTCTGATGCCGATATCAAGGTGCACATCGGCACCGACCTTACCCGCGGCCTGGGCGCCGGCGCCAACCCCGAGGTTGGCCGCAAGGCTGCCGATGAGTCCCGCGACGACATTGCCGAGGCGCTCGCTGGCGCCGACATGGTGTTCATCACCTGCGGCGAGGGCGGTGGCACCGGTACCGGCGCCGCTCCCATCGTTGCCGATATCGCGATGAACGAGGTCGGTGCGCTGACCGTCGCCGTCGTGACCAAGCCCTTCACCTTCGAGGGCCGTAAGCGCAAGAAGAGCGCCGAGGAGGGCATTAAGACCCTCTCCGATTGCGTCGACACCATGATCGTCATCCCTAACGATAAGCTGCTCGACATCGCCGAGAAGAAGACCACCATGCTCGAGGCCTTCGCGATTGCCGATGGCGTCCTTTCCCAGGGCACCCAGGGCATCACCGACCTCATCACCGTCCCCGGTATCATCAACCTGGACTTCGCCGATGTTAAGACCATCATGAAGCAGGCCGGTACCGCCATGATGGGTATCGGTACCTCTTCTGGGGATACCCGTGCCGTCGACGCTGCCCAGCAGGCCATCTCCAGCCCGCTGCTCGAGAGCTCCATCGATGGCGCCACGCGCGTGCTGCTCTCCATCGCCGGTTCCAAGGACCTGGGCATCCAGGAGATCAGCGACGCCGCCGACGTTGTCGCCAACGCCGTCGACCCCGAGGCCAACATCATCTTCGGTACCGTTGTCGACGAGTCCCTGGGCGATCAGGTGCGTATCACCGTCATCGCTACGGGCTTCTCCGACTCCAACGTCAACCGTCAGGACGAGCTCTTTGCTGCTCAGCAGTCTCAGAGCAAGGCCGCTGCCTCCGCTGAGCCGCAGCGCACCGCTCCTGCCACGAGCCCGGCTCAGGCCGCTCCGACCCGCAACGTCGGTGGCACCGAGCTTCCTAACTTCGGCAACGATCAGTTCGAGCTTCCCGACTTCCTGAAGCGCGGTAGCTTCTAAGTCGTTCTTTGCATTGTTGTGCACAGGGGCGTGTCCGTATGGACACGCCCTTTTTATTCAAGACTTTAGTCCGCTGGCCGCGCAGCGGCCAGCTTTAAACCACCCGCTAC
>CAUAAR010000026.1:0-28000 GCA_958427035.1 uncultured Collinsella sp. | reverse complement strand
CGCGCATAAAGAAAGCCTCCCATTTCTCATGTCCAAGAAATGGGAGGCAGTTCATTGTGAATGAACTGCCGGCGGGCTTTCTTGTGCGGTGGGAATGCGCAGCGTTATACGCGCGTGGCATCCTTGGGGCTCATGGTCATGCTCTGGAAGCGATTCTCCATAAAGTCATTATCGAAGTACTTGCCGTAGAACTGCGCAACGGGAATATCCGGTTCCGTGCCGTTGACGCGCTGGTACCAGTAGTCGAGCGACTGCAGTGTCATAACGCCATCGACCAGCATAATGATGGTGAAGATGACGGTAGCCGAGTAGCGGCTCTTCCACGGAATCATGTTGATGAGCTTGAGCAGCCTCGGCAGCAGCAGCTTGATCCAGATGAGGCCGCCCAGGCCCCACAGACAGGCGAAGCCCGTGCAGGTGCGTCCGCCCGTGAGGACCACGAGCGGGTCGGGCATACCGAACAGCGTTATGTGCGAGTAGCTCCACGAGACCACGCCAAACGCGGTCTGCATAAACCAGCCCACGAACACCTCAAAGCTGGCGCCGAGCAGGGCGCTCACCAGGAAAATGATGATGGGGTTCTTTTTATAGAAGCGGTTGAGCACCATGGTCATGAGCACGGCACCAAAGCCGTAGATGGGGCTGAAGGGGCCAAACAGCATACCGGCGCGGTCCTGGTAGACACCCGGATCGTTGACGGTCATATGCCAGATATCCTCCAGGACCAGGCCGAGTATGCAGCAGACAAAGAATACCCAGAACAGGTTGAAGTAGTTGAGCTTGATGTAGCCTTCGCCGGTTTCATCGCGCCCGAGCATGCCCTCGGCGGCGGCGTCGCGGTCGAGCATCTCCTGCAGGCGGCGCTGCAGCTCGCGCTCCTGGCGCAGCGTGGGGTCGACGGTGGCCGAAAGTGCGACGAGGATGCCGAGCTGGATGGCAGGGCGCAGCAAGAAGGGCCCGATGCCCTGGAGCATCACGTCAACCAAAAGCTCGACGACGGTAAACGCGATAAGGATATAGGACAGACGGGCGGCATTGCGACGCTGGTTCTTGATGAGGTCTAGGCCAAAGATGATCAAGATGACAGCACTGGCAGCCGAGAGCATGATGCCGGCGACGATAAGGCCGACCGCGACGAGCGTGTTGTCGCCGAGCTTGGCGGCGGCGTTGCCGTTGATGAGCGCGGTGATGACCTGCCACATAAAGGCGCCGACCGAAGGGAGCGTGCCCACGCCGGACAGGATGCACAGGACGGCGTACACCTTAATGATGAGGGGGATCTTCTTGACCTCCGTGGCGCTGGGGACGCTGGGGTCGAGTTCGTTTCGATCCATACATAACCTTTCTCGTTTTGCTGTAGGTACAAGGATACGCCGCCGACCTGCCAAAAGACAGGACGAACGTCCCAATTGCAACAATGCAAGCCCCAACGGCGGGCGAGACACGTCGCAACGGAAGTATGCGGGATCGTCGGCCCCGAGGCGGTTGCCCAATAAAATGTTTGGCTGCAAAACGGATTATAAGCTCGGTGGGCTTTTAAAAAGCGCTGTTCATGCGCGGGAGTGCTTGTCTTGCCGTGCGTATAATAGGGCAGGTAACGCCAAATAACGAGGCTCTGAGGGGATGCCATGTCTCAAGAAACCATCCGCGCGGCCGAGCGTGCCGCGGGACAGGTGAAGACCATGTCGACGTATGATCCGGACTCCGACCAGCTGCATGAGGAATGCGGCATTTTTGGTGTGTGGGCGCCCGATCGCGACGTGGCTCGACTGACGTACTTTGGTCTGCGCGCGCTACAGCATCGCGGCCAGGAATCGGCGGGAATCGCCGTGGGTGATGGCGGCACGGTTATGGTTCGCAAAGACCTGGGACTGCTCGATCGCGTGTTCTCCAACGCCGACCTGTCGACGCTCTCCGGCCAGCTGGCCGTGGGCCACGTGCGCTATGGCACCGCCGGCGCCAAGAGCTGGGAAGCCTCGCAGCCGCATCTTTCCACCATCAACAGCGTCATTATCGCGCTTGCTCACAACGGCACTCTGGTCAACACCGACGAGCTGCGCCGCCAGCTGATCGAGCTGGGCGTGCCGTTCCTCTCCAATTCGGATTCCGAGGTCGCGACCAAGCTTATCGGCTACTTTACTCAGCGTACGGGCCACCTGCGCGAGGGCATTCGCAAGACCATGGAGCTCGTGCGCGGCGGCTACGCCATGACGCTCATCAACGAGCAGGCGCTCTACGCATTCCGCGATCCGCACGGCATTCGCCCGCTCGTGCTGGGCAAGCTGGTGGACGAGGGTTTGGACCAGGCCGATGCCGCATCCGTTTCGCAGCTGCCGTCGCAGGACGGCGCCGCGACGGTCGACTCCGCCGTCCATGTCACGCGCGCCGGCGGTTGGGTCGTTGCTTCCGAGACCTGCGCACTCGACATCGTGGGTGCCGAGTACGTCCGTGACGTCCGTCCCGGCGAGATCTTACGCATCAGCGCTGAGGGTCTGGTATCCGAGCAGGGCGTGCCTGCAGCCGAAGAGCCCGCCAACTGCATCTTTGAGCAGGTCTACTTTGCCCGCCCCGACTCCATCATGAACGGCAAGAGCGTTTACGCCTGCCGTTACGACATGGGCCGTCAGCTGGCACACGAGGAGCCCGTCGAGGCCGACCTGGTCATCGGCGTGCCCGACTCCGGCCTGCCGCCCGCGGAGGGCTATTCGCACGAGAGCGGCATTCCCTTTGGCGAGGGCCTTATCAAGAACCGCTATGTGGGCCGTACGTTTATCGAGCCTACGCAGGAGTTGCGCGCCATGGGCGTGCGTATGAAACTCAACCCGCTGCGCGACAACATCGAGGGCAAGCGCCTGGTCGTCATCGACGACTCCATCGTGCGCGGCACCACCATGGTGCAGCTCGTCAAGATGCTGCGCAACGCTGGCGCCAAGGAGATTCATATCCGCATCAACTCGCCCGAGGTCATCTGGCCATGCTTCTACGGTATCGATACCGACGTGCAGTCGCAGCTTATCAGCGCCAACAAGACGGTCGACGAGATTTGCGAGTATATCGGCGCCGATTCGCTGGCCTTCCTTTCGGTCGAGGGCCTGCTCAAAGTCATGCCCAAAGGCGGTTACTGCGATGCGTGCTTTACCGGCCGCTACCCCGTGGCGATTCCCGAGAGCTTTGGCCGCGACAAGTTCATGGAGGGCTTTAAGCCCCGCAACCTGGACAAGCCGCTGCATGTTGATGACGACGCCGTGGTCGAGAAATACGACGACCGCAGTTGGGAAGAGGAGCACGGCGAGGCCTAAAACCTGCCATGTAGGGACAGGTTGTTTTGGTAGGTTTTACCTGCTGTTTTGTTGATATGGCGGCGCGTGCTGTTATGGCGCGCGCCGAAATGAACGCAACTATGAGCACCGTTTGGCGCCCGCGCGGCGCCACGGTAGTGGGAGAGGAAGGCTCAGATGAGCGACAGCAAGCATGTGACATATGAGGATGCCGGCGTCGATACCGCCGAGGGCGGCCGCGCCGTTGACGCTATTAAGCAGATGGTTAAGGACACCAACCGTCCCGAGGTCATCGGCGGTATCGGTGGCTTTGGTGGCCTGTTCTCGGCCGCCGCGCTTAAGGATATGGAAGACCCGATTCTGATTAGCGGTACCGACGGCGTGGGCACCAAGCTCGTGCTCGCCCAGATTATGGACCGTCACGAGACGGTGGGCCAGGACCTGGTTGCTATGTGCGTCAACGACATTTTGGCTTCGGGCGCCGAGCCGCTGTTCTTCCTGGACTACGTTGCCATCGGTCACATCGAGGCCGAGCACATGGCAAAGATCATCAAGGGTGTGGCCGACGGCTGCAAGCTCGCGGGCTGCGCGCTCGTGGGCGGCGAGATGGCCGAGCACCCGGGCGTTATGGCTCCTGCCGACTACGACCTTGCCGGATTTACCGTGGGCGTCGTCGACCGTCCCAAGATGCTCGACCCCGCAAACGTCCGCCCCGGCGACGTTATCCTGGGCCTGCCTTCCACTGGCGTGCACTCCAACGGCTACTCGCTCGTGCGCAAGGTCATCGGCGTCGACGGCATTAAGCCGGGCACGCCCGAGGCCGCCGCTAAGGCCGAGGAGCTGAGCCGCCCGCTCGAGGAGCTCGGCGGCGCATCGCTGGCAGACGCCCTGCTGGCTCCCACGCGCATCTACGTCAAGCCGATTCTGGAGCTGCTGCGCGGCGGCGCCAACGTGCACGCCATCGCCCACATCACCGGTGGCGGCATCACCGAGAACCTCAACCGCGCGCTTGCCGACGACGTTGACGCCGTGGTCACCCGTAACGGTGCCGAGATGGGCTGGGATGTTCCGCCCGTCATCACCTACGTGTCGCGCCAGGCCGAGCTCGCGCCCAACGAGGCATGCAAGACCTTCAACATGGGCGTCGGCCTGTGCCTGATCGTCGCTCCCGAGGACGAGGCCGCGGTGACCGAGGCCCTTGTCGCGCTGGGCGAGAAGCCGTTCCGCGTGGGCGAGTGCGTCGAGGGTTCCGGTAAGGTCGTGTACTCCGATGAGCGCTAACGAGCAGATGGCTGCCGCCAAGGGCCTGGGCTTTGTGCCCTACACCCGTCCGACCGGCACCGATACGGCCGAGCCGCTCAAGATCGGTGTGCTCATCAGCGGTTCGGGTACTAACCTGCAGGCGCTGATCGATCTGATCGCTGCCGGCAAGCTCAACGCTTCGATTGAGCTTGTGGTGTCGAGCCGTCCTTCGGCTAAGGGTTTGCAGCGCGCTGAGCGCGCGGGCATCCAGACGCTCACGCTGTCCAAGGATGTCTATGCCGACCCTATTGCCGCCGACGAGATCATCGCGCACGAGCTTCTCGAGCGCGGCTGCGAGTATGTGGTCATGGCCGGCTACATGCGCATGGTGCACACGCCTCTACTGGCGGCGTTTCCCAACCGCGTGGTTAACTTGCATCCGGCGCTGCTGCCGAGCTTTACCGGTGCGCATGCGATTGACGATGCCTTTGCGCGCGGCGTCAAGGTAACTGGCGTGACTGTGCATTTTGCCAACGAGATCTACGACAACGGTCCCATCATCGCCCAGCGTGCGCTGGCTGTTGAGGAGGGCTGGGATGTCGACACGCTCGAGGAGCACATCCACGCGATTGAGCACGTGCTGTATCCCGAGGTCGTGCAAATGCTCGCCGACGGCCGCGTCCACGTGCTGGAGAGTGGCAAGGTCGCAATTGACGCGCCTCGCGGCTAGCGGCGCACAGTACAATTTAGCCGAGTAGTCAGGGTGGTCATTGGCGCCAAGACGCGCGTGGCCACCTTTTGTTTTGGGTAGTCACCTGCGACGTTCTTTAACGACTAGTCATTCAAGAACGTCGCAGGTGGCTAGGTGAGAGAGGTGAGCGCATGGCGGATAACGAAGCGCTGTTTACGCCTGAGCTGGTGTTTTTTGATTGGGAGTGTGCAACGCCGGATGAGGTGTTTGCGCGGCTTGAGGGCGAGCTTGCACCACGTGGCTACATTGCCGACGGTTGGCTCGACGCCGTTCGCATGCGCGAGGATGCCTATCCCACGGGTCTTGCCATGCCGGCGGCAAGCATTGCCATTCCGCATACCGATCCGGGGTTTGTGGCCAAGCCCTATATCGCGGTGGTGAAGCCCGCCGCGTCCGTGACATTTAACGCTATGGCTGGCATGGGCGCTCCGGTGCCGGCGCAGATCGTCATCAATCTGGGTATTGCCGAGCCGGGCGGCCAGGTCGAGGCCCTGCAGGCGCTCATGAACATCTTTATGGATGCCGATGCCGCAGCTGACGTGCTCGGCCAGACCACGCCCCAGGGCATGGTCGACGCCATCCGCCGTCACTTCTAGGGTGGGGCTGAGTCGGCACTTGGGGACTGTCCCTAACTGCCGGCTGCCAGAGCTGTCCCCTTTGCACCAAAATGGTGCAGATTAACCTGTCCCCAATGCACCAAGCGTGCCGCGGGGGCCGCGTTGTGACACAATGGCGTTTGTTCGATTCGTTATGCGAAAGGCCAACTATGGCAAACAAGAAAAAGAACTCCGAGGCCGCGCCGACGCCCGAGCAGCAGGCTCGCGCTGCCTCCAGCTCTCGCAAGAAGCAGCGCAAGACGTACGTGTCTAAGACCGTCAAGATCGTCCTGGTGGTCATCGGCGTGCTGGCGATGCTGCTTTCCGTCTCGGCGATGGCGTGCTCCGGCCTTATGTCGCAGGCCGAGGACACCTCGGGCTACAAGCTGACCGGCGGTGTTGCTGCAACTATCAACGGCACCAACCTCACCGAGGACACCGTGACCAAGCAGATCATGAGCATGCGTACGTCCTACGGTTACACCAAGGATAAGGACTGGGCGCAGTATCTGGTTGACAACGACCTCACGCCCAAGAAGTACCGCAAGCAACTCATCGACTCCTACACACAGCAGATTCTGCTTCAACAGGCACAGAAGGAGAACGGCGTGACGGTGTCGGACGAGGAGGTCGAGAAGGCTTGGAAGGACGCGTGCAAGAGCGCGGGCGGTGCCAAGGCCTTTAAGAAGACCCTCAAGACCTACGGCTATACCGAGGACACCTACAAGGACTCACTCAAGGAGAGCCTGGCACAGCAAAAGCTTAAGGATGCCGTCGCGCCCGCGAGCAAGCCCAGGGACAGCGAGATTGTCGATTACATCAACGAGAACCTGTCTAACTACAACGACGCCCGCCGCTCGTCGAACATCCTGATCAAGGTTGATTCCGACGCTTCTGACGAGGACAAGGCTGCCGCCAAGGCCAAGGCGCAGGAGTGCCTGGACAAGATCAACTCCGGTGAGCTGAGCTTTGAGGACGCCGTTGAGCAGTACTCCGAGGACACCGGTTCCAAGGAGAAGAAGGGCGATGTGGGCTGGGATAAGCTCACCACCTTTGTTGACAGCTACCAGACGGCGCTCGAGGGGCTCAACAAGGGCGACGTGAGCGAAGTCGTCGAGTCGACCTATGGTTACCACATCATCAAGTGCACCGACTACTTCCATGTCGATAATCAGGTCGATGACATCAACCAGGCGCCCAAGGCCATCAAGAAGTACGTCTCCAACGTGGTGAAGACGCAGGCGGCCAGTACTGCATACAGCGAGTGGCTGGAGCAGTACAAGAAGGACGCCGACATTACCGTCAACCCCATGCCCAAGGACGTACCCTATAACGTGAGCCTGAAGGGCGTCACCAAGAGTTCGACCGACGATTCGTCGACGACTGAGTAATCATGGGGCGGTGCTCGCGCGAGTGCCGCCCACGCTATTAGAGAGGATTTGCAGATGACCAACGAAGAGCTGCAGAAGGAAATGATCGCGGCCATGAAGGCCAAGGACAAGGTTCGCCTGTCCATCATTCGCCAGGTCAAGGCCGAGGTGAAGAATATCGAGGTTAACGAGCGCCGCGATGTGACCGAGGAGGACGTCAACAGCATGATCAAGCGTCTGATCAAGCAGACGAGCGAGACGCTGGAGATGTCCATCAAGGCCGGCACCGACCAGGAGCGTACCGACAACCTGACCGAGCAGGTCAAGATCCTGGAGAGCCTGCTGCCCGCGCAGGTTTCGGGCGAGGAGCTCGAGGCCCTGATCGAGCAGGTTATCGCCGAGCTGGGCGCCACGTCCAAGAAGCAGATGGGCCAGGTTATGGGTGCCCTGGGCAAGGCCACCGGCGGCAACTTCGACAAGCCGGCAGCGGCAAAGATCGTCGGAGCAAAGCTTGCGTAAGGGCCGAGCGGTACATAGTTGATGTTGAGGGGGCGTGGCCGTCATGGTCGCGCCCCTTTTTGCTGGGCTGGGCACTCATTGGGGACAGACTTAAATGAGTGCCCAATGAGCAGGTACTCATTTAAGTCTGTCCCCAATGAGTGGGTTAAAGGTTGCGGGTTCTTTACGGGAATGTAGTGTGGGCTGCGGAAATGCGGTTCTTTCCGTACAATAGTTCAACTCGTGTAAACGCAGGGAAGGGACATTCATGGCAGACATGATCGAGATCAAGCATCTCAACAAGTACTTTGGCGACCTGCATGTGCTCAAAGATATCAATCTCACCGTCAAGCGCGGCGAGAAGCTCGTAATGATCGGGCCTTCCGGCTCGGGTAAGTCGACGCTCATCCGTTGCGTCGATTATCTGGAGGAACCCACGTCGGGCGAGGTCGTCATCGACGGTACGCCGCTCACCAAAAAGAATCACCTGGAGATGGCTCGCAAGTATAGCTCCATGGTGTTTCAGCAGTTCAACCTGTATCCCAACATGACGGTGCTGGGCAACCTGACGCTCGCGCCCATCAAGCTGCAAAAGAAGAGCAAGGAGGAGGCGACCGAGATCGCCATTGCCGCGCTCAAGCGCGTCGGCATGGCGCATAAGGCCGGCGAGTATCCGCAGAATCTCTCGGGTGGTCAGCAGCAGCGCATCGCCATCGCCCGTGCCCTGTGCACCAAGCAACCCATCATCCTGTTTGACGAGCCGACCTCGGCGCTCGACCCCGAGATGGTCCAGGAGGTTCTGGACGTTATGATTGAGCTCGCGCAGGAGGACATCACCATGATCTGCGTGACGCACGAGATGGGCTTTGCGCGCCAGGTGGCCGACCGCGTCATCTTTATGGAGGACGGTCGCATTCTGGAGGAGGGCACGCCCGAGCACTTCTTCGACAACCCCGAGAACCCGCGCTGCCGCGAGTTCCTGTCCAAGATTCTGCACTAGGCGCGGTGATGGACATGACGGATATGACGAGGGCGGCCGTGTCGCGCCGTCACTTTTTGCAGCTGGCTGGCGCCGGCATGCTTGCGCTGACGGGGACCGCGCTTACCGGTTGCGGCAACTCCACCAGCGGCGAGGGTTCCGACAAGGGGTCCAAGCTTGCGGCCATCAAGTCGCGTGGCCATCTGAATGCCGGCGTTAAGAAGGACGTTCCCGGCTATGGCTATTACGACACCGCCAAGGGCCGCTTTGAGGGCATGGAAGTCGATTTGTGCTACCAAATCGCCGCTGCCGTCTTTGGCGTGAGCTACAAGGAGGCCCGCGCCCAGGAGCTTGTCGAGTTTACCGACGTAACGCCCAAGACGCGCGGCCCGCTGATCGATAACGGCCAACTTGACGTGGTCGCGGCGACCTACACCATCACCGACGAGCGCAAGAAGAGCTGGGATTTCTCGACGCCGTACCGCACCGACTACGTGGGACTCATGGTCAAGAAGCGTTCGGGCTTTACCTCGATTGAGGACCTGGACGGCAAGGTCATCGGCGTGAGCCAGGGTGCTACCACGCAGGGCCTGATCGAGCAGATGATCAAGGACAACGGCTTTAGCTGCAAGCCCGAGTTTAGGGCCTTTAGCGGCTACCCCATCATCAAGAGTTCGCTCGATGCCGGCAATATCGACGTCTTTGCCATGGACCGCTCCACGCTGGCCGGTTACATGAACGAGACCGTTGAGCTGCTGCAGCCCGAGATCAAGTTTGGCGAGCAGGGCTACGGCGTGGCGACCAAGAAGGGCTGCGACCTTTCGGCCGTGGTCGACCAGGTGATTTGCGATCGCCTGGCCGACGGCTGGCTCGACCAAGAGGTCAAGACCTGGGGTCTTGTATAGGCGCATCGTCCAAGGAAGGAATCAAATGCTCGAAGGATTGTTTGACGCCGACCGCTGGTCGACGACATTTCAAAACATGGGGCCCTTCTGGGAGGGCTTTGGCGTGACACTGCAGGTGGTCGTTGCCGGTCTGCTGCTGTCGCTGGTGCTGGGCACGCTGCTGGGCGTGTTCTCTACCACCCGTTCGCGCGTGCTGCGCGCCATAAGCCGCGTGTACGTGGAGTTTTACCAGAACACCCCGCTGCCCGTGCAGGTGCTCTTTATGTACATGGCCGGTCCGCAGTTTTTGCAGGCCATAACCGGTGCCGACCAGCCGGTGCGCATCGCGCCGTTTGTGCTGGGCTTCTTGGGCGTGGGCCTGTATCACGCGGCCTACATTTCGGAGGTCATCCGCACTGGTATCGAGGCGGTTCCGCGCGGTCAGATGGAGGCGGCCCAGAGCCAGGGCTTCACTCGCGCGCAGGCATACTGGTACATCGTGCTGCCCCAGACGTTCAAGATCATTTTGCCGCCGCTGTGTAACCAGGCGCTCAACCTGGTCAAGAACACGTCGGTGCTGGCGCTCGTGGCCGGCGGCGACCTTATGTACCGTTCCGACAACTTTGTGAGTCTGTACGGGTACCTGCAGGGATATATCGTCTGCTGCCTTATGTACTTCATCATCTGCTTTCCGCTCGCCATGCTGGTGCAGTGGCTCGAGCGCCGCTCAAAGGAGCGTCCGCGCGGTGTGAGCCTGGCCGAGCTGGGGCTCGACAACGTAGAGGAGGCCTAGCGCATGGAAATCTTCAACGCGACGAACCTGCTCTACATCTGGGGCGGCTTTGTTAAGACAATCGAGATCTCGGCGCTGTCGATCTTTTTCTCGCTCATCTTTGGCACGGTGCTGGCGCTCGTTAAAAGCTATGCGCCCCGCCCGTTCCGTATTTTGGTGAGCGCCTATATCGAGCTGTTCCGTTGCACGCCGAACCTGCTGTGGATTCTGTTTATCTACTTTACGGTGCAGGGTTTGGACATTGTGATTTCGACCATCGCCTTTACGCTGTTTACCAGCGCTGTTATGGCCGAGATTGTGCGCGGCGGCCTCAACTCGATTCCGCGCGGCCAGTTTGAGGCGGCGCAGAGCCAGGGCTTCGGCTTCTTTGCCACCATGCGCTACATCATTCTGCCGCAGACGTTTAAGACGATCATTCCGGCGCTGTTTGGCCAGTGCACAACTGTCATTAAGGACAGCTCGTATCTTTCGGGCATTAACGTGGCCGAACTCATGTACACGGCAAACGTCGTGATGGCCCACGCGATCGACCTGTCGCAGGTTCTTATGCTCTACGGCTTGGTGTTTGCGATGTACTTTGTGCTCAACTTTGGTATCTCGCTGCTGGTGAGAGCGTATCAGAGGCGAATGGTGGCAGCGTAGTCCTGCTTCCCCAAGCACGGCACCTTGCCCCTCAATCGTCGCTTGCGTACATTTAGTACGCGGCGCTCCTCTTTCGGGGCGATCTGCCGCACTTGGGAAACCAGGACGGTCGTAAGTGACAAAATGGGAATCAAGAATCGCCTATTTCTCATTTGTTAGAAAGGAATCGCGATGAGCGATCTGGAGAACAAGAAGAATCCTGTGGTCATTACCATCGCGCGCGACTTTGGCGCCGAGGGCCACGAGATTGGTCGCATGCTTGCCGACGAGTTGGGGATTCCGCTGTACGATAACGAGCTGCTGGTGCGAGCGTCGCTGCGCGCGGGCGAGTCGCTCGATAAGATGGCCGCCTACGACGAGCGACTGGCCGTGGAGAACATGGCGTTTTTGCCCGACCGTTACGACGCCCGTTCGTACTCGGATAAGTTGTTCCAAAAGATGAGCCAGGTGATTTTGGATCTGGGCGAGACCGAGAGCTGCATTATCGAGGGTCGTCTGTCCGACTACCTGCTGCGTAACAACCCCAACCACATTGCCGTGTTGGTGACCGCACCCTTTGAGGACCGCGTCGAGATCGTGCGCAAGAAGCGTGGCCTTAACAAAAAGAAGGGCGCTAAGCTGGTTAAACAGCAGCAGAAGGCGCGCGAGGCGTTCTATAAGCGCTACAGTGCCGGCAAGTGGAAGATGACGAGCGGTAAAGACATCGTCGTCAACCGCGCCAAGCTGGGCCGCGAAGGCTGCAAGGACGTCATCGCCGCGGCCTACCGCTACAAGGTGGCGCAGCTCGAAGGCTAACCGACCAAAACCATCACAAAGGTGCCTGTCCCCATCGTGGTGGTCGGGCGGCCGGCATAGAAAAAGTCCCCGCCGGGCGTGTGCTCGACGGGGACTTTGCCGTTTGATGGCTAACGCTGAGGGTGACTACTCGCCCAGCAGGCTCTTGGTGATGGAAGCGGCGGCCTTCTTGCCGGCGCCCATCGCCAGAATGACCGTAGCGGCACCGGTGACGATGTCGCCGCCAGCCCAGATGCGGGGATCGGTGGTCTGGCCGGTCTCCTCGTCGGCGACGATGTAGCCCCACTTGTTGAGCTCCATCTTGCCGCCGATCTTCTTTGCGAAGGGGTTGGCGTTGGTGCCGATAGCCGAGATTGCGACGTCGCAGGGGATTTCCTCGATGGCGCCCTCGATGGGCACCGGGCGACGACGGCCGGACTCGTCGGGCTCGCCGAGCTCCATCTTCTGGACCTTGACGGCGCACACGGAGCCGTCCTCGCCAGCGACAAACTCGAGCGGGGAGACGAGCGGCAGAACCTCGACGCCCTCGGCCTTGGCGTGGTGCAGCTCGGCACGACGGCAAGGCATCTCATCCTCGGTACGACGGTAGGCGATGATGGCGTGCTCGGCGCCCAGGCGCTTGGCGGTACGGACGGCGTCCATAGCCACGTTGCCGCCACCAAAGACAACGACGTTCTTGCCGTGCTTGGTGGGGGTGTCGTACTCGGGGAACTTGTTGGCCTTCATCAGGTTCACGCGGGTGAGGTACTCGTTCGCGAAGAAGACGTTGGGCAGGTTCTCGCCGGGGACGTTGAGGAACTTGGGCAGGCCAGCGCCGGTCGCCACGTAGATGGCGTCGAAGCCCTGCTCGAACAGCTCCTCGGCCGTGGCCATGTTGCCCACGACGGAGTTGTACTCAAACTTGACGCCCATGTCCTCCAGGCCGTCAATCTCGCGCTTGACGACCGCCTTGGGCAGACGGAACTCGGGGATGCCGTAGACCAGCACGCCGCCGCCGGTGAAGAAGGCCTCGAAGACGGTAACGTCAAAGCCGTTACGGGCGAGCTCGCCGGCGCAGGTGATGCCGGACGGGCCGGAGCCGACGACGGCGACCTTCTTGCCGTTCTTGGGGGCCATCTTGGGCGTGGAGGCGAGCTCGGGGCGATCACCCAGGAAGCGCTCGAGCTGGCCGATGGCCACGGGCTCGGACTTTTTACCACGGATGCACTTGCCCTCGCACTGGTTCTCCTGCGGGCAGACACGGCCGCAGATGGCGGGAAGCATGGAGTCCTCGCGGATGGTATCGAGAGCGCCGCCGAAGTCCTTCGCGCGGATCTGCTCGATAAAGCGGGGGATGTTGATGTTGACGGGGCAGCCCTCAACACAGAACGGCTTCTTGCAGTTGAGGCAGCGCTCGGCCTCGGCCAGCGCCATCTCCTCGGTGAAGCCCTTGTCGACGGGGCGGAAGTCGCAGGCGCGCTCGGCAGCCGGCTCCTCGTTATCGGGGGTGCGGGGCGACTTCATATCGGCAACGAAACGACCGTTAACTAGTGGCATGCGCAGCTCTTTTCCTCATAGGCCTTGAGGGACTCGCCCTCTTCGGAACGGTAAGCGGCCTGGCGGGCACGAAGGTCATCCCAGTCGACCAAGGTGGCATCGAAGTCGGGGCCGTCGACGCAAGCGAACTTGGTCACGCCGCCCACCTCGACGCGGCAGCAGCCGCACATACCGGTGCCGTCAACCATGATGGGGTTGAGGGACGCGGTGATGGGGGTGTCGTATTTCTGGGCGGTGAGGGTCGAGAACTTCATCATCGGAACGGGGCCGACGCAGAAGACCTGGCTCACGGCCTTGTCCTGCAGCAGGCGCTCCAACGGAGCGGTGACAACGCCCTGCTCGCCGTAGGAGCCGTCGTCAGTGGTGATGTGGATGTGGTCCTCGTCGAGGAGCTCGCGGAACTGGTCCTCCATGAGCAGGAGGTCCTTGGTGCGGGCGCCCATGATGGCGTGAACTTCGTGACCGGTCTCGACCAGGTGCTTGGCGACCGGGAAGGCAATTGCCAGGCCGACGCCGCCGCCAATGACGGCGCAGGGGCCCTCGGCCATCTCGGTGGGAACGCCCAGCGGGCCCACGACGTCGCGCAGCGACTCGCCGGCCTCGTAGGTGGAAAGCATCTCGGTGGTCTTGCCGATCACCATGAAGATGAACTCGACCCAGCCCTCGTCACCGTTCCAGCCGGCCAGGGTAAACGGGACGCGCTCGCCCGTCTCGTTGGCGCGGACCATGAGGAACTGTCCAGCGTGCGCATGCTTGGCGATTGCGGGCGCCTCGATGCGGAACTTGAACACCTTCTCCGAGAACTGCGTCTTCTCCAGGATCTTATACATAGAACCCCTCTCTTGTTAGGGCCGCCGAACCGTGCCTCCACGGAAATGGACGGTAGCCCGAATAAAACCGTACGCGCACAGGCGTTGTGCAGACATACGGTGCAAATTATACCCTCATGGACATGTCACTTACGTGTGTCTTCGGCGGTTGGGAGCAGGGTTTATCCACTTCGACCTGCCAAAGGGGGAGAGGTTTATTTTGGCAGGTTTTATCAGGCAAAACGGCAAAGGGGGCCGGCCTCGCGCTTCGGTGAGGCCGGCCCCCTTTGGAGCGTTGCATATGTATAGCGGCACAGGGTTTATTGCGACGCAGCCGCCGCGGCGTTTCCGCAGATGAAACCTGCCAAAATAAACATCTCTAAATGGTAGGTTTTAGTGCTTGCCGTTGGCGGAAGCGGCGCCGTTTACGTGATCGCGGGCGTAGATTACGCCGTGGACGATGGCCAGACCGGCGGCATCTGCGGCGCGGGCGCAGGTGTCCTGGAAATCCTCGGCTTCGCGGGCGCGCAGCTGCTTGAGCACGTAGTCTGCCACGGCCATCTTGCCGGGAGGGTTGCCGATGCCGGTGCGGATACGGCTAAAGTCGCGGCTGCCCATCTTGTCGATGATGGAGCGCAGGCCGTTGTGACCGGCATGGCCTCCGCCCACCTTAACACGCACGTCGCCGGCGGGAATATCGAGCTCGTCGTGGATGACGAGCAGCTCCTCGGCCTTGATCTTGTACTCGCGGCAGAGCTTGGAGATGGGCCCGCCCGAGGTGTTCATGTACGACTGCGGCTTGACCAGTACAATCTGGCGCTTGCCGTTCTCTTCCTCGGCATCGTTGATGTTGATGAGCGCGACCTCGGCGCCTGCTTGGTTTTTCCAGTACGTGACGCCGGCCTGACGGGCCAGCTCGTCGATCGCCTTAAAACCGGCGTTGTGGCGGGTCTCGGCATACTCATCGCCAGGGTTGCCAAGTCCGGCAACCATGCGAATCTTAAGCGGCTGTGCAGCTGCCATGTTCATCCTTTCGTTGATTTGTCGCCTGCTATGGTGAGCGACCCTGTTGCCGCTGTCAAATGGAGGGCAATTGAGGTTGTTTGGGGGCGTTTGGACGGCCGTCAAAATCCGAGGTGGACAGTTAGTTCAGATACGTATAAGTTCTGAGGACTCGAATTGCTCAATTCAATGCCGATACGTTGTTTTGGAACTTTAGTTAGTCCATATGACGCTGTTTTGAAGTCTACCCCGCTTTCAAATAGGGCGAATGGTATAGAGATAGCTGCAAAACAGCCTAATTCAATGTGTCTATTTATACGTATTTGAACTAACTGTCCAGCCCTGTTCGACGGCGCACGGGTGATTCGCCGTTTAGACCGGCGCAAGGCCGATTCCGGCCCGCAGAGCGTTGAGCCAAGCGGCCTGACGCTTGCGATAGCCCTTGATGCGATATCGGAATCGGACTCCTGCGAGTCGATGCATCGTTTGGGCGAAGGCTTCGAGTGCAACAAGGTCTTTCATTTGGTCGCGATTGATAACCAGGACGTGGATGCCCATTGCCTTGAGGCCATTATTTCGATTGCCATCGTGGATGCGAGCGTTTTGAAGCTCATGCCCAATTCCGTTGTATTCGTTGTCGACTCCGGCGGCCGGGCAATATAGGTCGCAGATGGCGTAAGGGATGCCGGAGGACATGTTAACCGCAAGAGTGTCGAAGTCGATTCGATAGTTGAGTAGCAGGCCTCCCATGGGCAGGCTGCAACATCCGAATCCGCCAAAGCGCATGGGCGCTCCGAGAACGGCTAACATTAGGGATTCGGCTGGGGATGCAGATCCGGGTCGGGCAAGCTTGACTGCCGTGCGAAACGAGGTGTATGAGCTACTTTTGGCGAAGCGCGCGACCGCCTCGAGATCTTCGATGGTCGTGGCGGGCTCGCGTTTGTAGTGCGCCTGTTCGTAGCGGGTTTCGTTCTGCTGTTTGGCTGCCGACTGGCCGCCCAGGCAATCAAGATCGCCCGTCGCTGCGCAGCTATCGCCCTTGGGCCAGATGTCGTCATAGGCGATGGGGTAGGTTGCCTCGGGCGGAAGGGAGTAGGTTCCGAGCAGCTCCATAAGGAGCATCAAGGTTTTGGCGACCGATTCATTTTTAGAACAAAGCATGGCTGTCATGGCAGGAGACGTTGCGTAGATGTCGGCCTCGACGTGCATAATTGCACCTTCAGGAAGCGGAGCGGAGAGAATATGCTGAAGAAGTCGCTTGTCGGGGCGTCTGTTGTCTTCGTTTGAAACGAGAAGATCGAGTAGTTCGGAATCATCTTCATTCCAGGCGTCGAGTATCGAAAGTGCGCCAAAGTCTATCGCGTCATTATTGGGAATGCAGCTAGCCAAGGCCTGTGCTTGCTGTTCACTATCAACGGAGTCCCAGGGTAGGGCAGAGTACGCCCGTCGTGCGCGACGAATTGCGCGGAGGGCGGAGAAATGTGAAATCACGGTCGTCATAGCTATAACGTACTAAGTTGGCGGCAGAATGCGACCGCCATACCGTTCTTTTCGCTCAGCGGGGCGCTGTGCGCCATGAACGGCTGGGTGTTATGAAATCGATGGAATCGGTTGAGGGGATTGCAGGAAATTGAGCTCTGCCGCGAAGGTTGACGATAGCTACTGGACAGTTAGTTCAGATACGTATAAGGCGACGGGCATTCGAGGCGTTTCTAAGGGCCTTCGAGGGTGATTTGAGGGTAAATATGCGGCGGTTGTACTCGAAAAAGATGAGCTTTGGGCGGCATGGCATCCGCCGGGGAGCTCAGAAGGCTCCGAACGGCCCTTTGGGGCTTTAAAAAATACGTATCTGAACCAATTGTCCAGGGAAGGTTGGCGAGGGATAGAAAAAGGGCCGGAAGCGAGCTTCCGACCCTTTAAAAGCATCAAAGATGATGCGATGCGCGTTGGACTACAGCGCGAAGTCGCCGCCGACGAGCGTGGAGACGGGCTCCTCGTGGTAAACGGCGGAGATGGCCTGAGCGAACTCCTCGGCGACCGAGATGGTCTTGATCTTGCCGCCGACCTCGACGGGAATGGCGTCGGTGACGAGGCACTCGACGATCGGGGCGTCGTTCAGACGCTCGATGGCCGGACCGGAGAAGATGCCGTGGGTGGCGCAGACGTAGATGTCGCCAGCGCCCATAGCCTTGAGCTCCTTGACGTTGGCGCACAGGGTGCCAGCGGTGTCGATCATGTCGTCGTTGATGATGCAGGTCTTGCCCTTGATGTCACCGATGATGCCCATGACCTCGGCGGCGTTGTGGCGCGGACGGCCCTTGTGGGCGATGGCCAGGTCGCAGCCGAGCATGTCGGACAGCTTCTTGGCGGCCTTGGCGCGGCCCACGTCGGGGGAGACGACAACCAGGTTGTCGGTGTCGAAGTTCATGGCGTTGTAGTACTGGCCAAACAGCGGCAGTGCGGACAGGTGGTTGACCGGGATATCAAAGAAGCCCTGGATCTGACCCTGGTGCAGGTCGAGGGTGATGATGCGGTCGACGCCGGCGCGCTCGAGCAGGTTGGCGACGAGGCGGGCGGTGATGGGCTCGCGCGGGCCGGCCTTGCGGTCCTGGCGGGCATAGCCGTAGTGGGTGATGACGGCGGTGATGGAGCGGGCGGATGCGCGCTTGGCAGCGTCGGTGGCGATGAGCAGCTCCATGAGCATGTCGTTGACGTTGCCGCCGGCCACGGACTGAATCAGGAAGACGTCGGCGCCGCGGACGGTCTCGTCGTAGCGGGCGTAAATCTCACCGTTGGCGAACTGCTTTAGCGTAAGGCCCGAAAGCTCGACCCCAAGGTACTCAGCGATCTTCTGAGCGAGGGGACGGTTGGAGGAACCGGAATACACGCGGATGGACTTGCGCATATTCTCCGACTTCTCGGGATCATTAATCGGCATTACCCTTCTCCTTTATACATCGAATGCCATATAGATGCCTTTTTGCATTGTAACCGTGCGGCGGGGTTAATCGGGTCTTGATAACGTCTTTACCGTCAACGGACACGAACCGACCACTCATCCGGTCGCGCAGGTCACGATAGAAAAAGGAGCCGTCCCCATGGAACAGCTCCTTTTGTGCTTGGTGAAACGTTATGCCTCGTCGTCCTCGTGCAGACGACGGCGATAATCGGCGGCCCAGCCCTCAATATTTACCTGACGGGCGCGGCCCAGACCGAGTGCGTCGGCCGGGACCGGCTCGGTGATGACGGAGCCGGCGGCCACGAGCGCACCGTCGCCAATCTGGGCGGGCGCGACCATCATGGTGTCAGAACCGATGAAGGCATCCTTGCCGATGACGGTCTTGTGCTTGTGGACGCCGTCGTAGTTGCAGGTGATAGAGCCCGCGCCTACGTTGACGCCGGAGCCCATGGTGGTGTCGCCGATGTAGGACAGGTGGGGCACCTTGGAACCCTCGCCGATCGTGGACTTCTTGATTTCCACGTGCGTACCGGCCTTGGAGCCGTCGAGCATGTGGGTGCCCGGGCGCAGGTAGGCGCGCGGGCCGCAGTCGACGCCGTTCTCGATGACGGCCTCGATGGCGATGGTCTCATCGATGATGCAGCCGCTGCCGACGGTGGTGTCGGTGAGGCGGCTGTTGGGGCCGAGCTGGCACTCCTCGCCCACGGTGACGTGACCGATCAGATGCGTCTGCGGCCACACGACGGTGTCGCGGCCGATGGTGGCGTCGGGACCGATCCAGGCCTGCGTGGGGTCGATGAACGTGACGCCTTCTGCCATCCAGTGCTCGTTGATGCGGTCGCGCGCGATGGCGGTGAGCTGCGCGAGCTGGATGCGGCTGTTGACGCCCAGGCCGTCGCGGTAGTCGTCGCAGTGGAAGATGGAGACTGCCTGGCCGTGACCCTTGAGGATTTCGAGCATGTCGGGCAGGTAGTACTCGGACTGCGCGTTGTCGTTGCCGATCTCGTTAATGTGGGCGGCAAGCTGCGCGCCGTCGAAGGCGTAGCAGCCGGCGTTGCACTCCAGCAGCGTGGCGGCCTGCTCGGGCGTGCAGTCCTTCTGCTCGATGATGCGCTCGATCTGACCATCGGCGCCCAGCTTGATGCGGCCGTAGCCAAAAGGATCGGGCGGGGTCATGGTCATGACGGTGCAGGCGAGCTCGCCGGTGGCGACGGTCTGCGCGAACTTGGCGACGGTGTCGGCGGTGATGAGCGGCAGGTCGCCGTTGAGCACGACGACGGGGCCTTGCGCGATGCCGCAGGCCTCGAGCGCGACCTTGACGGCATGGCCGGTGCCCAGGCGCTCGGTCTGCTCGACGCACTCGACTTTGGTGGCGCTGTTGGCGTAGGCGCCATCGATGAGGGCGCGCATCTCGTCGGCGTGGCTGCCGATGACGACCACGACGCGGCTGCAGCCGGCCTTGATGGTGGCGTCGACGATCCACTGAACCATGGGCTTGCCTAGAATCTTGTGCGAAACCTTGCAGTGGTTCGACTTCATGCGGGTGCCCTCGCCGGCGGCGAGGATAATTGCGGTTGCGTCCATGTGATCTCCTGTTACGTTATAGAGACGTGTGTTTGGAAACGATACACGGCGCAATATGATACCGCAGGCATATGATGAGCGCGTAACGATTGATGCGCGGCAGCTGAGGCTTGGGCCGGCGGTACGGCGTTTGCGCTGGTTGTGTATGGTGGCGGCGCTGCGGCGTTGACGTTTGAGCGAGGGGATGGGGATGCCCGTGGACACCATGCGAGAGGAATCGGGCAACGAACCCGTCGCGGCATTTTCGATGTCGCATCCGGCGGTGCCGGCGCTCTACATGGTGCTGACGTTGGGGCTCACCATGTTCTCGATGCAACCGGTGCTGATTGCGCTATCGCTTGCGGGCGGGTTGGCGTACGGGCTTGCGACGCGCGGTGCTGCGCGCACGTTGGGGGCGCTTCGCTGGCAGCTGCCGGTGATTTTGATTATCGCGGTGCTCAATCCGCTGTTTAGTGCATCGGGCTCGACGGAGCTGTTTCGTATTGGCATGCGTGCGGTGTATCTAGAGAGCATGGTTTACGGCCTGTGCATGGGTGGGCTGTTTGTGGCGAGCGTGCTGTGGTTTGAGGCAGCGGCGTCGATGCTCGAATACGACAAGGTACTCGCGCTGCTGGGCAATGCCGCACCGGTGATTGCGCTTATGATCTCGATGTGCATGCGGCTTATCCCGCAGTTTTTGCGCCGCGGCCGCACGGTGCTGGCGGTGCAAGATGCGATTGACGTGCCGGGGCGCGCGCCGGCCGACCCCGTGCGCTCGCGCCTGCGGGCATCGAGTGTGTTGATGGGCTGGGGCATGGAAGATTCGCTGGAGCGCGCGGACGCGATGCGCTCGCGCGGGTGGGGTGCCGCGACGCGTCGTACGACGTATGCGCGGTATCGACTGGGGCGCGGCGATGTTGCTGCGCTGGTTGGGCTTGCACTGTTTGGCGTGGTCACGGTGACAGTGGCGTGGACCGCGACGACGCAGTATTCGTTTTATCCGCAGCTCTCGGTGCCGGCGCCGTGGCCGGGCTATGTCGTGTACGCTGCCTGGATGGTGCTGCCTTGCGCGTTGCACGCGATTGATGAGAAGAGGTTTGGCTGATGGCTCGGTTGGATGGGGGCCCGGTGTCGGGCGCTGCGTGCGGCCCGGATATGCCGGCGATTGAGGTGCGGAGCCTGAGCTTTGCCTACCCCGATGCTGATGCTGCGGTGCTCGAGGGGCTCGACTGGTCTGTTCCCCAAGGTGCATTTGCGCTGCTTGTTGGCGGTACCGGATCGGGTAAGTCGACGCTGCTGTCGCTGCTCAAGCCCGAGATCGCTCCGGCGGGCGAGCGCACTGGCGAACTGAGCGTGCTGGGCGAGAACGTTGCCGACATGGACGTACGGGCATCGGCGGAGCGCGTGGGCTATGTGTTCCAGGATCCCGAGAACCAGATCGTGTGCGAAACCGTGTGGCACGAGATGGCGTTTGGCCTGGAAAACTTGGGGCTAGCGCGTGATGAGATGCGCCGTCGCGTAGCTGAGACCAGCTATTTCTTTGGGCTGGAAGATTGGCTTCACCGCGATACTGACACGCTTTCGGGCGGTCGCAAACAGTTGCTGTCGTTGGCGGCCGTTCTGACGCTGCGCCCGCGCGTGCTGCTGCTCGACGAGCCCACGTCTCAGCTTGATCCGGTTGCGGAGAAGAATTTCCTGCACGCGCTGTTTCGTGTGAATCGCGAGCTGGGCTGCACGGTTGTTGTGGCGACGCATCAGCCGCGCCCAATGCTCGAATACGCGACGTGTGCGTACCGGATTGAGGACGGTCGCGTGCGCGAGGTGGCGGATATGGCTTCTTTGGGACGCCGAGAATCGCTGTTTTCCGATGACATGTTGGGGTGGGGTGCCATCCGATGTGCAAATAAAGGAGTATTCAGCAGGTGTGAGGACAATTTGGGCTCTCTGGAGCCGCCCGGGGACGTATCGAGCGCGAAAAAAAGTTCGGAATTGGACAAATCGTCCGAATTTGTGGCGCAAACGTCGCTCGAGAACGGCTCGGAAGCCTTCCCGCGCACGGATGGAAGCAGAATACTCCAAAAAATGCACGCTGGGTCGGCTACCACCCTGTCGGAAGGCTGGTTTCGCTACGACCGCGTGTCCGGTTGGGTGCTGCGCGGGCTCGATGTGACGTTTTCAGCCGGCGCGGTGCATGCGATCGTGGGCGGAAACGGCTGCGGCAAGTCGACGATGCTCTCGGTGCTGGCCAAGACGGCTAAGCTGCAGCGTGGGCGCATGGTGCGCGGGGCGGCTTCGGCGGCGCTGCTGCCGCAGAACCCCAAGGCCCTGCTGGTCGCCGAGACAGTGCACGACGAGCTGATGGAATGGGCTTCGACCTGCGGATATGACGAGGCTGTGGCGCGGGAGCGCGCGGCGCAGCTGGGATTGGACGGCCTGGATGCGCGCCATCCGTACGATCTTTCGGGTGGTCAGCGTCAGCTGCTTGCGTTGGCAAAGCTGCTGTTGATTGGCCCCGAGCTGCTATTGCTCGATGAGCCCACCAAGGGTTTGGACCTGGCCAGCCGCCGCATCATCGCCCGCGCCCTGCGTGACCATGCGAAGGCTGGCGGCACCGTCATCATGGCTACGCACGATTTGGACTTTGCCGAGCAGGTAGCCGACGACGTCGCCATGATGTTTGATGGCGAGATTGCCTGCATGGAGCCCCCGGCCGACTTCTTTGCCGACAACGTGTTCTATAGGGCGTGATGGGATGACGGACTGTCGTTTCTCGCGTTTACTCACAAAACTGGAGATTCCGCTGTTGTTGGCGGTGCCGGCGGTGATGGCAGCGGCGTTGCTGGCGGGCGTTGAGCAGGCGGCGCTTGCCATGCTTGTCGTGGTGGCGCTGGTGCTTGCACTGTTCTTTGCGGGTTACGAGGCATCTCGTCCGGGTTTGCGCCAGATTATGCCCACGCTGGTGCTGGCGGCGCTGGCGGCGGCGGGGCGCATCCTGTTTGGGCCCATTCCCGACTTTAAACCGGTGAGCGCCATCGCCATTATCGCGGGGGCGACGCTTGGTCGCCGCAATGGTTTTATGGTTGGCGCGCTGGCGGTGCTGGCCAGCAATTTCTTTTTTGGACAGGGCATGTGGACGCCGTGGCAGATGTATGCCTGGGGGCTCGTGGGATACGTTGGCGGTGCGCTGTCGTATGCGGGTGCATTCGACCGCGCCGATGGCACCGTGCGCATGCCGGCGCTACTGACCTACGGCTTTGCTTCGGGTTTGCTGTACGGCGTGGTGATCAACGCGTATGACATCATTGGATTTGTACAGCCGCTTACTTGGGCGGGTGCCGTGGCGCGTCTTGCCACGGCAGTGCCGTTCGATATTACGCACGGCCTTGCGACCTGCGTGTTTTTGGCCGCCTTGTACAGGCCTTGGTGCCGTCGCATTAACCGTGTCGTCGTGAAATACGGACTGTAGGGCTAGTTGCGCCGAGGCGGGAATCAATACTGCCGAAGTGCCATTTTAAAACTATGCCGGTTTACGGGGCTAGATTGGCACAGGCAAACCATGCCGGCTTTTTTCGAAATAGGACAAGTCGTTTACCTGCGGTTTTATTATTTCGGAATTGCGTATGGTTGGGGGCTCGCGATTCAGCCCAGTAAACCGGCATAGTTTTGGAATGGCCGGCTGATATGGCGGACATCGTGGCCCTCAAGAGCCAAATTGATCCATTTTCTTCCGTCCCCAGATGTCCCCATGAAATCAGTTGACGGTGCTTGCCACGAAACTGGCCCATCTACTACGTTTAGCTTGATACCCCCGACCATGACCGCGTTTTATGAAAAACCGCAGGCTTTCTACCTGCGGTTTTG
This sequence comes from uncultured Collinsella sp., assembly GCA_958427035.1. Classification (GTDB taxonomy): domain Bacteria; phylum Actinomycetota; class Coriobacteriia; order Coriobacteriales; family Coriobacteriaceae; genus Collinsella. The sequence continues at coordinate 4,442 of CAUAAR010000026.1, read as the reverse complement.
TTTTTTCGTTGTTCGCTGTGGTTGAGGGTGGTGGCTTAAACGTAGTAGATGGGCGTGTTTCGTGGCGGATGGGTCACGCGGATACCCCCACGAGGTCCAAAATGATCCGTTTTCCTTCGTCTCCGGGGGGTAGCTGGGGCTAGAGCTCCAACGTGAGGGTGACAGGGCAGTGGTCGCTGCCGAAGATGTCGCCACGGATACCGGTGTCGCGTACGTTGTCGGCGATTGCGTCGCTTACCAGGAAGTAGTCGATGCGCCAGCCTGCGTTGTTCTTGCGGGCATTAAAGCGGTAGCTCCACCAGCTGTAGACGCCCTCGACGTCGGGGTTTGCCGCGCGCCAGGTATCGGTAAACCCGGCGTTGAGCAGTTCGGTAAACTTGCCGCGTTCTTCGTCCGAAAAGCCGGCGTTGCCGCGGTTGGACTTGGGGTTCTTAAGGTCGATCTCCTCGTGCGCCACGTTAAAGTCGCCGCAGGTCACGACGGGTTTGCCGGTCTCGCGCTCGAGCGCGCTCAAAAAGTCGCGGTAGGCATCGTCCCAGGCCATGCGCACGTCGATGCGGGCGAGTTCGTTTTGCGCGTTGGGCGTGTAGACATCCACAAACCAAAACTTGTCGAACTCGAGCGCACAGACGCGGCCCTCGGTTGCGGCTTGGGCGACGAGCTCGGCCGCCTCGCCCTCGCCGGCGTAGGGTAACAGCGCGTCGGCGTGCAGCACGCGCAGCGGTTCCTGGCGGCTAAAGACCGCAGTGCCCGAATAGCCTTTACGCTCGGCGTAGCTCCAGATTTGGTGATAGCCAGGCAGATCGATATCGACCTGGCCCTCCTGCAGCTTTGTCTCCTGCAGCGCCAAGATATCGACGTCGAGTTCTTGCGCGATCTGAATAAAGCTCGGGTCCTTTTTGAGCACGGCGCGCAGGCCGTTAACGTTCCACGAGGCGAAAGTGTAAGTCTGAGGCATGGTGTCCTTTCGACGGGGTTGGCAGGCTTAAGATTAGCGCAACAGGGGCGGGGTGGGCTCCGCGCATGCTGACTTAAAGGCTGCATGCTGGGACGTCGCCCAACGCTGTCCGACTAACAAGGACGGAGGACTCATATGACGCAGGCAATATCGGACCCCAGGCAGGCCTCCGCCGCGCTGGCGGATCTGTTTGACACCCACAAGCGCGTGGTCTTCTTTGGCGGCGCGGGTGTTTCCACGGCAAGTGGCATCCCCGATTTCCGCAGCGTGGACGGCCTGTATCACCAGCAGTTTGCCTACCCGCCCGAGACTATGCTCTCGCATAGCTTTTACGAGGCGCATCCGGCCGAGTTCTTCGACTTCTACCGCACCAAGATGATTGCGCTTGGCGCCAAGCCCAACCGCTGCCACACCAAGCTGGCCGAGCTGGAGCGAGTCGGCAAACTCGATGCCGTGGTGACGCAAAACATCGACGGCTTGCATCAGATGGCGGGCTCGCAGCGCGTGTTTGAGCTGCACGGGTCGGTCCATCGCAACATTTGCCAGTCGTGCGGCGCGGTCTATAGCGCCGAGTGGATTTGCTCGCGCGAGCACGAGGATGCCGCGGGCGTGCCCGCGTGCCCCGCGTGCGGCGGGCGCATTAAGCCCGATGTGGTGCTCTACGAGGAGCCGCTCGATGAGCATGTGCTGACCGGTGCCGTTGCCGCCATCGCCGCGGCCGATGCCCTCATTGTGGGTGGGACCTCGCTCGTGGTGTATCCGGCGGCAGGCCTTACGCGTTACTTTACCGGCGATACGCTGGCCATATGCAACCTTGCTCCCACCGATCAGGATGCAAATGCCGACCTGCTGATTTCTTGCGACATCGCGGCCGCGTTTGCGTTCTAGCCCGTGTGCGCGGATACAATAGAAAGACTGAGTGCAAAGCGACCCCGCCGCCAGCTCTCTAAGCTCGGCGGCGTGGGCATTTTAGGAGGATGTTCATGGCGAACGACAGCAAGACATGGCGGTGCGGAAAGTACGAGCTCAGCTTTGACCGTCCGCGCATCATGGGCGTCCTCAACGTGACGCCCGATTCGTTTAGCGATGGCGGGGAGCACTTCGACCCCGATGCCGCCATCGAGTACGGCCTGGCGATGCTCGACGCCGGCGCCGACATCATCGACGTGGGCGGCGAGTCCACGCGCCCCGGCTTTACCCCGGTCAACCCCGACGAGGAGGCTCGCCGCGTGCTGCCCGTGGTGCGCGCGCTGGCCAAGGAGGGCGCCATCGTCTCGATCGACACGCGTCATGTGGCGGTTGCCAAGGCGGCCGTGCGCTGCGGCGCCTCGATCGTCAACGACGTGACGGGCTTCACCGATCCCAAGATGGTCGAGTTTGTTAAGACGAGTACCTGCGGCGTCATCGTGATGCATGCCGGCGAGGTCGCCGCGCCCGCACGCACGCACGCAACGGTGCAGCTCGATACCTCGGCAGCGGCGTTTGTTGCCGAGAAGGCGCGCGAGGCGGCTGCCGAGGCCGCGCGTGAGGCCGAGAAGCCGGCTCGCCGCCGTCGCGGCAAGTTGCTGGGCGAGCCTAAGCCGGAGGCCAAGCTTCCGGGCGGCGTGGTGCAGCCCTCGTTGCCGTTTGGCGAACCGGAGCCCACGTCCGAGCCTTCAAGCGAGCAGGAGACGCCGGCCGCCGAGCAGGCTGCTGCCGCCGAGACCGTCGCGCCCGCGCCCGAGGCCGCGCCCGAGGCCACCGAGGCCGCATCGGAGTCCAATGACCGACTGGCCGCCATGATGCGCCGCAGCGCCCGCCGCGAGGAAGCCTACGTGCCCACCTCGCAGCTCCGCCGCTTCACCCTGCCCGATTCGGCGCCCATCATGCGCCGCGTCATGGGCTTTCTGTCCGACCAGGCCCGCACGCTCATCCATGCCGGCGTGTCGCGCGACCGCATCTGCATCGATCCTGGCCCGGGCTTTGGTAAGTCGGCTAACGAAGACATCGTCATCCAGCGCGAGACTGCCAAGATGGCGTCGCTGGGCTATCCGCTCATGTGCGCCGTGTCGCGCAAGCGCTTTGTGGGCGCCGTCTCGGGCGTGACCGAGGCCGCCGAGCGCGATGCCGCCACGTTTGGCGTGTGCCTGGGCGCCATCCAGGCCGGTGCCAACATCGTGCGCGTGCACGACGCCGCGGGTTTTGCGCAGTTCCTGAACGGTTACTGGGCGGTTGCCAAGCCGCAGCCGCGCCGCGCGTTTGTGGCTGTGGGCTCCAACCTGGGGCATCGCTGCGACAACATCCGCGCCGCACGCGAGATGATCGCCGAGATTCCACTCACCTGCGTGTCCAACTCCTCCAAGATTTACGAGAGCGAGCCGGCCTACGAAACGCGCCAGGACGCGTTTGCCAACGCCGTCATCGAGATCAAGACCGAGCTGGCGCCGCTGGTGCTGCTCGATGAGCTCATGAAGATCGAGGCCGAGCTGGGGCGCGACCGCTCCAAGAAGGCCAAGGCCAACGGCCCGCGCACCATCGACCTGGACCTGCTGTGGATGGACGGCGAGACCCACGGCGGCAAAAAGCTGCGCCTGCCGCATCCGCTGATCGGCGAACGCGATTTTGTGCTGGTGCCGCTCGAGGACCTGATGCACGACCCGGCGCGGTTCTTCCGCTACAACGGCGTCGAGGTCAAGGAGCCCGAGGACCGCGTGGGCCATATCGTGGGCGAATTGGGGCGTATGTAGATGATCGAGATGAATGCTGTTGCCGCCGGCACCGAGCTCGACGCCGCGCGCGATGCGGGCCGCGAGGGTGCGTCCGCGGGCTGGTGCGCGTGGAACGCGGGCGATGCATCGCTGACGTTTTCGCTGGTCGTGCGTCCGGATGTGAATATGCATGCCTTCCACGGCCTGCCGTTTGTGGCCGCGATGGGCATGATGGACGCGCTCGTGGGCACGGCTTCGACGCCGGGGTTGGGCCTTGCCGGTAAGGTGGGTATCCAGTGGCCGAGCGATATCGTGTGCGGTGCGCCTGCGTTTGAGACGTCGCTCGCGCGTGTTGTCGTCAACGGCGGTGCCGGAGCTGCGGGCATGTTCGGTGCCGTGACGGTGGATATTGAGCGTTCGGCGCTGAGCGAGCTCGGTGTAGATGTGGCCGACGAAGCGCTGGTCGAGGAGTTGGCCGCCGCCGTGCTGGCCCGCGTGGACGCCTGGGCGGTTGTTGCCAACACGCCGCAAGGCGCCGCAGGGCCGCTGGCTCCCGTGCTGGGCGAGTACTTTGACATGGTGCCACTGCTGGGTCGTCAGGTCGCGGCGGTGTCGCCCAACGGTTTGCCGCTTGCGGCCGGTGTGTTTGCGGGCCTGGACATCTGGGGTCGCGCGACCATTAAGACCGACGCCGGCGAGCAGGAGTTTCCGCCCGAGGCCGTACGAATTCGCGGACTGTAGCGCGAGGCGCCAGCGCTCAAAGACAACGATGACAACAAGACCCTCCTCGGCCTGTG
>CAUAAR010000025.1:0-28877 GCA_958427035.1 uncultured Collinsella sp. | reverse complement strand
GAAGCCGGTGCGGATCCGCGCAGCGGATGCGCGGAATCCTATACGCCGCACCAATCGAAATCGAAAGCCTCCGGCAACGGGGGCTTTTCTTTTATGGCAACACCGCATGGATTCGAACCTCGGTCGAGGCGCGATCATCTTAATCATTACTTCGTAAAATTTTTCCAAATTGTCGCTTGACCCATCGAGGGGTCACGTGCATAATAATCCGTGCGTTGCGGCGTTACCTCAGCTGGATAGAGGGTCTGACTACGAATCAGAACGTCATAGGTTCGAATCCTATACGCCGCACCAATTGAGTTTTAAGCCTCCGGAAACGGGGGCTTTTCCTTTACGGGGGCATTGCGGAGATTCGAACCTCGTTCGAGGCGCGAGCGTCAAGAAAACGCGGAGCGTTTTTAGCGAGCGGGCGAGTCCGCCGGCAGGCGGGCGAAGCCGGTGCGGATCCGCGCAGCGGATGCGCGGAATCCTATACGCCGCACCAACTGAACTTTAAAGCCTTCGGTAACGGAGGCTTTTCTTATATCGCGATGTGTCGAAGATCGCATCAAGTGGTCAAAATGAGTAAAAATCAAATTCAATAACTTTTTTTGAAAAACGCTTGACCTTTATTCAGTCCACGTGCATAATAATCAACAAGTCGCGGCGTTACCTCAGCTGGATAGAGGGTCTGACTACGAATCAGAACGTCATAGGTTCGAATCCTATACGCCGCACCAATTGAGTTTTAAGCCTCCGGAAACGGGGGCTTTTCCTTTACGGGGGCATTGCGGAGATTCGAACCTCGTTCGAGGCGCGAGCGTCAAGAAAACGCGGAGCGTTTTTAGCGAGCGGGCGAGTCCGCCGGCAGGCGGGCGAAGCCGGTGCGGATCCGCGCAGCGGATGCGCGGAATCCTATACGCCGCACCAATTGAACTTGAAGCCTCCGGCAACGGGGGCTTTTCTTTTATGCCGCCGCTGCATGGATTCGAACCTCGGTCGAGGCGCAGGCGTAAAGCGGACTATTTCCTGTCGACTCGTGTAAGATTTCGAGTAGGTGTCGCGGCCCATCCGTGACCACTCCTTCTTCAAGCGACCGATCAGGGTGATACTTCGTGGCAGAGCGTCCGACATACAAGCTCAGGTTTCTCGATCCCAAGAAGCGCTTTCCGGCGATGCCCGAGCAGCCTGCGGGGCGCTCATATGGCGTGGTCTGGAAACTCTTTGGCGAGGACCAGCATGAATCTTGTTATGTCGTCGAATTCGTTGGCAAAAGCCATGTGTCGCTTTTGGGCTACGTAAGCGTTTCGGGTGAGGTGTACAAGGTGGACCGCCCCGTTAGCGAGGCTCCGCTGCCCAACGATCCCGACATGGAGCTGGTCCTTGACGAGTCGGATTCCAGTATTGGTGAGATTATGGTAAGGGAAGCCAACGGTGCAATGCGTACGTGTGCGCAAACTGCCGGCTCTCCCGAAGGCCCCATGCGCGAGCAGTCCGACCACGAGACATGGAATTCGACCCGCGCCCTTCCTTACGGCGAGTTCATGGCCTCGATGTTCTTGCGCTACGTGATATTTGCCAACTCCGAAAGCGCTATTGCGGACACGGCGGGCGTCGACGGTCTCGATGCGGACATGCAAAACGTTGTCGACAAAATAAAGCTCGTAAAGTTGCCCGAGCCGGTCGAGGTGTTTTTGGGCTTTAACACGGCACCGCTACCTGACGCTATCGAGTCGCTGCTCTACCGTGTCGACCATGCCGAGAATCCGAGCGGTATCGAGCGTTATGCGGCCGCCCTTATGAGCGAGGTCGACTTGCCCCGACTGCGCACCATCGCCGCCAAGTCCGAGATGAGCCTGGCTCGCATCGATCGCTCAAAGCTTTTCTATCTCAATTTTGATCGTAGCCTGCTGGACCAGGACGAGATTGACATGCTGCTTGCCATCGAGTGCCGTCTCAACCGCCTCTCTGGCATCCTCGAGCGCATCGGGGCCGGATTGGCCCCTGCGGCATCCTCGCCGAGCCTTGAGGGCTGCGCGCTCTTTGATGCGTGGCATATCGCCAAGACGACCAACGATGTTCCCCGACTGCTCGATACGGCCTCGAGCGATAACCCGTGGGGCAAACCGGGTACGGTGGCTTGCCAGCCGGGCGGTGAGTGGGATGTGCGTACCCGCTTCGCGCGTATTGTCGAGGCGCTTAACGTGGTCACACGGCTCGACTATACCTATCGGGCAAACGTTGCCGAGGGGATTATGCTCGTTCGGTTTGGGCGGTCTGTCGTTGATGCCATGCCGCAACGTGAATACGACGCTCAGGATGACGCCTGGCGCGAGCTGGACGAGGACATGCGCGCGATCTGGGCCGCGGAGCACGATGCGCGCGTGGCACTTACGCTTGCGGCAGCGTGTTTTGCCGCGGGCACCTGCATCACGCGCTGCTATGTGCAGATTGCTGCTCCCGACAGTGAGCAGGGCGAGCGCGTTGTCGCAACGTATTTCTTTGGGCGCGCGGCCTATCTGGCCGATTGCGTGCCTGTCGCCAAGGATCTTGAGAGCATGGACATGGACGATATGCCGTGCAAGCGTGTGCTTGAGGCGTATGAGTCAACCGCTCCGGAGACGATTGAGCCTGCGGAGGTTCATGCTCGTCCGCGTGATGACCATCGCACACTGCCGCCGGCGCTGCGCGATCTGCTGCTTGCCGATACGGCTGACGAGTTGGAGGTCATGGAAGAGGACGACGACCCATACGTGGCCCGCGTTGTTGAATTGCGCGAGCAGGCAAAAGTCGACCGTACAGGTGCCTTTGAAGGCTTTTCCCGTCTTGTCGAGGAGTTGGAGGCTAAGTGCGCCGTCGCCGAGCTTTTGGCGACAGGTCCGGTTCAAACGCAGTTTTGCGATAACCAGCTGGTACGCATGGTGCTACCGGTGTTGGAAGAAGACCGCTCTGTGCGAATCCTTCGTGCGCCCGATGCGCTGTACTTTGCCCAGCACGAGATCTGCAGCTTTTACGCCGAGCAAGAGGACTTTGAACGAGCACTGCCCGAGGTGCGCCATCTTTACGATCTGGCACGCTCGTCCATGCAATCGCACTTTGCGCTCATCAACGTGCTTGCGCGTCTGGAGCGCTTTGACGAGATTATCGAGGTGGCGCGCCACGGCCTACGTATTGCCAGCGATCGTTCTGCAATCGGCTACCTGTTCTATCGCTTGGCGTTTGCCTATTGGAATTGCGATCAGCTCGACCTGGCGCTGGCTTGTTACCGTCTGGTGCCGCGCGGCGAGGAGTCGGGCAGTAGCGCGCTGGAAGAAATGCAGGGCCTTATGAATGAGATGGGCGTCAGCGAGCCTCCGACGTTCGAGGAGGCGGTCGAGACCATCCGCAAGGCTGGACTCGAGCTGCCGCCAGTGTCCGCCGTGACGAATCAGCTGGCAGATGCCGCTGTGCAACTGGTCGACAACGGCTTCTTTTTCCTGGCACGCGGTTGCATCTTCCAAATGTGGCGCACCATGGGCAACGACGAGCTCGGCTCCCTCAACCGCTCGCTGGGGTAGGCGAAGCCTCCAAGGAGGAAAGGATGCTAGGCAATTAGAAAATTTCCTCTTGCCCATCCTTGGCTGTTTGGTTACTATAGAACGGCTGTTACGGAGAGCTGACCGAGAGGCCGAAGGTGCTCGCCTGCTAAGCGAGTATGCCCCAAAAGGGCATCTGGGGTTCGAATCCCCAGCTCTCCGCCAGTATGAATTTGAAGAAGGGTCCCATTTGGGGCCCTTTTTTTGTACGGAGAAAGGAGGCTGGGGATTCGAACCCGAGAGGGCACGGGCGTTAAGCAAACGCGAAAGCGTTTGTAGCCCGTGGGCGAAAAGCCGCCAGGCTTTGAAGCCGGAGGGCATGCGCAGCATGCCCGGACATCCCCAGCTCTCCGCCAGTTTAACTTTAAAGAAGGGTCCCATCGGGGGCCCTTTTTTATTATCGAGAAAGGGCGCTGGGGATTCGAACCCTCAAAAAATGAGGCGCCCCGTTGGACGCCTCCTTTCAGCGAGTGTATTGTTCTTCGATCTTACATCTCGGGCGCCTTGGCTACGGTCTCGCTCTCGGCTGTGAGCGGGCGGTTGTCGATGCGGCGGCCCAGGCGGTCGAGCTTCACAAGGAGCCACTCAATGGGATTCGGCCCTGCGCTTTCCTCGTCGGCAACCAGGTCCATAACGGCGATTTTGGTGCCGTCCTGCTTGAGCGTAACGCTGCCCACCTTGTCGCCCACATGCACCGTGCCCGAAAGATCGTCGTAGCTAACCTTTTCGGTCACCTCGCCGGCAAGGGAAAACACGGTCGCTTGCGCCGTAGGATCGGCGAGCGTGGCGTCGATCGTCTTATCCGTCCAGTCGGTTTGACTAATGCGCGCCATAAGCGGGTTGCCGTTGGCGGTCTTTTCCTGCGTGTTGGCGATTGCGACCGCCGCCTTGTGACCGTAGTACCAATTGGCAAGGGTTGCGGTATCGGTAAAGCGCTGGTCGGTGGTGGTGGAGTTCAAAACAACGGTGTAGATCTCGTCGCCATCGCGGTTGTAGGCACTCGTAAAGCAATAGCCCGCGTCGTCGGTGGTGCCGGTCTTGCCGCCGATGTTGCCATCTTGGCCCAGCAAATAGTTATGCGTGTCCATGGAATGCGAATGGTCGGTGCCGTCGGCGCCCGTGACCTCGATCCAGGAATCCTCGCTCGCTACGACCTCGCGGATCGTGTCGTTTTTCATGGCCTCCTGCATCATCAGCGCCACGTCATGTGCGGTTGAGTGCATATCGCCAGCCCACTCATCAAAGTCCAGACCATGCGGGTTTTCAAAAAGCGTGCCGGTGCAACCGAGCTTCTTAGCGCGCTCGTTCATGGCCTTCACAAATGTTGCCTCGGCGTCTTTGGTCTTAGGGTCGATCTTCTTGCCCACATATTCGGCGAGCACGATGGCGGCGTCGTTGCCCGAGGGAATCATCAGGCCGCGCAGTGCCTGCTCCACGGTAAGCTCGTCGCCTTCGAGCAAGCCGGCGGTCGAATTACCCACGGTGGCTGCGGCGTTGCTCACCGTGACCTTCTCGTCCATCTTGCAATTCTCGACGGTTAGGATTGCGGTCATGACCTTGGTGATCGAGGCGATTTTGACCTGCTCATCGGCGCCGCGCCCATAGTAGACGATGCCGTCTTTGCCCATGACGAGGGCATTGGTCGCATCGATATCGGGCAGGTTTTCGGCCGTGATGCCGCGCGCATCGGCGGTTTTGCCGCAAACATTGTCGGTCGTAAGCACTTGGGCGCCGGCGACGGTGGGCACGCCAGCGGCAAGGGCGATAGCGCAGACAAAGCCGGCGGCAAGCTGGGCTGAGCGCTTTGCAAAAGAGGTGAGGGACTTCACGGATTTCGCTTTCGACGGGATGGTCTCTTCTGGAACAAGAGTATATCGTTTGCCGGCGTCGGCGATCATCGCGTGCGTGCGTGGCCCACATCCGCGCCCGAACGGGCACAAGGGTGCTTAAGGCCGACTTAATCACCCACGCTTGTTGTGTGTGACGGGCGCCCCCTCGGGCATAATGGAGCGCGAGAGGAGCACGCATGAACGAGCGCATTTTGGTAGTTGATGACGAAAAGGCCATCGCCGACTTGGTTGGTATCTACCTTACAAAAGAGGGCTTTGATGTCCAGATTGCCTATAGCGGGGCCGATGCTGCCAAGGCAATCTTGGAGCAGGAGTTCGATCTGGCGCTGCTGGATGTCATGCTGCCCGATATCGATGGCTTTGAGCTGCTGCGTACGATCCGTTCCAGCCATACCTATCCCGTGATCATGCTGACGGCGCGCGATGCCCAGCAAGACAAGATCGAGGGCCTTTCGCTTGGCGCGGACGATTACGTGGTTAAGCCGTTTCGTCCTCTGGAGCTCATCGCGCGCGTGCACGCTCAGCTTCGCCGCTACACCAGCTACGGTAGCCGCGCACAGGCGGCCGAGTCGCCGACCCTCCAGCTCGACGGCTTGGAGATCAACCGCGATGCTCGTTCCGTAACGGTGGACGGTGCACCGGTACGCCTCACACCCACCGAGTATTCAATCTTGCTGTATCTGGTCGAGCATCGCGGCAGCGTGGTGGCCGTGGAGGACCTGTTCCGCGCGGTGTGGAGCGAGGATTTTATGCCCGGCTCCAACAATACGGTGATGGTGCACATTCGCCACTTGCGCGAAAAAATCGGCGACGACGCACAAAAGCCACGCTTTATCAAAAACGTCTGGGGCGTCGGCTACATCATCGAATAACGCTTTTCGCTTGTGAGGATCTTGATATGACAAAAGACGATAGGCAAGCGTTCGAGGTGCCCGATCGGCTCTTTGAATACGTGAGGTCGGTCGTCGACAACCGCGCGCTTGCAACGGTGCTGCTCTTTTTGCTGAGCCTGCTGCTGATTGGCATCGACAACATCGCCGGAATCTTGACGGTGCTGCTTGCTGGCTTTTTGCTGATCGATCGATTTGAGATCGTGCGCCGCTGCATGGTGATTGGCGGCGCCGCGTGGGCCATGACGTTGGCGATTGGCGCCATGGCGCTCGGCGGCATCGAAGGGCCGGTGCTGTTCGATGCCGGCTTTGTATTCAACATGCTTGGCTTTGTGCTGGCGCTTGCCGCGTGCGTGCTGTTCTTGTGCGGCCGCGCCCTGTACTACCAGGGCTACGAGCAGGGCGAGCAGCATGCCGATTGTGTGCTGGCTGTTCGTATTCAAGATCGCCTGATCGATCACCCCGACACCTGGGACAACATCGACGGCGACTTCTTGGAGGTCGAGGGCGCCCTTAACCGCGTGCGTGACCGTGAGCGCAAGGTGCAGCAAGCTCTGCGTGACGAGTCGCATCGCAAGGACGATCTGGTCACGTACTTGGCACATGACCTACGCACCCCGCTTGCCAGTGTGGTGGGCTATCTTTCGCTGCTGCAAGAGGCTCCTGAGCTGCCGGTTGAGCAACGTGCGCACTTTACGGGCGTGGCTCTCGACAAGGCGCACCGGCTCGATGCACTCATCGAAGAGTTCTTCGATATCACACGCTTTGACTTCCACGATATCGTGCTCACGCGCGGCTATGTTGATCTGGGGTTGCTGCTGGCTCAGGTGGCTGACGAGTTCTATCCCATCCTCAACGAGCAACATAAGGAAGCCCAAGTTGATATTCGCGAGGACCTGACGGTGCTCGTGGATGGCGACAAGATGGCTCGCGTGTTCAACAACATCATGAAAAACGCCGTCGCCTATAGCTATGAGGGCTCGACTATCACGATTGAGGCCAGACGCCGGGACGACGGTGGCGTGCGCGTGCGCTTTATCAATCAGGGCGATCCCATCCCTGAGGCAAAGCTCAAGGTGATCTTTGAGAAGTTCTATCGCCTGGATGCAGCGCGTGCGACCAATCGCGGTGGTGCCGGTCTGGGCCTTGCTATTGCCAAGGAGATCATCGCGGCACACGGCGGTACCGTTGCATGTGAATCGACGCCCGAACACACGATATTCACCATCGAGCTGCCCGCCGCATAGTCAGCGTGCCCTTACAAACACTTGACAATGCGCTCACGTGCATATGAGCCGCGATTTCTACTATCGATACTGCTGAATTGATATCGATGTGGAGGTATGCGGTATGACGGCTGCTGCGGCTGTGGAGCCCACGGAGCTTGAAGAACTCATGAAAGCGCAGGCCGAGGCCGCGCACGAGCGCGAGGTTGGGGATGCGACTCGCCCCACGGCAGAGGATCTTGCCGCCTCGCCGACGCGCATCGATGTCGAGGGCCTCGACCTGTTCTATGGCGACCATCATGCGCTCAAGGACGTGAATATCAAGATTCGCGACAAGCAGATCACCTCGTTTATCGGGCCTTCGGGCTGCGGAAAGTCCACGTTGCTGCGCTGCTTTAACCGCATGAACGACGGCATCAAGGACTGCCGAATCGAGGGCAAGATTGCGCTCGATGGTCAAGATATCCTGGGCGATTACGACATCTGCCGTTTGCGCCAGCGCGTGGGCATGGTGTTTCAGCGCCCCAACCCGTTTCCCATGAGCATCTACGACAACGTCGCCTACGGTCCTCGCGGAATGGGAGTGCGCGACCGCGTCGTGCTCGACGAGCTGGTCGAAGACTCCCTGCGACGCGCCGCTCTGTGGGACGAGGTCAAGGACAAGCTCAAAGAATCGGGTCTGGGCCTTTCGGGCGGCCAGCAGCAGCGTCTGTGCATCGCCCGTGCGCTGGCCGTGCAGCCCGACATTCTGCTGATGGACGAACCGACCTCGGCGCTCGACCCCGTATCGACGCTGGTGGTGGAGCAGCTGGCCTGCGAGCTCAGGGAGACCTGCACGCTGGTGGTCGTTACGCACAACATGCAGCAGGCTGCGCGCATCTCCGACTCGGTCGCGTTCTTTTTGCTGGGCGAGCTGGTGGAGCATGCGCCCACTGCCCAGCTCTTCAAAAACCCGATCGATCCGCGCACGGCGGATTATTTGACGGGCCGTTTTGGCTGATACCATCTAGTACAGGCACCTTTAGGGTTAAGATGCGGTCATGTCGGCCGCAAAGGGGTTCAACATGATCTATTACGTCGAGGACGATGACAACATCAGAGATCTGACGGTCTATGCGCTGCGCAAGCAGGGAATCGAGGCCGAGGGCTTTTCGTGCGACGGCGAGTTTAAGGCCGCCGTGGCGCGACGGGTGCCCGATGCTGTGCTGCTCGATATCATGCTGCCCGATACCGATGGTTTGGCGATTATGCGCCGCCTCCGCGCCGACCGCCTGACGGCGACGGTGCCCATCATGATGCTTACCGCCAAGGACACCGAGCTCGACAAGGTGATGGCGCTCGATGGCGGTGCCGACGATTACCTGACTAAACCCTTCTCGCTCATGGAGCTCGCCAGCCGCTGCCGCGCACTGCTGCGTCGCGGCGGCATGGTCAAACAGGCAAGCGATGTGCTCAGCGTGGGCGACATTGTGCTCTCGCCCAGCCATCGCGAGGTGACCGTTGCCGGCGAGCCGCTTAAGCTCACCCTGCGCGAGTTCGACCTGCTCGAGTACCTCATGCGCAAGCCCGGCGTGGTCTTTACCCGCGAGTCGTTGCTGCAGAGCGTGTGGGGCTGGGACTTCGACGGCGGTTCGCGCACTGTTGACGTGCACGTGCAGACGCTTCGCCAAAAACTGGGCGAGCATGCCAGCGCCATCGAGACCGTGCGCGGCGTGGGCTACCGCTTGGCCGAGCCTTCTGCCGGTGATGGTGCCGAAGGTGACGTCACCGCGGCCACCGCATCGGAGGAGTAACCCGTGGTCTTCGCCCCCCAGGGAAAACATACGCTGTCGCACCGCGTTTTTGTGACGATCTTTGTCTGCGCCATGGCGGTTATCGTGGCGTTTACGGTGCTGGGTGCGTTCTTTGTGCAAAACACCTTGGCGGATGCCACGAGTGCCAATCTGGCGCAGGAAACCGAGCTCATTGCTGCCGCCCTCGACGAGCAGCAGGAGCCCATCCCGTTCTTGCGTAGCCTTGATCGCGAGGACTTGCGCATCACGCTGATTAACAAGGATGGATCGGTTGCCTACGACAACGAGGCGTCGCCTTCCACACTGCCCAACCATGGCGATCGCCCCGAGGTCATCGAGGCCTTTAAGAGTGGTTTGGGTTCCGCGGAGCGCGCAAGCTCTACGCTCGACGAGATTATGCTGTATCGCGCCGTCGCCCTTGATAACGGCCAGGTTGTCCGCTTGGCGCAGGCCCAGCCTGGCGTTGCGGCGATTTTGCTGTCGATGGTGGCGCCGATGCTGCTTATCGCAGCAGCGGGTGCGGTACTCTCGTTTTTTATGGCGCGCCGCGAGTCCCGTGCCATCATCGCGCCGTTGCAAGAGGTGGATTTGGACCACCCACGCCGTAGCTATGAGCACGCCTATGCCGAGATGGTCCCCATGCTTGAGCGTATCGAGTCGCAGCGCCAGGAGCTCAAGCGCCAAATGGCGGTGCTAGCGGACAACGACCGTATGCGCCGCGAGTTCACGGCGAATATCACTCATGAGCTCAAGACGCCGCTTACGGCGATTTCGGGCTATGCCGAGCTCATCGCAAACGGCATGGTCGAGGGCGAGGACGACCTGCGCAACTTTGGCGGTCGCATCTATCGTGAGGCGGGCCGTTTGGCGGCGCTTGTCAACGACATCCTTACGCTGTCTAACTTGGACGAGGCCGAGCGTGCAACTGAGGGCGAGGCGGTGCCCATTGGGTCCACGGAGCCTATTGAGCTCTCGCGTGCCATCTACGCGGTTGAGCAGCGTCTTGAACAGGTCGCCCGTCAGGCGAATGTGACGATCAGTCATGAGACCAAGCCTGTGGTCATCGAAGGCGTGTCGCGCTTGATCGACGAGCTCATCTATAATCTGGCAAGCAACGCCATCCGCTACAATCGACCCGGCGGTACGGTTACGCTGCAGTGCGGCACCAACGACGAAGGCCATCCGTTCCTCGCGGTCGCCGACACGGGAATCGGTATCGCGCCTGAAGAACAGGGCAAGGTATTTGAGCGGTTCTATCGCGTGGACAAGAGTAGGTCCAAGGCACGCGGCGGAACCGGTCTGGGGCTTGCCATTGTCAAGCATGCGGCCCTGTATCATCACGCCACGCTCGATCTGTCGAGCGAGTTGGGCGTGGGAACCACCATTACGGTGACGTTTCCCATACAGCAGGACGAGCCATTCGCATAGCGATACAACATAGGTATTGATGTAGACGCCGCATTTGACTTTCGGGTGCGGCGTTGTTGTGCAATTTTACGATTGCTTCTGACATTTTTACAGGAGAGCCTGTTTCTTATGTATAGAGTTTGGTCTCGGTAAAAAGATGCGATAACATACGGACAGTTTTGTCAATCCGAACTGGGGAAATGAAAGGCAAGCTGCATGACCCTTCTCGAACTGTTCCAGCTGCTGAAGAAGCACCTCAAGCTGGTCATCACCCTTCCGGTGGTCTGTGCGATCGCCATGGGCATCGTGTCCTTCGTTGCGATGGACAACACCTACACCGCGACGACGAGCATGTACATTCTCGCCAAAACCGACGATAGCGGTCAGATGAGCTACAACGATCTCTCGGCGAGCCAGATGCTTTCCAACGATATCGCCACGCTGCTGGATAGCGATAGCGTTAAGAGCGGTGCTGCCAATGAGCTGGGCCTTGCTGACCTGGATGACTACAAGGTGTCTGTTTCCTCCGAGACCACCACGCGTGTCATTACGCTTTCGGTTACCGGCACCGATGCCAAGGAGACGGCTAAGGTCGCAAAGGCCATGGCCAGCTCGGTGAGTACGGTCGCTCAGAACGTCGGCGCTGCCCAGAGCATCAACGTTATCGACGAGGCTAAGACTCCCGAAGTCCCCAGCGGCCCCAAGCGCACGCTGTACGTTGCTGTCGCGTTCCTCGCCGGTATCTTTATCGCAGTCGCCTATGTCGTTTTGGCAGACATGCTCAATACCCGCATCCGCGGTGCCGAAGAGGCAGAAGAGCTCCTGGGCATTCCCGTTGTTGGCCGAATTCCGGCTATGAAAGGTGGTAAATAGGCATGGCTAAGGCAAAGAACACCGATAAGCTCGTTGTACAGAATGCCGCCAAGACCCTTCTGGCCAACATCCGCTTTGCGAGCGTGGACGACCCCATTCGCACCATCACCGTTACCTCCTCGATTCCCAACGAGGGCAAGTCTACGGTTTCCATTAACCTTGCTCAGGCAATCGCCACGAGCGGCAAGTCCGTGCTCCTGGTTGAGGCCGATATGCGCCGCAGGTCCCTTTCCGATATGCTCGGCGTTCGTTCGCGCGGCGGACTCTATGCGGTCCTTTCCGAGCAGATCTCCATTGACCAGGCAATTGTCGAGACGGGTCAGAAGAACTTCTACTTCCTCGATGCTGAGCCGCATATTCCCAATCCTGCCGACATCATCGTCTCTCACCGCTTTGCCAAGTTGGTAAAGGCACTGTCCGCCAAGTTCCAGTACGTCATCTTTGATGCTCCCCCGGTCGGCACCTTCATCGATGCTGCCGAGATTGCCAGCCTGACCGACGGTACGCTGTTCGTGGTGCGCGAGGACTTCACCAAGCGCGAGGAGGCACTCAACGCTATCGGCCAGCTTAAGAAGTCCGAGAAGGTCAAGCTCATCGGTACCGTTATGAACTACTGCGAGACCGAGACCAGCGAGTACTACTACTCCTACTACACCAAGGACGGTAAGAAGGTGAAGAAGGGCTCCGAC
This sequence comes from uncultured Collinsella sp., assembly GCA_958427035.1. Lineage (GTDB taxonomy): Bacteria > Actinomycetota > Coriobacteriia > Coriobacteriales > Coriobacteriaceae > Collinsella. The sequence continues at coordinate 16,595 of CAUAAR010000025.1, read as the reverse complement.
GATCAGGGGACTTCCAAAAAGGGCATCTTCACCAACCGAGCAAACGTTTAGTTGATTAAGGCTGACCTATGCGTGACATTCATTGCCATATCTTGCCGGGTGTAGACGACGGCGCCGCCGATCTCGATGAGAGCTTGGCGATGCTCGAGGCTGCCAAGCGGGCCGGTGTAACCAGAATCGTTTGCACTCCTCACTGCCGTGATCCCTATTTTGATTACGACAAGATGTGGGATGCCTTTGAGCTGCTGCGTGATAACGCTGACGGTTTTCCGCTCCAGATGGGCTTCGAGGTCAACCATCGAAAGCTCGTTGAGCTTGGTATCGATGCCGCGGAGCACTTGCATTTCGATGGAACCAACGAGTTTTTGCTCGAGCTTTCGACGCATGCCGATGCGTATGCGTTTAGAGAGTACGAGAACACGATTTACGATTTGCAGTGCCGTGGCTACCAGGTGATCATCGCTCATCCTGAGCGCTATCGTGCGGTTCAAAAGGATGTAAGCGTGGCGGAGCGCCTGGTCGATATGGGCTGCAAGCTGCAGGCTTCGGCGGACTTTATTGCCGGCGGTCGCTTTGGTCGCGAGAAAAAGCCGGCACAGCGCCTGTTCGATCAGAACCTGTACAGCTTCATCGCGAGCGATGCCCATAACGTGGGTCATTACGATTGCCTGGCGAAGGCTCGCGCGAAGTTTAGCGTGCGCGGAGCTCATTTTCGCTAAAATCTGTCCCTAACGTTCGCATTGAATGAAGGGGCAGCCATGGATATTCAACTTAAGACGGGATGCTTTGATGACGCGGCGTTGGTGCGCCGCGTCGTTTTTATGGACGAGCAGGGCTACGAGAATGAGTTCGACGCTATCGACGAGGATCCGAACTGCATTCATGTGACGCTCTATGTAGACGGCGAGCTTGCCGGTTGCTCGCGCGTGTTTCCCGAAGAGCTTGAGCGCGTGGCTGACGCAGAGGCCCCGGTGTTGCCGGCATGCGACATGGACGAAGGCGTTGCGGCGGGGGAGACCTACATTATGGGGCGCGTCGCAGTGCTGCCGGCTATGCGTCGTCGCGGATTGGCGAGTGCGATCGTCGAGGCCAGTGATGCGTGTGCACGCGATGCCGGCGCAAAGCTTATTAAGCTGCATGCGCAGGAATACGTGTTGCCGCTCTATGCAAAGGCGGGCTACACGCAAATTGCCCCGGTAGATTACGAAGACGAGGGCCAGCCCCATGCCTGGATGGCCAAGCGCGTAGATGGCAGATAGGGACGTTCCTTTTCTGCCGGCAGTTGGGGACGCTCCTTGGCAATTGGCGCATCGGAGCGCTTAGACATACAGTTTTTCGATTCCGTATGTATATATGCGCGCTAATGGGTTATAAAATCTAAGTCTGAACATAGCAGGTCTGCGATTCGGCTCGGGCGACCGGGCCGTTTTTGCGGACGGGGGTAGCGCGAAAGGACTGCACATGCGTCAATTTAAGACCGAGAGCAAAAAACTGCTCGACCTCATGATCAACTCCATCTACACCAATAAGGAAATCTTCCTGCGCGAGCTTATCTCTAACGCGAGCGACGCCGTCGACAAGCTCAACTTTAAGAGCCTGCAGGATCCGAGCGTCAAGATCGACCAGGGCGACCTGGCTATTCGCGTTTCCTTTGATAAAGACGCCCGCACCATTACCATCTCGGATAACGGCATTGGCATGACCGCCGAGGAGCTCGAGCGCAATCTGGGCACCATCGCCCATTCCGGCTCCGAGGAGTTTAAGACCGAGAACGCCGAGCAGCAGGGCTCCGATGTCGACATCATCGGTCAGTTTGGCGTGGGCTTCTACTCGGCTTTTATGGTCGCCAGTCATGTGAAGGTCGTCAGCCGCGCCTACGGCGAGGATGTCGCCCATGTGTGGGAATCCGACGGTCTTGAGGGCTACACCATCGAGGACGGCGAGCGCGCCGAGCACGGTACCGATGTCATCCTGACGCTGCGCGAGAACGAGAAGCTCGATGCCGACGGCGAGGCCGAGACCTACGATCGCTTCCTGACCGAGTGGGGTCTCAAGAGCCTGATTCAGCAGTACAGCAACTATGTGCGCTACCCGATTCAGATGATGGTGTCCAAGAGCCGCCAGAAACCCAAGCCCGAGGACGCCGGCGACGATTACAAGCCCGAGTACGAGGACTACCAGGAGCTTGAGACCGTCAACTCCATGACACCGATCTGGAAGAAGCGCAGCTCCGATGTCGAGCAGAAGGACTACGACGAGTTCTACAAGTCCACGTTCCACGACTTTGACGATCCTGCGCGCACCATCAGCTTCCATGCCGAGGGCACGCTCGAGTATGACGCCCTGCTGTTTGTGCCGGGACGCGCGCCGTTCGATCTGTACAGCAAGGACTACGAGAAGGGCCTGGCGCTCTACAGCTCCAACGTCCTGATCATGGAGAAGTGCGACGACCTGCTGCCCGACTACTACAACTTTGTCCGCGGCGTCGTGGATTCCGCCGACGTGTCGCTCAACATCTCGCGTGAGACGCTGCAGCAGAACCGTCAGCTCAAGGCCATCGCCAAGCGTGTGGAAAAGAAGATCACCACTGACCTTGAGGATATGCGTGACAACGACCGCGAGGCCTACGAGAAGTTCTTTGAGAACTTTGGCCGCGGCCTTAAGTACGGCATCTACTCGAGCTATGGCATGAAGGCCGATGAGCTCGCCGACCTGTTGCTGTTCTGGTCTGCCAAGGAACAGAAGATGATTACCCTGGCCGAGTATGCCAAGGGCATGCCCGAGGATCAGAAGGCCATCTACTACGCCGCCGGCGATTCGCGCGAGCGCTTGGCCAAGATGCCCGTGGTAAAGGGCGTGCTCGACCGCGGCTATGACGTGCTGCTGCTGACGCAGGATGTGGATGAGTTCACGTTCCAAGCTATGCGTGAGTACGTTGCCGCCGATATGCCCAAGATCTACGAGGACGACGCAGCTCGCGAGGCTGCCGAAAAGGCTGTGGCCGACGGTGCCGAGCCCGAGGTCGAGGATCGTCATCTGGAGCTCAAGAACGTCGCGACCGGTGATCTTGACCTGGCGACCGAGGACGAGAAGAAGGAGGCCGAGGACGCCACCAAGGAGAACGAGGACCTCTTTAGCGCTATGAAGGAGGCGCTCGGTGACAAGGTCGAGAAAGTTGCCGTCTCCGCGCGCCTGACCGATGCCCCCGCTTGCATCACCACCGAGGGCCCACTTTCGCTCGAGATGGAGAAGGTGCTCCAGAAGGGACCCGAGGGCGCGCCCGACGGCATGCCCAAGAGTCAGCGCGTGCTCGAGCTCAACGCCAAGCACCCGGTCTTTGCCAAGCTCGTCGCTGCCCAGAAGGCAGGCGACGCCGACAAGATCAAGCAGTACTCCGGCCTGCTCTATGACCAGGCCCTGCTGGTCGAGGGTATTCTGCCCGAGGACCCCGTGGCCTTCGCGGCATCTGTTTGCAACTTGATGTAGTTAGGTAGTTACGGGGTTTTCCCAAACCGCGTAACGGCTCGACGCTGCCCTCAGTTCCGCCGTTCTAACGAACGGCGGACCAGTCGACGCTGCGCGGGCGCCAGAGCGACAACTTGTCATTCAAAGAGGACGGCATGACCAGAAGGTCTATGCCGTCCTCTTTTCATGCCAATTTGTTCGCTCTGGCGCCCGCTCGCTGGCATTGCTAAAACATCGACGTTACCGTGGTCCAAACTAGTCATTGGGGACGTTCTTGTTTGACTGGTCGTTTAAGGACGTCCCCAATGACTGCTCGGATTGCTAATTTGTGCGGGTTGTGGTTTTGTGACCTGCTGAAATTTAGGATACTGTACAACTGTACGTTAATTTGTCTTCGTAGTATATTGCTACCCGCAAAACTCAATACCATTGTGCTCTGAGACGCTAAAGCGCCTACGTACAATGGTTGTCGATAGTACGATTCGATTTAACGACAGGATGGATGGTCCAAGCGTGAGTCTCGGCAGCAAACTATCCAATGCAAAGGTGTCCTTTGCGATATTTAAGCGCGACATTAAGCGACTGCTTGTGAACCCCGTCGCCTTGGTGGTTACCCTTGGCGTGTGCGTTATTCCCTCGCTGTATGCCTGGTACAACATCGTGGCCAACTGGGATCCGTACGGAAACACCCAGGGTATCAAGATTGCCATCGCCAACAACGATCGGGGCACCCAAAACGACTTGGTGGGCGAGCTCAACGCGGGCGACCAGGTTGTCGATCAGCTCAAGGAGAACGATCAGCTGGGCTGGACCTTCGTCGATTCGGCGTCCGATGCCAAAGAGGGTGTCGAGAGCGGGGAGTACTACGCCGCCATCGTGATCCCTAAGAACTTCTCCGACAACCTCGTTTCGATGCTCGACGGCAACTACCATCAGCCCAAGCTTACGTACTACGTCAATGAGAAGAAGAGCGCTATTGCGCCCAAGGTTACCGACACCGGTGCAAACACCATCGAGGAGCAGATCAACTCGGAATTTGTCTCTACGGTAGGCAAGACTGTTGCCGGTATCGCCAAGGATGCCGGTGTCGATTTAAAGGACAAGGCAACCCAGACTCAGGACTCGCTGGCAAGTTCGGTGTCCGAGGCGTCCGACACCTTGGGCGAGGTGCGCGATTCGATTGGCGATATGAATGCCGCCATCGATAAGACGAGTGGCGCTATCGCCTCGGCTGATGCGGCACTTGCCGGCTTGCAAGGCCAGGCACCGTCGCTGACGCAGGCGATCTCCCAGGGCAACGACCTGCTGAGCGAAGCTCGCACCACGGCGGGCAACTCCATCACCTCGCTCTCCAAGGCGCTCTCGGAAGGCAGCCTTGCGCTCACCAAGACGTCGGCCTCTGCGAACGCTGCCATCGGCAAGCTGACGGGCGCGGTCACATCTACGACCACCCGTATCGACAACTCGCTCGAGTCTCTTCAAGCGACGATCGACCACAATAAGGCCGTTATCGGGCACTTGGAGATTCTCGCCAATGACACGTCGACAGGTTCCGAGGAAATTGACGCGCGCATTGTATCGACCATCGATTTGCTTCGAGAGCAGAATGAAAAGCTTCAGAGCATCAAGGACGGTCTGTCCGCGCAGTCGAGCGCCATGGCGAATGACGCAGCGGCTGTTTCGGGTGCCAGTGACGCTATCAATAACGCAATTCATACCGGTGCGACCAACCTTGGCCAAGCCCAGACGGACTTGGGCCAAAACGCGCTGCCGAAGGCCTCGAGCGCGCTCGACTCTTTTGCTGCCGTTTCGGGCGACCTGACCGGTATCGTCTCGGGTATGACACCTACACTTGCAAATGCGCGCGGCACGTTGGCGCAGCTTAGCGCTACGCTCGGCCAGGCCAAGACCACGCTGTCCCAGACCGATTCCTCGCTTGCCAAGGTCCAGGACAAGCTTGCAACCGCCGCCAATGACATCGCGGCGCTGCAGACCTCCGAGTCCATGGGCGAGCTGGCCGATCTGATGGGCGTCGATGTCAATGACGTGGCAGATTTCATGGCGTCTCCGGTTGAGTTGACGTCCAAGTCAATCTATCCGGTCAAGAGCTTTGGCTCGGGCATCGCTCCCTTCTACACCAATCTGGCGCTTTGGGTGGGCGGCTATGTGCTCATCGCCATTTACAAGCTCGAGGTCGACCGTGAAGGTGTTGGCAGCTTTACGGCGCGCCAAGGCTACTTTGGCCGCTGGTTGCTCATGGTGATCCTGGGCGCGTTGCAGGCCATCATCGTTACGGTAGGCGATCTGGTGATTGGCGTGCAGTGCGTCAGCCCGCTGCTGTTCGTGCTGGGCGGCATCGCCATTTCGTTCACCTACGTCAATATCATCTATGCGCTGTCCACCACGTTTAAGCATATCGGCAAGGCTATCGGCGTCATTCTCGTCATCGTGCAGATCCCGGGTTCGTCGGGCATGTACCCCATCGAGATGATGCCCGGCTTCTTCCAGTGGCTGCACCCGCTGCTGCCCTTTACCTACGGCATCAATCTGCTGCGCGAGACGGTCGGCGGCATGTATTCGTTCAACTACCTGTTTAACCTGTGCATTCTGGGCGTGTTCTTGATCGTGGCGCTCTTTATCGGCCTGCAGCTGCGTCCGCTGCTGCTCAACCTTAACCTGCTCTTTGATAAACAGCTCTCCACGACCGGTATGATGATTTGCGAGTCCAACGACCTGCCGCGCCAGCGCTACTCGCTGCGCACGGCCATGCGCGTCATGCTCGATTCCGATTCGTACCGTCGCGAACTGCTCGATCATGCGGTCGCCTTTGAACATCGCTACCCGTACTACATCAAGGGCGGTTTTGCCGCCGTGGTGGGCGTTCAGGTCCTGCTCTTTGTCCTGTCGACGGTTCTCGATATCGACAATAACGGCAAGATCATCCTGCTTGTCATTTGGATCATCTCGGTTATTGCCATCTGCGGCTGGCTTATCAATATCGAATATATCCGAGCGAGCCTCAATACCCAGATGCGCATCTCGGCGCTTTCGGATGAGGACCTGCGTCGCGAGATGCGCGAACACACGGCCGCCATTCCTGCCGCCCGCCACATGTTTGGCCTCAACGCCAGCGAGCGTGGTGCCAAGGGCGGCGATCAGTCCACGGGCCGCTTGCCGCATATCGGCTCGCACCATAAATCTCAGGGCAGCGACAGCACAGCCACAAATGATGGAGATACCACCGCGCTTGGCAAGCACTCCAAAGGAGGTGAGGCATAAATGAAGAACATCCTGCATCTGTTTAAGCGCGATGTCCAAAACGTGTCTCGCTCCGTGATCGGCTTGGTTGTCGTGATGGGCCTCATTATCGTACCGTGTCTGTACGCGTGGTTTAACATCGCCGGCAGCTGGGATCCGTACGGCAACACCGGCAATCTTAAGATCGCCGTGGTCAACACCGATGAGGGTTACGAGAGCGATTTGATCCCCGTCGAGGTTAACGTGGGCGAAAACGTGACCGCCACCCTACGCGGCAACGAGAGCTTCGATTGGGTTGTGCTCAACAATCGCGAAAAGGCTATCGAGGGCGTTAAGTCGGGCGCGTACTATGCTGCCGTCGTTATCCCCAAAACGTTTAGCGCTGACATGATGACGCTTTTCTCGACCGACGTGAAGCATGCCGATATCGAGTTCTACGAGAATCAGAAGGCCAACGCCATTGCGCAGATCGTGACCGAGAAGGGTTCGAGCGCCGTCCAGAGCCAGGTTAACAAAACTTTTACCGAGACCATTACGACGATCGGTCTTAAGACGGTGTCCAGCCTGCTCGATTACATGAGCACCGACCAGGTGGGTAACTTTATCGCCAACCTGTCCTCGACGCTCGGCGATTCGATTGAGGACCTGCGAGACGTTCGGGCAAATGCTTCGTCGCTGGCGGGCATTTTGAGCTCCACGTCCGATTCGCTGACGTCGGCGAGCGGCATGCTCAAGCAGACGGGCACGGTCGATGAGTCAACGAAGCAGCTGATGGAGCATGTCAAAAGCGGTATTAGCGATTCCAAGGAAGCGCTGAAGGACGCCAACGACGCCATCAATGCCGCGATTGACGGAAGCGCGGGCTCGTTTGACAACGTGTCCGCCGAGCTTGCGAAGGCATTTGATGCCGCGAATCAACATGTCGACCTTACAGTGTCCCAGCTCAACGATGCCGCGGCGGCGCTCAACACGCGTGCCGACGATATCGACGCCACGGCCGACCAGCTCCGCAGCTTTGCCGATCAGGTGACTGACGAAAAACTCCAGGACAGCCTCAAGTCTGTGGCAACATCGCTGAGCAGGATTGCTGTGGAGTATCGCAACAACGCCAAGGACTTGACGGCCACCGCGAAGTCTCTCTCCGATAGCATGGCCGAGGTCAACAACTCGCGTGCCGAGGTCGATCAGGCCATCGCTGATGCCAAGGCCGGCATCGCGGGTGCCAAATCCGATTACGATTCCACGTTCTCGGTTAAGGCCAAGGAGCTCAAGAAGACGGTTTCGGGCATTCTGGACTCGCTTGATGGCATCTCGGGCGACCTGGATAGCGCCGTAGGCGGCCTGACCGACGCATCCGGTTCGCTGGCAAAGGGCCTCTCCAAGGCTGCAAAGCTGGTCAACAAGGCTTCTGATCAGCTGGGCGAGGCGTCGGACAAGATCAGCGCGTTTAAGGACGAGCTCGACGGCGCCTTGATGTCGGATGACCTCGCTACGATCAAGACGATGATCGGCAATGATCCCGAGGGTCTGGCCGTGTCGCTTTCCGGCCCCGTCGCGCTCGACCGCAAGCCGGTCTATCCGATTCGCAACTACGGTTCGGCCATGGCGCCGTTCTACACGATTCTGTCGCTATGGGTCGGCTCGATCGTACTGGCAGCTATGATGAAGGTCTCGGTCGACGATGAGCTTATCAACGAGCTCATCCCCGTGCGTTTACACGAGATCTACCTGGGCCGCTACCTGTTCTTTGGCGGTCTGGCCCTGCTGCAGGCAACGCTCGTGTGTGCGGGCGACATCCTGTTCTTTGGCATTCAGTGCGACAACCCGCTGCAGTTTGTGCTGGCGGGCTGGGTCGCGAGTCTCGTGTTCTCCAATATCGTCTACACGCTTACGGTATCGTTTGGCGATATCGGCAAGGCTTTGGCCGTAGTGTTGCTGGTCATGCAGGTCGGCGGTTCGGGCGGTACGTTCCCCATCGAGATGACCGGCCCTGTGTTCCAAGCGATATATCCGTTCCTGCCGTTTACCCATGGCATCAACGCCATGCATGCCGCCATGGCTGGCGCCTACCATATGGAGTACTGGGTTGAGCTGGGCATTCTGGCGAGCTATCTGATTCCGTCGCTGGCCCTGGGCGTCGTCTTCCGCCGCCCGGTCATCAAAGCCAACGACTGGATCATCGAAAAACTGGAGTCAACCAAATTGATTTAGTTCAGCAACGTAAACGCCGTCGGAACATCGAGATCTTCCAACCCGATGCTTTAGCGTAGTGAATTGCACGGGCTGCTTGGTTGTTGCTACAGTAGCGGGGCGTGCCGGGGGTCCGGTGCGCCCTGCTTTTATTTGACCATGAGGCGGCACGCAGCCATGCGCGTGCGGACACCACGCCCAGATTGAGCGCGAGGATGCCCTATGGCCCAGCATGCCACTGACAATATCGAAATGATGCCCGATAGCCCTGTTGCTCGCGAGGACCTAGGCGCGGGCGGCACCTCCCGCGGCGCCGGCGCTCGCTCGCCGCTGTTCTGGAAAGTCCTGCTGCTTTCGGTGGCAGTCGTCTGGGGCTACTCCTTTACGACCATGAAGGACGCGCTCGACACCATTCCGGTGTTCGAACTGCTCTACGTGCGCTTTCTGCCTGCGGCGTTGGTCATGTTTTTCATCTTCCACAAGCGCATCATCGCGCACCTCAACGCCCGCAACCTTATCGTCGGACTTGGCATGGGCGCACTTATGTGGGCCGCCTACGCCCTGCAGACAGTCGGTCTGGCGCACACCACGGCGGGCAAGAATGCTTTTTTGACGGGCACGTATTGCATCGTTGTGCCGTTCGCGAGCTATTTTCTGAGCGGCGAAAAACTCACCCGCTATAACCTGGGCGCGGCGCTGCTGTGCTTGGCGGGCATTGGCTTGGTGGCGCTCGATAGCGTTGAGTTCAACATCGGTGATGTCATTACGCTGGCGGGTGCGGTCTTTTTCGCCATCCAGATGGCGGTGACTGCCAAGTACGGTCGCAAAATGGACATCAACGTCATCACGTTTTGGATGTTTGTGGGCAACGGCGTGCTGAGCCTGGCAACGTCGCTGCTATTCGAGACCCAAGCGCCTCTGTCCGTGTGGACGCCGAGCTTTATCAGCGCGATGGCGTTTCTATCGGTGGGCTGTACGTGTGTGGCTCTGCTCATCCAAAACGTCGGCCTGGCGCATGTCCCGGCCTCAGCGGGCTCGCTGCTCCTTTCGATGGAGTCGCCTTCGGGTGTGCTGTTCTCGGTGCTGCTGATGGGGGAGGCGCTCACCTCGCGCCTGCTCGCCGGCTTCGCGCTCATCTTTCTTTCGATTATCTTGAGCGAGACGCATTTCGATTTTTTGCGTCGAAAGCCGCGTCCGCAATTGTAAACAATTTGTTGCGCCGCCTCCCGGGGCGGCATTTTTTATGCGTCGCCCTTAAAGTAGTACCTTGCACTTTACGCTATCAAAGTGCTTGCTGCAAAAACGTTACTGGAGGGCATCTATGGTACCAGCACTGTCCGATCTTCAACCGCAATCAGCGCCCAAGGCCACCGCGGCGGCGCAAGCCGCCATTGGCGACAGTCTGGTCAAAGAGGCTCAAACTTTTGCCGATGAGCTTGCCGCATGGCGTCACGATCTGCATCGGACGCCCGAACTTGGTAACGACCTCCCGCAGACCTCTGCGTATATCCAAGCGCGCCTGGCCGAGATGGACATCCCGTTTGCCACGCTCGTCGATGGTTCCTGCGTCGTTGGCCTGATCGGTTCCGGTGCGGCCGCGGCCGCTCAGGGCAATGGCACGTGCAAGGACGAGCAGGCCGGAACGGTCGTCATGCTTCGTGGCGACATGGATGCCCTGCCCGTTGCCGAAGAGTCGGGCGAGCCTTTCGCCTCTACCAACGGCTGCATGCATGCTTGCGGTCACGATATGCATGCGACGGCGCTGCTCGGCGCGGCCCGTTTGCTCAAGGCCCGCGAGGCCGAGCTTGTGGAGGCCAACGCTACCGTCAAGTTGCTGTTCCAGCCGGGCGAGGAGACCTTTGAGGGCGCCCGCGCCGCCATCGCCGACGGCTTGCTCGAGAACCCGCGCCCTCAGGCGGCCTTTGCCATGCATGTCAACAGCCAGTCGCCGCTTGGCCTGGTGCTCTACGGCAGCCCGGCGCTCTCGGGCGTGTACGGTTTCCGTATCACGCTCCAGGGCAAGGGCGGCCATGGCTCGAGCCCCGAGATCTGCATCGACCCCATCACGGCAGGCGTGCATGTGCATCTGGCGCTCCAGGAGCTTATCTCCCGCGAGGTGCCGGCGGCCAAGGAAGTCGCACTTACCGTTGGTAAGTTCGCCGGCGGCTTGGCGGCCAACGTCATCCCCGACACCTGCGTGCTCGAGGGAACGCTGCGCGGCTTTGATGTTGAGCTCATGGCTCACCTCAAGACCCGCATCGCGGAGGTCGTTAACGGCGTTGCCACGACCTATCGTACGCCGGCGACCATCGAGGCGCTTTCGGATGTTCCGCCGCTTGTACTCGACAGCGATTTGACTCAGGCGTCGCTTGGCTACGTGGGCGCAGTGCTGCCCAAGGCGGCTTTCTTGCCGCTTTTCCATGCCATGGCGAGTGAGGACTTCGCGCTTATCTCGAGCAAGATTCCGAGTGCGTACTTTACCGTGGGCGCGGCCGTAACCGACACGGACGAACACTTTGCCCAGCACCATCCCAAGGCACGTTTTAACGATGCCGAGCTGCCGCTCGGTGCCGCGGCCTATACCGCCGTCGCTTTGGGCTATATCGCCGACCACCGGTAGCACCCAACCTTGCCTTTCAAGCCTGCGGGCATGCCCATAAGGCCTATGCCCTTGTCTTTCAAGGCAATCTTGGACACTACCGGCGCCATCGTCTCGGGCGTGCTGTTCGATGCCACGGGCTCCTTTGCGAGCACCTGGATTGTGTGCCTGGCGTGCTCCGTGGTCATGCTCGTGTTCCTGCTGGCATCCGAGCCCATCGCCGCCAAGCTGCGCGCGAGCGTGGCAGGGGAGTAGACGTCCGTCGCTCTTTTCTGTTCGCCCCGTTCTGTCCGTGGCCGCCCTGGAAGCCGAATGGATGCTCGTACCATCATTCGGTTTCCAAGGCGGCCACGGGCCTACGAATGATCCGTTTTCCTCCGTCCCCAACAGATCATGTGACCCGAAGGGGTCGGAGGAAAGCGGACCGGCTGTCGCGGCGGCGCGTCTGGCCGAACGAGTCCCCATACCCTCGTTCGGTCAGGCGCGCCGCCGCGTTGCTGCTTTGTGCCGTATAATGTCCACTACCTATGACGCGATACAAAAGAAAGGTGTTTGCCCATGCAGGCACAGAAGGCGGAGGGAACCCGCGACCTTATCGGCGCCGAGATGCGCGCCTGGCAAAAGATGCAGCAGATTGCGGCCGGCGTGTTCGAGCCGTTTGGTTTTAAACCCATCGAGACGCCCGCGATCGAGCAGGTTGACGTGTTTGTCCACGGTATCGGCCAGTCGACCGACGTCGTGCGCAAGGAAATGTTCCGCGTGTTCAGCGGTGCCAACCTGGAGCGCGTCTTTACCGAGGGCACCGACACCAAACTCAAGCCCAAGCAGCGCCTGGCACTTCGCCCCGAGGGCACGGCCGGCGTGGTGCGCGCCGTCGTCGAGAACAATCTGGTGCCTCAGGGCTCCACGCCGTTTAAGGCTTACTACGCCGAGGCCATGTTCCGCGGCGAGCGTCCCCAGAAGGGCCGCCTGCGCCAGTTCCACCAGGTGGGCATCGAGTGGCTCGGCGCTCCCGATCCGGCGGCAGACGCCGAGTGCATCATCATGCTCATGGAGTTCTACAAGCGCCTGGGCTTCGATCTTTCCAAGCTTCGTCTGCTCATCAACTCGATGGGTGACGCCCAGTGCCGTCCGGCTTATCGCGAGCAGGTTAAGCAGTTCATCCTCGATCACGCCGACGAGATGTGCGATGAGTGCCGCGAGCGCGCCGAGCTCAACCCGCTGCGTGCCTTCGACTGCAAGAACGACCACTGCCGCGAGATCATGGCCGAGGCTCCGCTGATGGGTGACAACCTGTGCGATGAGTGCCGCGAGCACTACGAGCAGGTCAAGCGCTATCTGGATGCCGCCGGTATCGAGTATGTCGAGGATCCCACCTTGGTGCGCGGCCTGGACTACTACACCCGTACTGTCTTTGAGGTCGAGGCCCCTGGCGCCGGCGTCGGCTCCATCGGCGGCGGCGGCCGCTACGATGGCCTGGTCGAGCTCGAGGGTGGCAAGCCCACGGCGGGCGTCGGCTTTGCTGTCGGTTTTGAGCGCGCCCTGCTGGCCCTGCAGGCCTTTGGCAGCGATTTGGGTGCCGATGAGGCCCCGTGCGTCTATGTCGCCAACGCCGGCAAGGAGCTGCGTCAGAACGTCTTTGCCATTACGCAGGAGCTTCGCGCCGCAGGTATCGTGACCGAGGCCGACTATCAGGGTCGTTCGCTCAAGGCCCAGTTTAAGCAAGCCGATAAGGTAGGCGCCAAGCTCATCTTGGTCCTGGGTGGCGACGAGCTTGCCGCCGGCAAGGTCAAAGTGCGCGACATGCAGAGCCATGACGAGGTGCTCGCCGATCTGGACAACGTCGTCGAGGCGGTTCGCGAGCGCCTGTAGCGCATCTTTTTGAGCTTCGGGCCTGCTAACGTGCCCTGCTCATGGAGAGCGATTGTTACGGGGGTGTTTCGCTTTTATGCGGAATGCCCCCGTTTACGTATGCCGCCCACCGAGAAATACGACCATTTAGGGCAAAAACCTTTGCAATGCAGAAAATACTTTTGTGTGGTAAAGCGCAATCAGTGTCGAAAGTATTTCTCAAGCGCCTATAATGAATACCGCATGTTACGTGCATAGAAGGAGGAATGGGAGGAAACGTGGCTGAGAACCTAAGCAACCAGTCTGTACCCGAAGCCGCGGCGCGCGTCGCTGCCGTGGTCAACCGCCTCGTTAACCGAATCGGCTCGAATGCCGAGTCCAGGGAGCGTCTCGCCGAGATCGAGATCCCCGAGGAGCTGCGCGACAATCTGGCGCTGTTCTTGCGCCTGGAGCGCCGTGTGCTTAGCGAGTATGATCCCGAGATCGCGGACCTGTTCGACAAGATTTTGACAGCCGAGATTGTGGTCAATGCCGGCAACCCCGGTACCTGCGCTGCCGACGAAGCCGTCGACGAGCAGGGCGTGCCCACCGCCGACGAGCCCACTGCCGTGGCATTTCGTGAGGTCGTCGATTTGATCGACAGCCTGCCGCTTGATAAGCAGCAGGTCATCGTTCGCGCCTTTACGAGCTTTTTCCATCTGGCAAACCTGTCGGAGGAGAACTACCGTGTGGCGCAGCTGCGCGAGCGCGAGGCCGGTGCGTCGACCGATACCGAGGTCGATCCTGCCAACGAGCTTACCGTTGCCTATCACCAGCTGGTGAATGAGCTGGGTGTCGAGGGTGCCAACGAGCTGCTCGACAAGCTCGAGTTCCACCCTGTCTTTACCGCACATCCCACCGAGGCCCGTCGTAAGGCCGTCGAGGGCAAGATCCGCCGTATCTCCAACCTGCTGGAGGAGCGTCCGCGTCTGGGCGGCTCCGACCTGGTGGAGAACGAGCGCCATATGCTGCAGGAGATCGACGCCCTGGTGCGTACGAGTCCCATCGCGCTCAAGAAGCCCACGCCGGTCGAGGAAGCCGATACCATCATCGACATCTTCGATAACACGCTGTTCGACGTTATCCCCGTTATCTATCGTCGTTTTGACGATTGGGTGCTGGGCGACAAGGCCGGTACTGTGCCGCCGCTGTGCCCGGCGTTCTTCCATCCCGGCAGCTGGATCGGTTCCGACCGCGACGGTAACCCCAACGTCACCGCCAAGGTGAGCCGTGAGGTCGCCGCCAAGTACTTTACGCACATGGTGCTCAAGCTCGAGGACAAGTGCCGCCACATCGGCCGCAACCTCACGCTCGAGGCTACCTACAGCAAGCCGTCGGCCGAGCTCATTAACCTGTGGAACCATCAGGTCGAGATGAGCCCTCGTTACACGGCCCGCGCCGAGCTGATCTCCGAGCACGAGCCGCATCGCGCCGTCATGCTCGTCATGGCCGACCGCCTGAACGCCACCGTCCGTCGTATCACCGACACCATGTACCACAGCGCCGACGAGTTCCTGGATGACCTGCGCGTCGTCCAGCGTTCGCTGGCCGCCTGCGGTGCCGTCCGTGCTGCCTACGGCCCGGTCCAAACCATCATCTGGCAGGTCGAGTCCTTCGGCTTCCATATGGTCGAGATGGAGTTCCGTCAGCACTCCGTGGTGCATGCCCGCGCCCTTAAGGATATCCACGAGAACGGTATCCATGGCGACCTGCAGCCCATGACGCGCGAGGTCATCGATACCTTCCGCGCTATCGGCTCCATCCAAAAGCGCTACGGCAAGAAGATGGCGCACCGCTACATCATCTCGTTTACCAAGAGCGCTCAGCATGTGGCCGACGTCTTTGAGCTGGCGCACCTGTCCTTTGCACACGAGGAGGATGTCCCCGAGCTCGACGTGATCCCGTTGTTCGAGCAGCTCGAGGACCTCGAGGGCTGCGTCGACGTGCTCGATCAGATGCTTACGCTGCCCGTGGTGCAAAAGCGCCTTGCCCAGACCAACCGCCGCATGGAGGTCATGCTGGGCTATTCCGACTCTTCCAAGGATGCCGGTCCTACCACGGCCATGCTCGCGCTGCACTCCGCGCAGGAGCGCATCGCCAAGTGGGCAGAGAAGAACGATATCGACCTGGTGCTCATGCACGGTCGCGGCGGTGCCGTGGGCCGTGGCGGCGGCCCGGCCAACAAGGCCGTGCTGGCGCAGCCCAAGGGTTCGGTCAACTGCTTCTTTAAGCTCACCGAGCAGGGCGAGGTCATCTTTGCCCGTTACGGCAACCGCACGCTGGCTCAGCGCCATGTTGAGTCCGTTGCCGCCGCAACGCTTTTGCAGTCGGCCCCGAGTGTCGAGAAGACCAACACCGAGACCACGCAGAAGTTCTGGGATATGGCCGAGAAGCTCAACGCCGCAAGCCACGAGCGCTATCTGGACCTGCTGAACACCGAGGACTTTACACCGTGGTTCTCGACCGTGACGCCGCTGACCGAGGTCGGTCTGCTGCCGATCGGCTCGCGTCCCGCCAAGCGCGGCCTGGGCGCCAAGTCGCTCGACGACCTGCGTACCATTCCGTGGATCTTCAGCTGGAGCCAGGCGCGCATTAACCTGGCCGCTTGGTACGGCCTGGGTACCGCCTGCGAGCAGTTTGGCGATCTGGACCAGCTTAAGGCTGCCTACCAGGAGTGGCCGTTCTTCCGCACCTTTATCGACAACATCGAGATGTCGATCGCCAAGACTGACCAGCGCATCGCCAAGATGTATCTGCATCTGGGCGATCGCCAGGATCTATCCGAGAAGGTCTTCACCGAGATGCAGCTCACCCGTAAGTGGGTCCTTGCCATCGTCGGTGACGAGTGGCCGCTGCAGCGCCGCCGTGTGCTTGGCTGTGCCGTTCGCGTGCGCAACCCCTACGTCGACGCCCTGTCCATCGCCCAGGTCCGCGCCCTTCGCGAGGTGCGTATGAACCAGGACGAGATGGCCGAGGAGAAGAAGGCCGAGTACATGAGCCTGATTCTTTCGACTGTGACCGGCGTCTCGGCAGGATTGCAGAACACGGGGTAATCGATAGCCTTGTAGTCGTCCGGGCCCGCCATTAGTTTTCTTTTAGGCACGTCCTCGGACATGCAAGAAGCCCTCGCTGCGCACTTGAACTGCGCCCCAAATCTTGGACGCCCTAAATAGCGACTAGGCCGCGAGGGCCT
>CAUAAR010000024.1:0-34515 GCA_958427035.1 uncultured Collinsella sp. | reverse complement strand
ATAGGGTGCGCATGCATTCCACCCTGGGCTACATGTCTCCAGTGGAATACGAGCGCCAATACGCTTGAGGATCCTTAAAAGAAAGTCCAGTTTATCCTTCCCACTCCACTTGGATACGCCTAGGCGCGGTCCAAGAAATCGTCCGCACCCCCAAACGGGAGAAAATCCACGCTCGTTATCTCGGTGGGAGAAAATCCACACTCATGAATGTGACAAAGGGACTGTCCCTTTGTCACATCCGGGACTGGCCCTAGACCGGCTTGACCTCCAGCTTTATCCCCTCGGCGCAGGAGTCGCCCAAAACATCCGAAAGGGCCCAGGTCGCATATAGCGGCAAATAGAGAACCGCTCCGTTGCGCTCAACGTTGCCTCTCGAGAAAACAATCCCGAGCCTTACGCCATATTCAGCCGTATCAAGCACATGACCGAGCGCAGCGTGCGCGTGGTAATAGGAGCCCGATTTAACCTCGATCGGAACAGCCGTCCCATCCGGTCCGTCGACCACAAAGTCCACTTCACCGCGCTTTTTTGTCTGATAGTAGTAAAGCTGGCGATTTTGGGCAGCCAGCTGCTGGGCCACCACGTTTTCGTAAATGCCGCCCAGATTGGGCTCCTTGCTATCAAGATACGCCGCTTGGGCGACTCCAACGGGGTAGCGCGCCATCAACATGCCCGTATCCGATTGGTATAGCTTGAACTGCGATGGCCGTGCCGTCTTGAGCAGGGACGATTTTGGCTCGGTTACGATATCGGCTTTGAGAGCAACGCCGGCATCGACAAGCCAGACAAAATCTCGCTGGTACTTCTCATAATGCGCCTTGGGGTCAATGGAATTGAGCACGAAACGCTTGTGTTCGCCCTCAAGCATAATGGGGAGCTGATCGTAGATGCTCTGCACCTGAAGGGCACGCCCGCTTGCATACTTGGAAATATCCCGTCGGTACTGTTCGTTGAGCTCGGACTGTAGCTGACGAACAGAGGCAAGGTCGCCCTGCGTGTCAAGGAAACGCTGCACGACCTCCGGCATTCCGCCGACAACGGTATAGGTCCTGAAGTTTGCCATCATCGCGTCATGAATGTAATCAGGAATGGGCCTCTCGCTGATACACGCGTCACGTATCGTTTGGCGAGCCCCCTCGCTCACTCCGGTTGCCCAGCAAAACTCCTCAAAATCGAGCGGGAACATCCTAAGCTCGTGGACATACCCCACGGGATAGGACCTGACGCCCTTGAACTGGGTCCCAAGCATTGACCCCGAAAACACCCAGCGGCACCTCCCGTCCTCAACAAGGAACTTTGCCATCGTCATGATGTCGGGAGCTTCTTGGACCTCATCGATAAACACAAGCGTTTTGCCTGGCGCAATCGACTTTCCCGAAAGAAGCGTCACCCTGCTGATGAAATCATCGGCATCCCGCGCCTCGAGAAGAGCATCTTTTGCCTGGCGATTTTCCATGAGGTTAAGCTCGATGTAGGTTGCATGGTTGGCTTTGCCAAATGCGCGAATCGAATAGCTTTTGCCGATCTGGCGAGAACCCGTAATGAACAAGGCCTTTTGCTCGGAAGACTTCAGCCAACGCTCCAGCTCTGCCGCTATTTTCCTGCGCAGCATAGGCCCTCCTCAGTGTCATCAAATGAAATGCAAAGTTTTATACGCTTGATTATCGATGAAATGCAGAGTTTTTAGAACCTAAAATCGGATGAAATGCAGAGATTTGAGATTACAAGCACAATAGAAGGAACACCACCGGCGAATGTGACAAAGGGACTGTCCCTTTGTCACATTGCGCTCGACTATTCGTCGACGATCTCGGCAAGCCAGACGTTCAGCGTATCGACCTCGGGGCAGCAGAACTTTGCCGTGCCGGGCTCGTTGCCAGGCACGGTTCCGCCATAGCGCAGGATATCGATATAGGGAAAGCCCACATGGCAGGCCATGGCGCACATCTTGCCGCGGTCTCGGTCGAAGTCAAAAACGTCGCCCGGCTTGTGACCATGGTGGCAGCGGCACGCACCCAGCTGGTCCACGCAGCTCACGCGGATACGCGGACGCTTGCCACGCGGCGCGCCGAGCGGCTTGTTATCGCCCGCAGGCTTGATGCCGCCCTCGCCAGCATTACTCATGGTCGATCGCATCCAGGCAGGCCTCGATGGGAAGGCCGGCCGATTTGTCCTCTTGGTCGGCATTGCGCTCGATAAGCTCTGCCACCACGCGCATGGCATCGGACGTCGCGCGCTGCAGACTCCAGCCTGCCATAACGCGGCCGACGAGCACCGCCGAGAACGTGTCGCCCGTGCCCGGGAAATAGACCGGGATCAGGTCGAAGGGAATCGTGAAGTACTCCCCCGCCACATGGTCGTAACCGATGACGACATTCGCACCGTCGACCACAGCGCTCGTAATGACCACCGACTTGGCGCCCAGGGCACGCACGGCATCCACAAGAGTGCGGCCCTCATCGGGCGTGATTTGCTCGGCAATGGGCGTATCGGTGAGCAGGCACGCCTCGGTGTAGTTTGGCACCGCATAGTCGGCGCACTCGAGCAGGCTGCGCATGAGACCGATCGTGGACTCGGGCACGCCGGCGTAGAGCTTGCCGTTGTCGCCCATGATGGGGTCGACGAACACCTTGGTACCCTTTTGCGCGCGACGGTGGCCGAAGTCCGAAATGATGCGCGTCTCTTCCTCGGTCACGATAAAGCCGGTAGAGATGGCGTCGAACTCAAAGCCGAGCTCCTCCCAGATGGCGAGGCTCTGGCGCACGTACTCGGTGGTGTCGTGGATGTAGAACTTGGGATAGTTGAGCGTATCGGACACAAGTGCCGTCGGCAGGTTGTGGATGCGGTAGCCCATGTGCGACAGCACCGGCAGCATGGCGGAAAGCGCGACCTTGCCGTAGCCGCACATATCGTTGATCAGCAGCAGCTGAGTGTTCTTCATGAGGGTCTCCCTTGGTTCGGGCACGGCGCAGCAGCGCCACAGTGCGACTAAGTGTAGCGCAGGGGACGTTACGAGCGAAGTCGGGCAGCGTGAAGGGCAAATTGTTGCGGAAAGGTTACGGGAAGGAAGTTAGTCGTTGGGGACGTTCTTAAATGACTAGTCAAACAAGAACGTCCCCAACGACTAACCCAACGACTATCAGCGCAAGGAGTGTCCCCAAGTGCCGGCACATAAGGAACGTCCCTAATTGCCACCTAAGTGCCAAAACGACTGGTCGGGCAACACCGATGTTTTGGCGAAGTCAGCGAAAACCCGCCAGAGCGAGCAAGGTGCCTTGAAACGAGGCGGCATTGACCTTCTGGTCATGCCGCCGAAGTTGAAAGGCAGATTGCCGCTCTGGCGGGTTTGCAGCGTCGAGCCGTTACGCGGTTTGGTAAAACCGCGTAACCACTAGTTTGGTACCTTGACATTCATTTCTCATGCTCCTAGATTGGTTAGGCACAAAACAATTCCACTACCTAACTAAAGAAAGGAGCAACACTAATTCATGTGCGATGAACCTCTTAACCTTTGTTCGCACGAGCCCGGCGGCGACCCGTCACAGCCGGCGGATGCACCCGAAGCGGTTAGCTCAGAAGACAAGCTTGCCAAGCGCATCCTCAATGGCCTGGGCTTTTGCGGCCATTACATGCATTTTCATGGCGGAGGCGTGTCCGGCAAGGCGCCCATCATCTGCCTGCTGGCCAAGCAACCCGGAGGCGAGATGTCGCAGCAGGAACTCGGCATGCACTTTGACCTCAAGCCGGGGTCGCTTTCCGAGATCCTGTCCAAGCTCGAGCTCAACGGCCTCATCGAGCGCAGCCGTAACCCCAAGGATCGACGGCAGCTCACCATTCGCCTGACCGAAACCGGCCGGGAAAACGCCCGCATCGACCAGGCGGCCCGCATCCGCTTTAGAGAACAGGCCTTTAGCGCGCTCACCCACGACGAGCGCGAGCAGCTCGCCGAAATGCTCGAGAAAATCCGTGTAACCTGGGAGGAACTGGATGATTAAAACCCTCATGGGCAGCGTCCGCGACTATATGAAAGTCACTGTTGCCACGCCATTGCTCGTGCTTGGCGAGGTGCTCTGCGAGATGCTGATTCCATTTATCACCGCCAACCTGATCGACGCCATCAAAGACGGCGCCACCGTAGCCGAGATGCTTCCCACCGCGGGCTTTTTGGTGCTCATCGCGCTGACGTCGCTTGCTTTTGGCGCCGCTGCCGGCGTCACCTGCAGCCATGCGAGTTGCGGCTTCGCCAAGAACCTGCGTCACGACCTGTTCTACAAGATCCAGACGTTCAGCTTTGCCAACATCGATGAGTTCTCGAGTTCCTCGCTCGTCACGCGTCTGACCACCGATATCAACAACGTGCAGCAGGCCTTTATGATGATCATCCGTATCGCCGTGCGCGCGCCGCTGGTCTTGATCTTCGCCTTTACCATGGCATTTATCATGGGCGGCAGCGTCGCCATGGTCTACCTGGTCATCATTCCGCTGCTGGGCTTTGGGCTGTTCTTTATCATCTTTAAGGTGCGCCCCATCTTCTCGCGCGTGTTCCACAAGTACGACGCCCTTAACGAGTCCGTCGAGGAAAACGTCACCGGCATGCGCGTGGTCAAGAGCTACGTGCGCGAAGACTTTGAGAAGGAGAAGTTCGCGACCGCTGCGCGCGACGTCCAGATGGACTTCACCCGCGCCGAGAAGCTGCTTGCCTTTAACAACCCCATGATGAACATCTGCGTCAACGGCGCGTTTGTCGTCATCATCTACCTGGGCTCCAAGCTCATCATCACGAGCCAGGGCACCCTGTTCGACGTGGGCCAGCTCTCCTCGATCTTTACCTATGGCTTCCAAATCCTCATGAGCCTGATGCAGCTGTCGATGATCTTTGTCATGGTGACCATGGCCGACGAATCGGCACACCGCATTACCGAGGTGCTTGCCGCCGAACCCACGATCGCCGATCCCGCCGAGCCCGTGCTCGAGGTTGTCGACGGCTCCATCGACTTTGACCACGTGAGCTTTAAGTATTCCGCGCATGCGAAGCGCCAGGCGCTCGACGATATCGACCTGCACATTAAGAGCGGCGAGACCATCGGCATCATCGGCGGCACCGGCTCGGCCAAGTCCACGCTTGTAAACCTCATCGCCCGCCTGTACGACGCCACCGAGGGCACCGTGCGCGTGGGCGGCATGGACGTGCGCGACTACGACTTGGACGCCTTGCGCCACCAAGTGGCCATGGTGCTACAGAAAAACGTGCTGTTTAGCGGCACCATCGCCGAGAATCTGCGCTGGGGCGACCCGAACGCCACCGACGAGGAGGTCCGCGAGGCGGCACATCTGGCCTGCGCCGACGAGTTTGTCGACGGCTTCCCCAAGGGCTATGACACCTGGATCGAACAGGGCGGCTCCAATGTCTCGGGCGGTCAGAAGCAGCGCCTGTGCATTGCGCGCGCCCTGCTGCGTCGCCCCAAGATCTTGATCCTGGACGACTCCACCAGCGCCGTCGACACCAAGACCGACGCCAAGATTCGCGCAGGGCTGGCAAGCTATCTGCCCAACACGACCAAGCTCATCATCGCCCAGCGCATTAGCTCCGTGCAGGACGCAGACCGCATCATCGTCATGGAGGGCGGCCGTATCGCGCAGATCGGTAACCACGACGAGCTGCTCAAGACGAGCGAGATCTACCGCGAGACCTTCACCTCGCAGAACAAGATGTCTGCCGAGGGCGAAGAGGCCGTCGAGGCCGACACCGAGGCATCCGTAACGCAAGCTCAGACCCAGGAAGGAGGCGAGGCACATGAGTAAGGCAACGACCGCCGAGCGCGCGCTCAACCGCAAGGGCGGCACCATGTCGCGCCTCATCAAGACGCTCTTTGGCTTTTACCCCGTGCTTTTGCCCCTCGTCGTCGCCGGCGTGGTGCTCTGCGCCATCATCAACTCCATCGGCGCGACCTTCCTTCAGAGCGCCCTGCAGATTATTAGCGAATCGTGGCAGTCGGGCGATTGGGGAGCCGCGCAGCCCAAGATCGCACAGCTCGTGACCACCCTCGCCTGCATCTACGGCATCGGCATCCTGTCCTCGCTCTTCTGGAACCGCGCCATGGCCATCGTCACGCAGGGCTCGCTGGAGAAGCTGCGCGAGAAGATGTTCAACCGCATGCAGGACCTGCCGATCCGCTACTTCGACACGCACCAGCGCGGCGACATCATGAGCCACTACACCAATGACATCGACACGCTGCGCCAGATGATCAGCCAGTCGCTGCCCAACCTGCTCATGACGGTCATCGT
The DNA here is from genome assembly GCA_958427035.1 of uncultured Collinsella sp. GTDB lineage: Bacteria > Actinomycetota > Coriobacteriia > Coriobacteriales > Coriobacteriaceae > Collinsella. The sequence goes on along the minus strand of CAUAAR010000024.1, from coordinate 28,227 downwards.
CATCGTCACGGTGTTCTTTATCATGCTGTACTACAGCGTGTGGATGTGCTTGGTCATTATTGCCGGCGTCGCCTTTATGACCTTTATGACCAAGCTGCTCGGCTCCAACTCCGCGCGCTTCTTTATTGCGCAGCAGACCGAGCTCGGCGTTGTCGAGGGCCATATCGAGGAAGTCATGAACGGCCAGAAGGTCGTCAAGGCATTCTGCCACGAGTCTGCCGCCGAAGCCGATTTTGACGAGCGCAACGAAAAGCTCTTCGAGGTCTCGCAGAAGGCCAACATGTACGCCAACATCCTCATGCCCATCCTTATGAACCTGGGCAACCTGCTCTACGTGCTGGTCGCACTGGCCGGCGGCATTTTCCTAGCGCTGGGCGTGCCCAACCTGAGCATCTCGGGCATGGCGCTGTCCATCGCCGTCGTGGTGCCGTTCCTCAACATGACCAAGCAGTTCTGTGGACAGATCGGCCAGATCTCGCAGCAGATCAACGCCGTGGTCATGGGCCTCGCCGGTGCCGACCGCATCTTTGAGCTCATCGACGAGAAGCCCGAGGCCGACGAGGGCTACGTGACGCTCGTCAACGCGCAGGTGAACCCCGACACCTGGCAGCTCGAGGAGGCCGACCACCACACCGGCATGTGGGCGTGGAAACACCCGCACCGCGCAACCGGCGAGATCGAGTACGTGCCGCTGCGCGGCGACCTGGTCATGGACAACGTCGACTTTGGCTACACGCCCGACCACGAGGTGCTGCACGGCGTGTCTGTGTTTGCCAAGCCGGGCCAGAAGGTCGCGTTTGTCGGCGCCACCGGTGCCGGCAAGACGACCATCACCAACCTCATCAACCGCTTCTACGACATCGCCGACGGCAAGATCCGTTACGACGGCATCAACGTCAACAAGATCCGCAAGGCCGACCTGCGCCGTTCGCTGGGCGTCGTGCTACAGGACGTGAACCTGTTCACCGGCACTGTGATGGATAACATCCGCTACGGCAACCTGGACGCCACCGACGAGGAGTGCATCGCAGCGGCCAAGCTCGCGGGCGCGGATGACTTTATCACCCGCCTGCCCGACGGCTACGATACCATGCTCACCGGCAACGGCGCGCAGCTGTCGCAGGGCCAGCGTCAGCTGATTTCGATCGCACGCGCCGCCGTCGCCGATCCGCCGGCAATGATTCTGGACGAGGCCACGTCGAGCATTGACACCCGCACCGAGGCTATCGTGCAAGCGGGCATGGACAAGCTCATGGAGGGCCGCACGACGTTTGTCATCGCGCACCGTCTGTCCACCGTGCGCAACTCCGACGCGATCATCTGCCTGGACCACGGCCGCATTATCGAGCGCGGTAACCACGACGAGCTGATCGCCAAGCGTGGGTATTACTACCAGCTCTATACCGGAGCGTTTGAGCTGGAGTAGTTCGGCTCGCCGAGATGGCCGATTTACCGCTCGTTCGTCGGACATGATCCCAAGGTCAATGCCCACCTCTTTCGGGGCAAATCGACTCATCTCAACGGCCCAAACACAATGCGCCGCAACGAATAAAGCCTCCGCAGCCACACGAGCTGCGGAGGCTTTTTTCATGCCGGCCGGAAACCGTATCCCACTTTTCGGGCCCAGAATGGGATGCCGTTTCCCGCTGGGTCCCCTCCGGGAAACGGCACCCCATTTCAAGGGCGTAAACCGGGATGTAGTTTCCCCTAACGGCACCTTTGGGAAGCCGCATCCCACTCTAGACGCACAAAACGGGATGAGCTTTCCCATGGTGATCCAAGACCAGAAGCATGTCCGATAGCGCGGCCAGGTCAAGAACAACAAGGCAAGCGTCACGCCAATTTGGACGAGCGTCTGCTGCAGTTTGAGGCTGCTGGCCCATATGGTAGAGTTAACCGCCCATGAATTTCAGCACACTGCGTGCTACCTGCTCTTTTGTCATTTGGGGGAGTGAACTTGTGAATACTTCTGTCGCCAAGAAAGCCAGTCGGGCGATACGCCTGCTCATGATGGTGCTCACGGCAGTTCTCATCTTCTTCTTCATTAATGTTATGCTGCTCGTCTCCGATATCCAGGGCACGGCGCGCGTGGTCAACTACGCCGGTCTGGTGCGCGGTACCACGCAGCGAATCGTTAAGCTCGAGGACGCAGGCCAGCCTCAAGATGACCTGCTTAAAGCCGTGGATTCATACATCAACGGTTTGCGTTACGGAAGTGACGACCTCAATCTCGTCCGTCTCGATGACGATGAGTACCAGGCAAAGATGACCGAGCTTGCAAACTATTTTGATGAGCTTCGCGCCGAGATTGCCCGCGTGCGCGAGGTCGGTTACGAGAACACTGATATCATCGCCATGAGCGAGGAGTTCTTTGGCATTTGCGACGATGCTACGCGACTCGCAGAGGACTACTCTCAGGAGAAGGCATCGACGCTCAACTATCTCGAGGGCTTGGTGATCATCGACATCATGGGCTTGGTGGCGACCTTTGCGGTCGAACTTGTTCGCGCGGTGCGCACTGCCGCGCTCAACCGCGAGCTGCAGAGCAAAGTCTAACTCGACGAAGCCACGGGACTGCCCAACAAGAACAAGTGCGAGGAGATCTTGGGACAGGAACAGCCTGTCTCCGCGGAGGCGCCCGTTGCGGTGTGCGTCTTCGACCTTAACAATCTGCATATGGTCAATAACAACTTCGGCCACGAGAAGGGCGACGGATACATCCGCTCTTTTGCCCAGCAACTGGGAAGTGTGGCGTCCGAGACGTGCTTTGTGGGTCGCGACGGCGGCGATGAGTTTATCGCGGTACTGCGGGATGCCGACCGAGCCGCTGTGGAATCTTGTCTCGCTCGGATTCGCGCGAACGTGAACGAGTATTCCGAAGTCCACCCCGATATGCCCATCAGCTACGCGGTGGGCTATGCGCTTTCCAGCGATTTTGACGAGCCGCCTACCATGCGCGAACTCTTTTCCCAGGCCGACAAGAACATGTACGTCGATAAGAACCGCGTAAAGACAGCCGAGGCGGCCGGGCCGCAACGCGAGGACCGCTAAACCCGTAGCAAAGGGTAGCTAATTTGGGACGGGGCTCTTTTGGCTACTTGAGGAGTTGGGCCATGGCGTTGACGAATTTTTGTACTTGGAGGGTGGGCTCGAGCGGATAGTGCAAAAAGACCGGCACCTCTCGCCCGCACAGGAACGGCACGCCCACAAAGGCCGGGTGCACCCCCGACCATGCGCCGCAGGTGAGCACCGCGTCGCCCTTTTCCTCTGCCTCGTTAAAGAGCGCAAAGTCAAAGCTGTCCACGTCGATCACGTCTACGCCGCCGTCGGCCAACAGATCGATACGCAGGCTGTCCATAGCGTCGTTGCCGTGGCGGAGCACGCGCAGACGCATACCCTCCAAGTCGGCGACCGTAATGCGATTCTTGCGCGCCAGCGGGCTCGTGCGCGGCAGGTCGATATAAAACGGCACGTTGACAATGCGGAGCTTTTGGCAGGCGTCACCCCAGCGCGGGGTCGAAAAACTCGACTGCACCACATCGACCTCACGACCGAGGCTGCGCATGACGGTCTCGCGCTCGTCATAGAGGTCGCTTACCGGCACGATCTCAAATCGCAGCGACGGTTCCAGCTCGTGTACGCCCGACCACATCGACAGCGTTTGGCGCCCCGGGCACATCATCGACACACCCAGACGCACGGCACCGCCATCGCCCGCCGCGCGTCGGGCGCGGCGCAGCGCGTCCTCGGACTGCCGCATGATCGAGCGCGCGTCGTCCACCAGCAGAGCGCCCGCCGGCGTCACCTTAACACCCGAATGCGAGCGCTCGAACAACGTGATGCCAAACTCGGCCTCGAAACCCGACACCTGTTTGACGAGCGCCGGGGTCGACACGCGCAATTTTGCCGCCGCACGTGAGAAGCTTCCCAGCTCCGCGGCGGCCGATATGGCCTCGAGTCGTCGATCGTACACGTCAATCTCCCGTTTTCGCGCCTGTGAACGCATGGCGCCACAGGGGGTCGTTTTGGCAGGTCACGCGCTCAATTGAGAAAAAACTGCATCGCACAGTGTAAACCTACGGTTAACGCCATTCTAACAAATATGCAATTCACCTGCGCAAATGCAAAGCATACGATAACCAGCGAAAACCACGTGGGTCGGTTAATGGGAGCGACCCACCGGGAGGCACAAGAAGGGAAGTTCCTATGAGCAACTGGCTTAAGCTCGAGGGCGATGTCTGCGCCGTGACCGGCGCACTCGGCGGTATGGGCGTCGAGATCTGCCGCGAGTTCGCCCGCAACGGCGCCAATGTCGTCCTGCTCGACCTGGACGAGGAGAAGGTCAAGGCCGCAGCCGCCGACCTCGCCGCCGAGTTTGGCATCCACGCCGAGGGTTACAAGATGAACGCCACCGACGAGGCCGAGGTTCAGGCCGCCGTCGATGCCACCATCGCCGACTTCGGCCGCGTCGACGTTCTCGTCAACACCGCCGGCATCCTGCGCTTCGCCGCCATGGAGGACCTGCCGCTCTCCGACTGGAACGAGGTCATCAACGTCAACCTCACCGGTTACTTCATCACCTCGCAGCGCTTTGGTCGCGAGATGATCAAGGCCGGCCAGGGCCGCCTGGTGCACATCTCGACCGTCGCTAGCCACTCCCCCGAGACGTTCTCGGGCGTGTACAGCTCCACCAAGGCCGGCGTCAACATGATGTCCAAGATGCTCGCCGCCGAGTGGGGCCCCTACGGCGTCCGCTCTAACTGCGTCGAGCCCTGCTTCGTTAAGACCCCGATGTCGGCCAACTTCTACGCCGACCCCGAGGTCGAGAAGAGCCGCAGCCGTCTGATCGCCACGCGCCGCATCGGCGAGGTCAGCGATATCGCCAACGCCGTCATGTTCCTGGCGTCCAAGCGCTCGGACTTTACCACCGGCGACGCCATCAAGGTTGACGGCGGCTTCTCCAACATGATGGGCGACCTCACCGCCAAGCCCGGCGGCCGCCGAGCCTATGCCGACAACTACCTTAAGAACAAGGGTGTCGAGCTTTGGTCCGATGAGTCCGGCGTCGCCAAGCCGGCTGACCAGTAAACCAACCTGACAGGGAGGCCCCGCGGACACGCCCGCTCCTCCCCCGTATCGATTAGAAAGAGTCCAATGGCTTCCACCAACTCCAACAAGGGTCGCGCCGTCGTGCTTTCCGCCGCGTGCGTCACCATGTTCTTCATCAGCTCCATCGCGCTGTATTCCGTCGTAAGCAAAAACCTGCTCGCCGTCTACCCCGAGTGGTCCAGCGCTCTTACCTGGGCCTTCCCGGTCTTTCAGACCATCATGGCCGTGACGGGCATCTTCGCCGGCCGCATCTCCGATAAGATCGGCCCGCGCAACGTCGTGATCGCCGCCGCCGTGTGCTACGGCGTGGGCTGGTTCATGTCCGGCACCGTCACCGAGCCGTGGCAGTTCTACCTGTGGTTCTCGCTCGTCGCCGCTATCGGCAACGGCCTGGGCTACAACCCCGCGCTCACCACCGGCCAAAAGTGGTTCATCGACAAGAAGGGTCTCGCCTCCGGCATCACCCTGGCCGCTTCGACCGCCGGTCCCGCCGTGCTGTCCCCAGTGCTCGCCTCGCTGCTCATCCCGAGCCTGGGCATCTTTGGCGCCCTTAAGGCGCTCGGCGTCATCTTCTTTGTGATGATCGCCGCCTCTGCCCTGTTCCTGAAGGCCCCCGAGGCCGGTTGGCTGCCCGAGGGCTTCGAGGCCCCCAAGGGCGGCGCGCATGCCGGCACCTTCGGCGACCTCACCCCGGGCGAGATGGTCAAGACCCCGCGCTTCTGGGTCCTCATCGTCACCTTCGCCTTTGCCGCCACCGCGGGCACTCTGCTCGTGGGCAAGGTTGCCTCCATCGCCGCCGTTCAGCTCTTCGCCGACCCCACGAGCGCCGCGGCCGTCGCCCTCGGCGGTGTGGTGGTCTCCGTCAACACCTGCGCCAACCTGGTCGGTCGTCTGTCCTTTGGCCAGATCATCGACAAGCTCGGCGCCTATAAGTCGCTGCTCATCAGCCTTGTCGTCACCATCGTCGCGCTCGTCATCATGTCGATGAGCTTTACGCAGGCCATGTTCTTTATGGCGCTCGCCCTGCTCGGCTTTAGCTTTGGCGCCCTGCTCGTCATCTACCCGCCGCTCACCGGTGGCGCCTTTGGTACCAGCAACATCGGCGTCAACTACGGCATCATGTTTTTGGGTTATGCCGCTTCCACCTGGATCAGCCAGCCCATCACCGCCGTGCTGTATCACGCCGAGGCCGGCAGCGCCGCCTACCAGCAGTCCTTCTACGGCGCCATTGTGATCGCCGCCATCGCCGTCGTGCTCACCGTCTACATGATGGTCTCCGACAGCAAGAAGAAGTCCGCCTAGTTTTACCGATGCGACAAAGGGACAGTCCCTTTGTCGCATTCCACCGGTCACCAGTATTAAGGAGTCGAAATGTCTGAGCTCAACCCCGTCCGCATTGCCGTTATCGGCGCCGGCGCCATGGGCCGCAACCACATCCGCTTTGTCACCGAGGAGCCCGAGGCCGAGCTCGTCGCCATCGCTGACGCCTTTGAGGGTGCCCGCGCCACGGCCGAGGCCGCCGGCGTGCCGTTTTACACCGATCCCGCCCAGATGATGGACGAGGTCAAACCCGAGGCCGTCATTATCGCCACCCCCAACGACTTGCACCTGGGCGTTGCCCGCGAGGCTGTGAAGCGCAATATCGTGCCGTTGATCGAAAAGCCGATCTCCAACGATCTCGAGGATGCCCAGGCCTTCGCCGCCGAGGCCGAGACCGCCGGCGTGCCCGTACTCGTAGGTCAGCACCGTCGCCACAACCCCTTCGTCAACAAGGCCAAGGAGATCATCGAGTCCGGCGAGCTGGGCAAGCTCACCGTGTCGAGCTTCCACTACATGATCTATAAGAATGACGAGTATTTCGATGTCGAGTGGCGCCGCAAGAAGGGTGCCGGCCCGATCCTGGTCAACCTGGTTCACGACGTCGACCTGCTCCGCTATCTGCTGGGCGAGCCTGTTGCCGTCCAGGGTATGCAGTCCAGCGCCGCCCGCGGTTTTGAGACCGAGGACTCCGCCGTGGTCAACGTCCGTTTTGCCGATGGCGCGCTCGCAAGCATGACCATCTCCGACGCCACCGCCAGCCCCTGGAACTGGGAGGCAACCGCTCGCGAGGATCCGCAGTACCGCCCCTTCGACGCCGACGCCTACTTTATCGGCGGCACCAAGGGCGCCCTGTCGCTGCCCCGCCTGCACCAGTTCTCCTACGACGGCGCCTCCAACTGGCACAAGCCGCTGCAGATGGAGATTCCGGCTGTCGACCCGGCACTGCCACACAAGATGCAGCTCAAGCACTTTGTGAAGGTTGTCCGCCGCGAGGTCGAGCCCGTCGTGACCCCCGCCGACAACGTTAAGACGCTCACTCTTCTCAACGCTATCAAAGAGGCCGCCGAGACCGGCCAGCTCGTCGAGCTGTAATGCCTTAAGAGCGACCGCGGCAGAAACCCCATGCCGAACCCCTCGGTCCGCCACAAATATGCCCCTCTTCTTTGCCCCGCGAGCAGCCTCCTGCCCGCGGGGCTTTTTGCTACCTTAACGACGATTTTTCTGGGGCGGGGGCTATTTTGCACCTCGGCTTGATTCGTTCGCCACGAAAGGGGCCTATCTACTACGTTTAACCGATTACCCTCAACCATGCCGAATTTCGCGAAATTAAAACCGCAGGTAGACGGCTTGCCGATTTTCGGAAAACCGGGGGATGGTCGACCCATACGGTTCAAACGTAGTAGATAGGCCCCTTTCGTGGCGCAACCCCAAAACAGTCTTTTGGGACGGGTGGTATCCTTGGTAGCCCTGTCCTGCAAACGCACCTTAAACGCAAGGAGTCCCATGGATCTTATCGCCCAGCTCGCCCGCGAGCTCAACCTTAAGGCCGCCAACGTCGAGGCTGCCGTCAAGCTCATCGATGAGGGCAACACCATCCCCTTTATCTCGCGCTACCGCAAGGAAGCAACGGGCGGCATGGACGACGTCGCCCTGCGCGCGCTCGACGAGCGCATGTCCTACCTGCGCAATCTTGAGCAGCGCAAAGAGGACGTCATTCTGCTCATCGACGCCCAGGGCAAGCTCACGCCCGAACTCGAACAGCAGATTCGCGAGGCCACGCAGCTCCAGCGTGTCGAGGACCTCTACAAGCCCTACCGCAAAAAGCGCATGACCCGCGCGCAAAAGGCCCGCGAGGCCGGCCTGGAGCCGCTCGCCAACATGATCATCATGCAGGCCTCGGCCAAGGGCAGCGCACTCGACGCCGCCGCGGCATACGTCAACGAGGAGGCCGGCTTCGACACGCCCGAGAAGGCGCTCGCCGGCGCCGCCGACATCGTGGCCGAGACGGTAGCCGAAGATCCCGAGAACGTCGCCGACCTGCGCGCCTTTACGCAAAACACCGCCGACATCGTCGTCGAGGCCACCGACCCCGCCGAAAAGACTCCCTACGAGCCCTACTACAACTTTGACGAGCCGCTGCGCCGTATACCCAACCACCGCGTGCTGGCTATCGACCGCGGTGAGCGCGAGGGCAAACTCCGCGTGCACGTGAACGTCGACGGTGCTGTCGCCACGGCGCGCCTCGGCAGCCGTTGGCCCCGCCGCCAAGGCGTGTTCGCGCCCGTCTTTGACGCCGCTATCGCCGACGGCTACAAGCGCCTCATGGCCCCCTCGCTGGAGCGCGAGGCCCGTGCCAAGCTCACCGTCCGCGCCCAGACCGAGGCCATCAACGTCTTTGCCAAGAATCTCGAAGGCTTGCTCTCGGCACGCCCCGTGCGCGGCGCCCGCGTGCTCGCGCTCGACCCGGGCTACCGCACCGGCTGCAAGGTCGCCGTCATGGACGAGACCGGCAAGCTACTCGACCACGGCGTGGTCTACCCCACCAAGCCGCGCCATGACGTCGCCGGCACCAAACGCGAGCTCGCCCGCCTCGTCAAAAAGGACGGTGTCAACACCGTCGTCATCGGCAACGGCACCGCCAGCCGCGAGACCGAGGAAGTCGTCTCGGAGTTCATTGCCGAGCAGGCGCCTGGGCTGCGATACACCATTGTTAACGAGGCCGGCGCATCGGTGTACTCCGCCTCCGAGCTCGCGAGCCAGGAGTATCCCGACCTGGACGTCACCGTGCGCGGCGCCATGAGCCTGGGCCGCCGCCTGCAGGACCCACTGGCAGAGCTCGTCAAGATTCCGCCCCAGTCCATCGGCGTGGGCCAGTACCAGCACGACCTTGACCAGGCCGAGCTCTCGCGCACCCTGGGCCACGTGGTGGAGGACGTCGTCAACCGCGTGGGTGTCGACGTGAACACCGCGAGCGCGAGCCTGCTGGGATACGTATCGGGCATTACGCCGAGCGTGGCCAAGAACATCGTGGCCTACCGCGAGGAAAACGGTGCCTTTACCGATCGCCGCCAGCTTAAGAAGGTCCCCAAACTGGGGCCCAAGGCATATCTCAACGCCGCGGGCTTCCTGCGCATCAGCGGTGGCAAGAACCCGCTCGACGCGACGAGCGTCCACCCCGAAAGCTACGAGGTGGCCACGTCCGTCCTGGAGCGCGCAGGCGTTAAAGCCAGCGAGCTCAGCCGTGGCGGCGTGCCCGACATTGAGCGCCGTCTGGGCAGCATCTCGGCGCTGGCAAGCGACCTGGACTGCGGCACCCTCACGCTCATCGACATCGTCAACGAGCTCAAGAAGCCCGGCCGCGACCCGCGCGACGACGCGCCCGAGGTGGTCTTTAGCCGCTCGGCACTTTCCATCGACGACCTGGAGCCCGGCATGGAGCTCAAGGGCACGGTGCGCAACGTTGTGGACTTTGGCGCCTTCGTCGACGTGGGCGTGCACCAGGACGGCCTCGTACACATCTCCAAGCTGGCCAACCGCTTCGTCAAGCACCCGAGCGACGTGGTACGCGTCGGCGACACGGTAAAGGTGTGGGTGGAAAAGGTCGATCGCGACCGCAAGAAGATCTCGCTCACCATGGTGCAGGGGAAGTAAACCACCTAAAGCAAGGGTCCCCCTCTCGCGATGTGCAAAATCGCGAGTATTCTGCAATTTCTGCCGCTCCGAACGCCCCTCAGAGGCAATAAAGTCAAAAACAGCCCCCGTTTTAGCATCATCAGAGCCAAAACGGGGGCTGTTCCGTGCTTTATCTAGCTGGTAAAAGCCTTTACCTTGCTGAATACTCTCGATTTTGCACGTCGCTGCAGGGGGTACCTTTGCCCACGGCAGGATATGGAAGCCGATTACCAACCTACCGGCAAGCTCGTGTCGGCAGCCCCGGCCTTTCCTTTGCCTAGCGCGACCCTCGCGAAGCGCGTGAGCGATAGGGAAAGGAAAGGCCGGGGCGAACAACCCTCGGCGTAGCCAGTGTTTGCGTTACGGCAGGATATGGAAGCCCAAAGCGGCGATATCCTTGGCAAAGCCGCGGACGGTGTCGAGCGAGACCTCGTACGGATCACGGCCGATGTTCTTGCGCTTGGCCAGGATGCTGTTGGGCACCGTGATGATCTGGCAACCGCAGGCCTCGGCCTGGTAAATGTTGATGAGCTCGCGCGTGGATGCCCACAGGACCTCGCAGTTGGGCTTGGCGGCGGCCTTCTTGACCGACTCCGTCACAAACGGAATGGGGTCGACGCCGGTGTCGGCGATACGGCCGGCAAAGAGCGAGATGATGGACGGCGTCTCGGCGTCAACGGCCTCGACCATCTCGTCGACCTGCTCGGGCGTAAAGATGGTGGTGACGTTGACCTTGATGCCATCGGCCGAAAGCTTGCGGACCAGCTCGGCGGTGGACTCGCCCTTGGTGGTCACGCACGGAATCTTGACGTAGACGTTGTCGGCCCAGGTAGCGATCTCGCGGGCCTCGACCTCCATGGCCTCGACGTCGTCGGCAAAGACCTCAAACGACACAGATACATCGGTGATGTGGGTCAGGACCTCCTTGGCAAACGCGCGGTAATCCGTCACGCCACCCTTCTTCATAAGGGACGGGTTGGTCGTGAAACCCTGAACGTTGCCGTTCTCGTACATGTCGAGCATGCCCTCGAGGTTTGCACCGTCAGCGAACACCTTGATTGCCATCTGCCTGATTCCTTTCGTTTGCACGCGAGCGTTGAACTGCTAAACACTTTACCTATGTTTATCAAGGCGTGAGCTGCGGGTTTTTATCTTCTCGGCGAACGGTATAAACACCTCAGTGTTTGGATTGATAAATCGATTGAGCATGCAAAAGCAAAGAGTCGCAGTTTGAGCAAACGTCAGAACGCGGGATTCATCAGATGAGGCCGAAATGCTGCATGGCGGTGACGGTACCGTCGTGTGCGACATCGTCGGTCACGTAGTCGGCGAGCGCCTTGACCTCGGGCATGGCGTTGCCCATGGCGACAGCCGTCTCGACGGCAGCGAGCATGCCCAGGTCGTTGCCCGAATCGCCAAAGCCAAAGGTGCGCGCATTTCCCTCGCGGCCCAGATACGTCAGCGCTCGCGCCACGCCCACGCCCTTGTTGATGCCCTTGGGGCTCAGCTCGCGATTCTGGCCACCGGTGTTGCAGGCCTCAAAATAGCGCTCGATAAAGCCGTCATCGTTGGCTACGCGAGCCAAACTGGGCACATTGAGGCATACCTTGCCCACGCGCATACTGCCGTCGACGCGCATTTCCTCGGCGCCGTGCACCACAGAAGTGCCGATCAGAGACGACTGCTCAACACCCGCGGGTTCCAGGGCAAAAGTAGCAACGTTGGTCTCGAAAAAGGCCTCAATCCCTGCCGCGGCCATACGGCGTGCAAGCTCCTCGACAACGTCCTCGTCAAAGCAGTCCTCGTGTACCACGCGGCCCTCGACCTCGAGCGTGGCTCCCGCCATGGCAACGACACCCGCAGGCTCCAAAGCACGCAGGCCATCGGCAATCAGCCACAAGGGACGACCCGTGCAGATAAATGCTTGGTGGCCCGCATTGCGCAGACGACCAAATGCATCGACAACGGCCTTCGACGGGTGGACCGCATTGAAATCCTTATCGGTCATATCGTCGGGATCGAACGACGTCAGCGTGCCGTCCACGTCAAAAAAGAGCACAGCGGGTTCGGGACACGCATCAATCATATGGGTTCCTTTCGAGGATAAGGGCAAACGAAGCATCCATCATATAATGAAGCGACGCAACCAGAGAGGTCACCCATGGAATTTTACGCAAGCTGCCCCGAGGGCTTTGAGTCCGCACTCGCCGATGAGCTTAAACGCCTCGGGCTTTCGCATGTTCGCCGGCTGAAGGGCCGCGCTACATTTGAGGGCGAGCTCGAAGAAGGCTACCGCGCCTGTCTGTGGTCGCGCCTGGCGAGCCGCGTGTTCGTGGTACTCGGACGCTTTGAGGCACAGGATGCCGATGAATTGTACGATAGCGTTTACGACATCGCCTGGGAGACCGTCATCCGCCCCGGCGCCACCATCGCCATCACCGCCCGCGGCGTGACCGAGCAGCTGCGCAACACGCGCTTCTCGGCCCTGCGCGCCAAGGACGCGCTGTGCGACCGTCTGGCCGAGACCACGGGCCGTCGCGCCGATGTCGACGCCACCGATCCCGACGTTCACCTGCTGCTTTCACTGCGTCAGCGCCGCGCGAGCATCAGCCTGGACCTTTCGGGCGACCCGCTGTTCAAACGCCTGCCGCCCGCAGCGACCCGCGCCGGCGAGGGCACGCACGTGCTGCGCCCCGACTACGCCGCCCTGGTGCTGGCGCAGGTCGGCTGGACCGCACTATGCGAGCGCGAGCTGACGGCCGACGATTACGAGAACGAAGCCCTCCCCACGCTGATCGATGCCTCGTGCGCCGGCGGCGGCCTGCTGCTGGAGGCCGCGAACATTCTGACCGACCGCGCCCCGGGCGCCGCACGCGAGCGCTGGGGCTTTGAGGGCTGGCAGCTGCACGACGCCGCTCTGTGGGAGCAGCTGCTTGCCGAGGCGCGCGAGCGCGAGGCGGCAGCGCGCGAGCGGCAGGCGCGCATCGTGGCCGCAGACATCGACCCCGCCGCTCGCAAGACCGCCGAGCGCATGGTCAAGAGCGCTGGTTACAAGCGTTTTGTCGACTTTTGCGCCGCCAAGTCCGCCACCGTGCTGGACCATGCTGGCGCCGTCGCCGGAGCCGCCGTAGTCGCAGACACCACCGAGACACCGCTTTCACTCATGCACGACGCCATGACGCTGGTCGGCGAGCTGCGCCGCACGCCCGAGCTTTCCGCGGCGCCGGTCGCCGCACTCACCCGCGATGGCCTTATGGCCCGCGCGCTCCATGCCGAGCCCGCGCGCTCCATCGCCGTCATGCCCAATAACGAGGAGGCGACTCTTGAGGTTTGGCCCTCGCTCGACCACGCCGCCGCGGCATTCGAAGCTGCGACCAGCGCAAACGCCGAGGAACAGTCCACGGACGCCGAAGACGAAGCCGCCGACACCCTCATGCCCGAACCTGCTGCCACGCTCGACCTGGGCGACGGCAAGCCGCTGCCCGTGCTCATCCCCGAGTCGGAGCAGTTCGCCAACCGCCTGCGCAAGAATGCCCGTCTGCGTCGCAAGTGGGCAAAGCGCGAGGGCGTGAGCTGCTACCGCGTCTACGATGCCGACCTGCCCGACTACTCCGCCGCCATTGACCTGTACGAGGGCTGCCCGCAGACGCCGGGCCGCTGGCTCGTCATCGCCGAATACGCCGCGCCCAAGACCATCGACCCCGCACTGGCCCAGGCCCGCATGCTCGACATCTTGGCCATCGCGCCGCGCATCCTGGATGTTCCCGCCGAGCATGTGCACGCCAAGGCCCGCATGCGCTCACGTGGCGGCTCGCAGTACGGCAAGCAGGGCGCCGGCAAGGGCGCATCGGGCGAGCGCGCCAACATCGCACGCCGTCGCCTGCCACTCATCGAAGAGGGCGGGCTCACCTTTGCCGTCAACTTTGACGACTACCTGGATGTGGGCATCTTCCTGGATCACCGCGTCACCCGCAACCTGGTGCGCGAGCACGCTAAACAGGCGCGCCGTTTCCTCAACCTGTTCGCCTACACCGGCACCGCCACCTGCTATGCGGCCGACGGCGGCGTCGAGGAAACCGTGACAGTCGACCTTTCCAACACCTACCTGGACTGGGCCGAGCGCAATATGCGCCAGAACGGCTTTGTTGGTCCGCAGCATCACTTTGTGCGCGACGACGTGCTTGCCTGGATTCGCGACCAGCGCCAGACGCGCAACCGCTGGGACCTGATTTTTGTCGACCCGCCCACGTTTTCGAACTCGTCCAAGATGGGCCGCCGTACCTGGGATGTCCAACGCGACCATGTTGAGCTTTTGGCCGGCGTATCGCGCCTGCTTGCACAGGGCGGACATGCCATCTTTAGCTGTAACCTGCGCGGCTTCCGCCCCGAGACGCGCAAGCTCGCGCGCGCGGGCGTCGTGCTGGAGGACATTACGGTGCAGACCATCCCCGAGGATTTCGCGCGCAACCAGAAGGTGCACCACTGCTACATCGTGCGTCGCCTGCCCATCGAGGACGCCATGGCCGAGGTCGGCTTTAGCGCCGAGGAGATTGCCGAGCGTGTCGAGGAGCTGCGCAACCCCGAGGCCCGCAAGCCTCGCGCGGCAGTGCCCGCGCACGCGCAGACCGACAACGACAAGTCCAACTTTGCCGGCAAACCCTCCCCTGCCGGCAAGTCCAAAAAGAAGAAGTTCTACGCCAGCAAGCCCAAGGGCAAATAACAAAGTTGCGGTGGAATACGGACTGTTTTGCCTGGAATTAGGCAAATTTAGACAGTATTTCACCGCAACTCATATTGGGATGGTGGTTGGCGATCTAGCCTTGGGTGACCAATCGGTAACCGATACCCACATGCGTCTGGATATAGCGCGGGTGCGCGGGGTCGGACTCGATCTTTTTGCGCAGCGTGCCCATAAAGACACGCAGGCTCGCCAGGTCGCTCTTAGTTGCCGTACCCCAAATCTCGTGCAGGATAGACTGGTGCGTCAGCACCTTGTCGGCGTTATGCGCCAGCAGACACAGGAGCTTGTACTCGATCGGCGTCAGATGCAGTTCCTCGCCGTCCATCGTGGCGATGCCGGCATCAAAATCGATATGCAGCTCACCGGTATCGAACGAGCCCTCGGAGGCAACGCCGCCCGTTTGCGCATACGAAAGGCGCCTGAGCGTCGTGCGAATGCGCGCGAGCAGTTCCTCGACCGAAAACGGCTTGGTCAGGTAATCGTCGGCGCCAGCATCGAGCGCACGAATCTTGTCCGCATCCTCGCTGCGCGCCGAGACCACAATGATCGGCATTCCCGACCATGCGCGCACCGACTCCACCACCTTGACGCCGTCCATATCGGGCAGGCCCAGATCGAGCAGCACAATGCTCGGCGCCTGCGACGAGGCGGCGGCGATGGCGGCATGGGCGGTCTCCACGGCCATATGGCGCAAGCCGTGCGTCTCGAGCGCGGCAACGATAAGGTTGCGGACAGCGGGGTCGTCCTCAACAACCAAGATGAGCGGTTTTACGGCAGAGTTCGGCACGGCGCTACTCCTTATCAAACGAAACGTCGGCGACGGGAAGCTCAATCGTAAAGACCGAGCCGTGCGGGTCCGCCGCGGCAACCTCTATACTACCGCCATGCGCCAGCGCAATGGAGCGGCAGAGCGAAAGACCCAGGCCCACGCTGCGATGGCTGTCGGCCAAACCGTGGTTGGCGGTGTAGAACGACTCAAAGATGCGCTCGCGATCCTCGGGTGCGATGCCCGGACCATCATCGGCAACCGAGCACGCCACGCGTCCATCGTCGACGCTAATCGAAATCATGATATGCGAGCCCGCGGGCGTATAGGTGATGGCGTTGTTCACCAGATTGACCACCAGCTGCACCATCAGGCGCGCATCGACGTTGACGAGCGCCGGCTCGTCGCACGGCACCACCTTAAGATCGTGCTCACGCACGGCCGGACTTACGTGACGCAGCGCCTCCTCGACGATATCGTCCATGAGCTCGAGCGTGGTCGACAGGCGCATACCGCCACCCTCGAGCTTGGTGATAGCGAGCAGATTCTCGACGGTGGCGTTGAGCCATTGCGCATCCGAGCGAATGGACAGGAGCAGGCCGCGGCGCGTCTGGGCGTCGAGCACGGCGGTGCCGGTCGAGCCCTGGTCGAGCAGCACATCGGCATTGCCCGAAATACTGGTGAGCGGCGTGCGCAGGTCGTGCGAGATGGAGCGCAGCAGGTTGGCGCGCAGCTGCTCATTTTTGGCAAGCACCGCCGCCTCCTCGCGGGCCTCCATGGCGCGGGCGCGGTCGAGCGCCAGCTCGCCTTCGCTCACGATGGCATCGGCAAGTGTCCGCTCCTCATGCGTCAGCACGTCGGGCTCGGCAACGATAGCCAGCACGCCCACTACCGAGGCGGGATCGCCCGAGCGGACGAAGCCGTCGCCCGTGCGAACCGTCAGGTAGATGCCATAAAACGCCGAGCCGCCAAACGTGGCATCGAGCGGCGTTCCCACATAGGCGGACGCCGAGAGCCGCGGCGGCATCTGCGGCGCCAGTTCATGCACCGGTGCGGCATCGCCCACGGCCGTGTATGTCGCACGCGGCAGCAGGTCATCGCCCTCGGCGTCGGCGCTGTACCACACGGCCGGGCAGCCCGAAAGACGCGCCAGCTGCGTGGCCATGGCGTGAACGATCTGCTGCTCGTCGGCGCAGCGC
The DNA here is from genome assembly GCA_958427035.1 of uncultured Collinsella sp. Classification (GTDB taxonomy): domain Bacteria; phylum Actinomycetota; class Coriobacteriia; order Coriobacteriales; family Coriobacteriaceae; genus Collinsella. The sequence goes on along the minus strand of CAUAAR010000024.1, from coordinate 11,420 downwards.
TGCAACATGCGATTGGTCTCGAGCACCATATGCGTGCGACGGTCGCTGGCGGCAGCCTGTGCCAAGGCACGGCGCAGGGCCAACGCAATCGAGCTCGACACAAGCGAGACCACGAACATGATGAAGAACATGCCGGGATAGCCGCGGTCGATAAGCGACAGCGAGTAGCGCGGGTCGACAAACAAGAAGTTGTAGAGCGCCACGGCGGCAGCCGAGCTCAGCAAGCAATACAGGCGACTCCAGGTAAAGAATGCGCACAGCTGAACGGCAAACACATAGACGATCATGATGCTCGGCGCGAGACCCGGATGGTCGAGCAGCGCGCCCACAATCGTCGCCGCGACCAGCAGTCCCACCGATACGCAGGCGTCATACAGAGGAGTGCGGCGCGTCAGCGTTGTGCGCCGCCACCAAAAGCTATCGGCAATATCGCCGTCCGTACGGACGTCCATCAGCGCCCCGCCCCTCTCTCAAAAACAAAAACCACCACAAAGGGGACAGGCACCTTTGTGGTGGTTTCCCTTGTGGTGGTTCCAAGTGTAAAGCCTTTGCAACCTGCGGACGTTAGACAAACAGCACGTGCGCGAGCAGTGCGCACACGCACGCCGCGACAAGCACCGTCACCACGATCGAAATCACGCGGTCGGCCATGTCCATGTTGGCCCGATTCGTAAAGAACCGATCTTCGGCAGCATCGGCGCGTACCTCACGCACCAGCTCGGTCGCAAGATCGCAACCGTCAAGCACCTTTGCATCCATGGTTTCCTCCCAAGACTCAATCCCCGTCAACACAAGCCCGCCCGTTCGCAGACAAACCTCGAGCGTCGACTACGGCCGCTCGTTGGGAGCCAGGCGCTGCATCTTGTTCACGGCCTTGAACTTGGTGAACAGCGGCACGTACTCAAAGCTCACGTTGGAGTTCTCCAGGCCGTACCAACGCGCGGGCGTGCCGGCGGCGCGGCGGATGATGTACTTGAGCGTGATGGCCGTACGCTCGCTCGGCTCCACATCGCTTTCGGGCGCCAGAAGCTTACGGATCAGGACGAACTTGAACGTGCCGATGTTACCCGGATCCTTGTAGACCGAGTAGTCATGCGTCTGCGGCGGCAGCTCGCCGGTGGCAGCCAGGTCCTGAACGACCTGACGCAGGTAGGCATTGACGCGCTGGTTGATCTTGTAGCCCAGGTACAGATGCACGCGGAACACGTAGTCGGTGCCGAACGTCTCGACCGAATAGGCAAAGGTGTGCGGTTCGTCCATGGTCTCGACATTCACAAACCACCAGGCGCGGGCGCGCTTGGGATGCTTGTCCAAGATCGAATAGACGATATCGCGGTCGATGTAGTCGGTATGGGTGTCCTTGGTCAGGTACACGACGTTGTCGCTCATGCGCTCGTAACGGTCGTCGTCGCGCAGGCGCTTGAGCTGCGGCAGGTAGCTGCGCAGCGGCAGCAGCGTAAACTGGCGCTGCTCGACCGCCGTGCCGTTGTACCAGCACACCATAATGCCCATGATGAGTGCAGCCATGAGGATGGTGAAGTAGCCGCCGTGGAAGAACTTGGTGAGCGAGCTCACGAAGAAGAAGCCTTCGAGCAAAAGGAAGAAGGCCGCGAAGATCCACGGAGCAACCTTGAGCTTGCGCTCCTCGTGCAGGTAGAAGAAGAGCAGCAGCGTGGTGCACATCATAGTCAGCGTAATGGCAAGGCCGTACGCGGCTTCCATATGCGCCGAGTTCTGGAACAGCAGCACCACGATGACGCAGCCGACAAGCATGACGTTGTTGACCATGGGGATGTAGAGCTGGCCCTTGGTCTCGGCAGGGTAGAAGACCTGCATGTGCGGCATGAGGTCCAGACGGCTGGCCTCGGACACCAGCGAGAATGCGCCGGTGATGAGCGCCTGCGAGGCAATGATGGCCGCGACGGTGGAAAGGCCGACGGCAAACGGGCGCAGGCCCGGGGCGAGCATCTGGTAGAACGGGTTGAGATCGGCAATGCCCATGAGCTCGGGGTTGGCGGCGTTGTTCATAAGCCAAGCGCCCTGGCCCATATAGGACAGCAGCAGGCAGCACTTAACGAACGGCCAGGTGGCGTAGATGTTGCCGCGGCCGACGTGGCCCATGTCGGAGTAGAGCGCCTCGGCACCGGTGGTGGCGAGGAAGCAACTGCCCAGAATCATGATGCCCGCGTGGTTGTTGGGGCTCAGCAAAAAGGCGATGCCGCGCACCGGGTTGAGGCACAGCAGCACGGCGGGGTGCTGGAAGACAAAGAACAAACCCGTGCCGCCCAGGAACAGGAACCACAGCGTCATGATGGGGCCAAAGGCGTGACCGATCTTGGCCGTACCGATGCGCTGCACCAAGAAGAGCACGATGATGATGGCGAGCGTAATGGCGACGACGCGGCCCTGGTCATCGCCCAGCACGGCATGGACCGCCGGGATGGTGCGCAGGCCCTCGATGGCCGTGGTAACGGTAACGGCCGGCGTCAGGATGCCGTCGGCGAGCAGCGCGGCGCCACCCAGCATGGCGGGGATGATAAGCCACTTGCCGCAGCGCTTGACCAGGCTGTATAGGGCAAAGATGCCGCCCTCACCATGGTTATCGGCGCGCAGCGAGATGAGCACATACTTGATGGTGGTCAGCAGCGTGACCGTCCACACGACAAGGGAGAGCGCGCCGAGCACGAACTCCTCCGTCACGCTTCCGATGCCGCCGTTGCCGGCAACGAGCGCCTTGGTTACATACATAGGGCTGGTGCCGATATCGCCGTACACCACGCCCAGCGTGACGAGCATCGCCGAGATACTCACAGGAATAGCAGCGTGCGAGGCTGCCTCCTTGGCCTTTTGTTCCATAAGCCGGTTTCCTCCCAACTTTAATGTTCGAAGGAATTATAGGTAATCGGCCCATGTTTGAATGGCACTGTTTTCCCAGCTAGATAAACATTTATACGGCCTTTAGGCCACCGCGGCGATATGGAATGTGGCAAAGGGACTGCCCCTTTGTCACATTCGTCATTTTCCAAGCCAGTTTTTGAACCACCATTCCATGGATCGGCTCATCTCGGCCATAAAGGGACTCGTGTGCTTGCGGGTATAGATGTCCACGACGCGCTCCCCCACCTCGCGGGCATGTGGACGGAACATCGCGTCCATCTCGGCCACCTGCGCGTCCATGGTCGCGGCATCCGCGCGGCAGTAGCGCTCCTCGTGCACCAGGTTCACCACGGGATGCGCAATGGCCGGACGCTCCTTACGGGGCGTGCCGATGATGAGCATCGACAGCGGCATGGTATAGGGCGGCAGATCGAGCAGCTCGGCAACTTCCTCGGCATTCTCGACGATGTCGCCAATATAGCAGCTTCCCAGCCCCAGGGCCTCGGCGGCAACCACGGCGTTTTGCGCGGCGATCACGGCGTCCTGGGCCGCGATGGCAAAGTCGCCCAAACCCGGCGCACGGCGGGGCGCCTTGCCCGTGCGCTCGACGAACTCGGGCTCAAAGCAGCCCACGTGCTCAAACAGATCGATCCACTTGGCATAATCGACCACAAATATTAGTGCCCAGGGCGCCTTGGCGATCATGGGCTGGTGGTCGCACAGATCGGCCAAGCGGTCAAGCGTGGCCTGCTCGCGAATGCTCACGATGGAATACATCATCATGGCGCCTGCCGACGGCGCACGGCTCGCCGCGTGCAGAATCGCTGCACGCTGCTCGTCGGTCACCGCCACGGGACGGTCGTCGTCATCACGCGCGAAGGCGCGCGTGGAGGAACGGTGCTCCAACGTGTCCAGCACCGCATTGCCCGTAGTCCCGACCGGATAACCGTTCGCATCCACGCCCGCAGCTCCGCCGCCGCCCATGTCCGCCTTGCAAACCTGCTCGCCCATAGCTCTATCCTCGCCAATTCTTTAAGAAGCCTTTACGTTTCCGTGTAATTCCCGTCCATTATCGCGCAGGCCGCCGCTACATTGCGCCACACCGCCGCACATGCGCGTTAATATGGCTGGTTGTTGTGCGCAGCCCGCAAATGCAGCGCATATTTAGGTAACAATCGGGTAAACCCCCGCTTTCGTAGGTTTTAAGTTTGTGAGGAGTCTCAGCATGTTCGCTGCCGCCATCTCGCTCGTCGGTCTTGCGGCGACCGTCTACCTTGTTTTGCGCGAAGCCAAGGCCATTCGCGCTCAGTCGGGCACCGTTGCCAAGGGCGCCTTCGCCTGGAGCGTCGCCTTCGGCCTGTTCCAGCTCTTTTTGACTGTCTGGGGCGCTACTGGCCTCGTCGCGCAAAACGAGCCGCTCGCCTTTGTGATGCTCATCCTGACCAACGCCATCCTCACCGGCTGCGCTTGGGCCAGCATCGCCCGCGACCGCATCGCCCCGCGCGTCTTTGCGTTCGCCGGGCCCGACGCCCCCGCCCCCACCGGCAAACTCGCCCGCCTGCGCGGCGCCTTTGTGGGCAAACCGCTCGTCGCCGCCGTCCTGTGCCTGCTGCTCGCCGGCGTCTTTGCGCTGCTGGGCATGGAGGTATCGTCCAACCACGACTTTACCTGGGTCTACCCCCTGTGCATCCTGCTCGAGTGGGCCATCATCACCACGCTCATGGTCGGCCTGTTCTTCCTGTTCCAGCGCCACGGCGCAGCTCCCGCGGTCCTGGCCTTTGCCCTCTTTATCCTGGGCATTGCCGAGTTCTTCGTCATCACGTTTAAATCCATGCCCATCCAGCCGGGCGACCTTTCGGCCATCTCCACCGCCGCCGCGGTCGCCGGCACCGGCTACACCTTCTCGATCTCACTGTTCTGCGTGCTGTCCATGGGCTTTACCGCCATCGCCATGCTGCTGTGCGAGTACGCCGGCCTGGTGGCACCGCACCGTCAGAAGGGCGCCGCCAACGCCAAGCGCATGCTGCTCACCAACCTGCTCGTCGCCGTGCTGTGCCTGGGCGGTGTGACCGCACACGTCACGCTCATCGACTACTACAACACCCTCGGCATCACCGTCTACACCTGGCGCCCGCTCGAGAGCTACTGGCGCGAGGGCTACCTGCCCGCTTTCATTAGCGCAGCGCAGTCCATCAAGCCGCCCAAACCCGCCGACTACTCCGTCGACGATGCCAAGGCCACGCTCAAAAAGTACGCCAAGGCCTACGACAAGTCCGACGCTGCCAAGAGTGACGAGCGCACCGCCGCAAAGGAGCAGTTCGATAGCGAGAAGCCCACGGTCATCGCCATCATGAACGAGACCTTCTCGGATCTGTCGATCTACCAGAACATGCGCGCCGGCTACGAGGGTCCGCAGTACTTTAAGAGCCTGTCCAACTGCCTCAGCCGCGGTAAGCTCTATGTGAGCGCCTACGGTGGCGGCACCGCCAATACCGAGTTTGAGTTTATGACCGGCAACTCCATGGCCAACCTGGGCTCGGGCGTGTACCCCTACACCATCTACAACATGGAAACGACCGGGAACCTGGCAGAGCAGTTCAAATCGCTCGGCTATTCCACCACGGCCATGCACCCCAACCACGCGACCAACTGGAACCGCGAGAACGTGTACAAGGACTTTGGCTTTGACCAGTTCCTGTCCATCAACGACTTCCAGGGAGCCGACACCCTGCGCGGTATGGTGACCGACCAGGCGACCTACGACAAGATTCTTGAGCTGCTCGACCAGAACGCCGATCCTCAGTTTATCTTCGACGTGACCATGCAGAACCACTCGGGCTACGACACGGGCCTGCTTCCGGTCGACAAGCAGATGCATCTGAACATCGACACGACCGATCTGGACGCCAAGACCGTCGAGGACGGCACGCTCTCCGATGTCGACGAGTATGTCTCGTGCATCGAGCAGTCCGACCAGGCGCTTCGCTACTTCCTCAACGCCCTGAGCAAGCTCGACCGTAAGGTGGTCGTGGTGTTCTGGGGCGACCACCAGCCGTTCTTCCCGTCCAAGTTCAACGATAAGTGGTTTACCGGCGAGGACGACGCCACGCACCAGGAACGTCTGTGGCAGACCGACTACATCATCTGGGCCAACTACGACGTTGCCGGCTGCGACCAGACAAGCGAGGTCGACGACCTGTCCACCAACTACCTGTCCACGCAGCTGATGCAGCTGATCGGCGCACCGCTGACCGACTACCAGAAGGCGCATATGACGCTGCGCGAGTCGCTGCCCGCTATTAACTCGGTGGGCTACGAGGACGCCAGCCTGCGCTGGGCGCTTTCCTCCAACGTCACCGGTGACGACGCCGCCGCAGCAGCCGCAACCAAGGCGCGCGAGGATTACGCCAAGATGCAGTACTACGAGATGTTCCGCGACGGCAAGAACGTGTACACCGAGCACTTCCAGACCGAGGCCAACGAGACCGACCCCAACCTGGCGCCGGGTACGACCAAGATTAAGTAACGACTAGCGGCGAGTTCATAACTGAAACGTCTGTCCGGGCGGAGGCATATAAGGTTCCCTGCTCGGACAGTCCTGCGCACGCAAAGGAGGCCACATTAAGTGGCCTCCTTTGCGTGCGGAACTCGCGATGAACCTTATATGCCTCCGCCCGGACAGACGCCCTGTTGTTGGAGCGCGGCTTGTCATAGGGGTATCCGCTGAACATATATAAGTCGAAGGCCACGTCTTGTGGCCTTTTTTGCATCAGGAAACCGTGTCCCAGAATTCACGTCCGGAGTGGGATGCAGTTTCCGCTTGGGACCCGATTGGGAAAGTGTGTCCCACTATTCAGCTGGATTCCGGGATGTATTTTCCGGTTGAGGCTCGTTGGGAAAGTTCATCCCATTTCTCGGCCTAATTATGGGACGCAGTTTCCCGTTGAGGACCCTTTGGGAAAGTGCGTCCCGGTCTGGGCGCTCAAACTGGGATGGATTTTCCGGATGAGGGCTTGACGGAAAATGTGTCCCGTTCCGGGCGCTAATTGTGGGATGCAGTTTCCGCTTGCGGAGTCTCCACTCAACAGAAAACCCGGGTGGCCTGTTTTTTGGCTACCCGGGTTTTTGGGTTGTCGATATGTTCGACTGGCTACTAGTGGGTCTTGCGGCGCTTGATCAGCATGATGAGGGCTATCACTACGAGCGTTGCTCCCGCTGCTGCTGCGGTGGCGACTAGGGCGAATGTTTGGTCGCCGGTGTTTGCGAGGTTCTTCGCTGTGGTCGTAGTCTTGACCTTGGTGTCGGTCTTAGCTCCGTTGTCGGACTTGGGCTTGTCCGGGTTCGTCGGGGTCTCAGGAGTCTCGGGGTCCTTTGAGCCTTCGGAATCGGTTGGGCCGGCGGTGTTTACCAGCGTATGGTCCAGAAACTTCTTGGCGCCCGCACTTGCCTGTGAGAACAGGCGGCGCGTGCGGATCGGGGTGGCGTTCACCGTTGTGGGCGCCGTCTCCTCGGCCTCGATATTCACGAGCGTCGTGCCGGTGTCGAGGCCCACGTCGTTGTATCCCACGTGGCAGTAATACTGCGCACCGTCATCGTCTGCGGTCAGGTCAATCTCGAGCTTTGAGGCCGTTCCAGCCGCGAGGTTGCCATCGGCACCCACGAGCTTAAACTCTGTCTCGCCGCGGCCCTTGCGGTACCACATATAGGTCGGTGCCAGCCCTGTTTCGCTATCGTCGGCACCGAGTTGCTTCACATGGCCAATCGCCGAGAGCGTCAGGTGGCTTCCCGCCGCGCGCTCAACCGAAGAGTCGTATCCAAGATCCGACCCCTCCGCAGCATCCGCCGCAGGTCCGCTCACGGTCATCGTCATGCCATCGGGCATGGTCTTGACCGTGATGATTGCCGAGCGAATACCTGTTTCGGTCGTGGATCCATTCTTAACGGCGGCGATGGCGAATCGATACTCCGTATTGGGCTGCAGCCCATCCCACTTGAGCGAGGTCTGCGTGTTGTCGGCAATCTTCCAGCTATTGACGACCGCATCCGCCGCATTGCTCTGCAGCATGCCCACGCCGTAGCTAAAGCCACTCTTGTTTGCGAGTACATCGTCCCAGCTAAACGTAACGCTGGTCGAATCGACGGCGTTTGCCGTAAAGCCCGTCACGGCCGGCGCGTCGGGCATCTCGACGTCCTTAACGTCATAGCCCACGATCCAGAACTGGTCGGTGTCCTTGGTGCCGAGCTTGTCGCCCGAGTCTGCCTCGAACTTGTCGACATCCACCGCGTTGACGCCCAGACGCCACACAAAACCGTACTTGCCCTGCGCGGCCTCGGGCAGGTTGTCGACGGTGCCGCCGTATTCGGTCGATTCACTCGAGGAGTTACCCGTCGTAAAGCCGGCGTTGGCACCAAAGCACAGGCCGCCAAACAACTCGTGCTTTGCGAGCTTCGCGCCCATGACAACGCTGCCGTTCAGCGTCAAGCCGAGCTCGAGCTCCTGCTCCTTGCCCTCCTCGACTTCGATGGTCTGCTCAATGCTCGCCCCCGACTGCGCGGCGGCGCCGTTAAACCCATCGTGCGTGTAGGCGCGCGTTACGCCAGGCTTGCCCAGGCCAAAGGAATCCCCAACGGGAGTCTCGCCGTTGAGCGTCGTTTGATAGGTTCCGGGTTCTCCCGACCGGTTGGTCAAAAAGTAGCTGAGCGGCGTCATATTGTGCTGTTTGGCAATGCGGTCATAGGCCTCGACATTAACGACCGAGGTCTGCGCGCCGAGCGACACGGGCGCCGCCATCACGCCCTTGCCACCAGTTTCCTCATTTTCGATCTCATACTCGTAATAGACCATCGGAATCGTGTAGAGCACGGCCTTGTCACCCTCGCCGGCATGCGACTCATAGCTTACGCTTGCGCTGACCGTGCGCTCGCTCCGGTAGTCATAGCATCCCTCGGCGGCAAAATCGACTGAAGCATTCATCGCGACCAGGGGCGGACCGGTCTGCACCTCGACGGCAACGCCCAACTCGGCGCCAATGGTATAGCCCTGGGATGTCCCCGTGCCCTTTTCCTCTCCGTATGACGTGCCGCCCAACACCAGATAGCCGTATGCCTGCTCCAGATCCTCAACATAGGGCGCATCCTGCAGCACGGCAAGCACGCGCGGGTTGGTATAGACCTTGTAGCGGTCCTTGTACGTGATCTTGACGCTGTCGTTGTCGACATCGGGCAGCGCGAGCGAGATAAATGTGCCGTAGGTAGTGCCGCGACGGTTGCTCTCGCTAATCACCTGCTCCTCGCCGCGGCGCACCTTTCCGTTCTCGTCGAGCGAAAAATGCGAGGCGGTCATCCAATAGTAGTCATCGTTCTTGCGCAGGTCCTCGTCGCGGTGCTTGCCCACCACGGCGATAAAGCTCTCGTTATAGCGGTCCGAACCCGAGACGCTGCCCGCCTTGACGTCGCTGATCCACACCTGCTCTATACCCTTGTGGTCATGTTTGTTGCTGCTGTTGTATTGCTGACCGCTCATGCTCATGGTTCCGACCATGGACCCCAAGCCCTGAGCCCCGCTCTGTGCCGTGTTGCAGGCAAAGTCGCGGAACACATCGCCGCCCACGAGCACCTCGTCGACCGCCAGCTGCTCGGACAGGCCGTCAAGGTTGGCAGTGGCAAGGGCAATAGGCGCCAAGGTGCACGGATAGCGCTTATCCTGAGCGCTATCCTTCCATGCGCTGTTGGGCACATGCATCAGCCCATAGGAGGCGAGGAGCCCGTCTCTGCATTCCTTACAATCGGAAAGCTTGAACTCGCCAGACTCCGAGTCAAAATACGCGTAGCGGTACAGCGCGCCGTACAGCCCCTTGCTGCCGTCAGAAGCGCCGTAATCAAAAGCGCTGCGTTACCAGTCATAGCCCGCAAGAATAAGGCCCGTGACGGTTTCACCCGTCTTCTTTCCTTCTTCATCGTAGGCGGCAAACGTGCCGAACGTCGCATTCGCAGCGACCATGGTCTTGCCGTTCGCGGAGAGGGAGATTGCGCCCGCGTCGCCCAGAGCATCGACATGGACGAGCGCACCCTTGGATGCATCCCACGAAAACAGCTCGCAATGCGTCGACTTATCAATATTCTTCTTGCCGTAGGGTGCCGAGACCACGATGGCGAGGTCATCGCAAAAATCGCGATCGAGGTCGCCGGCCGCTAGCGAAACGACAGGAGCTGACTGAAGCTGCGTCCAGGAGTCGTTCCCGCCCTTGTTGTGCGTGGTGTAGTCCGCGGCGTTACCGGCATCGATCTTGACGACGCTTTGCTTCCAGTTGCCGCCCTCCAAGTCATACATGTCGACTACAGCCTTGCGCACGCCGTTCTCGTCGACATAGCAGCCCGCGTAGACAAAAAGCTCGTCGACGCCGTCGCCATCGACATCGCCCGCCTCGACATCAAAGACGGCGTCGTGCTCTTGCAGGTAACCGGCATCCAGGTACTTAAAACGGCCTTCGTACATCATATTAGTGTTGACCGTCACCGGCAGGTGTGTGTCGAGAGTGCGCGTACGCCCGTTGCTAAACGAGTAGAGGACCAGCTCAACCTTTCCGGCGTATGACTTGCCGTCAATCGTCGTGGAGGAACTGTCGCCGTAGGCACGGAGCTCGGCAACGCGGCTCTTTTTGCCCGTGCTGGCGTCGCTGCAGAACTCAACACTCGTGGCGTGAATGCCCGAGAAACCGTTGTTGTCGTTGGCGAGTACTGTTGAGGACTCATTGTTGCTTAGGTACGACCAGGTGCCGCCACCGTAGTCGCTATGCTTGTAGAGATCGCTGTTCGTATCGAAGTTGTTGACGTTTTGCCAGAACTTTGCGGCGCCCCACACACTTCCATAGCCATCGGTGAGTTTGCTGCTGCCGCCAATGTCACCGCGCTCGACGTTCTCGAGCTTGTCGCGCAGAGTGTAGCGATTGCCATGGCTACCGTTAGCTGCCATATAGACCTCGCTGCGCGTAGCAAACGTCGTGGGGGTATCAGTGGAATAGGGGCCACGGTATCGGCCGGAATGTCCTCGCTCGTGCCCAGACCCAGGGCTTGATAATCCTGCTCGGTCATATCGGTGATTGCGGGCGCGTCTGCCGCCTGGGCAACCTGGGGCGTGGCCGTGAAGCAGGCGACGCTCGTGGCGATCAACGCAGCAAGCGCCGCCGTCCCAACAAGCTGGATTTTCGACAGCCTACGGATACGGGGGTGTGGAACGTACATGAGGGACCTCGCTTTATTCGAGTGGAGTTGACTCATTTTTGCAAATGATACATCCGATGCCCGATATCACGTGTCTCATTTTCGCCAACGGCGTGTCTCATTTTTGAGAATCCGAGATGCCGCGGAAATCTTATCCCAGCTCAAAGGCCATTTCTGGGATGTATCTTCCGTCGAGTGCCTCATCGGGAAACTGCATCCCATTTCAAGCGTCGATTCTGGGACGCATTTTCCCCTTAGACCCTCAACCGGGTAGCGCGCAGAGTCGTGGTGTAAGAAGCAAGGGAGGGCCATCGCCTAGAATC
>CAUAAR010000023.1:0-36728 GCA_958427035.1 uncultured Collinsella sp. | reverse complement strand
GTAGCGGGTGGTTTAAAGCTGGCCGCTGCGCGGCCAGCGGACTAAAGTCTTGAATCAAAAAGAGCCGGTCGAGCAAACGCTCGATCGGCTCACAAACTTTCCCTCAGCCCTTTATCATCCGCGCGGGAGAAAAGCCAGCAAGGATACCGCAGGGCCCGCCCCGGAAGCCCTTTCTCCCGAACGATCCCGCAGCGCGAAGCGCGAGGACCAGTGAGGGAGAAAGGGCGTGGGGCGAGCCCGGACGAGAACGTTACTCCTTCTCGACCGCGCGCATGATCGCCTTGTAGATCTCCATCAGTGGGATGATCAGGAAGGCCAGACCCAGCGCGGCAAGAACGCCCTTGAGCTCAAGCGTCACAGGGCCAAAGAACATCTCGGCAAGCGTCGGCTGCACGGTCACGATCACCGTCAGCACCAGTGCCAGCGCGGCGGAAGCCCACAGCCACTTGTTCTGCTTCTTCATGGTGAACAGCGACGCACGACGGCTGCGCATATTGAAGCAGTGGAAAATCTCGACCATGTTGAGCGTGATGAACGCCATCATCACGCCTTCCTCGTCGGCATTGCCGGCGATCATATCGGCGATGTGGATGTAGCCCATGTCAAAGTACACGCCCACAAAGAAGCTCGCCAGCACCAGCACGGTGATGATCAGACCCTGGACCACGCAGTCCAGGCCCATATTGCCGGCAAAGACACCGTCCTTGGCGTTGCGCGGCTTGCGCTTCATGATGTCGCCCTCGGCATCCTCCATGCCCAGCGCGAGCGCGGGGAAGCAGTCGGTGACCAGGTTCACCCACAGCAGCTGCACCGGCTGGAAGATGGTAAAGCCGATGAGCGTGGCGATAAACACCGAGAACACCTCGGCAAGGTTGGCCGAAAGCAGGAACTGGATGACCTTGCGGATGTTGTCGTAGATGCGGCGACCCTCTTCGCAGGCACCGATGATAGTGGCGAAGTTGTCGTCGGCAAGCACCATGTCGGCAACGTTCTTGGTGACATCGGTACCGGTGATGCCCATGCCAACGCCGATGTCGGCACGCTTGATGGACGGGGCGTCGTTGACGCCGTCGCCCGTCATGGCCACGATCTGGTCGCGCGACTTCCAAGCCTCGACGATGCGGGTCTTATGCTCGGGCTGGACGCGGGCGTACACGCCGTAATCCTCGATGTGCGCGTCGAGCTCCTCGTCGCTCATGCGATCGAGGTCGGCACCGGTGATAGCATGGCTGCGGTCAGTGACGATTCCCAGCTGCTTGGCGATGGCCACGGCGGTGTCGATGTGGTCGCCCGTGATCATGACGGTGCGGATACCGGCGTCGTGCGCCTCGCGGATGGCGTCGGCGACCTCGGGTCGGACCGGGTCAATCATGCCGGACAGGCCGCAGAAGACCAGGTCGTGCTCGAGCGCAGTGGGGCTGCAGTCGGCCGGGACCTCGGTGTAGGTGCGGCTTGCCAGCGCCAGTACGCGCAGGGCCTCGTCGGCCATAGCCTTGTTGGCGGCCACGAGCTCGGCGCGACGCTCTTCGGTCAGGGGGACAACCTTATCGCCCTCGTAGATATGGGTGCACAGGCCGATCACCACGTCGGGCGCGCCCTTGGTGTACTGCTCATACTCGCCGTCCAGGGTCTCGACAACCACGGACATCATCTTGCGGCCCGAGTCGAACGGGGCCTCGCCCACGCGCGGGTGCTCGGCAGTCAGGCCAGTGAGGCCCGCCTTGCCGGCGTCGTTGACGAGCGCGCACTCAGTCGGCTCACCCACGGCCTCGCCCAAGTCCTCGTCCCACTGGGCATCGGAGCACAGCGCCATACCGGCCAGGAACTTCTCCTTAGGCGCGGCGAGTTCGTGCTTGACGACGGTCATCTTGTTCTGGGTGAGGGTACCGGTCTTGTCGGAGCAGATGGTCTGCGTGCAGCCAAGGGTCTCGACGGCAGAGAGCTTGCGGATGATTGCCTGGCGCTTGGCCATCTTGGTCACGCCAAGCGACAGCACGATGGTCACGACGGCAACCAGGCCCTCGGGGATGGCGGCGACGGCAAGCGAGACAGCGACCATAAAGGTGTCGAGCAGGGCGGTCGGGTCGGTAAGAACGTTGCCCACGCCGTGGCGGATGATATCGACACCAAAGATAACGACGCAGATGACGATAACCATGATGGTGAGGATGCGGCTGAGCTCGGCAAGCTTCACCTGCAGCGGCGTGAGCTCTTCCTTGGCCTCAGCCAGGGCACCGGCGATCTTGCCCATCTCGGTATCCATGCCGGTACCGACTACGACGGCGCGGCCACGGCCGTACACCACGGTGGAGCCCATGTAGCACATGTTCTTGCGGTCGCCGAGCGGCACGTCATCGGTGCCGGTGGCGAGCTCGATCACGTTGGCATGCTTCTCGACAGGCACGGACTCGCCGGTGAGTGCAGCCTCTTCGATCTTCATCGTGGCGCTCTCGAGCACGCGGCAGTCGGCCGGGACGGAGTCGCCCGCCTCGAGCATGATCACGTCACCAGGCACGAGCTCGGCGCTCGGCAGGTGCACGAGCTTGCCGTCGCGCAGCACCTTGGACTGCGCCGCGCTCATCTCCTGCAGGGCCTCGAGAGCCTCCTCGCTTTTAGCCTCCTGGACCACGCCCAGCACCGAGTTGACGATAACGACGAACATGATGATGGCGACGTCGGCAAAGTCCGCCTCGCCCTTGACCATGCCCGTGAGTGCACTGATGACGGCGGCAACGATCAGCATGATGACCATGGGATCGGCCATCTGCTCAAAGAAGCGCTTCCACAACGGCGTCTTCTCGGCTTCCTCGAGCTTGTTAGGGCCTGTCTTGGCGAGGCGCGACGACGCCTCGTCGTTGCTCAGGCCGAGGTTCTCATCGACACCTTGGTCGCTGAGTACCTCCGCCGCGGCGGACAGGTATTCCTTTTGCATATAGAGTCCCCTCCTGGGATTCGGGCCACTCAGCAGATTGATGCCCGATCATAATTCCCAGGAGAAGGGCAAGGGCTCATCAAGGCTGCCGTGCTGAGCGGCAGTTGATAGTGGAGCTATGGTACCCCAAAGCGGCGCGTCTAGCCAAAACATTCCAATTGGAAACACGGCTCGAGTGCAACGATGCAGACCGTATGATGTTCGACATTGATAAAACGTTTTTTCTTCGGTGCATCATCAAACTGAAATATCGCCCAGATAGCAGCGGTTAGAACGGTTGGTAAAGTTTTTGCATATACCGTTTTTTCGCAAAAAATGAACTTCTAATTCGGCATACGGTCGATTTTTTGGGGTATTCGGTCGGCATTTCGTTATAATCATCTCAGTTTTATTTCTTATGGTTTATCTATCAGCGCAAGACGATGTCAGATGGAGGTCTGAATGTACAAGCGCACCAAGATTGTATGCACCATGGGTCCCGCCTGCGATAGCGACGAGACCATCCGCGAGATGATCAAGGCGGGCATGAACGTCGCCCGTTTTAACTTCTCGCACGGATCCTACGACGAGCACCACGGTCGCATCGAGCGCGTCCGTCGTATTTCCAAGGAGCTCGGTCTGCCCGTCGGCATCCTGCTCGACACCAAGGGCCCCGAGGTCCGCACCGGCCTTCTGGTCGACGGCAAGAAGGTTGCCGTAAAGACCGGCGACAAGATCGTCGTCACCGCTCAGCCCACGTCCGAGGATTTCCACGGCACCTCTGAGCACATCTCCCTCGACTACCTGGCTCTGCCCTCCGAGGTCGAGAAGGGCTCCCTCATCCTGATCGATGACGGCCTGGTTGCCCTCGAGGTCGAGTCCGTCGACGGCCAGGACATGACCTGCGTCGTCAAGAACGACGGCCTGATCGGCGAGCGCAAGGGCGTCAACATGCCCAACGTCAACATCTCTCTGCCCGCCATCACCGAGCGCGATCGTCAGGACATCCTCTTTGGCCTGACCGAGAACATCGACTACATCGCCGCTTCCTTCATCCGTGACGGCGAGTCCGTCCGCGGCATCCGCAAGCTTTGCCGCGAGAACGGTGGCGAGCACGTGACGATCTTCCCGAAGATCGAGTGCGCCCTGGGCGTCGAGAACTTCGACGAGATTCTCGAGGCTTCCGACGGCATCATGGTCGCCCGTGGCGACCTGGGCATCGAGATCAAGCCCGAGCTCGTTCCGCACATCCA
The DNA here is from genome assembly GCA_958427035.1 of uncultured Collinsella sp. Taxonomy (GTDB): domain Bacteria; phylum Actinomycetota; class Coriobacteriia; order Coriobacteriales; family Coriobacteriaceae; genus Collinsella. Next base: position 32,564 of record CAUAAR010000023.1, on the reverse strand, counting down.
GAAGGAGATCATCGCTAAGTGCAACGCGGCCTACAAGCCCGTTATCACCGCTACGCAGATGCTCGACTCCATGCAGCAGAACCCGCGCCCGACGCGCGCCGAGGTTGCCGACGTCGCTAACGCCATCTACGACGGCACCGACGCCGTTATGCTTTCCGGCGAGTCCGCTGCCGGTAAGTACCCGGTCGAGGCCGTTAAGATGCAGGCCAGCATTGCTCTCGAGACCGAGAAGTACCTCCCGGCTCACGCTCCGCTCGAGGTTCCGGCTGACGCTCACGGCACCCGCGTCGTCAACAACGTTGTGGGTATGTCCGCTGTGAACATGGCCACCACCGTTGGCGCCAAGTGCATCACCGTGCCGACGACCACTGGTCGTACTGCCCGCCTGATCTCGCACTTCCGTCCCAACATGCCGATCTGCGCGTTCTCCCGCCACGAGTGGGCCGTCCAGCAGATGATCATGTACTGGGGCGTTATCCCGCACCAGGCCGAGATTACCCAGGGCACCGTCAACGGCACGATCGTCAAGGCGATTGAGACCGCTAAGGAGCTCGGCTACGTCAAGACCGGCGACCTGACCGTCGCTACCGCCGGCGATCCCCGCATGAGCGTCCAGCTCGAGGACAAGGTCTCCTCGACCAACGTCGCTTACGTCGCTCAGGTGCGCTAAATCGCACTTGCAAGCAGATTTGCATTGCAAAGGGCCCGGAAGGCATTGCCTTCCGGGCCCTTTTTCTGTGCACCGATGCCTACCGCACGGCATGGCACGCACCCATTTCATTACCAAAAGCGCGAAATCCGCCCTCCGAGGCCCAAAAAATAAAGCCCCAAGCGCTAAAAGTGTTCGCCCGGTGGCAAACCCACACCTTAACCGACGCTGCTAAATCGTTTTAGCAAGAACCAGATCAACCGCGTTTTCGGAAGTGCGGGGAAAAATTGCTTACCCCCGAGCACAAGTCCTTTTATTTCAACAAAACCCCTGATAAAGTTGGCTTAAATACCGCTTGTGCCTGACCTTTTTGTCGTTTTCACCGCACTTCCGAAACGGATAGCTTTTCTAGCCCAAACAACGCTCAAACGATCGGATCGCTATGTCATTTCTTGCCTGCGGACCCACGGCTTTTCAGTACTATCGCATCCCGCCCCAGATACTGGGACTCTATCCGGCAATCCTGCCGCCCGACCATGACCATCGCTTGGTGCATTACTCAAAACAACCGGTATTTAAAGACTTGCTCGGCACACCAGTTTGGAGATTCGTGAGCGAAAGGAAACAGCGCGCGAACGGAAAGCTATTTCATAGCCGTCTGCTAACCCAAGAGCCGCCTCCTGGGTCGTTTAGGCAGACTGAGCATGGGTTTGATGTCACTTCACCGGAGTTTACGCTGCTCAGCCTTGCCACGCAGGTCTCACGCAACCAGTTACTCATGGTGTGCTACGAGATGTGCGGCTCCTTTGCAGTGTTTAAGCCCTGCGAGCGAACGCAACAACAACTCGATGAAGCTATTTCGCTTAAGCTCATTCCATCCAACTGCGGCTGGGAGCGAGTTAACGACACCAAGGGCAATGGCACCAACTTGTGGAAGCGCACGCCGCTTCTTACCGCAACGGATATCGCCGCGTTCGCCAAGCAAGCCGCAGGCCTGCGCGGCGTCAAACAACTGCGCTGGGCGGCCGAGCACATGACGGGGCAGACCGCCTCGCCCTTCGAAGTTCAGACGTCCATGCTCATCTCGCTCCCCCGCGACGAGGGCGGCCAGGGCATCGAGATCGCCAACAACGCGCGCATCCCGCTCAGTGAAGCCGCACGTTCGCTGTATGACAAAACCTGCTGCTACGCCGATATCCTCATCGAAAGCGCCACCGACAGCATGGGCGTCATCTTGGAATGCCAAGGCCGCTCCGCCCATGACAGCGAAGCCGCAAGCCTCTCCGATGCCGAGCGCGCCACCGCACTCACAAGCATGGGCTACGACATCATCCAAATTACCTATGACCAGATCAAGGAGAAGAAGAGCTTCGACCACATAGCCGAGCTCATCCATAAAAAGGCGGGGCTCCCCTACATCCCAAAGACCAGTCAGGAACGCACCGCCGAAGATGCCCTGCGACGGGAGCTGTTGGTCAATTGGGATGAACTGTTCACCGTTAAGCTGGCCAGCTAGCAGCTAGCAATCAGGGGAAGCGCAGGCATATCGGACGATTCGACGCGAGCCGCAAATCCCGCCTCGGTTAGCTCGATGACCTCGGTAAACGTTGTATCGAAAAACTCCTCGGTTAGCAGGCGATACGGCGGATGATCGGACTCGCCGGGGTTTTCGCGTACAATCTCGTGCATGACGCCGATGGTCTTGAGCACATACTCTTTATGGATGGGATACTGCCCAAAACGCGTCGCAGCGGTATACAGGCGATCGGTCGCACGCGGAATCGAAACAATGCTGAGCGTCTTACCAAACCAGTCAAAGTCGCCTTGCTTTTTAATGCGGAATTCCTCGCACGGCCTGCCGCCGTGCGCCTCCAGGTACTGGTTCACGCGAGTATTCCACACGGTATCGGCCACAAGGTGAGACCAAACGCCCAGCGTCAGATCGAGCAGCGACTGCGCCACGTCCTCGGGCGCGAGCGAAAGCTCGCTAGCACCGGGACCGGCAACCGGCTCGGCGTCCTTGTAGCGTTGGGGATAATGCACCCGATTGAGTCGTTCGCGCTCCTCGGCAATCGAGGTCGCGGCAGCTGGCGCACCAACAAGCGCCCCTTTGAGCAGCGGCGCCACATAGGTGTCCCAAAACTCATGCTCACGCGGCTTAGGGATAGGCTCAGGCTTGGCAAAATGCGTGATGCGGTACGGGATGGGATCGGCGATGCCAGGGACCATATAGCCCACGAAAATATCCGGAACCACGCAGCCAAACAAAAAGGCATTGCGGTCGCGCACGCTATTGGCAAGCGCACCGGTGCGCTCCAGCAAACGCTCCGTTTGAGCGATATGAATGTTCCAGCTTGGCATAGCCACCCCCATAAAAACCTGGATAACTATACCATCACGGCAAAGCCACGCGGGCGGCTACGCACGCTCTACGCAGCAACTATTCCGCAGCGCCGCTCTCGGTTCCATACGATGCCACGGGTGCCTCGACCACGTGGTGATATCGGTCGATATAGATGGCGCGGGCTCCCAGGCGTCGTACCAAATCCTGATGGTGCGTGCTCATCAAGACCGTCTTACCGGCAGCAACATAGGCCAGTAGAAAGTTGACCACGATGTCGCAAGATTCCTCGTCAAGTCCGTTGGTAGGCTCGTCGAGCACCAGAATATCGGGGTTCATCGACACGACGGCAGCCAGCGCCACACGCTTCTTTTGCCCGCCCGAAAGCTGATAGGGCGAGGCGTCGGCAAGGTCGGCAACCTGGAACAGCTCCATGGCATCGCTCACGCGGCGCTCGAGCTCGTCTGCCGGCAGCCCCATCTGGGCGGGGCCAAACGCGACCTCCTCACCGACCGTGGCGCAAAAGAGCTGCGCATCGGCATTCTGGAACACAAAGCCCACGCGCTGATGGAACCGCTGGGCAACCGCGGAATCCTTGAGATATGCCGCATCGACCGCATGCCCGTCAAACAGATACGTGCCCGCGTCCACAAGTTCAAGGCCGTTGATAAGGCGCATGATCGTCGTCTTACCGCAGCCGTTGGGACCGAGCAGGGCAACAAGCTCCCCACGGTCCACCTGCAGCGAAACGCCATCGACCACCGTATGGCCCGCATAGGAGAACACCACGTCGCGCAGCTCGATGAGCGGCGCGACCTCGGCGCCGCCCGCACCGTTCGTGCCCGCCGCACTATTCATATCGATCGTCAAAACGTCGCCCTTCCCTATTTGCATCCCCAGCCGGAACCAGCAGCGCCTACAGCACGGCGCACAACACCGCCAGCAGCGCCACGCCGGCCGCATAGACCGCATCGCGCCAGCCAAACCCGGCGCGCGCGGGCGCCGGATACGCACCCGCAAAACCGCGGCACAGCATGGCCTCGTCCATCGCGCGGCTGCATTCCATCGCCTTGATAAACGTCATGCCCATGATACCCGCCAGCGAATCGGTGCGCGAAAAACCCGCAGGCGCGGAACCGACGCTGCGCAGCATGACCGATTCGCACAGATTGTGCGCCGTGCGACCCAGCACCTCGATGTGCTTGAGCGCCATATCAAACGTAAAGATGACCTCGTCGGGTAGATGCAACATCTTGAGCGCCGCCGACATGCGGCTCCAGGTGAGCGTCCACGAAACGCCCAGCACGAGCGACACGTTAATGAACGTCTTAAGCGCAATTTTGAGCATGGCGCCCGTAGCGGAAGCGCCCAGCAGCAGGGCAGGCAGTGCCAGAACCACTGCGAACCCCGCGGCGCCAAGCGCCGGCACAAAGGTCGCACGCAGCCCGCGTACGGGGCGCACGGCAACGATCACCAGCGCAATGGCCGCCATCAACATGAGGTACAGCGGGCTCTGTGTCAGACACACGCACAGGACGCAGACGAACATCCCCACCAGGCGCACCGGAGCCGAAACGCAAGAAAGGGCGCGGTCGACCATCGACCCGCCCTCGTGCGCGCCCCCACCCAGGCGAACCCGCTCAAGCAGGCTCGCCAGGTGCAGGACATTCTTTTGCATCACGCGATGCCGAGCCCCCACGGGCTCGTAACGCTGCTCGACCGCAAGCCAGCTAGGCAGCTCGGCTATTGCCATGAGCACCGCTTTCCTTAACCGTCAGCGAGATCAGACGGAATGCGGTGGTAAGCACCGCCACGCCAATCACGCCGGACAGGATATACATGGCAGCCTGACCGGCAAAGCCAAGACCCTGCTCCTCGGAATAGGCCTGCAGGTAATCACCCGTAGGCAGAGCGTCGGCAAAGGTCGGGGTATCGAGGCCGACCGAAGCCTGCAGACTGTCGTCACCAGCCTCCTGAACGGCGGTCGCGGCGCCCTCGGCGTCCCACTCGCCCCATGCGTCACCTGTGGCAAGCAAGCCGAGCGGCGTAGCCACGACAAGCACGGCGACCAGAATGAGCGTGGGGACCAGCGAGGTCTTCTTGGCAGTACCATCGCCGGCAAGCTGTCCATCGACGGCCTCGGGCCCGACGATAACACTCGGCGCCGTCTTCTTAATGAAACCGTAGATGGCGGCCGTCGCCACGCCCTCGATCACGCCGGCAACCAGCATATGCGGGATCAACATGGCCGGAATAGCCACGGACAGCGGGAAGGGGCAGTACAGCGGCGCGCCCGAAGCGTTGGTAAAGAGCATCGGCTGAATACCAAACTCGATTGCCGCGCACAGGGCCGCCAGGCACAGGCCGACCCAGCCGCTTACGATGGCCGAAACCGAGGTGCCCCAGCTCTTGTCGTGCAAGCGGCTGTTGAGTGCACGGAACACGATAGCAGCGGCAAACGGCAGCACGAAGGCCATGTTAAAGCAGTTGGCGCCAAAGGACAGAATGCCGCCGTCGCCAAACAGCAGCGCCTGCAGCGCCAGCGCGACCGAGACGGCAATGGCAGCAGCCTCGGGGCCCAGCAGCAGCGCGATGAGCGCGCCACCAACGGCGTGACCAGTGGTACCGCCGGGCAGCGGCACGTTGAACATCATGAGCAAGAAGGAGAATGCGGCGCAGATGCCCAGGAACGCCATGTGCTCGCGATCGAGCGTGGCGCGCACCTTCTTGATGCAGTGAACCCAAACGGGCACCATCGCCACTGCCATGACGGCATCGGTCTGCGGGGACAGATAATTATCTGGAATGTGCATGTACGCCTCCCGGTTGTCGGCGCACGGAATTGCAACGCCGCCTGAATCACCTTGTCAGTGTTACGTATTGTCATATTCGTAACACGCCGCGGGCTATCATAGCAAAACGGCGCGCTGCCGACAAAGCAGCACGCCGTTATGTAATGCGCGTGTCATATATGCAGGCTCAGCAGTGCCTTATACCGAGCATAGCAATCACGTAGGACTCGGCGGCAGCCACCGCTGGCCTATACCCAGCGCAAGCCCTAGCCGCGGACCTCGCCGTTTACGCCCTTGCACACCTTGGTGACGATCTTCTGGTGCGCCTTCTCGACCTCTTCGCTGGTCAGCGTATGGTCGTCGGAGCGATACGTAAGCGCAAAGGCCATGGACTTCTTGCCCGCTCCGATGCGGATGGGATCGCGGTAGACGTCGAACAGACGCACATCCTCGAGCAGCTTGCCTCCGGCGCTGGTAATACGGCGCTCAAGATCCTCGCAGGTCACAGTGTTGTCGACCACGATAGCAAGGTCGTGCTCAACGGCCGGGTACTGCGAGAACTCACGGTAGTTCTCCTGGTTGCGGGCGCCCTTGATCAGCTTGTCCAGGTCGAGCTCAAAGGCAACGACGACCTCGTCGATGCCCATCGCTTCGCGCGCCTCGGGGTGGATCTCGCCAACCCAGCCCAGCACGGTACCGCCCGAGAGTACCTCGGCAGCACGACCCGGCTGCAGGAAGGCATAGCTCTCGCCCTCGACGGGACGGAAGCGAACCTTCTCGATGCGCAGCTGGGCAAGCAGCTCCTCAACGATGCCCTTGCCAAAGAAGAAGCGCAGCTTACGGTACTTCATGTTCCAAGACTGCTCGCTCCACTGGCCCGAGAGCACGCCCGCCACGGACTTGGTCTCCTTGGGCAGGCTGGCGTTCTCGCGACCGTGGAACAGGCTGCCGACCTCGTACAGGTGCACGTTGGGCGTGCCGTGGGCCTCGTTGTAGGCCACAGACTGCAGCAGACCCGGCAGCAACGAGCGGCGCATCTCGGTCTGCTCGGCGACCAACGGGTTCATGAGCACCACGGGGCAGCCGCGGCCTTCGGTGGACATGCCGATCTTCTCCAGGTCGCCCGGGGCGGCAAAGCCAAAGGTCGTGGTCTCGTTGAGGCCACAGGCGCGCAGGATCTCGCCGACCTTGCGGGTAAGCTTCTGCTCGCGCGTCAGACCGCCGATGTGGTTCTTGGCAGCCGGAATGGTCGCCGTCACGCGGCCCATGCCCCACAGGCGCAAGACCTCCTCGATCAGATCGATCTCGCGCGGCAGGTCGGGACGGAAGCTCGGCGGCGTGACCATAAAGTCCTCGCCGTCGCGCTCGACGGTGCAGCCCAGGCGGGTGAGCGAGCGCTCGATAAAGTCGGGCTCGATGTCGGCACCGCAGATGGCGTGCACGCGGGCCAGGCGCAGCTTAATGCTGTCGATGGTCTTGGGCGCAGGGAAAACGTCGACATAGCCGGGAGCAACCTCGCCGCCGGCGATCTCCTCGATGAGCGCGCACGTCACATTGGCGACGTCCACGCAGCCGGTCTCGTCGACCTGGCGCTCAAAGCGAATGGAGGCGTCGGAAATCAGCGAAAGGTCGCGGCTGGTGTGCGAGGTGCGGCCGGCGTTGAAGCAGGCGCTCTCGACCATCACGTCAACGGTATCGTCCTCGATCTCGGAATCCATGCCGCCCATGACACCGGCCAGCGCCACGGGACGCTCGCCGTCGGTGATGAGGCCCATGCCGGCGTCGAGCACGCGCTCCTCGCCGTCGAGCGTCGTGAACTTCTCATCCTGCTGGGCGGCGCGAACCACCACGCGACGGTGGCCATCGCGCTCGGCAAAGGTGTCCAGGTCAAAGGCGTGCAGCGGCTGACCGGTGAGCATCATCACGTAGTTGGTGATGTCGACGATGTTGTTGTGCGGGCGCACGCCCAGGGCGTTGAGGCGCTTGACCATCCAGTCGGGCGAGGGGCCGACCTTGACGTTGCGCACGATGCGGGCAACGTAGCGGTCGCACAGGCCCTCGTCGGCAATCTCGACGGAAAGCTCGTCGTCGGTCGCGCGGCCGGTCTCGGCCTTGATGGCGGGCAGCTCAACGTGGAAATCTCGATCGAAGATGGCGCCGGTCTCGCGGGCCATGCCGATCATGGACAGGCAGTCGGGACGATTGGGCGTGATCTCGCAGTCGAGCACGGTGTCGCTCGAGCCCACGTACTCGGCAAACGGCATGCCGCAGGGCGTATCCTCGGGCAGGATCATGATGCCGGAGTGGTCGCCGCACAGGCCGAGCTCGCGTGCGGAACAGTTCATGCCCATGGACACGACGCCGCGAAGCTTGCTCTTCTTGATCTTGACGTCGCCGGGCAGGACAGCGCCGATCATGGCCGTGACGATGTGGTCACCAGCCTCGAAGTTCTGCGCGCCGCAGACGATCTGCAGCGGGGCGGGGTTGCCATCGGCGTCGAGGTTCTTGTCGCCCACGTCGACCGAGCATACATACATGTGGTCGCTATCGGGGTGCGGGGTCTTGGTGAGCACTTTGGCAGTCACCACGTGGTCGAAGGACTCGCCCACGGTATCGATCGCCTCGACTTCGGTGCCGGTACGGATATATTCGTCCGAAAGGGTCTTGGGATCCTCCGGAATATCGATCATGGTCTTGAGCCAGTCGTAAGAAACGCGCATCTAACTGGTCTCCTTTCATAAATGCGGCTTTGAGCCGGAAACTGCAACTAAGAAGAAAGCGTTCTAGAACTGGTTCAAGAACCTCATGTCACCAGTCATGAGCGTTCGCAGGTCGGGCAGGTCGTAGCGCAGTGCCGCGACGCGTTCGGCGCCAATACCAAAGGCGAAGCCGGTGTACTTCTCGGGGTCGATGCCGCAGTTGATCAGGACGTTGGGGTCGACCATACCGCAGCCCAGGATCTCGATCCAGCCGCTGTGCTTGCAGAAGTTGCAGCCCTTGCCGCCGCACACGTGGCAGCTCACGTCCACCTCGCAGCTGGGCTCGGTGAAGGGGAAGAAGTGCGGGCGGTAACGCGTCTTGCGATCCTCGCCAAACATGCACTTAACAAAGTAGTCGAGCGTGCCCTTAAGATCGCCAAAGGTGATGCCCTCGTCGACGACCAGGCCCTCAATCTGGTTGAACTGCGGCAGGTGGCAGGCGTCGGCCGTGTCGGGACGGTAGACGGTGCCCGGGCAGATCATGTAGATGGGCGGCTTCTGCGACTCCATGGTGTGGATCTGCACGCCCGAGGTCTGGGTGCGCAGCAGCACGTCGGACTCGCCGTGAGCGTGAGCCTCGGGATGCGCGACGCTGCCGGGGTTGTTGTCGACCACATAGAACGTGTCGCGGGCCGATCGGCTCGGGTGATCCATGGGCGCGTTGAGCGCGGTGAAGTTGTAGTAGGAGGTATCGACCATGGGGCCGGACTCGACGGTGTAGCCGATGCCGCAGAAGATGTCCTCGGCCTCCTCGATGATCTGCTTGATCAGGTGCTGGTGACCGATCTGCGGACGGATGCCCGGCAGCGTGATGTCGACGGCCTCGTGCTCGAGCGCGTGCTTGAGGGCGGCGGCCTTCATCTCGGTGGTGCGCTCGTCGAGCATGCCCTCGATCAGCTGGCGCATCTCGTTGGCGCGTTTGCCCATCATGGGACGATCCTCGGGAGCGAGCTTGCCCATCATGCGCATCAGGCCGGTGATACGGCCCTTGCGGCCGAGCAGCTCAACGCGCGCGGCCTCGAGCTTGGCAGCGTCGTCGGCGCCTGCGACGAGCTCCTTGGCCTCTTCCTCGAGTTTGACCAGATCATCAATCAGACTCATGTCTTCCCTTTCGTCTCTCGCGCATCTCGCTTGCCGGGGCGGCTAGCACCCGATAGCTGCGGATGTGCGGCCCGGTTCGGTAACAAAAAAACCGCCCTCGGGCATGTACATTGCCCAAGGACGGTTGAATTCCGCGGTACCACCTTGTTTGACCCGGCGGATGTCTGGCCCGCCGCGCCCACTCTGTGCCTCTTGTCGCGAGGCTCACGGCTTCCCTACTGGGACTTTGCTGCCACTGGCCGCGTGCCCGTTGAGGTCGCTGCTCGGGAGTGAACGCTTGGCCCTTGCCACCGCAGGAAGGCTTGCAGCCCATGACCTTCCCTCTCTTGCCGGCGACGCGGCGGGCAAAACCCTCTCCGTCAACGCATTGGGCTATAGGATAACACATTTCGCGAGCGCATCGCCGCGTTCCGTTTTGTTCGCGCTGGGTACAAGGCAGGTAGCTGTGCAAACTGGCCGCGCACCCGCCTGCGGCGCTCGGCCTGCGAGATTAAGGATACGGTATGGGAAAGAAACTCGATAAGAAGGCCAAGGCCGCCGTGGCAAAGGCCGCCAAGGGCGTCAAGGCCGCTAAAGTCGACAAGGCCGTCAAAAAGTTCCGCAAACTCGAGGGCAAGCTGTGGACTCGCGAGTACCTGCTCAAGATTGCCGAGTTCGATGGAGCGACGATCGCTCCTGTCAACGGCGCTACCGCCCGTGCCGACGCCATGGGCACGCTTGCCGGCGAGCATCACAAGCTGCTGACCAGCGAGAAGTCCGTTGAGCTCGTACGCTCGTTAGCGCGCGAGACGGTTGCAGGCGGACACGTAGACGACCCGCAGCTGCTCGACGAGATCCGTGTGCTCGGCCGCGACCAGCGCGAGGCAAGCGTCATCCCCACCGAGGAGGCCGAGGCCTGGACCAGGCTCACCTGCGAGGCCGATGCCGTGTGGCACAAGGCCAAGACGGCCAATGACTGGGCGAGCTTTGAGCCCTATGTGGATAGAATCGCCGCCCAACTTAAGCATCAGGCCGAGCTCATGGACCCCCAGCGCGACCCATACGACGTTTGGCTCGACCAGTACGAGCGCGGCCTTTCCGCAAAGAGCTTCGATGCGTTTTGCGATGAGGTCAAGGCGACGGTCGTGCCGCTCGTGCACGCCATCGGCGAGCGCGGCCAGCAGCCCGATGCCGACTTTTTGCACGCCCGCGTGCCCGAGGCCGCCCAGCGCGCCATGAGCTTCGACCTGATGAAGCTCGTCGGCCTGAACCTGGACGACACCACGCTTGCCTTTACCGAGCACCCGTTTAGCGAGGGCTTTGCCGTGGGTGACGCGCGCATCGCGACACACATCTACGAGGACGATTGCATCTCCAACGTCTACAGCATCATCCACGAGGCGGGGCACACCATGTACGAGCTGGGCGTCAATCCCGCCTATGCGCGCACCCGTCTTGAGGGCGGCACCTCCATGGGCATCCACGAGAGCCAGAGCCGCTTCTTTGAGAACACCGTGGGTCGCAGCCGCGCCTTTATGGGACCGCTCCTCGAGGTGCTGCGCCGCCACGCGCCCGAGGTCTACGGCGACGTAGACGAGGACACGCTCTACCGCGCCGTGAACATCGCGCAGCCGTCGTTGATCCGCACCGAGGCCGACGAGCTCACCTACCCGCTGCATATTATGGTGCGCTACGAGATTGAGCGCATGCTGTTTGCCGGCGAGGCCACAGCCAAGGATATCCCCGCACTATGGAATCGCTTCATGGATGAGTACCTGGGCATTCCCGTTCCCGACAACACGCACGGCTGCCTGCAGGATACGCACTGGAGCGGCGGCTCGTTTGGCTACTTCCCCACGTATGCGCTGGGCAGCGCCTACGACGCCATGTTTGTGCCTGCCATGTGCCGCGACGGTGTCGACCTCAACGGCGCCTGTGCGAGCGGCGACCTGACACCCGTCCGCACCTGGCTGGGCGAGCACATTTGGCAGTGGGGCCGCGCCAAGGACGCGCCGGAGCTCATCAAGGGCGCCTGCGGCATGGCGTTCGATGCCCGCTATTACTGCGGCTACCTCCAGGACAAGTTCACCACGCTCTACGAGCTGTAAGGCATAACCGACACGCCAACGCAAAGGGGACGCCGCGGAACCAATCCGCAGCGTCCCCTTTCCACCTAGTCGTTTAAGAACGTCCCCAATGACTACCTTACAGAGCTTCCAGCGCGTTGGCGATGCGCTTCATGGCGGCGTCGGCGGCGGCTTGGTCGGGGGCTTCGGCCAAAACGCGAATAACCGACTCGGTTCCGCTCTTGCGCACGAGCACGCGGCCCTCGCCTGCCAGCGCAGCCTCGGCCTCGGCGATGGCGTTCTGCACGCCCATGTTCTCGAGCGCGGCGTCCTTGTCCGCCACGTGTACGGCCACCTGCGCCTGCGGCAGCAGCTTGCACGGAGCCGTGAGCTGCGAGAGCGTCTCGCGCTCGGCACGAATCACTTCCATCACGCGCAGCGAAGTCATAATGCCGTCGCCCGTGCGCTCGATATCGCCAAAGATCGTATGGCCCGTCTGCTCGCCGCCCAGGCTGTAGCCGCCCTCGCGCATCTTGGCATACACGTGACGGTCGCCCACGCCGCTGGTCACGGCGCTCAGACCGGCAAGCTCCAGCGACTTGACCAGGCCAAAGTTGCTGGCAATCGTCGGCACCACGGTACCGCCCGAAAGGCGACCGTGCTTGTTCAGATACACGCCGCACACGTACAGGATCTGGTCGCCGTCTACCACGCGACCGCGCTCATCCACGGCCAGGCAGCGGTCGGCATCGCCATCGTAGGCAAAACCCACGTCCAGGCCCTGCTCCACCACATGGCGCTGCAGGCGCTCCATATGCGTGGAGCCGCAGTCGACGTTGATGTTAAAGCCATCGGGCGCGGCGTTGATCACGCGCACGTCGGCACCGAGCGCGTCAAACACCGGCTTGGCCACCGAAGAAGCCGAGCCGTTGGCGCAGTCGATACCGATCTTGACGCCCTGCAGCGAAAAGTTCGCACTTGCAATGAGCGAAGCAATGTAGCGGTTGCGGCCCTGCATGTAGTCCACCGTGGCACCGATGTGGTTGCCCGTGGCCAGCGGAACTTCGCTCTTGCCATCGATGTAGTCCTCGATGAGCTCCAGCACGTCCTCGTCCATCTTAAAGCCGTCGCTGTTGACGAGCTTAATGCCGTTATCGCAAAACGGGTTGTGGCTCGCGCTGATCATGATGCCGCAATCGAAGCAGCCTTCCACAGTCTGATGCGCTACGCCCGGCGTGGGGATCACGTGCAGCATATAGGCGTCCGCACCGCTCGCGACCAGGCCGCTCACCAGCGCCGCCTCAAACATATAACTCGAGCGACGTGTGTCCTTGCCCACGATGACGCGCGCCTTGCGCTCGCGGTTGGCGCCGTAATACCAGCCCACAAAACGGCCAATCTTATAAGCGTGCTCTACCGTCAGCCCAACGTTGGCCTCACCGCGAAAGCCGTCGGTGCCAAAGTACTTCATATCTTACTTATCCTATTCGAACGTTTGAGCGGTTGGCGTGGTACGAACCTTAAGCTCTTTGTGCCCAGAGTCCTTCGAAGTCGTGACCGTGTACTCGACCTTTATGTCTTGTCCAAGAAGCATGTGGACACCGCCCCATGCAACCTTCAAGCCATCGTGCGTCGCTTCGTTCATCTCGATAGAACCGGAGCCCGAAGTCTTAATGTCCGAAATGCTGCCTCCCGCAGGAGCATAGAGATAAAGCCTCAGCACCTCATCATCAATATCCTGGCTAATGCCGTTATGGCCCTGGAAATAACCAGGCATCTCGGCCTTCTCCTGGGGGGTCATCGTGTTTTTGAGCGAGGTGGTCACTCGATACGTCGTCGAGCCATCGGCATTTTCAACCGAAGAATCGATGGTGACTCGCTTATCGAGGAACCAATCCATCTTTGAATAGCTGTAGTTGTTCACATAGACGCCCAAAATCGGAGCCTCCGACGTATCGGTTTGGAGAGCGCCCGATATTCCAAGAGCCTTCGCGGCCTTTTCCTCGTCATCATTTCTCGAATACATGAGGATGCGACCCTCGGAAGCGCCCTTTTCGATGGCGGCAGCAATCTTAGTAATATCGCTGGAGCCCAGTTCGTCCACGATCTTGTTAAAAGCTGATCCGGCAACCGCCGCAAAAATGGCGTCCTGTTCCTCTACCGGGTAATTCCAATAAATATCGTGCAGCAGCACCTTTGCGGCGTTGCTTCCATCAACGACGGTGCCGTCAGGAAGCTGTGTGCCGCCTACAACGCCGAGCATATACTGCAAAAATACCGGATCGACTGCAAATACGCCGTCGATGTCATCTCCGACAATGGCCTTCTGCATATCGCTGGCAAGCTGAGCCGCACGCGGATAATCAGGCGTCATCGTAACGTCGCCCATCGTGTATCCGAGCGTGTTGAATCCGGTCAGGCCCCATCCGGTCGTGAACAAGTTTGCCTCTTCATCGGTGATGGGAAGCGGGCTCAAAGGCTCTTTCATCATGTCGACTTTGACAAAATCGCCCAGTTCGAGCTTACCGTCAGTCACCGACATCACGCCGCGAGAACCGGGGAAACCGCCGCAGGCGCGGATCTCGACATTGCTCATCGCGAGCACAAGGTAATGACGCGTCTGGCCGTTGGCGCCGAGCATCTGGGGAAGGACGGGGGCGACCTTCTCCGCCGCGTCAACCGCGCCGTTGAGGGTGGCAAAGCCGTCCTTGGCCTTATCGACCAGCTCGGTCACCTGGGAAATATGAGTATCGCCAATGCCCTGGACCTTCTCGTTGGCGCTCTTGAACACCTTCGAGCTGCTGGAAAGCGAATCGGCGACCGCCTGCAGCGCGGACACGTTAATCATGCCGTCCTGGAACAGCTTGCCGGGCGTAGCCTGCGAAAGGTTATCGGCCATGGGAACCAGCGCATTGCTCGAGACATCGGACAGGGCGTCAATCATGGTGCGGGCCGCATTGATATCGCTGCCATACACCGGGATAAACGAAGCCGCCGCCCACAGCGGGCTCGAGGTCTCCGCCTTCATGCTGTTACAGAGCTCATCGATCTTCTTCGCGTCGTCAGGCAGCGTCGAAAAATCGCCCGACGTGACCTTGTCCTTAAGGCCACCGACGATCTCGACAGCCTCCTTCGCTTCGCTCTTTACGGTCTTTGCCGAGTTAAGCAGCATAAAGCCGCTTGCGCCAAGCGCAACGAGAAGCACCGCGACTACAACGGCAATAATGGCGCCGGTGTGACGCTTTTTGCGCTCGCCCTTGCGATGGCGATGACGGACCAGACCGTCAGAGGTCGAACTCGGCGAAGCGTCGCCACCGTAGTTCAAGCCAAAATCGTAATAATCTTCCTTGGAACCCGAGCCCGCAAACTCGGCACCGCTATCATCCAGGCGGGCGAACGTGCCAGTCTCGGAGGCGCCGGTGTAAATCGTGCCAAGGTTACCCGTAAGCCCCGCGCCACCGGCAGAAGGAGTATTGTTGGCGGCCTTGCCGGCATTAACGTTGCCGGCAGCATTCGCGGCGTTGGCAGCACCTGCGTTGTTCGCAGGCACCGAAGGAGCCCCGCTCGGCTGCGACGCGGAGGTTGCACCGCCCGCAAAGACATTCCCTTTTGCACGGCCGGTCTTTTTTGCCTTTTGAGACTGCTCGTACAGAGCGGTAAACATCGCCGTCTCGCCCGGGGACACGCGCTTACCGGAACCGCCCTGTCCAGCGCCGCCCGGCGTGCCGGCCTTACCAGCCCCGTTCGGACGCGGCGGAACTGCAGGACGGCCGCTATCGCTGCCCTTAAAGTGATTACCAGCCATAAAGAAATCCTCGCAATTGAGTCGCAATGAAAAAGTCCATAACGTTGCTAGTTTATGGCATTTTGAGCATCGACAGCTAAACTCCAGACACGGACATCAATTGGCGAAAATGCGGCACAACACCTTTTCCGTCTTGGCGGCGGCGCTAGCTACACCGTAAGGAACATCATCACGATGATCATGACAAAGCCGATAAGGTCGGTCGGCAAAAACACCGTGCCCAGCATAACGGCGCTGGTGATGGTCGCCGAAACCGGCTCCACAGTTCCGATGAGGCTCGCGCGCACCGAGCCGATGTCCTTAACTCCCTGCATATAGAGCATGTAAGCAAAAAACGAGCCGATAACCACGAACACCGCGAGCGCCTCGATACCGGCGGCATCGAGCGCCGGCATATGCGCCCAGGGCTGCACGAAGACACATGAGACCACGCCCGCCGTGAGCATTGCCGAGCCCGTGACGATGGGGCTACCGTATTCGGGCAGGATCTTGGCGGGAATCACCGCCATACACGCGGCGCTGACCGCACACATAAGACCCGCGATCAGGCCAAGCGGCGAGATATTCAGGCTGGTGGGGTCGCCGCCGGTGGCGATTAAAAAGGTTCCGCCCAGAGCCAGGCCAATGCCGATGACTTCGCGAGTACGCGGCATGCGGTGATCGGTCACGCAGGCGTAGCCCATGATGATAACGAGCTGCAGGCACTGGAGCACCGTCGCGGTTCCGGCGTTCGTCAGGCGCACGGCCGATAGATAGCAAAACTGGTTGAACAGCAGGCCAAAGGCGGTAAAGAGCAGCAGCTGTTTGCGATCGGCGGGTGTGGTCCAGAGCTTAACCAGGCGCTCGCGGTCGCGCGTAACAACCACGGCCATAAAGAGTAGACCGGCGAGAATCTGACGCACGCTCATAAGCCACAAGGTGTCGACGTGGTAGGTATCGAACAGAAAGCTCGCGCTGGTGCCCGAGAAGCCCCAAAACGAACCGCCCACCAGCGTAGCCAAGACGCCCGTGATCATCTTGCGCGTCGAAGCGCTGTTCAAGCGGTCGCGCCATGCGCGACGGGTGTCACGGCTGAGCTCGTCGGTGCCCTCGGGCACATCAATGTTCGATATATCGGTCATCGGCACCGAAGCCCCTGCGCCTTCGACCTGCTCGACACACTCTTTGCTCATTCCACTCCCCCGAAACAGCCTGGAAACAATTCGGCTTACCTTACCACGGCGAAGTCACCAGCTGGAGGCTTGTCCGCTTATCGGTAGGACAATTCCGCAGGCGTCTTTCCATAGCTCGATACCGCAATGGCCTTGCATTATGCGACAGCCAAATCGCGGCAGCAGGCTCTTTTGAAATGGATACGACAAAGCCCCCGAATTCCACAATGTAAGCGATTTTTAAAAATGTTCTTGCCACCGAGTTCAGGCTCCGTTATATTATCCCTTGCGCGCTTGCGCACCCTTGATCGGGCGTTTAGCTCAGGGGGAGAGCGCTTCCCTGACACGGAAGAGGTCAGAAGTTCAAATCTTCTAACGCCCACCAAATATTTGCAGCTCAGAGGCTATGTCCTCTGGGCTGTTTTGTTTTATGTCGCTAAATCCGCCGGCAGTTCCAACCGCCCAACTAGCCAAAAGCCGACCATCTACTTGCCGATCTATCCATCGGCATAACCAATCAGTCCGCACCGCAACTTCTCGGCAAAACGCCGCGATGTCTGCGCCCTGCGGTATCCTTGGGCCACTTGCACCTGCAGCACCAAGGAGCCGCCATGCGCACCGAGCTCGATGTCCCCTTTTCGCACAAAGAAGAAGCCAAGGCGCTGGGCGCCAAATGGGACCGGACCAAGAAGGTCTGGTATGTACCCAGCGGCGTCAACCCCGAGCCCTTTGCCGAGTGGCTGCCCGGTGTTGACCGATCCGACCCCTCAGCGCCGTATATATATCTAGTACTGGGCAAGCGCGAGTGCTGGAAGTGTCACAAAGAGACCTCGGTCGCGGCCTTCGGCATTCCCTATCGAACCGATAACGACGAGAGCGTCGCCATCGCGCACGCGCCCAACGAATCCGGGCACATTGCCATCGACACGGCCAACGCCAACGCACTCGCCATCGTGTCCGCTCTTGGCTGCGTGCCGGGCGAGATCCGCGACTACCTTCATAAGCGCTGCGGCTACAAGCCCGTAGGCGCGCGAGCCTCCAAAGCCCCGTCGCTCGGCAACACGTGCACCAGTTGCGACGCGCTGCAAGGCAGCCGCTATCTGTTCGAGGAGCCCTCGTCCCCGTTTGCCCTCACTGCCATCAACAAGCTGCCGGCACTGGAGTTTATACGCGTCGAAGTTGCCGGCGTCTTTGGCGTCCTGACCACGCGTACCGACTTTGACCAGGCGCTCTTTACCTGGGCACGCGACCATCACGCCGAGTTCCACAAGAAGCTCGGTGAGGGGGTTTATTTGTAGAAACGGAGAAGCCTTCACAGCCAGCTCCTCCGCATCACCTATCCCTCGTCGCCGACGTCGTACACGATATCGAGGCCGCAAACAGGGCATTTCTCCGGATGCACCGGCATATGAACGCCCGTCCGTTTTCTCACTTCGTCGCTGAGTCTGTCGCGCGCATCGATGAACCGAATATCGAGACACGGTATTTGCGAGCCGCAACAAGGACAGGCGACGGCAAATGACCCGCAATCAACCTCTACGCCCGGAAACATATTGTTGTCGATAAGGGCACACG
This sequence comes from uncultured Collinsella sp., assembly GCA_958427035.1. Classification (GTDB taxonomy): domain Bacteria; phylum Actinomycetota; class Coriobacteriia; order Coriobacteriales; family Coriobacteriaceae; genus Collinsella. Next base: position 14,346 of record CAUAAR010000023.1, on the reverse strand, counting down.
GCAGTTTTCCGTATTTCCCCATCGCGATATCGCCTCGCCAGCTCACACGCGCTCCTCTCTCGCTATACAAATCAGGAAGAGCATGCACCAGCGGACGGGCGCGAGATTGCATCGCCACGCGATCCGATCAAACAACACGATCGTCAAAGAATGCCAAAGCCAAATACGCTAATACGGCAGAAGCCCCGCCTTTTCACGCTTCTTTTCCGAGCGATCGAACTCTATTCGATGGGCCTCGAGAAACACCGCATTGGGTCGCCACTGACGCTCATTCGGCTGCCTTAGAGTCGCACCTGCAAAGGAAGCGTAGTCGGTCTTATCCAGCAGGTACGATCCGCACAGCCGATATTCGCCGCAAACAGGCTCAAACGAAATCAGATGAGCATCGAATAGAGCATGAAAGTCGCGCCGAAGCAGAATGCCGTTGCTGGCAACCTGCGATTTGGGTCCCGAGTAATTCTCGATATGTGCAGCCTCCAGTGCCTCGTTAACCCCACAACCCGACACCGCGCAGCGACCATCATAGGCGGCAATGAGCTGCTTGCGGAACCATTGCTGCCCCAATCGCTCGCGTCTCAACGCATAGCGAGCTTTTTCGTCATCGGTCGCACTCTGTCCGGCAAACTCAATGTCGGCTGACATGTGCTTCAGATAGCTCATGTCGGACGCAAAACGAGGATCAGGCCCGCCTTTATGAACGGGACCATGCAGAACAAACCAGCCGTTTTCGGGCTCAAACCGTTCAACAAACGCAAGGCCGAGCACCTTATAGCCCACCTCGGTTGCAAATATGACTCCGACCGGAACGCCACATTCCATGCAGTTGAGCATTTTACGGTTATAGTCTTGGTCTCGAGAACCAACGGCGCCTGGCGCTTGAACCGAATACTTAATGACCCACGTGCCATCGTCCAAATAGAGCGGAGGCACATCGGTGTAGAAGCTCTTTTTAGAGTTATGGACCGAAAGCGCAAAGATCTTATTGGGATCTTGCTTCACCCGATCCTGGCCCGGCCAGAAGATCCCTGAATCCCGCGTTACGGGAAAGAAGTCCGAGCCAATTCTCAAACGATACTGATACTGAGGGCTATCTTCCTTGGTGTGGTGCGGAAGGCTGGTCCAAACGCCGCCGCGCTGTTCCTCACCCAGAAACCACTCCCATGCCTCAACGTATTCGGAAGGCACGAGACTGCAGGCGCGGTCATAGCTTGGTCCATCCATCAACGGAACAGCAAGGTCAATGTCGTTCATCGCCAGCACCTACAACCATACGAACGCGAGTCATGCCCCTCAATAATATGGCCGAGAGTCAATTATTACGAGATCTCATTCCGCGATCGGCACATCGTTGATGCTCTCGGTTTGCCGCTGGCGCGCTTGTACCCCGCTACCCCACTTCCCTGTATACTGATGTAGCACGTGTTTCATCCGGGCTTGTTGGACCGGGTCGTTCATGGGAGGGCCTTATGGCTGCTTCGAATCCGCCTAAGGGGAGCGTTTCTTCTTCGTCCATCAAGCCGGTTACACGCAAGGCCGTGCGTTGCCAGCGCGAGGTCGCTTGGCTTGTCACGCAGGCGGCGGGCAGGCTTGTGGCGACCACTCAGGACGTCAATGCGCCTACGCCGAGCTTTGTGTTAGCGGCGGCGCTGGATTTTGTGCGCCAATTGGAGCTTGCCGCACAGGATACCAGCGGCCACCTCGACTACCAGAATGTTATGGCGCCCGACCTGCAAACGTTCTGCCATATGGCCAAGTTGCCCGCCGCGCCCAATGCACTTTCGGACGCAGGCTACATGTTTACGCTTTCGGGCGTGGACCTTATCCGCGACATCTACGCATACTGCAGCGAGCTCGCCGAGCGCCACGTCTTTGACGCGGCAGAAGTCAAACCGGGATATGTCATCAAACTGGTTCTTAGGCTGTTCTTGATGGACGGGTTCGGGGCCATGCCGGCGTAAGCCGAGTCTTTAGCATCACCGTCAACTGGGCAACAACCGCTTTACCTTAGTGGGCGCCAATCGAGGGTCGATTATTGAGTCGCCTCGTCCACTAACGCATTTATTCCACGCGCTCTGACAGTCGATATTTGCGGTTGCGGCTTGTCGACGGCGCCGTGGGCTCAAGCTCGCCTTGAGCAATGAGCGCGTTGACGCGCGACCTAACCTGGGAAATTGTAAGCCCCGTGCGTTCTGCCAGCTCACGCGTCCCCAGCTCGCCGTAGTGTTTGAGTGCCGTCACAATTAAGCCCCCGCCATGATCGACCGGCTCGATCTTTGAACGGTAAAGTACGACCTTGAACCGATCGAACCCCGGGCAGAACAGGGGCTCGGCCAGACCATGCGCGCGCATGGCATCGATCATCATCGGGATGCCCGAGCCATTGCCCTCAGCCGGCGAACCTGCGCCACCCGGCAGCGGGACAATCGACATGAGTTTCACGAGCGTCGCGTTACGGCATCGGGAGCTGCCGTCAAACAAGTTCTCGCGAGTCTTTCCCCCGTAAAGGCCGCCAGGATTCGTCACCTCGACACGATCGTCAAAGACGTCGACGGTAATCGATTGTCCACAGAACCGATCCCCGTATTCTCGATGGATTACGGCGTTGGCGATTGCCTCGCGCAGAACCTCCTCGGGAATCTCCAGCGAGTCGACACGCGAGACGCCTTGGACGGTCGAGGTTCGCCGCAAATTCTTGGCGACGGCCGCGACAGCATCCGAGATCATCTCGCCCAACGTTCCCTCACAGATTGTGCGGTCCATGAACCTCAGCGACCCCGCCGTGCCTTTCCGGATCCCCGCATAGACAGCCATGTCGATAAAGAGCTTGGGATAAAACTGCTGAGGGTAGGTGCCCGCAACTAGGAGTCCAGCCTTGGTGACATTGCCCTGGGAATCAAGGAAATTTAGGCGCTCCAGCTTCGTTTGTTTGTCCGGCGCGCCGCGCATTGCCCGAGGCGTCAACGAGAAAGCCCGATCTATCGTACGGTCGACCAGCGCCTCGTCGAGATCGTCCGCGCCCGCGCCGGGCACCGCATCGCGATCGCTAGGACTCGTCCGCTCGTATGACGACAGTGCCAAAACCTCGGTCGATGAAAGTGGCACGTCTTTGTCATCGATGCGCTTGTAGCTGCCACCCTGGGCGCCACGCTCTATTACATAGCAGGGCTTGCTCGACGGGTCGAGCTCCTCAATCGTGATAACGAGAACCACGGTGCCCTGGAGCTCCACGCGCTCAATGGTGTATTTGGGCGGATTGGCCAGCTTTCCGCGACCGCCGGCATCGCCCATGCCCGCCACGAATTGGTTGAGCACTTTCTCGGTCTCAAAGTTTGCAACTGGGACAAAACCCGCGCGCTCGCTCACTCCGAGTACGATGATGCCGCCGGCGGTGTTTGCGAAAGCGCTGACCGTTTCCCATACGTCGCGGGAAAGCGTTGTGGCGCTCTCCTTGACCTCGACGTTAAGATCGTCCGAGCCCATGCGCCTTAAAGACTCGAGCAGACCGGTCAGTTCGTTTTCGTTCATCTGCACGTCCTTTCGCTCGGTTCTGCGAAGAATGCCGCGAATGGATTTCCTTCGTCTCTCAGTTATCTCTCGTAATTATCTCTCATCTTTCTGTTATCTCTCATATTAGAGATGAGTGAGAGATAAAAGATAAGATGTCTGCCATCTGTTTCATATAAACATGTTTTTGCTGGTAGAACAATCGATATTGAGATAATACCATGATTGCTTGTCTCTTTGCTGCTCAGTTATCTCTCATATTTATCTCTCGTCTTTCTGTTATCTCTCGTCTTTCTGTTATCTCTCGTATTCGTGACGAATGAGAGATGAGAGATGTGCGGGCGGCGGATGAGGGTGGATATTTGGACGGTATTTGGGCGTTTTGAGGCTGATTCCGTCCGAAAATCCACTCTCATTCGATAGGCGTCCAAGTTTCCACGCTCGCGCGGCGGGCACGCGGGGCCTTTACCCAATCCGCTGGCATCGTCTCCAGTTCGCCGCAGAGCCGCGGCCCCATATGGGTATACTCTCGTGGATTCGACTCGATTCGCCCCCGCTGGGGCGTCAAAGGAGACTGCATATGCCCACCACCTCAACCGACCCGCGCGCCGCAGCCGCTGCACTGCTGGTGCCCGGCACTACCTGCCACGGCTTTGCCGTCGAGCGCCGCGAGACCGTGCCCGAGCTCGACTCGGACGCTTACGTGCTGCGACACACTGCCTCGGGCGCTCGTCTGCTGTACCTGGCGTGCGACGACGAGAACAAGGCCTTTGCCATTGGCTTTAAGACGCCGCCGGCCGATTCCACCGGCGTGTTCCATATTCTTGAGCACTCGGTGCTGTGCGGATCGGCCAAGTTTCCCGTCAAGGAGCCGTTTGTCGACCTGATCAAGAGCTCCATGCAGACGTTCCTCAACGCCATGACCTACCCCGACAAGACCATCTACCCCGTTGCCACCACCAACGAGCAGGATCTGTACAACCTGATGGACGTGTACCTGGACGCGGTGTTCAACCCGGCCATCTATACCAAGCCCACCATTTTTGAGCAGGAGGGCTGGCACTACGAACTGGACCTGCCGGAGGGCGACGGCGACAACAGCGCCGCGAGCCTGCACGAGGGCACGCTGCGTTATAACGGCGTGGTGTTCAACGAGATGAAGGGCGCGCTGTCCGACCCCATGAGCGTGCTGGACGATGCCGTCAACGCCGCGCTCTATCCCGACACCGCCTATGCGCACGAGAGCGGCGGCGACCCGCGCGCGATTCCCGCGCTCACCTACGAGCAGTTCCTGGACACGCACGCGCGACACTACAATCCCTCCAACTCCTACATCACGCTCTACGGCGACCTGGACGTGGACCGCGCACTGGCCTTTTTGGACGAGCGCTATCTGTCGCAGCCGAGTGCCGCGAGCCGCCGCATGGACGCTGCCGTTGCCGCCGGCGAGGACCCGTCTACGCTGGCGCCCAATCCGCTGGACGTGCAGGAGCCTGTGACCTGCGAGTATAAGCGCGTCGAGATGGCCACTACGCCCGAGAACGCCCTGGTTGGCCTGGGCCTGGTGCTGGGCAGCGCGCTCGACCGCAAGCGCACGATCGCGGCGGACATCCTGTTCGAGGCACTGCTGGGCTCCAACGAAGCGCCGGTTAAGAAGGCCATTCTGGCCGCCGGCCTGGGCGGCAACGTGGTGAGCTACACCGCGGCCGAGAGCCTGCAGCCCTACGAGCTCATCATGCTGCAAAATGCGCAGCCCGGCGTAGCGCGCGAGCTGCGCCGCGTGTTCCAGGACGCCTGCCGCGACCTATGTGAGCACGGCGTTCCGCGCGAGCGCCTGGAGGCCATCATCAGCAGCAACGAGTACGACCTGCGGCAGCGCGACTACGGTATCGCCGACGGCGTGGCCATTGCATGCGACGCGCTGAGCACGTGGCTCTACGATGATGACGCTGCGACGCTGGCACTCAAGTACGGTCCGGTGTACGAGGAGCTGCGCGGCGAGCTGAACGGCACTTACTTTGAGGACCTGTTGCGCGAGCTGGTGCTGGAAAACGACCACATGGCGCTGGTCGAGCTGGTACCGGTGGATACCGCCGAGGGTTCGGAGGGTGCCGAGGTCGCCGAGCTGGCAGCCAAGCGCGACGCCATGACCGATGCCGAGCTGGCGGACGTGGTCGAGCGCACGGCTGTGCTGCGTGCCGCGCAGGAGGCCGAGGACACGCCCGAGGCCAAGGCCACGCTGCCGCGCCTGCACGTTTCCGACATTGGCGAGGCGCGCTCCGAGCCGCCGCTGGTCGTGGATACGACTGCGCCTATCCCCTGCCTGCGCCACGGCATCCCCACCAACCGTCTGGCCTACGCCATGCAGTATTTCGACCTGAGCTGCGTCGCATTTGAGGACCTGCCCTACGTAACGCTGCTCTGCCGCCTACTCAAGCAGCTGCCTACGCGCGAGCATTCGGCCGAGGAACTCGACAACCTGCTCGCCGGCAAGCTGGGCTTTTTGAGCTTTACGACCGAGGTCATGACGCAGCCCGACGTGGACGGCGTGCGTCCCTACCTGCTGGTGAGCGCCGGCGCCCTGTCCGAGAAGATCGACGCGCTGGCAAGCCTGCCGCGCGAGGTGTGGTCGAGCACGCTTTTGCTCGACGCCGACGCCGACCGCGTGCGCGACGTGCTCACGCAGATTCGCATTGGGATTGAGCAAGGCTTTATCAACAACGGCCACTCGGCGGCGCTCGGTCGCGCGATGAGCTACAGCTCGCCTTCGGCCGTGGTGCGCGAGCAGCTTTCGGGCGTGGATTTCTATCTGTTCCTGCGCGATCTGCTCGACCACTTTGACGAGCGCGTGGACGGGCTGCGTACCAAGCTTGCCGAACTGGCGGAGCGCATCTTTGTGGCCGATGGCTGCATGGCGAGCTTTACCGGCAGCGACGAGGACTTTGACGCGTACTGGGATGCCGCGGGCGACCTGGGGCTGGGTGCAGGCGATGGTGCCGGCCGCGACGCGCTCGCGGTGCCGGCGCCGTGCGACCGCCACGAGGCTTTCGTGATCCCCAGCGACATCTGCTTTGCCGCGCGTGCGTGCGATCCGCGTCGCCTGGGCATTGACGTGACAGGCGCTTGGGCCGTGGCTGCCAACGCGCTCTCCTACGATTACCTGTGGAACGAGATTCGCGTGAAGGGCGGTGCGTACGGCTGCGGATTCCGCGCAGCCGGCGAGCGCCAGACGGCGTTCTACACCTACCGCGACCCGGCAATCGACCCTTCGATTGAACGCGTGGCGCGCGCGGGCGAATGGCTCGGCAGCTTTGAGCCCGACGAGGCCGCCTTTGAGGGCTTTATCGTAAGCTGCGTGAGCGGCATGGACGCGCCGGTGAAGCCGTACGCGCTCACCAAGCGCCGCAACACGACCTACCTGGCCGGGCTCGATCCGCATGCGCGCGAGGGGCGCCGCGCCCAGATGCTCGCCGCCACGCCCGGTGAGCTTCGCTCGCTCGGCGCCGACGTGACGCGCATCGCAGCCGAGTCGCCCACCTGCGTCTTTGGCGGCCGAGACGTCATCGCCAAGAGCAACGCCGGCTTCAACGTCATCGACCTGCTGGGCTAACGCACTAAAGGTAGATTTTTGGGACATGCCCGAAAATCTACCTTTTTCTTTTGCCGCAGTCTGCCGATTTGTCTCGATCTGTAACATCTAGACGGCAATATCGGCTCCAGATGTTACAGATCGAGACGTTCCCGAACGGCACCAGCTCTTTGTCTCAATCTGTAACATCTAAGTCCAATTTTGCCGAGTTACTGTTACAGATCGAGACAAACCGCCGCAGACGCCCATCACAGCACAGACCACCACGAAGGTGCATGTGTCCCCTTCGTGGTTGTTTTTGCTGTTTACCCAGATAAAAGCAGCCAAAATAAACCTGTCCCTTTTTGGCAGGTTTGCTAGAGGAGGTTGGGATGGACAAGGCTAAATTGCGGCGAGCGGTGATTGCCCGGCGCGATGCGATTGATTTGGATGTGCGGGCGGCGAAGTCTGCCGTTATCTGTGCGCGGCTTGTTGAGCGACTGGGTCGCTCGGATCCCGCGACACCGCACACCGTTGCCGTCTATGCCGCGATGGGTTCCGAAGTCAATCCTGCCGCGTTTGCCGCGGCGGCCGCCAAACGCGACTGGCGCGTGGCCTATCCGTGCATGCTCTCGGCAGCCGAAGCCACAGCTTGTGGCCAGCGCATGTGCATGCGGGCAGTTGCCGCCGACGATGCGTCCGCGGCCCCGTTTATCGCCCACCCTACGCGGGCCTTCGCGGCCACGGACATCGACAGCAGCCGCTTCCCTATCGTGCCTGCCGAAGCTCTCGACATGATTATCGTGCCACTCGTGGCCTTCGACCGCGCCGGCGCGCGCCTGGGCTACGGCGGCGGCTGCTACGACCGCTACCTGACCATACTCTCGCCCGCATGTCAAATCATCGGCATCGCCTTTGACGAACAGCGCTTCGACCACGTTCCCACCGACGCCCACGACCTGCCGCTGCCCCACATCGTCAGCGCCTAACGACTGGCGCACCTCCCGACAGGCCTAGTGCTCCTCGCCGGCGCGGGCCAGGTCGTAGGGCGTGGTCTGGTAGACGTAGTAGTTGAGCCAGTTGGTGTAGAGCAACTGAGCCTGGCTGCGCCAGACGTTGCGCGGCTCGGCGGAGGGGTCGTCGCCCGGGAAGTAATGCGCCGGCACCTCCGGGTTGAGTCCGCGCTTCACATCGCGCTCGTACTCCAAGCGCAGCGTGTCGGTATCGTACTCGGGATGGCCAAATACAAAGAAGCGACGGCTGTCGGTCGACTTGACGATGTACAGGCCCACCTCGTCGGACACGGCCACAACCTCAAGCTGCGGCTCGGCCTCCACATCCTCGCGGCGCACATCGGTGTTGCGCGAATGCACGGCATAGAAACGGTCGTCAAAGCCGCGGACCAGCGGGCTTTGCGGCTTCATCAGATAATGCTCAAATACGCCGCTCGCCTTTGTCGGCAGGTCGTACTTCTGGATACCGTAATGATGGTACAGACCTGCCTGTGCGCCCCAGCAAATGTGCAGCGTAGAGTGCACGTGCGTGGTGGACCAATCCATGATCTGGCAGAGCTCGGGCCAGTAGTCGACCTCCTCGAACGGCATCTGCTCCACCGGGGCGCCCGTGATGATCAGGCCGTCGTAGTGGATGTCGCGGATGTCGTCGAACGTGCGGTAGAACGTCTCCAGGTGGCCGGCGCTCACGTGCGTGGCCTCGTGCGTCTTGGTACGCAGCAGGTCCACCTCCACCTGCAGCGGCGTGTTGGAGAGCTTGCGCATGATCTGCGTCTCGGTCGCAATCTTGGTGGGCATGAGGTTGAGGATGAGCACGCGCAGCGGACGGATGTCCTGGTGCAGCGCGCGGTACTCGGTCATGACAAAGATGTTCTCGCTCTCGAGCTGCGCGGCGGCAGGGAGGGCGTCGGGGATGCGAATGGGCATGGATGCTCCTTACGAGTCAGTTGCAGTTATGGTACAACGACCGGCCCCATCCGCGCGAGCACATCGCCCAGCGATGCCGTCAGCGGCCCAAATCACTCCAAAAGTAGAGATTAAGGCATGTCCCAAAAATCTACGGCACTTTAGCCTAGCAAAGTAGCAGCAGGACGCTACAATGGTTCGACGCGAAAAACTCGGCCGAAAGGATACATATATGTACCAGACGCGTAAGATCGGTGTGGTCGGCCAGGGCCACGTAGGAGCACATGTCGCCAACAGCCTGCTCATGCAGGGCATTGCCGATGAGCTGTACCTGTGCGATATCAACGAGGCCAAGGTGACGTCCGAGGTCCAGGACCTGCGCGACTCCCTTTCGTTTGTCCCGTACAACACCAAGATCGTCAACTGCTACGACCACTACGAGGAGCTGGCCTGCTGCGACGTCATCGTCAACGCCGCCGGCAAGGTCGCGCTGGCCGCCGGCAACCGAGACGGCGAGCTGTTCTTTACCACTGACGCCGCCCGCACCTTTGCCAAGCGCATCGTCGACGCCGGCTTTGACGGCATCTTCGTGAGCATCTCCAACCCCTGCGACGTCGTGTGCACCGAGCTGTGGCACCTGACCGGCTACGATCCCAAGAAGATCATCGGCTCGGGCTGCGGCCTGGACTCCGCCCGCCTGCGCACCGAGATCTCCAAGAAGGTCGGCGTGAGCCCCAAGTCCATCGACGCCTACATGATCGGCGAGCACGGCTTTAGCCAGCTTGCCGCCTTTAAGGCCGCAACCATCGCCGGCAAGAGCCTCAACGAACTTCAGGCCGAGAACCCTGACAAGTACGCCTTCGACCACATGGAGGTCGAGGAGCTTGCACGCAAGGGCGGCTACGTAACCTACCAGGGCAAGCAGTGCACCGAGTACGCCGTCGCCAACTCCGCCGCGCGCGTCTGCGCTGCCGTGCTGCACAACGAGCACGCCGTGCTTTCGGCCTCTACGCTTATGACCGGCCAGTATGGCGAGGAGGGCATCTTCACCTCCCTGCCGTGCGTGATCGGTGCCGAGGGCGTCGAGGAGGTCTACACGCTCGACCTGTCCGAGTACGAGCTCGAGGGCTTCCACAAGAGCTGCCAGCACATCCGCGACAACATCGCCCAGCTCGACTGGTGGGATACCGAGGCCTACGACGTCAAGTAAGCCGCTGGCTACCGCAACCTTGCGAATCTATGCGCGATACTAAGCGGGCCGCGCCGGAAACCCACCGGCGCGGCCCGCTTTTTTGACTCACGCAGTGCCCCTGCGAATCGAAGATGAATACTTTTCCCGTTACTTAGTACTGCTCGATGCCCATGTAGCGACGAATCTCAGGGCTGTGGTCGAACACCTTTCCGCGGGCGGCGCGCAGCTCGCAGCTCATGTTGTAGAAGAAGATCGGCTCCAGGTACGAACGCACGCTGGCGGGCACCTCGCCCACGCCGTACTCGAGTGCATCGAGCACCATTACCGTATCGGTATGCGTGTTGAGGAACGCCAACGCGCGCTCCTCCATGGGGCGGCACTCGCCCGATCCGAGCTGCACAAAGTAGAACACGCCGGGCTCGGTGGCCTCGAAGGGGCCGTGGAAGTACTCGCCGGAGTGGATGTAGCAGCAGTGCTGCCACTGCATCTCCATGAGCGAGCAGATGGCCATGGCATAGGTCTGGCTAAAGTTGGGACCGGAACCAAGGATATAGAAGAACTTGTGCTGCTGGCAGAGCTCGGCAAAGCGATCGCCCAGCTCGGCGTTGACCTTCTCGCGGGCGGCGGGCAGCAGCGCATCCATCTGCTTAAGGCCCTCGTACATGTCAGCGAGTGCCTCGTAGCCTTCCTGCTGGTCGAGCAGCTCGGCGGCGATCAGAGCGCCGATGCCCTGCGGCACCTCGACCTGTGACACGCCCTCGCCCCACGGATAGACCCAGGTGGTCCACTTGCCGTTATCGATCTTGGAGCCCTCGCAGTCGGTGAGGGCAACGACCTCGGCGCCGGCAGCCAGCGCCATCTCGCAGCCGTCGACAACCTCCTGCGTGTTGCCGCTGTGGCTGCAGGCAATAACGAGCGACTTCTCGCCAAGGCTCTTGGGGGCCATCAGGCAAAACTCGCGTGCAGTGTAGACCGTCGAGGTAAACGTGGTGGCCTCGCGCTTGAGCAGCTCGTTGGCCGGCATGAGGTCGATCATCGAACCGCCGCAAGCGATCCAAAAGACGTTCTCAATCTTGCCCTTGCGCTCGATGATTTCCTGAACCAGATCATGTGCGTTCATCCTGGTTTTCCTCCTTGTGTGGCGGTTTTGAACGACGACAGCTCGTACCTGCGGTCGTTCTATGTTGTCCTATTTATAGCACGCACGACGACGCTCGTGAAGTCATTTCACCAAACTTGTTCTATGTTGTTCTATCTATGGACGTTAGATGTCGAACACGTAGCGCGAGCCCACGATCTTTTGGCGTCCGAGCAGCAAGGGCCGCTCGTCCGCATCGGTAAAGTACGCCTCCATATAGAAGAGCGGCTCGCCGACCGGCACCTCCAACAGCGGGGCCGCCTGAGCATCGGCAAGCGCAATCTCCACGGTGCAAGGGTCGGACTTGAGCGGCGCGCGGCCCGAATGCTCGGCAACGAGCGCAAAGATCGAGTTATCGGTGAGGTCCTTATCGGCAAGTGTCTGCAGATAGGGATGGTCAGCCAGCACAAAGGCGTTGTTCTCGAGCATGACGGGGATGCCGTCGGCCGTGCGCACGCGCTCGACCACGATAAGCTCGCAGCCGGGCTCTACGCCAAAGAACGCCGCGTCCTCGCGCGTCGCCGCAACCACCGTGCGCGATACCAGGCGCGCACCCGGCACCATGTCGTTGGCAGCGCAACCCTCGGAAAAGCTCTGAACGTCACCCTTCTGGACAATCTTGCGCTTGAGCTTGGGCGCGCACACGAACGTGCCCCTCCCCTGCTGGCGGTTGAGATACCCCGCGCGCGACAGCTCCTCGATGGCGCGGCGCACGGTGACGCGTCCCACACCATAGGACTTAGCGAGCTCCATCTCGGAAGGAATGCGCGAGCCGGATGCGTACACGCCACGCGCGATCTCGCCCTTTAGGTCGTCCATAACCTGCTGGTACAGCGGAACGGCAGATACCTCAGTGCGCTCGGTTTTATCGTCGAATGCCATCGTTACGCTCCATCCCGTGCATGCTCGGACTCAAACTCTTCAATCGCCGCCATAAACTGCTCGCCAAAGGCGTCGGCCTTTTTCTCGCCAATGCCGTTGACCTGGATAAGCTCGTCGCGCGTCTGTGGACGCAGGCGGCACAGACCGCGCAGGGCCTTGTCGGAAAAGACCATATACGGCGCCATCTCCAGCTCGGTCGAGATCTCCTTGCGCAGGGCACGCAGGCGCTCGAACAACTCGGCATCGTCGCCCACGCGTGGGCGCTGATCCAGCTCGGCCTCCTCGCGCAGCAGATCGACGGCGCGGCGGGCGCGGGCCGAGGCCTTGCGCTTGGACGCGCGACGCTTAACGGTAAAGGCAAACGCCTCATCCTCGACCTCGACGGCACGCGGACCCAGCCCCACGACCGGGTACTGCCCCTGCGAGGTAGCCAGATAACCGCGGCCGCACAGCTGGCCGATGATGTCCTTGATGCGCCCGACCGATTCGCTCGACAGCTCACCGTAGCCACGGTCCTCGTCCAGATGCATCTGGCGAATGCGCTCGGTGTTGCCGCCGTGGAGCACATCGGCGATGAGCGACTTGCCAAAGCGCATGGGACGCGTGGCCACATAGCGCACGGCAGCGCGGGCCATATCGGTGACGTCCTCGACCTCGAACTGCGTGAGGCAGTTGCTGCAGTTGCCGCAGCTCTCGACGTCGTCCGTGGCGGTGCCACCCGTACTGGCCGCGGCATGCTCGGCCGCGGCCTCGTCGCCAAAGTAGCGCAGCATGTATTCGCGCAGGCAGCCGGTGGTATTGCAGTAGCCCTCCATCTGGCTGAGCAGACGATATCGATTCTGGAGCGCCCACGCGCGCTGCTCGTCGTCGAGCGCCTCATCGGCAGCATCGCCGCGGTCGATCAGAAAGCGGCGCATGCGAAAATCGTTGCCGTTCCACAGCAAGTAGCAGCTGGCCGGGTCGCCATCGCGGCCGGCGCGGCCCGCCTCCTGGTAGTAGGCTTCGATGCTCTCGGGCACGTTGTTGTGGATCACGTAGCGCACGTTGGGCTTGTCGATGCCCATGCCAAAGGCGTTGGTGGCAACCATCACCTGGATATCGTCGTCGATAAAGGCGCGCTGGCTTTGGCGACGGGCGTCGTTGCCCATGCCGGCATGGTAGCGGCCAACGCGAATGCCGCTGGGGCCCAGCGCCTCGGCAAGCTCGCCCGCCAGCGCATCGACCGTCTTGCGGGTCGAGCAATACACGATACCGCTCTCGCTCGAATGCGCGATCACATAGTCGCGCACCCAGGCAGTCTTGGCCTTGTCGCCCATCTCCTCGCAACCAAAGTAGAGATTCTTGCGATCGAAGCCCGTCACTACCGTCGCGGGGTTTTGCAGGCCAAGCATCTGCTGAATGTCCGCGCGCACACGTTCGGTCGCCGTGGCGGTAAACGCCGCCACGATGGGGCGCTGCGGCAGGGAATCGATGAACTCACGAATCTGCAGATAGGCGGGGCGGAAATCCTGACCCCATTGGCTTACGCAGTGGGCCTCGTCAATGGCCACGAGCGGCACGCCAATGCCGGCGGAACCCGCAGCCTCCTGCGCAAAGGCCAAAAAACGCGGCTCGAGCAAGCGCTCGGGCGCCACGTACATAAGCTGGTAGCGGCCCTCGCGCGCCCGCTTGAGCACGGTGTTTTGCTGGGCCGGAGTAAGGCTGGAGTTGAGATAGCTGGGTCGCGCACCCGCCGCGAGCAACGCACGGGTCTGGTCCTCCATAAGCGACAGCAGCGGACTCACCACAAAGGTGATGCCGGGCAGCATGAGCGCGGGCACCTGGTAGCAAATGGACTTGCCGGCGCCCGTGGGCATAACGCCCAGCGCATCGCGACCGGCAAGGATCGCATCGACCATGCGGTCCTGTCCCGGGCGAAACGAGGTGTAGCCAAAATAGGCGCCGAGCGTGTCGAGCGCCATCTGCTGCATGCTATCGGTCATGGTTTCCTAACGTCCAAGTCATCTGCCGCCGATTATACGCCGCCACGCGGACAGCAGCACACGGCCGCCGCCCAGACTAGTCGTTTAAGAACGCCCCCAACGGCTAAGGAGTGTCCCCAGGTGCCGACAGAAAAGGAACGTCCCTAAGTGCCAACTAACCA
>CAUAAR010000022.1:0-39128 GCA_958427035.1 uncultured Collinsella sp. | reverse complement strand
TGTCGTAGACCGGCAGCAGCTGCTTGGAGGTCACGAGCGTGAGCGGGTACAGGCGCGTGCCGGACCCGCCGGCGAGGATGATGCCTTTCATATAAATACCTCCACTGGAACGACTTTATAAAGTATTACTATTTTGGCCTCTCGAGTATAAAACATTGATTAAACGCGCGATCTTATCTGGCCAAAACTTTCGAAGCATCAAGTAATCTTCCGTAGTGCGCGTATTATCTTTAATAAGTGCAGACGTTTCAGATTCAGAATGAATTCTATGCTTTGTTAGTTTTTCTGAACAATAGCAGAAGTCTCCATCCAGTTGAGAAATATGCTCCCATGCTTCCCAATCCAAATTCGATTTAAAGCCTTCCTTAAAAATCGGAGTTTTTAAATTGGGCAGAACTAAGGTCACCGATGGACAACAGATTGATGACCCAAAAGAAAGAGAAAGGCGTTTTACAAACTTTTTCGAAGATAATTGTTTACTTTTCAGGGGAAACAATAAAATCCTTTTTATGTTTAGGAGCAAACTCGACGAGCAGACCGAGCCATCACGAAGCTCCTCATAATCCGTAAAGAAAATCAAAGGTTTGCGGCTCTGATTCACTCGCTCGAGCATAGTTTCGACATATGAGCCGGAGTAAACATCATCTTGATGCGCAATAGTAATTAGCTCAGTTGAACAATGATTGACAGCGCAATTCCAGTCATGAGCTATACCCGCAGCACCTTCATTGATAAATAAAGGCAAATCGTAACGATCAGCAACCGAAGCGATTAGATCGTTAGGAGTGCTTGTAGAGATAATGACATTAGATTTTATGGATTGATTTAAAAGTGATTCAACACAGTCAATCAAATAAGGCGATTTTCCATACGCGCAAACAACAAAGGTATGATTGTATTTGCTATACAATTCCGCTCCCTGAAAGTCTATCAACTGTAAAATATTCTAAAACAACTATACAAGTGTTATTGGAGATAACTCAATGAATCTCGTTTATACGATTGATAACAATTTTGTTCCTCAATTGGCCGCGAATATTCAATCGGTAAAACAAAACAACCCTAATACCCATTTGAATTTCTATATATTATCGATGGGTTTAAGTAAAGCAAATGTTGACAATTTAACAGGCTTTTTCTCAGATGAGCTATGCGATGTAATCATCATTGACATCAGCGATTTTAAAGACAGGATTGCATTTGAATTCGACACAACGGGATGGAATGAAATTGTCCTTGCACGACTCCTGCTAGACAATTATCTTCCGAATAAAATTGAAAGGGTCATTTACTTAGACGCTGACACAATTTGCAGGTCATCTTTAAGGGGACTCTGGCAAGCTGACCTAGATGGAAAGACTATTGCCATGGCGCCGGAGCCCACAGCAGACAGAAATAGAAGAACAAGCCTCGGCATAGGCTCCTATCCATATTGCAATGCCGGTGTCGTTCTCTTTAATTTGAAAAAATGGAGGGATAACGACATGGAGAAAGGAATACTAAATTTCTGCAAACAGAATAAAGAGAAGTTGTTCGCAAACGATCAGGATGCCTTAAACGTCTATCTCAAGGACGACATCAAAGTAATGCCAATTTCTTATAATTATTCAAATATATTCGATTACTATCCATTTGAATATTTAAATAAACTTATGCCAAACTTCTGCAGCAAAATAGAATACGAACATGCAAGAGCAAATCCGGCTATAGTTCATTTTCTCGGAGAAGATCGTCCTTGGCGAGCTGGAAACACCCATAGGTTCTCTTCAGACTATTTCTATTATCTTAGACAAACCCCTTGGTCTGAAGCTCCAATCGAATATGGCTGGGAGCAGTACTACAAGGCATGGGGTTTGTTCAATACAATTACTTCGCCCTTTCCTTCCGCAAGATACAAAGCCATCACCTCGCTTATTCCTTTATTCATGAAAGTTCGAGCAAAAAAAAGGAGGCAAGATGAATCCCGATAAGAACAAGGCTTGCGTCATTTTGCCAACCTATAACGGGGCTAAGTTTATCAATGAGACTCTAGTCTCGATTAACAATCAGTCCTACAACAATATAGATGTATTTATCAGAGATGACGGCTCCACGGATAGCACCGTTGAAATGATTAAGTCTTTTATTAAAGACAAAGATAACTTTACATTACTAGAAAGCGACAATCAAAATCTTGGAGTCCCCGGCAGCTTCTATGAGATTTTGCGGAGGATTCCGTCTACTTATGGCTATTATTTCTATGCTGATCAGGACGATTACTGGGAGAAACAAAAAATAGAGTATGCCATCAAGTTATTAAATGATCAGCACAATGATATT
Source organism: uncultured Collinsella sp. (assembly GCA_958427035.1). Classification (GTDB taxonomy): domain Bacteria; phylum Actinomycetota; class Coriobacteriia; order Coriobacteriales; family Coriobacteriaceae; genus Collinsella. The sequence goes on along the minus strand of CAUAAR010000022.1, from coordinate 36,809 downwards.
CCTAAGGTGTACTTCTCTTCTTTTGAGTATTGCGACTCCAATTTAAATCACATCCGCTATTCTTCCGACCAAACTAAGAACTGCGATTTTTATCACAGCTTGTTTTACACACTAGGACTTGGTTTCACTATCGCATTTAACCGTGAAGCATTTAACCAGTTTATTAAAAATGTTAATCCAGGCGACGAAATGCACGACAGATGGATAATACGCTGTGCCTGCGCACTAGGCCAGCTGGTTTACGATAAAAGACCTACAGCAAAGCATATCAGGCATGACGCAGCCGTAACCGCTTCTGATAACCACATGATTGATTTATTCAAGTATTTTATTAAAGAGGAGTTGTTTGGCACAAAGGCACAGATTGAAGCAGAAAAACTTTCACATTTTAAGAATTGTTTTAACGATAAATTAAATAACGATGAATTGGAAGCACTAAACCTGTTCACTGAAGCAAAAGGCATACCCAGCCAGCTCAAAAAAGCGCTGTTCCCACATCGACTAAGACCAACTTATATAAGTGAATTTTGCCTCAGGTTCCTATTTTTGATTGGAAAAATTTAAGTTGCAAATACAAAATCCCCCCCAAGTTCAAATCGTAATGGCCGTTTATAACGGATCTCTCTATTTGAAAGAACAAATAGAATCGATTATCAACCAGGATTATAAAAACTGGCAACTACTCATTTCGGATGATAATTCAAATGATGACAGCGTAGAGATCATCAATCGCTACGCTGCTAAAGATAATAGAATCAAGGTTGTATTAAAAGATTCAGCCTTCGGTAATGCGGGCACACATTTCTTATCGCTATTAAAGATAACTACCAGCAAATACGTCATGTGTTCCGATCAAGATGACGTGTGGGATTCAGATAAAATAACCACATGCCTCAGCGCTATGATACAAGAAGAGGCGATGTCCCCTGATACCCCGATCCTCATTCATACTGATTTAAGAGTGGTTGACAGTAAATTAAATCGCATTGCCGATTCTTTCTATAAGTATTCAGGTATTAATCCAAACACCTCAACCTTCGAATTTCATATTGCAACGGCAAATGTTACTGGATGCACTATGCTAATTAATGACAGTCTAAGAGACCTGATCAAATTAACGAATGATGATCGCTACATTTGCATGCATGATTGGTGGTGCTCGTTAATCGCATCGGCATTTGGACGTATCGGCTTCATAGACAAGCAAACAATTTGTTATCGTCAACACGAAAACAATACTCTTGGTGCGCAAGAAAAATCTTTATGGAATTCTATACTTCAGATAGAAAAGCTAAAAGCCGATACGATTAAAACTATTGAGCAGGCTGAGTCTTTCAAAGAAGTTTATGGCTCCATGTTAAGTAAAAAACAAATAACTCATCTCAATAGCTACATTCAATTAAAAAACTGCAGCACCATTCAAGTACCAATTAATTTGAATAAGGCAAGAGTATGGAGACACAACCTGCGTGGTAATCTTGGGCTCATAGGGACCTTTATCTTAATATCAGTAACAGGCTCTGAAATAGATTCATAACGATTCAAAAATAGAGCTGTTATTTAGTTTTTAACCAATCAGGTGTATAGGGCATATTATATTTCCCCTGCTTAATATGCCTCAATACTTTTAAAGCGCTTGGTTCCTCTGAATTGATCATAGGAAACGTTTTGACGGTATTCTGGTTTTTAATTAGCCAGACATTCAATAAAATCTCTGAGACATAACCAAAAATACGTTTTTGCGACTTTGAATAGTCACTAAGATCAACAATATTCTCGAATTCAAAGAGAATCTTAAATAACCATTCGCAGTACGAGTCAAATAGTTGCTTAGAACAAATCAACATATTGCAATAATAAGCTGATCCTGAATTTAGAACAGCATCATATGTTTCAACATACTCCTTCGATATATTAGATATGGTGTCTCGCAAAACACCTAAATCAGTCTCATGACCGACACTAAGTGCATAATTTGAAAATACAGTTCTATTTTTCCAAATATACTGCTCGGGCAAAACGAAATCGCAATAACTTAGCGCAGAGAGAATGTCATCTTCCTTTAAAAAATACTTATAGCTATTCGAAAATCGATTAGTCGATAAGTACCTACGGTAATGTTCAATGCCGATAAAACCATCAGAAGCTATATTCTTCCATAACCAATATACGGCAGTTAATTCACAGAATGTACTGTTTTTAGCAGAGATGTTATCACCGCTGTTATCCCTAATTATTGGAGCATCGTTCCAAAAAAGCTCATTTCCAAAACCAACCTGAATAGGGCAATAGAGCGGATCGCGGGGAAACTCTGCCTGTTTATGCGTTACGACATAGATTTTATTGTTCACGAACAACCCCTATAACAAGAAATCGGACTGTTTTATAGTACAGAACACTAAAGCATAAATAAATGAAAGCGCCGAAGAGTATCAGACTGAGTAAATAGACCCACGAATAACCCAAATACGTGATGAATACAGGAGAAAAAATTGCAACCAAAAAGAGCATTAATACACCGATAATCACATAGGGAAGCGCACTTACAACCATACGGTATAAATTAAGCTGCTTTTTTACGTAACAACCCTGAACAAACAAGACGGTTAGTTCCGTGAGAACAGTGGCGATTCCAGCACCAATAGAGCCATACGGTTTTAATAGCAAACAACACAGTAATATATTTGCAATTGCTCCGAAAACAACGGACTTAGTGTATTGTTTATCCATGTTCTTAGGCAGCATATATTGAACACCCAGTACATTGCTTGCAGCAATGATTGGAATCATAATTGCTACGATAGGAAGAACAATGGAACACTTTCCGAAGCCTGGCCCAAAATAGATATCTGCAATCGGCTTGGCAACCGCAACAATCCCAAAAGCAAGTCCAAGAGAAATAAACTGCATTATTTCAAAGGAGCTCCGGAGAAGAGATTCAGACTCTTTCCCATTACTTGAGCAACTCATAGATTCAGTCATATGAGGAAGCATCACGGTACCCAATGCAGTAACAACTGCCAAGGGCATTCTTGCCACTTTGTCGCTGTATTCAAACAGTCCAGCCTCATTCATACCAGAAACCAAACCTAAAAGAATCTTATCAAAAGACGAATAGAGCGATATAGCGATTACAGGTGCAAACAACCTGAGATTCGGAACAAAATGTCGCTTAATCTCTGCCCAGGGACACCTAATGAAATCAACATATTGATTTAAAAATGGGAACAGCATGAGGGCATTCAAGAAAAAGGGGAGCGAAATCCCCAACACGTATGCCCACAAATCATTAGAAGTTCTACAAAATACAAAAATGATAAAGGTACCGACTAATTTCGTGATAACACTTCTGACGGTTGGAACAGCGAACTCCTCCACCCCGAAATACAGCCAAGAAATATCAAGGGAGCTTGACACCACCCAAAATAGCCATAAAAATGAGCTGGCAATATAATCTCTATTACTGAAAGCAATTATATAAAGTATATATACACATACAATCGGAAGAGAGACTAAGACTTGCGCGGCCCAAGCGGAGCAAAATACCTTGGATCTCCGCTCTCTGTTATTACCACATTTAGCAATCTCTCGAACTCCATATTGAGCCATTCCAAGCGTAGCAAACAATACAAAATAGTTTGCTATCGAGTACGTATATGAATAAACTCCAACACCGTCCGTTCCAAGTACACGTGACACATAAGGAATGGTAAGTAAAGGAATTAATAAAGATAAAACCTGATACGTAGTATTCCACACCATGTTTTTTACTAATTTATTGCGAGACGACACTCCGAAACTCCAATTAATACCTAGCCAACATAACAGGATAGCTCTCTCGCAATTAAGGCTATATGCTCACCATAACCTTCACCAGGAACAGCCCATTTCCCATTCAACTGTGTTAAATATTGAGCTGAACCCCTTTTAACCATAGAAAATCTTGGATCGACACAATCTCCAAGAAGCGGATCCGTTGATGCATACGCCTTTAGATGCTGAGCCTGGGCCCGCAAACCAATACCCACCGAATCAAAAGAAGCACCGGCTACGCCGCTATCAGTTGACCCCAAGCCTCCAAAATTGCACTGTCCCGCGGAAACATTACCTCCGAATCGAAGCCACCCAGTCTCAATCATAACTTGCGCAAAAAGCACTTCAGGACGAACTCCCTCAAACGATGCTTCGGCTATCAGGGTTTTACAGAATTCAATAATGGTGCCGGCGCCCTTATCTTTAAGAATATCAGAAGGGTAAACATCCATGCCAACCTTAGACAGATAATAACCTGCCATTTGATCATAATTTACAAAAGAGACCCCCATAATCAGCTCGTCATTTGAAAAGGGAGCGCCGGATCGGCCTTCATAAAATCCGAAAGTAAGGTAATGCAAATAATACGAATCGAGTCGATTTCCATATGCAATTTGCAAATCAGTATATCGATTTTTATAGCTCTGCACGTCGAACGCCTCGTTGCCGCGGCGGCCCTCGGCCATGCCGCAGCTGACGAAGTGGCCGATGACGCCCGTGTCATCGAGGAGGACGAGCGACCCGACTGACCTCGAATAGAAGGACCTGACGTCAGCGTTGTGCTCGAGATAGTACTCCGGGTCGTAGACGGCAGAGTAGTCCGTGCCGCCGAGGGACGTCCGCATACCCTTGATCGACGCGCAGCCGGACGGGTGGCGGCCCTCCCCCTTGCCGAAGGTCGCGTAGTGCTCGTAGTACCTGACGATGTCGGTGCCGAAGGCGGCCCTCAGGTCGGGGTACTCGTTGTAGTAGCTCTGGACGTCGAACGCCTCGTTGCCGCGGCGGCCCTCGGCCATGCCGCAGTTAATGAAGTGTTGGAGGGCCTTTTCCTTATCGTTGTTGGCCCATTTAGCAACATCAGGATTATTCTTCAAGTAATAGTCCGCGTCAAATACAGCGGAGTAATCCATCCAACTAGAGCGCGGGAATTGAGCAATGATCGCGTCGGCGTCCGCTTCACCCAGACGCTTGCAGCCGGGATCGCTAAAGTAATTCCAAACATCACCCGAATTTGAAATAAAGCCATGCTCAATCAAAATTCCGGGGATTCCCTGCTCGCGAGCACAACGAATAACTGCGAACTCATCACCGAGCTCCATTTGAAACACTCCGCGATAGCTAAGGCCAAGAGCATGTAAGTTATTCATTACTTTCTGAGCAAGTTCAACGGATGCCTGGGTATAGCCAGAACCGTTTGCCGTGGGGGCATATACCTCAGCTCCGTGCGCACCGGATCCACCTGAGTTGATATGAAAACTAACAAATGCCCGAGCGCCCTGGCTCACACAGCGCTGAACACGGTACAGGAAGTCGTTGCCACTATATGAGCCATATTGATCGCGTGACATAACCACTTTAAAGCCGTACCGCTCAAGCTTCGCCTTACAAGCGACCGCGATCTTCCAAGTTAAGTCGGCCTCACTTTTTCCATTGCCCTGCGCACCAGGATCCATACCGCCGTGCCCGGGATCAAGAGCAATCACATAAGCACCGTTGACGGTGGTGTTTGAAAGCGAAAGCGACTGCCCCCCATTTGCGGCAGCAAGCGCGTCACCAATCGAGGTAGTCTGAATCGCGTTGCCAGAATCGTCTGAATAGTAGACAGATGCATTGGTGTCGCCTTCAACAAGACCGTCGTCCGCGGCGGCATTCGCATCGATGTCGAACGCATATCCGCATTGCATCAAATCGATATTGTGCGCCGTATCGTCGCCCTGCAAATGATAGGCGATCGAAATCAAATCATACCCACACTCGGCATAATCCTTGCCAAACTGAAAGGCAGCCGTGTTGGCATTAATCGCAGAAGCTACAACGAAAAAGGTGTGACCAGTTGTAGATTCAAGCTCGAGAGTTGCGTCGGCAATAACATCAGAATCACTTGGGGTGGCGAAAGCAATCACCTGGTCTACGCCGACCGGCAGCTGAGGGTAAGCGATATAGAGATACTGATACGAGTCCGCTGAAACGTCACTGCCCCCATCGGATATAATGGAAGAATCAATTTCTTCTTCCGCAAGATTGTCAGACTCGTTCCAGCTCCCAACTGAGACAGAGGAGTCGGAGGCGCTAGCCAAGTCTGCATTGTTCGCGGAATCCGCAACCTCAGCAGACGAATCCTGTTGAGCAAGTTCCTCATTGATTGCATAGGCAGTAGCAACCGGCCCAATCAATGGATTAAGTCCAATAACTAACGCCGCAACGAATGTCGCAAGTAGTTGCAGATGACGTTTCATACCAATCCCCATCAGATACAAGTACAGATGATGCTCTCGAAATTATAAGGCAGGTGAAGCCCATGATAATCGCATGAGTCAAGTCCCCATCTAATGATGGCTTTCAAAGCAGCGATAATGCCGTGACTCAGAAACTACTGTTTAATGACACACATTTAAAATAACGATTATACGAAGGGCAACTCATCTTATGCTCTCACAAGTAAATACCATAGCATTTGCAAGTACAGAAGTAACAAATGGCATAGCAATCAAAGGGAGAACCCATGAGCAGCAAGCCAACCGCAAAAGCACTACCCGGAAAACCGATCGAAGCAAATACCGTATCGTCCATGGAACTGAACTACACAAGGGATTCTATTGCGATGACAATAATTTTGCGAACCTCAGAGAGATTGACTACGATGGCCATCTGACTCAAATTGACGACGAGGAGCACCTAACATCAGCGGAATGTCTTCTCCGGGGGTCATGCCAGGCATTCGCCTTGAAAGTCGAAGCGATTCTCGGATACAGGGCATTCATTATTGAAGCATGCGACGGGAAGGGTCAACATGTATTTTGTCAAGCTACTTTAAATGGCAAAAATGCGTTTATCGATGCCCGAGGGGTGACAACAAGCTTCGACGAATTCATGGAGGTGGCCGCGGAGTTTGTCAAAGGGCCTTTTGTCATAAGACTCATAGATAAAGATGACGCCGCCGAATGGCAGAGAAACTCGGACACTAATTCGCGCGAAGAGCACCTCGCACTTGCTGAAGCAGTAATCAAAGCAAATATAGAGTGTTACAAGTTAGATTGATTTACATGTATATTGGCCCACGCAATCCATCAGGCCATAAATCAAAACAAAGAAACTGCATTCGAAGTCAGCCACTTTTTTTGACCTGATTTATGCGAGGCCCCGGCGAAGAACAACGCAACGGTTTTGGCTGTTTTCACTCAAACGCAACTAAAACCGTTGCAAACGCAATTAGGTATAATTCTTCCAAATCGCCTAGAGAAAGTGTTTGAATGCTGACCGTAATCGTGCCTACTTACAATGCCGAGCCGTATCTTTCTCAGGCTATAGGCAGCCTATTAAACGAAAAGAATATCGAACTGGAAATCCTCGCCATCAACGACGGATCCACCGACAACTCGCTCGCCATTATGCAAGATTTCGCTGAGTGTGACTCACGCGTTCGAGTGATCGATAAGGCAAACCAGGGTTACGGCGCAACCTGCAATCTGGGCATTCGCGAGGCAAAGGGCGACTGGATTGCCATCCTCGAGCCCGATGACTGGATCGAGCCCGGAATGTACTCCGACATGCTTGCCTTTGCCAAGCGCGAATTTGGCGATCCAAACAAGCTCGATATTATTGAGACCCCGTATTGGATCATTCGCAACCCCGATACCCCCCAAGAGGTCAAACTGCATTGCGCATATCGCGGTCGCATTAAACCGCCTCGGCAACCGTTCACCATTCACGACGCTCCACATCTGCTGGCCCACCATCCGTCCATTTGGTCGGCAATCTATCGTCGCGACTTCCTGATGCAAAACAATATCTGGTTTAAGGAAATCCCCGGTGCGGGCTGGGCCGATAATCCGTTCCTCGTCGAAACGCTCTGCCAGGCAAAGGCCATCGCTTACTGGCCCAAGCCGTATTACTGCTACCGCGAGGAAAAACCCGAAAAGGCAGCCGCCCTGGCAAAGCGTGACCCCTTGATGCCGCTTAATCGCTGGAACGACATGGTCGATATTCTTGAGCGGCTCAACGTCACCGACTCCGCCGTCTGGACACCGCAAATCACACGCGGCTTCACCTATATGGGCATCATGATTGAGCACACCGGAATTGAGGAGCACCCCGAAATCGAGCGGGCGATCCACAAGATGTTCGAACGCATGCCGCAAGAGCTGGTATTTGCCAATCCTCGCGTTACCCCCGCGGCCAAAAAGCTCTATGCCGAGTATATGGGCATTGCCAATCCTAAAATCAGCTACTGCGCGTACGCCAAGGACCTCGTGGGCGAGGGCTTGTATAACGTATGGAACAAGGGCCCCAAGCAGACTCTAAAAATGATCACATCGCACTTTGGTTCATACAACGCACGCGCTGGAAAATAGTCTGATGGGCAGCAAAGCAAGCAGAAATACTTCCATCGAAGCGCTGCGCCTGGTGGCGGTCGCTGGGATCGCCATATTCCACACGTTTCAGTGGACCTTCCAAGCCGTCTGTATCGGCGTGCCGGAATACGTATCGCTTGCGGCTTTCCCCTATTCGGGACTGCTGGGGTTCATCAACCAACTCGGCTGCTGGGCCAACGAGGTCTTCTTTATGATCTCAGGGTACTTCCTTATCCCTTCGGCGGTTCGTGCCCTCCAAAACGGTTCATCCGCGCAGCACCTCACGCTCAAATCGCTTGAGCGCCTCAAGAAGATCGTCTTGCCCACGCTCTTTTATTGCGCTGCCTGCCTGCTTGTCTCGATGTACGTCTATCCCCTACCCGAAATCTCGCTGCACGAGATTGGCTGGCTTACGCTGGGCATCGAGTTTATCTGGGTCTACGCGGCATCCGTATTGCTCGTCCCAGTGATTGCGCTGATACGACAGCAGATCGGCAGCAAAAGGGCCCCGTTTGTCGCAGCGCTCCTCGTGTTCACAACATTTGGAATCAACTGCTACATCGCGGCGACGGCGAACGAAGCTGCCAGTATCGTTTTGTGGCGCAAGCTCATGAGCGCCGTTACCTACCTGGTCGCGTTTATTGCGGCTGGAGAAATGCGCTTTGTCCTCGAACACCACGGCAACGCATCCGGCGCTCAAAAATCCAAGATCGCACTCATCGGACTCGTTACCGCCGCCATCGCGCTCGAGCTTCTGCTATCGGCAAATAGCCAGTACGACGCGCTCTGGAAGCTCTCCTACAAGTCCACTTCCGTCATATCCTTTATCTTGGCCGCCGCATCCGTTGCCGCCGCAGCGCTCCATCAGCCGCGCCACAAAGTCACTGCTGCAGACAAGACAATCATGTCCCTCGCCGCAGGAACGCTCGCTTTCTACGCCGTGCAGTCGTTTACCTGCAATGTCTGGCGGCCCATCTTCGACAAAGCAATCTACGCCATGGCAACAGACATCCAAACGGGAGAGCCCCGTCCAGCCGCCGCCATTTTGCTCGGAATCCTTATGAGCCTTTGCCTCGCGCTTTCCCTGCTCCTCGTGGATATCGTGCGCAGGGCCGTAGTCGCGACCATCAAGGCCCACATGAAAGGCTAAGCGACCTTCTGACTCCTCAGACCACGAAGCGCGCTTACACCAGAAGCAAATAAAATCGCAAAGACAATCGCCCAGTTCTTACAGCCAAATACCGGAATATGAACGATTGCATGGTCATGCATAACAACGAAATAACCCAGAACAACCACCAGAGGCAGCGCCATGAGCAGTGACTGAATCAACACCTTGCGACGACGACCTCCTTGCGCACCGCCCCGTATCGAGCAAACGGGCACGGCAATCCAAAACGCCAATACGGCAGCAAACGAAACAAGGCAAACGACGTTCGAGATCAGCGCATAGCCAGCAGTTGAGCAAATGGCGAACAGCTGCGGGCTCATGCAATAAAATTCCTTCAAAATCTGAGGCCAGTCAGCCTGGGGCAACAGTGACGAAGTCCCGTGCGCAGACCAAAGGCCCATCTCGCCCAGAACGTTCGAAAAGACCTCGTTCCAGCCCAGCACAAACGCCGCAACAGCCCATTTCATCGCCCAGGTAAACACAAACGAAAGCCCAAACCCAAAGAGCGCCTGCAGCATCGTGACGACGCAGCGCTTGGGGCGCTCACCCTTGGGAAGCGCAATGAAGGCGAAAAAGCAATGCAGGGCGACAACTGCGGCAGGAATCGTTAAAAAGTCAAGAAACGAAAACACGGCCCCCGTCGCTATCGACCAAAGGATAAGTCGGCTTGTGAAAACCCGTGCGTTCGGGGCCGAGTCCAAACGAAGACTCATGCAAGACATCATGATGAGCGCCACAAAGAACGAGATGCACAGCAGCAAATCACCGATATAATTGAAAAACAGATTGGTCGAGAACAACAGAATTGCAAGGAAACCCAACGTCAATGGTTTTGAAAACCGCTTCCGCAAGGCAACGTAAGCGCAAGCGGAGCCGGCAATCGCCAGAGCAGCTGCGGGCGCCACGACAACGTCGATACCGCCAATAAACAGGCAGATATTCGTAAGGAGCTGCCATCCATGCCAATACCGGTAGTACTGCTGATGCGTAATCCCGCCGACTTTCGTAACGTCATCAATCTCGGCAACAGCCATCGTCTTAAACGGAGAACCTTGGTCCTTTTGCTGTGCGACTTCAATGATAAAGCGATTGTTATCAAAGCAAACAGAACCAGCTGCAACACGGTGGTCGTAAAAATACATGTCAGACAACAGGGCCGAGGACTCCGAACCCTGCGCATGCGACTCGATAACAGGCCTCGGCAGGCAATTCGCCGCGGTATTGCTCAGGACAAATACGACCTGAAGAACCAAAAACAGCAACATGACCTTGACGGGAAGACTATCGGCAAAGGAAGCTAAACGAGTTTTATTCACAGGGCATCCAAACAGAAAGATTGCGTCCACAAGAATCGGCACCTATGTAATACCACAATGCGCGCTTGCAATCTCGCCACGCACACAAGTCAACCAGGCTTGTAGCAAACGTTCTTGGTGATTAACGGAACATTACCCGCGGGCGCCCAGCTACGCTTACAATAGTCGTGTCCCATGGGACACGTTGTTTATTCCGCAGGGCCGATTTACTGCCCACGCGAAAGGATATTCTCGTTCATGACTTCCACCCTTCCCGCCCCCATCGACAAGCTCGCCATCGTCGTCGTTACGTACAAGCGCCAGGAACTCCTGGCCAACTTGTTCGATTCCATGACCGAGCTCACGGCAACGCCCTGGCGCATCGTGATTGTCGATAACGAAAACTCGCGCGAGACCGAGGCCATGTGCACCGCATTCAACGAGCGCCTGGCCAACCTGTGGGGCATCGACACCGAGCAGCCCGACGCGCAGGGCGGCACCGACCGCGTTATCTACGCGCCGCAGCTTGAAAACGGCGGCGGCGCGGGTGGCTTCTCCGCCGGCACCAAGTGCGCCTACGACCTGGGCGCCCAGTGGTTTTGGGTCATGGACGACGACGTACTCGTCATCCCCGAGGGCATTGAGCGCCTGGCCAAGTGGACGGACCGCTACGACGTCATCCAGGGTTCGCGCCTGGACTTCGACGGTGACGCCTTCTTTTGGCAGTACCAGCTCATCCTTTCGCTTGGTATCCCCAACCCCATCGCTAAGTGGGACCTGGGCCCCGAGGGCTACCGCACCATGAACCAGCTGTGCTTTGAAGGCGGCCTGTTCTCGCGCCGCGTAGTCGACAAGATCGGCCTGCCCGATGCACGCTTTTTCATCTACGGCGACGATGCCTGCTACGGCTATGTTGCGAGCCAGCACTTCCCCGCCGCCGTGGTTGCCGACGTGGTGCTCAAGCGCGCCCGCGCCGTCTCTAACTGGGATATCGCCGGCAAACGCCAGCTCAACTCCACGAGCGACACCAACCGCTACTACATCATGCGCAATCGCGGCTTTTTGGCCCGCTACATGCAGATCTACGGTGACTACCACCCCATGCTGTTCCGTCTGGGCAATGCCGCGACCTTTTGCAAGGAGTTCATTCGCCTGGCTGCCGTTGACAAGTGCTTTAAGACCGGCATCCCGGCGCTGCGACGCGGCATGAAGGACGCCCGCAAGATCGTCAAGGACCCCAACTGGAAGCCCATGCCGCCCATGAAGGACACCGAGTAACGGAAGCCGGAAACACCTCGGCGCTTAAAGCCGCTGGCACACCGTAGCCATATGCCGTCCATCAAACCCGAACCCCCAGCGCATGCGACCCACGCCGGGGCGCGGCACACGGATTTCGTCGATGCCGTCGCGCTCTATGTCGAGTAGCGACTGCACGGCCAGCAATTCCAGGCCCAGCGCATCAACATCGGGGTCATACATCATGTTAATCGTTATCAGCGGACGTTCATCGAGCATACCGATCGTATCGGCTATGTCGAACACGACGCCCGTAGGAAAAACCTGGATGTCCCAGCGACCCGCGCCACACTTTCGCCTCGAGGCAGGATTGGCATAGCCCGGCAAGCCAAAGCAGAGCCCCTGCAAGAGCAGATGATATGGCAGCGGCGTATCTGGGTCGGTCTCACCGATTCCCGCATCCCCCAGGATGCGACTTAGCGCCCGCCTCACGGTATCCTCGTTCCCACGGCACAGCCCGTCGCGAAACGCATCGACGTCTCGAATGTCTTCGGCAGCGCACTCAAACCACTCAACAATCACTAGACGCAAGGCCTGGCGAAGCTCGTTATTGGGCAATCGCAAAGCACGGAGCCGATCGCCATGCTCTGGCTCCTCAGTCATATCCGTCGTGAGAAAACCGGACAGATACAGCGCTGTCCACATGCCATCGTCAGGCGAGACATCTGGCTCTGCAGTGCCCAAACAAAGCGGGACCTCAGCACACCCATGGGCCTCGAGCAAATCAAACAAGACCGAAAGGCGGTCGAGATTCCACCCGGCAACTACCCTACTCAGGCAATCCGCATACCCATACAGATCGGCGCGCACAGGCGCCGTGCAACCTCGGTCCAGAAAACCGATCACACGCGCTGGACTCGAGCAATAGGCCCTACCAAACCGATATCCCTCGAGCCATTCACGCGCATCATCAAGGTATTCCTCGCGCCCAGCATGATTCAACAGAGCCTGGACCTCGGCATCAGAAAAGCCGAACCAACGGTCGCACCACGTCGAAAGCGGCGTCGACAGACAATACGAGCAGCCATGCAAAGAAAGCGCCGCTTCAGCAGGGCCGGGACACTTCCCCATCAGACACGCAAAGCGTAGCGAACGACCCGCGGCAGCAATGGCGTCAAACAGCACACGGTCAAGTAGTTCTGCCGGATCGGCGTCGGAAGCGTCCCTCGCGCTCGCACGGCGAGACCACGCCGTGTCGTACCCATCAACGAGCAATACAACCTGCTCATCGCAGGCCATCTCCAGCAGCTCTATGAGCACACCGAGCACCGAGTCAACCTCGTCCGCGCTCGCCACGCCACGCGCGACGCGTTCGATGTGACGCACCTTATCTCGAGCTAAATCCGGAGCCTCCAAGAGCGCCAACAATCGAGCGCACTCGCCCGAAAGGGCATCGCGCACGACGCCGGAAACAGCGGGGCCACGCCTCGCAGCGCCAGAAAAGTCCAGCGATATCACCGGATAGCAAGCGTACTCATCCCGATAGCGCCCGCCGTCTGCATCCCAAATCTGAGCATCGGCAAACAAACGCTGACCAGCGCGACCGACCGCTGGACGCTCCAGAAAAGCCCTGAGCATCGACAAGTTCATGCTCTTGCCAAAACCCTCGGGTCGACAGCACACCACAACGGACGCGTCGCAGTCCAACACATCGGCAATAAACATGGTCTTGTCAACCAGCGCGCAGCAACCAAGTGCCTCCGCATAGTCGTGTATGCCAATGGGCAAAACCGCATCGTCGGCACAGCCGATCAAGCGCACGCCAAAGCCAGCAGCACAATCAACATTTGCCTGTTCAGACACCAAAACGTTCCCCCTAAATCGCAGCACGATGCCAATTGTAATGACCGCATCGCATGTACCGATGTCGCCGCGCGAACATATCGGGCAACGGTAGCAACAAGAGGTGTGAGGGGGCACAACTAATCGTTGCACAACAAAACGGGGCCCGACGCATTCGCACCGGACCCCGTCCCGATTCTTTAGTTATCTGGCAACCGAGAGGCTACTCCTCCGAGCCGTCCTCCCCAGAAGCTTTCTTCTGCTGATCGAGCTTATGCTTACCGCTCACGATGGACGTAGCGCCCAGCGTAGCCAAGCTCGCACTGGCAAGGCTCGCCATCACGATCAAGTCGCCCGTCTTGGGCATATTGCCGCCAGATGACTTGGTCGTTGTAGTCGTCGTGGTTGTAGTGGTCACCGTCTTGGAGTCATTTTGATCCTGATTCTGGTTATCAGCGCCGCTCTTGTCGTCGTCTTCGGACTGTTTCTTTTCGTCCTCGGTTTTGCTCTTGTCCTTCTTCTGAGCGGATTTGTCGTCCTTCGCCTCAGAGCTAGAACCCTTATCGGATTCGGTCTTCTCGGAAGCCTTGTCCTTGGAGTCGCCCTTTGAGGCTTCGGTCTTTTCCTTGGAAACCTGATCAGAGTTGTCCTTGTTCTGGGTCGAGCCGTTATTGACGCCAGCCATCAGCGAAGAACCCAGCGTAGAACCAAGCTGCTCGGAGAAAGAGGGCTTCTTGTCCGGCGAAGCAACGGGAGCGTCCGGCGCTTTATTCGAGTCGTCCTTGGAAGCATCGGAATCAGGGGTTGCGTCAGAGCCGGAGCCGTTGTTAGAGCCGGTGTCAACGGACGAATCGCTCGAGTCAGTAGATGAGTTAGAGGTGTCAGCGTCGGTCGAACCAGAAGCGTCGCTGTCCGTATTGCCGGCAGAGCTTGAAGACGAATCGCCCGCAGCAGAGCTGTTCGAATCGGAGCCGTTCGAGGTAGAACCGTCGTTGGTAGTGCCACCAGCAGAGCCATTACCGTCAGCATCGGTCGAGGGCGCATCCATCCTGTCATCGTTGGCATCGTCACTCGAGTCGTCATTCGAATCAGGTGTCGGCGAGGGCGCCGGTGTGGGCTCGGGCTGCACGGGCGTCGCGGCGGCAGCCTCGTCCTCAGCGATATAAACCAAGCAGTCCTTTAGCTCGTTGCGGTAGCGGTTCTTCCAGCCCTCATGATACTGGGGTTGGTTCGAATACTTGGTCGCCACGTTATTGACCACGCTGTTGGAAAGCGCCGTCACAAACTCGCGATCGGACATATCGTTGGAAAGATTCGCCCAGCGGAAAAAGTCCCTGCAGCCACCAGTGCCGCACATGTTGGTAATGCTCCACACCATGCCCTTGACGCAGTCGGCGCGGCCCGAAATATCAATACCCAGGCCGCTCTTGAGCCACGCCTCGGTCACCGCATAGTACGAGTTGTACGCATAAGCATCTTGAAGTGCTGAGAACTCAACAGGATCGGTGTTGTAAGCACCCTGGAAGGCCTCCTGCGCAATACGGCCCAACTCGGTGAGCTGGCCGTTCTCGTACATGGCATTGCTCGTGTTGGAAATCTCGCTGCCGCGATCAATCGCATCCTTGAGCATGCTGTACTTGGCAGAATCGTAGTTGTAAACCTGCTTCATAAACGGAATGAGCGACCAGCGGCGATCAAACTGATAGTAACCCAGTGCGTTATAGCCGTCACCATACGAAAATCCCTGGTTGTAGTTACCATGGCTCTCGTACTTGGTAAAGTACTTCATCTCGGGAGTCACGTTGACAAACGAGACACCCTGAACCGACCTCAACACGCCCGAGAAGGACTGCTGGGTGTAGAGACCCTTATCGATATCGGTGGCATCCGAGGCAACGCCCGGCGTGGGCTCCTCGGCAGCGGCGGGTGCCGGCGCGGAAACGGCGCCAAACGAAAGCGCCAACGTCAGGCCCGCGACAATAGCAGAATGCTTGGGCTGCATAAGATCCTCCCTGCATTGGTGTAGTTAAAGTTCAGTTTGCAAAGATAAAATAAGTATTGCAGCTCGCCCGTTGTTGCACAACAACCCCTCGGTAAACGGCAACAACCCTCCGCGAAATCTTAAGGAATTAGACAAACTGGTCGTCGGGCGCCAACAGAAGCTCGCCGTAACGTTTCGTCAGCCCGTCTCTCAACTGACAGAAAGCGGGAATATAGACGTTCAAGATGCGCTGAATCAAATCTTGAGCGAGCTTGTTGTCGTAGATATGGACGTTCGTATTGCGGTCTCTGAGCATATCCAGCCAGGCTGCCTCATCAATAAAGTCGTAGAATCGGTAGGACTCCTTCAAGATGGCACGAGGAGACCCCGACGCGGCAAGCGTGGCGCCCTCATACTCGAGCAGACGCTTAAGGAGCTTCCAGCTCAGTTCAAATTGAAGATTGAACTTATTAATCAATCCACTCTGAACAAAATCATTGTTGAGATCCTGATTGGGCGCATCCTCAAGATTCGCCAAGGCGCTAACAAAGTTCTCATATTTTTTCATACAGAATCACACCATCCTTGGCAATCTCATCGAGCAATTGCTGCGATAGGGACTCGTCGAGATTGACGACATCTACATCTAAAAGAGTATCAAGATGTTCCTCGATCAAATATGAGAAACGGCCGAAATCCCGGCAACCTGCTACGGCGATGTCAATATCGCTCTTGGGCAAGTTGTCGCCTCGAGCACGAGAACCAAACAACACGACCTTCTCGGCGTCACATTCCCGAGCAAAAACTTCGATTTGCTTGTACACCTTGTCGAGAGATGCCATTTGCACCCCTACAGCTTAATGTCAAAGTTGATCTCGGGAACGGCGGCCAAGTCGGCCAACGTCACGCCGTCGACGTACTTTTCGATCACGTCGTCCAAACCGCGCCAGAACTTGACGGTCGAGCACAAATCGCTGCGGGTGCAGCTGTTGTCGATGCCATCGCACGCCACCGGAGCCGTGCTGCCCTCGACGGCACGCAGGATGTCGCCGGCGCGCACCTCGGCCGGGTCCTTCGCCATCATGTAGCCGCCGCCCTTACCGCGCACGCTCCTAAGCAGGCCCGCCTTCATGAGCGGACGAACCAGCTGCTCCAAATACTTTTGTGAAATATGCTCGCGGTCAGCGACCTCGCGAAGGGCAATCTTGCCCTCGGCGTCACCAAGCGCTGCGATATAGATCATCAGACGGAGGGCATAGCGGCCCTTAGAAGAAATGAGCATACCTACCCTCTCATCGTAGCCGAGACAAAATACCAGGCTTGTTTGTCCCAAATCTTATGCACGCGGGGCAAACAAGCCTGATTATTATGTCCCACATCTAAAAAGTCGAGTGGATTAGTCGGGTTTTCCCTTGACTAACGCCGAACCCATAGTAACTTTATTCCGAGAAGATTCCTAGGGTTTAGTACACCTATGAGTACACCATATACAGAGAGGGACAGCATGAGCGCAAATCCGCTGCTTTCCATCGAAGGTCTGACCGCCTCCGTGGACGAGAAGACCATCCTCCACAACGTCAACCTCAACGTCGCCGCCGGCGAGACCCACGTTCTGATGGGACCCAACGGCGCCGGCAAGTCCACCCTCGGCCACCTGGTCATGGGCGACCCCGTTTACACGGTCAACGACGGCCGCATCGTCTTTGACGGCCAGGACATCACTGAGCTCACCACCGACAAGCGCTCGCGCGCCGGCCTGTTCCTGAGCTTCCAGGCCCCGGTCGAGATTCCGGGCGTGCCGCTGTCGAGCTTTTTGCGCGCCAGCATCGCCGGCCGCCCCGGCCTGGAGATGAAGGGCAAGGAGTTCCGCCGTCGCGTCAAGGAGCTCGCGGCAGAGCTCAACATGGATACCGCCTACCTCAACCGCGAGCTGGGCGTGGGCTTCTCGGGCGGCGAGAAGAAGAAGGTCGAGATGCTCCAGCTCCTGTTGCTGCAGCCCAAGCTCGCCATCCTCGACGAGACCGACTCGGGCCTAGACGTCGACGCCCTGTCCACCGTCAGCCACGGCATGGACGCCTACCGCAAGAGCTGCGACGGCTCCATGCTCATCATCACACACAACACGCGCATCTTGGAGCACCTGGATGTCGACCGCGTCCACGTTATGGTCAAGGGCCACATCGTGCGCGAGGACGACGCCTCGCTCATCCCCTGGATCGACAAGAACGGTTTTGAGACCTTCGAGCGCGAGGCCGCCGAGCAGCGCGCCCAGGCCGAGGCCGCCGCTGCCGAGCAGCAGGCGTAAAGGGGCGACGCAATGACCAAGAACCGCACCGAGGTCGCGGACATCGACCGCAGCCTCTACGACTTCACCTATGGCGAGGAGGGATTCGAGCGCCTCAACGCCGGCATCACGCCCGACATCGTGCGCGAGATCAGCGCCAAGAAGGACGAGCCGCAGTGGATGCTCGACCTGCGCTTAAAGTCCCTCGAGATCTTCAATCGTTTCCCCGACCCGACGTGGGGCCCCTCCATCGAGGGCCTGGACATGGACAACATCGTCACCTACGTCAAACCCAACACCGATCAAAAGCACGACTGGGAGTCGGTGCCCGACGACATCAAGAATACCTTTGAGCGCCTGGGCATCCCCGAGGCCGAGCGTAGCTACCTGGCAGGCGTCGGCGCGCAGTACGACTCCGAGCTGGTCTACCACAACATGCAGGACACAGCGTCTAAGATGGGCATCGTCTATTCCGGCATCGAGGAGGCCCTGCACGACCCGCAGTGGGAGCCGCTCATCCACGAGAAGTTCATGACGCTCATCCCGCCCACCGACCACAAGTTTGCGGCCCTGCACGGAGCCGTGTGGTCGGGCGGCTCGTTTGTCTACGTGCCCAAGGGCACCAAGCTCGACTTCCCGCTGCAGAGCTACTTCCGCCTTAACGCCAAGGGCGCCGGCCAGTTTGAGCACACGCTCATCATCGTCGAGGACGATGCCGACCTGCACTTTATCGAGGGTTGCTCCGCGCCCAAGTACAACGTGGCCAACCTCCACGCCGGCGCCGTCGAGCTCTTTGTGGGCAAGCGCGCGCACCTGCGCTACTCGACCATCGAGAACTGGTCCAAGAACATGTACAACCTCAACACCAAGCGTGCGCGCGTGGACGAGGATGGCGACATCGAATGGATCAGCGGCTCCTTCGGCAGCCACGTGGGCTACCTCTACCCCATGAGCGTGCTCAGCGGACGCCGCGCCCGCTCGAGCTTTACCGGCATTACCTTTGCCGGCGCCGGCCAGAACCTGGATACCGGCTGCAAGGTCGTGCTCAACGCGCCCGATACTTCGGCAACCGTCGAGACCAAGGGCATCTCCAAGAGCGGCGGCATCCAGACCTTCCGCAGCTCCATCGTGGCCACGCCCAAGGCCGAGGGTTCCAAGGCAACCGTGAGCTGCCAGTCGCTCATGCTCGACGACCAGAGCCGCTCCGACACCATCCCCACCATGGACATCCGCGCCAAGAATGTCGACATCGGCCACGAGGCCACCATCGGCCGTATCGGCGACGACAAGGTGTTCTACCTGATGAGCCGCGGCATCTCGGAGGAAGAGGCCCGCACCATGATCGTCAACGGCTTTGCCAACCCGGTCTCCAAGGAGCTGCCGCTGGAGTACGCCGTCGAGATGAACAACCTGATCAAGCTCGAGATGGAAGGAGCGATCGGATAATGAAACAGACCACCAACACCGCTGCCACCACCCTTGAGCAGGTCAATGCGATGCCGGCTGCCACTTGGGGCTGGCTGAAGATGAATCAGACCAAGCTCGAGCTCTCTGACGAGCTTGCCGCCGCTCCCGCCGAGACCGTTGAGGTCGAGGGCTTGGACGAGCAGTTTACTGGCGTGGCAGACGCATTCGACGCCGCCATGGACGCCATGGCCGAGCGCTTCCCCGAGCGCCGCGCCTCCGCGCCCGGCGATGCCGCCGACCGCGCCCGCATCACGCCCGAGACCGAGCTCGACGTGCCCGCCACCTCCGTCTACCAGGCCGGTGCCATTAAGCTGGAGGAGGAGCTCTCCCCCGCTGAGGCCTTCGAGACTGGCATGGGCGAGGCTGCCTACACCTACCTGGCCGACCACGCCACCAAGCGCGTCGTCATCGATGTGCCCGCATACAAGCACGCCACGGTTACCGTGCGTGTGAGCGGTGTCGATGCCGCCGCGGCCATCGCCGCCATCGACGTCGTCGTCCGTCCCCAGTCGACGCTCGACCTGCAAATCGCCCTGGACTCCCCCGTTGCCGGCGAGGGCGTCGTGGGATCCGTGCTGCGCGTGTGCGCCCACGAGTACGCCACCGTCAACGTGGCTTGCACGCAGACGCTCGACGATAGCTGGATCGCACTCGACGACACCGGCCTGTTCCTGGACGAGGGCGCGCGCGTCAACGTGCAACACACCGTCCTGGGTGCCGGCGCCGGCGCCACCGGCCTTGCCGGCGACCTGCTGGGCGATACCGCCAAGGTCACCATCGATACTGACTACCTGGGCGCCCGCGAGCAGGTGCGCGACTTTAACTACGAGCTGCGCCACCGCGGTCGCAAGACCGAGTGCGAGATCGACGCCAACGGCGTACTGACCGGCACGTCCAAGAAGGTCTACCGCGGCACCATCGACCTCGTGCACGGCTGCAAGGGTGCAACCGGCACCGAGCGCGAGACGGTGCTTTTGGCCAACAAGGGCGTCGACAACAAGACCGTTCCCGTCATTCTCTGCGACGAGGACGACGTCGCCGGCAACCACGGCGCCACCATCGGCCACGTCCGCGACGAGCAGCTGTTCTACCTCGCCTGCCGCGGCCTTGACCAAAACGCCGCCGAGGATCTGTTCATCCGCGCCAAGCTGGAGGACGCCGCGCTTTCCGCCACCGATGAGCGCACCCGCGCCGCCGTCGTCCGCCTGGGCAACAACCTGATCGATAACTTTGAAGAGGAGCTCGCATGATCGATACCGAGCACGTAAAATGCGATACCTGCACCGCCCCCGAGCCCATGGAGCTCGACGCCAGCGACGAGGCTTCGCGCGGTTGGCCCACCGTGGACATAGAGACTAATCCCTACAAGGCGCAGTTCCCGCTGTTCCAGCAGCACCCCGAGATCGCCTTCCTCGATAGTGCCGCCACCGCGCAGCGCCCCGCCTGTGTGCTCGACGCCGAGCGCGATTTCTACCAACGCATGAACGCCAACCCGCTGCGCGGCCTGTACTCATTGTCCGTCGAGGCCACCGAGGCCATCGCGAAGGTGCGCCAGCAGATCGCCGACCTCATCGGCGCTCCCCAGGCCAACGAGGTCGTCTTCACCCGCAACACGAGCGAGTCGCTCAACCTGGTCGCCAAGAGCTTTGCACCCACGGTGCTCGAGCCCGGTGACGAGGTCGTCATCACCATCATGGAGCACCACTCCAACCTGATTCCGTGGCAGCAGGTCTGCCGCGAGACCGGCGCCAAGCTCGTCTACCTCTACCCCACCAAGACCGGTCAACTCACCACCGAGGAGGTTCTGTCCAAGGTGGGCCCCAAGACCAAAATCTTGGCCGTGGGTCAGGTGTCTAACGTGCTGGGCGTCGAGAACCCGGTCAAGAACCTCGGCAAGCTCGTGCACAAGTACGGCGGCTACCTGGTCGTCGACGGCGCGCAGTCGCTGCCGCACATGCCGGTCGATGTGGCCGACCTGGGCGCCGACTTCTTTGCCTTTAGCGCGCACAAGGCCATGGGCCCCATGGGCATCGGCGTGCTGTGGGGCAAGATGGGCCTGCTCAACGCCATGCCGCCCATGCTCACCGGCGGCGAAATGATCGACTCTGTTACCGAGCAGGACGCCGTCTGGGCGCCCGTTCCCGAGAAATTCGAGGCCGGCACGCAGGACGCCGCCGGCATCTTCGCCACGGGCGCCGCCCTTGATTACCTGGTCAACACGGTGGGTTACGAGAACATCCAAGCCCGCGAGCAGGCACTCGTCCACTACCTGATGGGCGAGCTCATGCAGCTCGACTTTGTCCAGATCATCGGCTCCATCTATTGGGACAACCACCACGGCGTTGTGAGCTTTAACGTCAAGGGTATCCACCCGCACGACGTCGCGAGCATCATGGACATGGACGGCGTGTGCATCCGCGCCGGTCACCACTGCGCGCAGCCGCTGCTTACCTGGCTGGGCGTCGAGAACCTCGCCTGCTGCCGCGCCAGCGTGGCCTTCTACAACGACAAGGCCGACATCGATAAGTTCATCGCCGGCCTGCATCACGTTTGGAGCACGTTCAATGGGTAATCTGTACACCTCCACCACGTTTATGGAGCATAACTCGCACCCCGACTATAAGTACGAGATGGATGCTCCCACACACGAGCACGACGGCATCAACCCCAGCTGCGGCGACGAGCTCACCTTGCAGCTGCGCGTCGAGAACGGCGTGATCGAGGAGGCCTCCTTTACCGGCCACGGCTGCGCCATCAGCCAGGCCAGTGCCGACATCATGGCCGACCTCATCACCGGCGAGACCGTCGAGGAAGCTCACCGCCTGGCAGAGCTCTTCCTCGCCATGATCCGCGGCGAGCAGCTCTCCGAAGAGGACCTGGAAGACCTGGACGAAGCCGCCCAGCTCCAGGATATCTCGCACATGCCCGCCCGCGTCAAATGCGCCGAGCTCGCCTGGCGCACCCTCGACGGCATGCTCACGGGACAAAATAATCAGTAGGATTTGTCCCAAATCTTAAGAATTTTGTTGGCCGAATCGCTTGACTAAGAGTGGTTCGGCCATTTACTATTTCGAGAGCTCAGCCTGTGCCTTCACCCGCGCATAAGCGCGCACGATACGAGAGACGGTACTTTTGCTAATCCCGGTATACCGCTCAATCTGGCGCACCGTAAAGCCGGCATTGTTCAATCCAACAATAATGGTATCGCGCTGCGCCGGCGGTGCAGTTTTAACCCCATTGAGCGGAACCCCGAGGCTCTTCGCCAACTTGTCGGCAAAGGCGTGGTGTTCCCACTCTGTCTCTTTCATATCGCACAGCGCCGGCTCGCTGCCGTCGGGCGTCGAAAGCGAATAGGCAATAAAGCCCTCGGCAGAACCAAAAAGTTCAAGCACGCAAGAAGGATCAGAAAATCCCCTCGCGGCATCGGCCGCATCACAGTCGTAAGAGCGCAGATGTTCCGCAAAGCTGCTCCAGGGATAACGCTCAATGAGACCGATGCCCGCCTCCTGCGGATCGGCGTGTACGGAGCGAATAGCCTCCATCACCTGCCAGTCGGTATCGAGCGAA
The DNA here is from genome assembly GCA_958427035.1 of uncultured Collinsella sp. Lineage (GTDB taxonomy): Bacteria > Actinomycetota > Coriobacteriia > Coriobacteriales > Coriobacteriaceae > Collinsella. Next base: position 13,582 of record CAUAAR010000022.1, on the reverse strand, counting down.
CGCCGGTCAAAACGGTTCTGGAACAGATGGCCTGTGCGCCCCGTGCGTTTATTGAACCGCCGCGCGTACGTCAAAAGCAACCGGTGCATCGCCGCGCTCATCCTGTCCTCGTAATCTGCAAGCACCAAATGCACGTGAGTGCCCATAAGGCACCAGGCGATAACCGTCACGCCCTCCTCGCGGCAGCACTCGCGCATCAGCTCCAAAAACTCCCACCGGTCTTCATCGCCCTCAAAGATGAGCTGCTTGCCCGTACCGCGGGCACAGACATGGTAAAAGCCGGTAACCGTTCTCCAAACGCGCTGCATGGCGTTCCTTTCGCCGGGATCTGCTTGCCATCCAATACAGCACGATTGAAGCGTGCCATCAAAACATTCACGCAAAACAATACACTCGCGCGGCCAAAGGCAGTAATCAGGCGGCGAACGGCACCGTTGCAACAGGTCAACCCCTGCAACGCTTACAAGAGCTGACCAAAAGCTTGCCCAAGAAGGACCCCCTCTACGGAAGTTCACGACCACAGAACATAGAGTTAAACCGTTTCAATTAAAACTTCCGGACTTCCCGCTACGAAAACTGAGCCGTTCGCCGAATATTCCGTGCATTTCGCGGTATTATAGGGGCTGCATGTCATGTCCCTTTCGAAGGGTCGCCCGGCAATCGCCAGCCACGACCCCCAGACGGGACGCCAACACGATAGAGAGGAGAGGCATGCAGTACTCACAGGAAGTGGAGAACATGTGCCCCGTTGCCAAGGGTGCATACCACGGCCCCGCACCCATCCCCGAGGAGGGCAAGTGGGTCCAGGCTAAGGAGATTTCCGACATCTCCGGTCTTACGCACGGTGTGGGTTGGTGCGCACCTCAGCAGGGCGCCTGCAAGCTCACGCTGAACGTCAAGGACGGCATCATCGAGGAGGCCCTCGTTGAGACCATCGGCTGCTCGGGTATGACCCACTCTGCCGCCATGGCTTCCGAGATCCTTCCCGGTAAGACCATCCTCGAGGCCCTCAACACCGACCTCGTCTGCGACGCCATCAACGTTGCTATGCGCGAGATCTTCCTGCAGATCGTTTACGGCCGCAGCCAGACCGCGTTCTCCGAGGGCGGCCTGCCCGTGGGCGCCTCCCTCGACGACCTCGGCAAGGGCCTTCGCTCTCAGGTCGGCACCATGTTCGGCACCAAGGCCAAGGGCGCTCGTTACCTCGAGCTCGCTCAGGGCTACGTCACCCGCATGGCTCTCAACGACAAGAACGAGATCATCGCATTCGAGTTCCTGAACCTCGGCAAGTTCACCGACGCCGTCAAGGCCGGCAAGACCCCCGAGGAGGCCATCGCTGGCGCTATGGGCCACTATGGTCAGTGGGAGAACGCTGCCAAGTACATCGACCCGCGCACCGACGAGGAGACTCACTCCGTCGCCAGCGTGTTCCCGGTTCACGAGTAGAAAGGGAGGGAAATAACTATGTCTGTTACGTTCGAAGGTTACGAGCGCCGCGCTGACAAGATCAACAAGTGCCTCGCCGACAACGGCATCGCCTCCCTCGAGGAAGCTCTGCAGATCTGCACCGACAAGGGCTTCAACCCGCGTGAGATCGTCAACAACACCCAGTCCATCGCCTTCCAGAACGCCGAGTGGGCCTACACCCTCGGTTGCGCTCTCGCTGTCAAGCGTGGCGCCAAGTCCGCTTCTGAGGCTGCCGCCATCATCGGCGAGGGCATCCAGGCCTTCACCGTTCCCGGCTCCGTCGCCGAGGACCGCAAGGTCGGTCTGGGCCACGGCAACCTGGGCGCTATGCTGCTCTCCGACGACACCGAGTGCTTCGCCTTCCTGGCCGGTCACGAGTCCTTCGCTGCCGCTGAGGGTGCTATCGGCCTGGCTCTGAACGCCAACAAGGCTCGCAAGAAGCCGCTGCGCGTCATCCTCAACGGTCTGGGCAAGGACGCTGCTCAGATCATCGCCCGCATCAACGGCTTCACCTACGTGAAGACCCAGTTCGACTACTTCACGGGCGAGCTCAAGGTCGTCGAGACCATCCCCTACTCCGATGGTCCCCGCGCCGCCGTCAACTGCTACGGCGCCGACGACGTCCGCGAGGGCGTTGCCATCATGTGGCACGAGAACGTCGACATCTCGATCACCGGTAACTCCACCAACCCCACGCGCTTCCAGCACCCCGTCGCTGGCACCTACAAGAAGGAGCGCCTCGAGGCTGGCAAGAAGTACTTCTCCGTCGCTTCTGGTGGCGGCACTGGCCGTACCCTGCACCCGGACAACATGGGCGCCGGCCCTGCCTCTTACGGCATGACCGACACCATGGGCCGTATGCACTCCGACGCCCAGTTCGCCGGTTCTTCCTCCGTGCCTGCGCACGTTGACATGATGGGTCTCATCGGCATGGGCAACAACCCCATGGTCGGTGCCACCGTCGCCTGCGCTGTCGCCGTCGAGGAGGCCCTCAAGGCCTAATCGCGCCCGCGCGATGCTCATATAGTTGAGCTTTGGAGCCGCTACCCACCCGGGTAGCGGCTCTTTTTGTTTGCGCTGTCGCAGGGTAGCTAATGCCGATATATCAGTTGGGGCGAAATACAAGATGTGATGAGATGGAGCGTCAGAGCGTCCATGACGCCCACCTGCCATATTTGCCCTTTACCGATTTGCCGGGTCTTTGCGGCCCCATTGCCGATCACCCGTGCGACAATGCGCCGGACGAGAAAGGAATCCGATGGAATCGACTGATGTACTGGTAATTGGATCTGGCATTGCGGGCCTTTGTGCTGCCATCGAAGCGGCACGCACGGGTGCAACCGTCACTGTGGCAAGCGCCGGCAAGACCATGAGTGGATCGAGCTTTTTCCCGGGTACCTGGGGCCTCGGCCTCATCGGTCCCGTCGACGAAGACGACGAGCAGGACCTCATCGACACCATCCTGGCCGTCGGCGGCGGCGTTGCCGACCCCGAACTCGTCCAAACGTTCGTCCACGGCATTCCCCAAGCGATTGACTGGCTCGAGCAAGACCTGGGCGTTGAGCTCCAGCGTCCGCAAAGCGCCAAGAGTGCTCAACAAAAGCAATTTATCCCCTGCTTTGACCACAAGACGCGCATGTGGCGCGGCCTCACCCGCAAGCCCCTTGAGGACGCTCTGACGACCTGGATCGAGTCGCTCGGCATTCGCCTGCTCCCCCGCCATGAGCTTATCGACCTTGTTGAGGACACGAGCGGCAGAATAACCGGAACCGTACTCTACGACCTTACCGAAAATCGAATCGTGCCCTTTGCTGCCAAGGCCACGATCATCGCAGCCGGTGGCACAGGCGGCCTGTTCGAGCGCAGCCTTACGTCGGCTGATGTGCTCAGCTCCTCGCAGGCCATCGCACTGGCGCACGGCGCAACACTTACTAATATAGAGTTCATGCAGATGATGCCCGGCTTCATCGAGCCCAGGCGTAACTTGGTCTTCAACGAGAAAACCTGGCGCTACGTGCATGTAGACCAGCCGGTAGATATTGCCGACGACAAGCTGAACGACCTGCTCGAGCAGCGCTCTGGATATGGTCCCTTCACGTCACGCTTGGCCTCCCGCGCTATCGATCTCGTCATCGATCAGGCAGGTGTCGAAGGCCTGGCACTCCACTACGACTTCCCCCGCGAGGATGTCCCAGAGTTTGTGCAGACCTTTGCCACCTGGCTGCAAGACGAGCACGGCATCGCCCCGACTGACGAGATGCGCGTTGCGATGTATGCCCACGCCGCTAACGGCGGCATCAAGATCGATAAGACCGCGCACACGGGCGTTGAGGGCCTCTACGCTTGCGGCGAGGCGACAGGCGGCATGCACGGCGCCGACCGCATTGGTGGCTTGTCAAGCGCCAACGGCATCGTATTCGGACGTATCGCGGGCGCATCGGCAGCCCTCACAGCGCAGAAAGAGCCTGAGGCGGCCCTGAAGGCGGATATCACCCTCCCCCAGTACGGCATTGCCACAACAGATGCCGAACGCCTGACACACAGCCTTAGGCACACGATGAGCACCTTTTGCATGATCAACAGGACCGAAACAGGCCTATCCGAGGCACTACACGAGCTTGAGGGCTTGAAGACGGAGGCAACGACCTTGAGCACACAGAAAGCCCAGGACAGCGAAGTCGCAGCCCTCGCCCGCCTGCAATCGCAGATTCAGCTGGCACAGGAAATGGTCAAAGCCATGCGCAAGCGAACCGAAAGTCTCGGGTCGCACTATCGAGCGGATTAAACCGGACACCTATCTAAAGCAGAACACAACCAATCGATATCCATGGGCCCCGTGAGCTCGAAGCAGCACGGGGCCCATTCGTGTCCGCACGACAGCGTATCCTTATTCTGAATACAGAGCGGACAAAGCCCGCATAGAAAATAGACCAGCGAGGAGGAGATATGGACAGTAGAGATATCGAGAAGTGGCGTATCGAACTTGATAGCTACGCCAATGTGGAAGACGGCGTTGAGTATTGGCTCGCACGCGATTTAATGGAACCCATGGGGTACACTCGATGGGAGAACTTCGCCGAAGTTGTTAAGAGGGCAAAAGTCTCATGCGAAACAAACAAAACTCCAGTTGATTCCCATTTTCGTGACACCACGAAAATGGTAACTGCCGGTGTCGCCGATCGCGCGGTTAAAGACTACAAACTTACGCGCTATGCATGCTATTTAATCGCACAGAACGGAGATTCAAACAAGCCAGAGATCGCGCTCGCCCAGGCATACTTTGCCGTGCAGACGCGCCGCCAAGAGCTCATAGAGCAGCGCTTCGCAGAGATTCAGCGCTTGCAGGCGCGTCACTCGCTATCCGATTCAGAGAAACAGCTCTCGGGTATTGCGTTCAAACGCGGCGTGGACTCCAAAGGATTCGCGATCATCAAGTCGAAGGGCGATGAGGCGTTATTCGGCGGCAGAAGCACGGCGGAAATGAAGCAGCAGCTCGGCGTACCCAAGAGAGCGGCATTGGCGGACAGGTTAGCCGATGTCCTCATCAAAGCAAAGGACCTTACGAACTCGATGACGGCCTTCAACGCCGAGGAACACGACCTGTACGGCCTGGACCAGATCAAGCAAGAGCACGTCGAGAACAACACAAGCGTGCGTGGCAGCCTCATCGACCGCGGAATTGTCCCCGAGAACCTACCGCCTGCCGAGGATACAAAAAAGCTCGAGCGTCGCGTGAAGACAGACGAGAAGAAACTCAAGGAGGGTACTGACGGTTTTACCGATCCCCAGGGTAGGCTCGATCTGTGAAAGCGGCTGTGCCCTTTCGGGTTCGACCCCATGCGAGGTCAACAAAAAACGACCAGCCTGAGCCAGTCGCTTTAACAATCTTTGGGTGGGCCGTCAGGGGGTCAGCCTGCTGCGCAGGCGGCCGCTGCGGCGCTTTCACGCCTTGCGCGCTGCGCTGGCAAATGCTTACGCATTTCCTCAGCTCCGCGCCCCGACGGGTTCGACCCCATGTGAGGTTAACAAAAAAGCGACCAGCCTAAGCCAGTCGCTTTAACAATCTTTGGGTGGGCCGTCAGGGGGTCGAACCCTGGACCTTGGGATTAAGAGTCCCCTGCTCTACCAACTGAGCTAACGACCCAAAGCTAAAGTCTGTTGTGGCGGACTTTAGAGGAGATATCGTGTGGTGGGCCGTCAGGGGTTCGAACCCTGGACCTTGGGATTAAGAGTCCCCTGCTCTACCAACTGAGCTAACGACCCGATATCAACACGAAGCAAGAACTGGGGTGGGTAAAGGGACTCGAACCCTCGACCTACGGGACCACAACCCGTCGCTCTAGCCAACTGAGCTACACCCACCGTGTCCTATGCGCTTCGCGCTCGACTATTATTGCAAGGAACGCCACGTGATGCAACCCCCAATTTTCAAGAATTTTGAAAAGAGTTTTTTCGGATCCATTTCGAGCATTTCCCACCGGTTTCATAGGAGTAAACTTGCCCCACTGCAAATGCTCGAAAGGACAAGCATGAAAGAACTCTCCAACCGCACGGCGACATTTACCGATTCGGTCATCCGCCGCATGACGCGCATCTCCAATAAGTACGGCGCCGTCAACCTCTCGCAGGGCTTCCCTGACTTCGATCCTCCGGCGCAGCTGCTCAATAGCCTGGGCACCATCGCCACCGACCCCAAGCCGCTCTACCATCAGTACTCCATCACCTGGGGCTCCCTGGCCATGCGCGAGGCGCTTGCTGCCAAGCAGGAGCATTTTATGGGCATGCCGATCAACCCCAATGAGAACATCGTGATCACCTGCGGCTCAACTGAGGCCATGATGGCCGCCATGATGACGGTCACAAACCCCGGAGACAAGGTCGTCATCTTCTCGCCGTTCTACGAGAACTACGGCGCTGACACCATTCTCTCGGGTGCCGAGCCCATCTATGTGCCGCTCAACCCGCCCACATTCGACTTTGACCGCGAGACGCTCGAGGCAGCCTTCCGCGACAACGACCCCAAGGCCATCGTCCTGTGCAACCCTTCCAACCCTTGCGGCAAGGTCTTTACGCGCGAGGAGCTCACCTTCATCGCCGACCTCTGCAAAAAGTACGACGCCTACTGCATTACCGACGAGGTATACGAGCACATCGTCTATGCGCCCCACGAGCACGTCTATATGGCCACGCTGCCCGGCATGTTCGAGCGAACCATCAGCTGCAGCTCGCTGTCTAAGACGTACTCCATCACCGGTTGGCGCTTGGGCTACACCATCGCCCCGGCCCAGATCACCGAGCGTATCAAGAAGGTCCACGACTTTCTCACCGTGGGTGCCGCCGCTCCCCTGCAGGAAGCCGTTGTCACCGCCCTCAACTTCGACGACAGCTATTACGATGAGGTCCTCGACCTCTACACCGCCAAACGCGACCTGTTCTGCCAGGGGCTCGATAGCATCGGTCTTGAGCATAACGTGCCGCAGGGCGCCTACTACGTCATGATGGACATCTCTGAGTTTGGCTATGACAGCGACCTCGAATTCTGCGAGGACCTCGCATCCAAGGTGGGCGTGGGCGCCGTGCCCGGCTCGAGCTTCTTCCGCGAGCCCGTCAACCATCTGATTCGTTTCCACTTTGCCAAGCGAGACGAGACGCTTAACGCGGCGCTGGAGAACCTCAAGTCGTTACGTGATAAAATCAAGCCGCGCGGGTAAGGACGGCCCGGCAACTAAAGCAACCAAAGAAGCCTCGCACCGCCCGCCGCGTTGCGAGGCTTCTTTTTATAGCGCTTTCTTAAATGGTTTAGAGCTCTATACTTTAGTCACGGAGCAACTCGTCCCAGAGAGAGGAATACTATGGCAGAACAGCAGCTTATCGGAGCGCTCGAGGCCGGCGGCACCAAGATGGTCTGCGCCACGGGCTATGCAGACGGTACGGTCCTGGAGCGCGAGCAGATTGCGACCACGACCCCGCAGGAGACCGTTGAGGCCGTCAATGCATGGTTTGCCGACAAGGGCATCGCCGCACTGGGCATCGGCGCCTTTGGCCCCACCGCAGTCAACCCAGCCTCACCCCAATACGGCAAGATCCTGGAGACGCCCAAAACGGCATGGCGCTACTTTGACCTGCTGGGCACCATCCAAAACGAGCTCAATATTCCTTGCGGCTACGACACCGACGTCAACGTCGCCTGCCTGGGCGAGGTCACCTTTGGTTGCGCCCAGGGCCTCACTGACGTGGTCTACCTGACCATCGGCACCGGCGTGGGCGCCGGCGTTCTCTCGGGCGGTAAGCTCGTGCACGGCATGATGCATCCCGAGGCCGGCCACATCCTGGTCATGCGCGACCCGCGCGACACCATCGGCGAGCACAGCGCCTGCCCCTTCCACGACAACTGCCTCGAGGGCCTCATCGCCGGCCCTGGCGTTAAAAAGCGCTGGGATGGCAAGAGCGCTGGAGACATGGCCGATGACCCGGAGGCCATGGACCTGCTCGCAGGCTATCTGGCACAGGCGCTCATGACCTACACGCTGTGCTACGCACCGCAAAAGATCATCATCGGCGGCGGCGTGGCCGACCACACCCCCATTGTGCCGCTCGCACGCAAAAAGTGCGCCGAGATGCTCAACGGCTATATCGTCACGCCCGAGGTCAACGACATCGATACCTACATCGTCAACAACAGCCTCGAGGGCAAGCAGGGCATCATGGGCTGCCTAGCCCTGGGCGCACAGGCGCTCCAGTAAGGACACCTCAACGACGTGCGGCGTAGCCAAACTCGCAAAACGCCCGGACAACGCCGTCACGCCCCGCAGGAGCCCTCAAACGCATAAGGCCGCCTAGGACCAAGCAAAACGTCCTAGGCGGCCTTTTTGGTACATATCAGCGACCGTAAGAGATATCGAAGCACGACGCCTGTCGTCGCCCCGCAGCAGTCAATCATCACATCGGTAATCATGCCGGCGCGACCGGGCACAAAAAGCTGGATCGTCTCGTCGATTGAGGGAATCAACAGCAGGAACACCGCCGTGGGCAGCAGCACGTCAAAGGTGCGCCGGCCCTCAAAATCAAAGGCGTGCGTTGCCAAGATGCCGAGCACCATATACTCGGTAAAATGCGCGCACTTGCGAACAACAAAGTTGGTCACCCATTCATATGGAAGTCCCACGCTGTGCAGGAAACCGCGGATAGCTTCCATGACCGTTAGGCTCAGCGAGCCCGACCCCGAGCCGGGAACCAGCGAATTGCCCCAGATCAAGAGCGCCATCAGGCAGGTTACAACCGCCCATTTTCGATTGATCTTAGCCATGCAGAAGTTATGCCTCCGCGCGGAGCGGCGCGAAGCTGGCGGTACCGCCCTCGATAACGCTCAGATAGGCACGGCCCGTACGCTTGGCAGTTGAGGACTGCAGGCGCTCGATCTCTTCCTCGAGGATCTGATTGACGCGCTCGTGACGACGGTTTTCCATAATGCCGGCGGCAATAGCCTCGGCCCGCTCGATGCTCTCGCGCGAGATACGGGCAGTATCCTCGGGGAACACAGCACTGTGACGGCCGACATAGGCGGGGGCAGCAGGCTGAGGGGCAGCGACGGGAGCGGGGGCTGCAACAGGAGCAGGCTCGTCAATCTCATCCAGAATCGCGGTGGCGGCGGCCCACATGTCCTCGTGGCCCGAGTAATCGGCCATGGGAACATCAACCTCGAGCGAGGCGTCCGGAAGGTCGCCGGTGTCGATGCGATCTTGGGCATCAATCGATGCGGTGATGGCTGCAGGCTCATCGAGGTCATCGAGATCGATGTCCACGGCACCGGAGATGATAGGCATGCTGGCGAGGTTTGCATTGTACGGCGCAGCCTCAGCCGCCTGCTGCTGGGCAGGAGCGCCCCACAACGAGCTTTCGGCGGCACGGCGGGCGGCAACGGCCTCCTCGTCCGCAGTCATGGCTTCATCAACGTACGAATTGTCGGCAGAAGCGTTCGCGTCCGCCGAGGTAGCACTGTAGGCGTTATTGGCTGCCGCGTTGGCAACGAGTGCCACGAAAGCCGCCGTGCTGCCCGCAGGGGCGGCCTGGGAACCAGACACGGCGCGTGCCGCGGCGGCGATGTCGTCGCGATTGAAGGAGCCGGTCTGCCCGCCGTTGGTGAGCTCGTCGATGGCGACTTGATAGACGTCGCGCGAGTGTGCAGGGTCGCAGCTCACCGGCGAATCGTCGTCGAGCATACTGTCGATCATGGACCAAGCCTCGTCCATGGCATCTGCGGCTCGAGCGATGGTAGGGACACCATCATCGGCATGACGGCGCTGGAACGCACCAGTCAGGCCGGAAAGGAATGCCGAGGTAGACTGCTCCGCCTGAGCCTGAGAAGCAGAAGTCGCAGCGTAAGGAGTCGCATCCTGCTGCTGAGCTGGAATCGAGGCGGTCTTGAACTCGCTTTGATGCTGATTGAGATTGGCGGCACCGCCCATGGCATCGGGCTGGAACAGACGCTCTTCACGCTGCGCACGGTACTCGGAGATACCCAGCGAGGCGGCATAGATACCCACGCCCGCCACCGCGCCCACGGCGAAGGGAACCGCACCCGCCACGACCGTCTCGTTCACCGACGAAAACGGCAGCGTCGCGGCATACATAACCACGGGAGCGGCAAGGCCGATCCCGCACGAAAGTCCGGCAAGGACTGCTCGTTGTGTTGCATCAGAAGAAGCCATGAGCTCTCCCCATCTTCCAGCACCCAAATCGCATCATTCAGTTGGCTGCGCGAGAGAAGATGAAGCGGGGCTATGCCCCAAAGCAACGGTATATGGTTCGTTTCATCTGCGTTTTCCGTCGCGAAGCTTAAAAGCTATTATGCGAATCCGCCCTGTCGATTGCAAGCGACGATGTCGGATTGAAACGGGAAACCTGCTGCTTGCCAGTCTTATGGTCAAAAAAGCGCGGAGCGGCGATATAGAAAAGGGCCGAGGCTCAAAGCCCCGACCCTTTATTGCATTGATGACTATCGCTGCGTGTGGATGACAACCTAGAACGTCTGCTCGTAGTCGCTGTGCTTTTTGGCCGAACGCACCAGGAACTCCTGGTTGGTGTTGGTGCCCTTAAGACCCTTGATAAACGACGCGGCCGCGCGCTCGGTGTTGTTCATGCCGGCAAGAATGCGACGCAGGCCAAAGACAAACGGACGCATCTGCTCGTCAACCAACAGGTCCTCGTTACGCGTACCGGAGGCAACGGGGTCGATAGCCGGGAAGATGCGGCGGTCGGCCAGGTCGCGGTCGAGCTTGAGCTCCATGTTGCCGGTGCCCTTGAACTCCTCAAAGATGACCTCGTCCATCTTGGAGCCGGTGTCGATGAGGGCAGAGGCCAGGATGGTGAGCGAGCCACCGTTCTCGATATTGCGGGCTGCGCCCAGGAAGCGCTTGGGCGGATACAGTGCCGCCGAATCGACGCCGCCCGAAAGGATGCGGCCTGAGGCGGGCGCCGCCAAGTTGTAGGCGCGGGCAAGACGCGTGATGGAGTCGAGCACCACCACGACATCGCCGCCCAGCTCCACGATGCGCTTGGCGCGCTCGATGACGAGCTCTGCCACACGAGTGTGGTTGTCGGCGGGCATATCGAAGGTCGACGCCACAACCTCGCCCTTGATGGAACGCTGCATATCGGTAACCTCTTCGGGGCGCTCGTCGACGAGCAGGCAGATGAGGTGCACCTCGGGGTTGTTAATCGAGATAGACTGGCAGATCTTCTTGAGGATTGTGGTCTTGCCGGCCTTGGGCGGGGACACGATCAAGCCACGCTGACCCTTGCCGATCGGCGACACGATGTCGATGGCGCGACCGGTAATGGAGTCCTTGCCATGCTCCATGCGCAGCGGCTCGTTGGGATAGACCGGGGTGAGGTCACCGAACTTGAGGCGGTTGCGAATCTGCTCGGGGTCTAGACCGTTGACGGTCGTGATTTTGGCGAGGCCGGCGCGCTTGTCGCCGCCGCGCGAAGGACGAAGCGAGCCCTCGATGACGTCGCCCGTGCGCAGACGCGCGGAGCGGATGAGGTAGGCGGGCACGAAGGCGTCGTCGTTGGACTTCATGTAGCCATGGGCATGGATGATACCGGAGCTGTCCGGACGAATCTGCAGGATGCCCTTGATGTCGCGGAAGCCCTCGGCCTTCGCGGCGGTGACGTAGATCTCCTCGACGAGCTCGGCTTTCTTCTTGCCGGTCGTCTCGATCTCGAACTCCTTGGCCTTCTCGCGCAGCTCGGCGACCTTCATGGCCGCGAGTTCCTCACGCGAAAGCGTGGGCTCGGTGGGGGCGGCGTTGCGCTCCTTGTTGCGCTGTTTGCGATCGCGCTGGCGGTTGCGGCGGTCGTTGTTGCGCTCGTCCTTGCGCTCGTTGCGCTCGTCGTTACGCTTGTGCTGGCGACGGTTGGGGCGAGCGTTGTCTTCGGCCTCGGCGGGCGCGGCGCCATCGGTTGCGGCGGCGTCGGCGTTAGCCACAGTATCATCGCTGGCCTCGGCCTTGGAATCGCCCTGCAGCTCGGCCTCGGCCTGCTGCTCGGACGCCTTGGCCTTAGCGGACTTCTTACGACCGCGCTTGGGCTTCTCAGACGCAGGCTGTTCGACGTCCTGGGGCTCGGCGGCGTCAGTCGATGCATCGGCGGTCGTCTCGGCGGAATCCTCGGACGCAACCTTCTTGGCAGCCTTAGCCTTGGACGTGCGCTTAGCAGCAGTGCGACGGCTGCGACCGGGACGGAGGTCGGCGGGCTCGACATCGGCGGGAGCGGCCTCGGAAGTCGTAGCATCCTGGACGGGCGCGTCGGCGGCGGTTGCAGACTCGGCGGTCGCCGCAGCATCCCGAGCGGCGGCGGCTGCGGCTGCGGCCTTCTCGGCCTCGACGAAGGCCTTGGGCTTGCGACCGCGACGGTGCGGGCGCAAAGCCGGATCGACAACGGGAACTTCGCTGGCCTCGACAGGCGCAGCGGGCTCAACAGGCGATGTGCCCTCCCCTGCCGCGGAACGGACCGAAGCCTCAGTGAGCTCGGGGGTTACCTGATCGGCAACCTGCTCGGCCTTAGCAGCCGTGCGACGGCGTGTGCGCGGTACCGACTTCTCGGTCGGCTGGTCGGCGACAGGGGTCTCGGTGGCGGCAGGCGTCTCGGGCACAGACGGAGCTGCAAGCTCGGTCAGAGCCGCGGCCTCGCGCTCGGCAGCACGACGGCGGGCGCGCACCACCTGAGCCTCGCTAATCTGCGCCAACGCACGTGCCTGCGCGACCTCATCGGAAATCGGCGCCGAGGAGTCAGCTGCAACGGTGCGCTTGACGCGCGTCATGCGCGTGGTACGGCGCTTGGGCTTGGTGACCTCCTCGCCGTCAGCAGCAGGCTTGGCCGTGCGGCGCGTACGCTTGGGCTTTGCCGGAGCAGCCTCCTCACCAGTTGCAGGCACGGCCTTCTCAGCCGTTGCAGGCGTAGGCGTCGAAGCAGCCTTAGGCGTCTCAGGAGCCGAGGCATGCGCGGGCGCCGCGACCTGGTCCGACGCAACCGGTGCAGCGGGAGCGGCTTGCGTCGTCGTTATTTCGTTTTCTTGCTGTTGATCAGACACAGTGTTTGCTCAACTTTCTTTTCAAGCCCTGTGATCACATGCTCCCTGCATAAACCTTCAGGGCGGCTAAACAGTCTAGTTCCGTTCAAAACGACGGACATCATTGATCTGTATCGAGATGATTGCGTCATATACGCAGCGTTAGTGTAACACAACCGCCGCCACCTGCAACTTAGTCATTGGGAACGCTCTTAAACGACTAGTCAAAAGGGGCACTCTTTGGTTTAACACCCACAAATCTGACTGCCTCCGCCAAAACTATGGCGGTTTACTACGATGAATCGCTCAACCGCGACCACTCCGAAACTTGTTGAACTAAAACCGCAGGTAGATGCCCTGCACTTTTTTGCGAAAAGCTGGCGTGGTTGGAATTTCTCATATTCATCGTAGTAAACCGGCATAGTTTCGTATTTCCAGCAGTTCCAAATTCGTCAATACGTCGGCGTTTGCAAAAAGCCCGACCTCCGCTGAACTGCGTCCCAAATCTTGGACGCCCTAAATAGCGACTAGGCCGCGAGGGCC
>CAUAAR010000021.1:0-39563 GCA_958427035.1 uncultured Collinsella sp. | reverse complement strand
CCGCCATCGAACTTGGAAGGGGGAGGCCTCGCGGCCTCCCCCTTTTTTGCGTTTATTGGGCGTAAATGATTCTATTACACCAGACGATCTTATCGTTTTTGGTATTGAGCCTTTATTTAAAGAAGATAAATCGAATAACAAGGGCAACCGCTATGGCCACAATGATCAAAAGCAGGATTGTCAGTCGATGCTGCTTGCGTCGTTTACTTGATGAAACGAAGATTGATTTTCCCTGTTTTGGCGTTTCGAGATAGCGAGCCGAATGCGTCAAGGTTTGCTTTGGTCGAGGACCTCTTTGTTGATGAGTGGCGGACGCTTTCATCGGCTCATCACTAGCTGCGCTGTTTTTAGATAATGGTGCGTCTTTCAGATATACAGGGTCTCCCGAGGCGACGCCCATATGTTTACGCCCCGTTTGGGCATCCTCGAGTGTTTGATATCGATTTCTCGTCACATACTCGGGCTCCGGATCATTAATGGGCTCTTGCGAGATGTGGGGGCGATGGAACCGTGGCGGCTGCGTGGAAGTATCTTCCCCCTGCGTCGGCATAAACATATTGTTCTGGTTTTGGTCGTCCATGATGCCCTTTAGCTCGTTACCAACAACGTGTACGCGCTCATTGTAAGCCCCTTGTTATTTGTAGCTGGGGACATACTCGGTATTTAAGCTCTGGTTCAAAGAACCTTAACCTTCCTAAAACCTGAGTCATACGCACTTAGATATGCTTATAGTACTGGACTCAAAAAACTTTATAGTCGATGTATATATGAGCACTGGGTGGGCATATATATGAGCGTCAAAAGAAGTCCCAGTCACCTGGAAGATGACTCGGCAGTCCTATAAAGGAGTGGTAAACATGGCAAGCATGGTTCCTTATCGTTCGGTTTTTGGCGTTCGTCCCTCTGCAAGCTCGCTGTTCGATCTGTTTGATGATATGAGCGACCTAGCGAACAGCTCGATTGCCTCTAAGGCGTTCCCCGTTGACGTTGAGGATAAGGGCGATGGCTATGAGGTCAAGGCTTATCTGACCGGCGTCGCCAAGGACGATATCGATGTCGAGCTTAACGAGGGCCGTCTGTCCATTAGCGTGAATGTCGAGGAAGACGAGGAAAACGAGGGCAAGAACTTCCTGCAGAAGGAGTTCAGCTCGTACAGCGCGACGCGTGGCGTGTATCTTAAGGACGCTTCGAGCGAGGGCCTCTCGGCTAAGTACGCTGACGGCATCCTGACCGTTACGGTTCCCAAGATCGTCGAGAAGAAGAACGTTACGAAGATCTCCATCGAATAACTTCGTTGGTGTTTTTCGCTATTAAAAGACAACAAAAGGGGCTGGGAAGCGATTCTCGGCCCCTTTTGCTGTCTAGGACAGTTATTGAATGGTTGCTGGCCGATGCTGGCTTGCGGGGCGTATCGAGAGCTTTCGCGATCCTTGGAGAAGGGTTGCGGAGCTGCCGACCTCGTCATCCAGGGTTGCGGCCAGAGCTTTGGCATAGCTTTTGACGGTAAGGCTCGGACGATTGTTGTCTTGGCTGATATGCATGGCAATGAGCTGTTCGGTGCGATCGGTAACAAGTTCGCGCGCGGCTTCGGCGGCTTGGCCATTGGAGAGGTGTCCCCTTGCAGACAGGATGCGCTCCTGAAGAAAGCGGGGATATTCTCCCTCGCGCAGCATGGTCACATCGTGGTTGCTTTCGAGCGCGAGGACTCGACAATCTTTGAGGGTGTTCATGGCTTGGCTCGATAGCTCTCCGGTGTCGGTGGCAAAGCCGATGGAATCATCGAAAGCATTGAATCGATAGCCGACTGGATTGATGACATCGTGTGATGTTGAGTAGGTTTGCACGTGGATGCCGGCAATGGATAGGGTGTCACCGGGGTCGAATTCCTCGACAGGCAGATGCGAAAGATTTTCTTTGTTCGAAAGAGTGCCCCTGCTGGCAAAGAGGGGGCCGTGCCAGTGCTTGCACCAGACATCGAGGCCCTTGATGTGATCGCTATGCTCATGAGTAATGAGAAGAGCCGAGACGTTGTCTGTCGAGAGCCCCAGTTCTGCCATGCGCTTTAATGTCTCGCGGCGAGACAGTCCGTCATCGACCATAATGAGCCCCTGCGGGCCCTCGATGAGTGCGCAGTTGCCTTTAGAGCCACTGCCGAGGATATGAAGGTGCAGACGAGACATAAGATTCCAAAGGATACAATGGGTGCGGACGAATAGAGGAGGAAGCAAATGCCTACGGTATCTCAGCATTATGGACACCATGTCGTGCCTGGGGCAGTCGATGAGACCCGGACGAGACAGCAGGCTGCTCCTGTCGTGCTCATGGTATCAGGCGGCGCGGACTCGACGGCACTGCTTCTTATGGCGTGCACATCAAAGCTGGATATCCAAGACGGACGCGGTGTTGCCCCCATCGCGCGCGAGCGCCTGCACGTGCTGCATGTGAACCATCATCTGCGCGGAGAGGCATCCGATGGCGACGAGGCCTTCGTGCGTGAGCTCTGCGCGCAATATGGTCTACCGCTGTGTGTCGAGCATGCCTATTTTGATGATGAATCGGGCAATATTGAGGCCGCGGCCCGCGAGGTGCGCTATGCCGCGGCGCGGAGGTATGTTCGCGAGCTCTGCGCCCAGACGGGGGCACCGCGAACGGCGGCTCGTATCTGCACCGCGCACACGTCTTCGGATCGCGCGGAAACGTTTTTGATGAACGCGATTAAGGGTTCGGGGCCCGCTGGTCTATCGAGCATTCCTCGCCGGAGGAATATCGTGGTGCGTCCCTTGCTCGACCTAACTCATGGCGAGCTCGTGGGCTATCTACAGGTGCATGGTCAGCCGTGGCGTGAAGACGAGAGCAATGAGGATATCTCGTATCTGCGAAACTACGTGCGCCATCGAGTGATGCCGGTGGTGGCACAGCGCAACGCGAGCGTCTGCAAGACGATTGGCGCCGCCTGCGAGATCTTAGGCGATGAGGACGCGTTTTTGTCTCAGCTTTCGGCACAGGCGTTTCGAAGCTGTTTGCGCAAAGAGGCAGCGGGCGCGCTGGTGCTCGATGCCAGGCGCCTTGCTGCGGCCGAGGTGGTAATCGCGCGGCGCATCGTGCGACTGGCGATCAAACGCATCGATCCGGATGCTCGCCCCGAGATGCGACATGTGGAGCGAGTCCTTTCCTGCGTTGCCGAGGGTGCCGGCTCGGTCACGCTTCCGGCGGGGATTGACGCACGCATTGAGTTTGGCATGCTGGCGTTTAAGGCGCCGGTGGCTCGCGAGGGCCTGGTCGCGGACTGGGTTACCGTGCCCGGTCGTTTGCCGTTGGGCGGGGGACGTATGCTGGTCACAGAACCAATAGCCGTTGAGCCGGGATGCGATATCGTGTGCCGCGCCCGTGAGCTTGCGGCTGCCGGGGAAGTGACAGCTTTGGTAGACGCGGCTGCCCTGGGTTTTGCCGACAGCGATAGTGAGCGGATCCTGGCGGGCTCGCGTGGCGAGATCCCTGCCGAGGCGCGATTGGCGCGCCTGTGGGTGGACGGTCCCGCACCGGGAGATGTGATGTGCCCGTTGGGGATGAACGGCCGAAGCAAGAAAGTGTCAGACCTGCTGAACGAGGCTCGTATTCCCGTTTCTGAGCGCGCAGGCGTTCCTGTGGTGAGAACGGCTCCGGGAGGTGCCGTGGTATGGGTCGCCGGAGTTCGCGCGGACGAGCGTTTTAAGTGCACGGCCGCAACGCGCGTGGCATATCTGCTCCGCGTGGTCGATGCGGAATAGCGTCCCACGCCAGCTATTCTGTGCGACGTTGACGGTATTCCCGCGCTGATGGCGTACGGGCTGGAAAATATACCCCGTGCGCTGCTAGAATGTGAAGTTCGCGTCCATACGGCGGTGTGTGGGCGATAAGCACAAGAAAGGGTTGTCATGGCTTCTCAACATCCGGATATCGAGAAGGTTCTGTTTACGCAGGAGGATATCGACGGTATCGTCTCTCGCCTAGGCGAGCAGATTACGCGCGACTACGCGGGTAAGGATCTGGTGCTGATTGCGGTCCTGCGCGGCGCCGTGGTCTTTATGGGCGACCTGATGCGCAAGATCGAGCTGCCGACCAACATCGATTTCATGGCTGTTTCGAGCTATGGCGACGGTGTGAAGTCTTCGGGCATCGTGCGTATCATTAAAGACCTGGATATCGACATCCGCGGTCGCGACGTGCTGATCGTCGAGGACATTCTGGACTCGGGTCTGACGCTCAAGTATCTGATGAAGAACCTCGAGAGCCGCAAGCCCGCTTCTCTGGAGGTCGCCGCCTTCCTGTGGAAGGACGTTGAGGACCGCGTCTCGGCCATCACGCCCAAGTATGTTGGAACCCATTGCCCCGATGCCTTTGTGGTGGGCTACGGCCTCGACTATGCCGAGCGCTATCGCAACCTTCCGTATCTGGGCATTTTGAAACCGGAGGTTTATTCGTAAGATGCCCGACGACCGTAACGACAACAATTCCCAGACTCCCCGGGACCCAAAGATCCCGGGGATGCCCGGAGGCAAGAAGCCCACGCGTACGGGCTGGCTGTATTTTCTTTTGGCTTGCGCGCTTCTGGGCTATGCCTTCTTTAATATGGGTTCCGGCTTTGCCAGCTCCAGCAATACCGTTAAGCTCGCGACGAGCGAGATGGTCAGCGCCATCAAGCAGGATCGCGTCGAAGATCTGACCTATACGGTTCAAGACGGAAGCGTGACGGGTCATTACTGGAAGACAAAAAAGGACAAGGGCGATACGAGCGAGCTCAAGAGCTTCTCTTCGACCTATGTCGGCTCCGATTCGCTTGCCGAGCTCATGGCGGAGCACCCCGATACCAAGTACATCGTCAACACCAACGATCCCGATTTTTGGGGCGACTTGGCAATGAGTGTGCTTCCGACGATCGCCCTTATCGCCATCATGTTCTACTTTATGCGCCAGATGATGGGCGCCAACAACAGGAACATGCAGTTTGGCAAGACCAACGCCAAGACCAACGAGGCCACACGCCCCAAGGTCAAGTTTGAAGACGTTGCCGGAGTGGACGAGGCAGTCGAGGAGCTCGAGGAGATCCGTGACTTTTTGAGCGATCCGGATCGCTATCGCAAGCTGGGCGCCAAGATCCCGCGTGGCGTGTTGCTGGTTGGCCCTCCGGGCACCGGTAAAACGCTGCTGGCCAAGGCCGTTGCCGGCGAGGCGGGCGTGCCGTTCTTTAGCATCTCGGGTTCCGACTTTGTCGAGATGTTCGTAGGTGTCGGCGCCAGCCGTGTGCGTGACCTCTTTAAGGAGGCCAAGTCCCAGGCCCCGTCGATCATCTTCATCGATGAGATCGATGCCGTGGGACGTCAGCGCGGAGCCGGCTTGGGCGGCGGTCACGACGAGCGCGAGCAGACGCTCAACCAGCTGCTGGTCGAGATGGACGGTTTTGAGGAGAGCGAGTCGGTCATCCTGATCGCCGCCACCAACCGCCCCGACATTCTGGATCCGGCGCTGCTGCGTCCCGGTCGTTTTGACCGTCAGGTTACGGTCGACCGTCCGGATGTGAAGGGCCGCGAGCAGATCTTGCGCGTGCATGCCGAGAACAAGCCGATGGACGAGGACGTTAAGTTTGAGAAGCTCGCCCAGATGACCGTTGGCTTTACTGGCGCCGATTTGGCGAACCTGCTCAACGAGGCTGCGCTGCTGGCTGCTCGCCGTCATCGTTCCGTGATCTCGATGGACGAGGTCGAGGAATCGATGGAGCGTGTGATTGCCGGACCGCAGCGCAAGGGTCGCGTGATGACCGAGGCCGAGCGCACCACGATTGCCTACCACGAGAGCGGTCACGCTTTGGTGGGCCACATCCTGGAGCACTCCGATCCGGTCCACAAGATCTCGATCGTCAGCCGCGGTCAGGCTCTGGGCTACACGCTGCAGCTTCCGCAGGAGGACCACTTCCTCAAGACCAAGAACGAGATGCTCGACGAGCTTGCCGTGTTCTTGGGCGGTCGCGTTGCCGAGGAGCTCATGTGCGACGACATCACGTCGGGCGCGAGCAACGATCTGGAGCGCGCGACCAAGATGGCGCGCGAGATGGTCATGCGCCTGGGCATGAGCGAGGAGCTTGGAACGCAGGTGTTTGGTGAGGCGCAGCATCAGGTATTCCTGGGCCGCGATTACGCTGATCACCAGGATTACTCCGAGGAGACGGCGCGCCGCATCGATATCGAGGTTCAGCGCATCATGCGCGAGGCCCATCGTCGTGCGGTCGAGATCTTGGATGCCCGTCGCGATCAGCTCGATCTGATGGCGAAGGTGCTGCTTGAGCGCGAGACCGTCGAGGGCGACGCCGTGAACGCCCTGCTCGACAACGAGTGGAATGCCTACCTTGAGCGCGAGGGCGATATCCTGGCGGCCAAGGAGGAGCGCAATGCCAAGGCGGCTGGCTTGCCGACCAAGAAGCGCGCGCCTCGTATGAGCGAGGAGGAGCTGGCGGCTGATGCCGCGGCCTTTGCGCAAGCGGCCATGCAGGAGGATGCCGAAGTCGCATCCGATGATGCTGGCGATGACCATGCCGTCGTCGATGCCGACACCGACGCCGACAAATAGTCTTTGTGGCGAAAGCCTCCGCGGGGAAACCTGCGGAGGCTTTTTCTTTTGAGCGATATGGGGCCGTCTGTTGATTGGGGACAGACTTAAATGAGCGTTTTCACGCATTTAAGTCTGTCCCCAATCAACATTGCTGCGGCACTTTGCTCGGCTAAAGCGTACAATAGCGCCTATGCGAAAGGGGAACAGATGATCAACGAAACTATGTATGCTCGCGGTGCGGAAAGCTCCATCATCCGTGAGATTTTTAGCTATGGCCTTGAGCGCAAGGCGCAGATCGGTGCGGAAAACGTATTCGATTTTTCGCTGGGCAATCCGAGCGTTCCGGCGCCTGCTGCTGTGGCTGAGTCGATTAAGAAGGCCCTGGAGCTGCCGAGCGACCAGCTGCACGGCTACACGCCCGCACCGGGCCTGCCGCAATGTCGTGCCGCTGTGGCCGAATCGCTCAACCGCCGCTTTGGCACGAGCTATGAGGGCAAAGACGTATTTATGACGGTGGGTGCCGCGGCTTCGCTCACCTGCACGCTCAACGCCGTTACGAACCCGGGCGACGAGGTTATTGTTATCGCCCCGTACTTTCCGGAGTATCGCGTTTGGATTGAGAAGGCCGGCTGTACGTGTGTTGAGGCGCTCGCCGATGAAGATACGTTCCAGCTGAGCGTGGACAACGTGCTCAAGGCGATCAGCGATAAGACGGCGGCCGTCATCATTGACTCTCCCAACAATCCGACCGGTGCCGTATATACATGCGACACGCTGACGCGACTGGCCAATGTTCTGCGCGAGGCCAACGCTCAGCGCGATCCCGAGAATCCGATTATGCTCATCTCGGATGAGCCGTACCGCGAGATTGTGTACGGTGCCGAGGTGCCTTGGGTGCCCTCGATCTACGAGCACACCATCGTGTGCTACTCGTATTCCAAGTCGCTGTCGCTGCCGGGCGAGCGTGTGGGGTGGATCTTGGTTCCCAACACCAATCCGCAGGCTGCGCGTCTGATGCCGGCTGTTGCGGGTGCTGCCCGTACGCTGGGTTTTGTATGCGCACCGGCGCTCTTCCAGCGCGTGATTATCGATTGCATCGATGAGCCGAGCGATGTCGAGGCCTATGCGCGCAACCGCACCGCGCTTACCGACGCACTAGCGGAGTACGGCTACACCTATGTTGAGCCGGATGGCGCGTTCTACCTGTGGGTGAAGGCGCTGGAACCCGATGCGAATGCGTTTTGCGAGCGTGCAAAGAAGTATGAGTTGCTTGCGGTTCCCTCGGACAGTTTTGGTATGCCTGGTTGGTTCCGCCTGGGCTATTGCGTGAGTTACGAAACGATTATCAATTCGCTACCCGCTTGGAAACAGTTGGCGGACGAGTATCGTTAAAAGTAAAGCGCTCTGCCTACAATGTTTTACGTGAAACGGGGTTTGGTGTTAAGCCGGACCCCGTTGTCATGGACGTTGTGTCTTTGGGATGGAGTGGTTTTACGACTATCGAAGGCTATGCGTACAATGAATATAAGCGACGGCCGTGCCAGATAAGGAGACCTGATGCCCTACCTGCTTTCTTGTGACATTCATACCCATACGATGTTCTCTGCGCATGCATATTCGACCATTGAGGAGAATGTGTACTGGGCGGCAGAGCGTGGCCTGCAGGTGCTCGGATCTGCCGACCATCTGAGCTCTATGGTTACGGCTTGCCCCAATGACCTGCGCAGTTACCAATTCTTTATCAACCAGGATATCTGGCCGCGCATTTGGAGCGGCGTGCTGGTGCTGCGTGGTGCCGAGGCCGATATCGTTTCGCTGGACGGAAGTCTGTTTGGCGAGGACACTCCTGTCACGCTCGATATCGCCGGCGATTCGTACAGCCGTCAGCATTCGCTGTTCGATTTGGTTACGCGTAATTTGGATTATTTGGTTGCAAGCGTGCATAATCCACAGATTGCTGAGGGCGCGACGCTGGCCCAGGCGACCGAGATGTATATCAATGCCCTGGAGCACCCCAAGGTGTTCATGCTGGGTCACACGGGGCGTTCGGGCGTGCCGTTCGATATCGACGAGGTGCTGTTGGCGGCTAAGGCCAAGCACAAGATTATCGAGATCAACAACCATAGTCTTGAACACGGTGTCGACACTGAGCATTGGGCCGTATGCCGCAAGATCGCCGAGCGCTGCGCCGAGCTGGGCGTGGGCATTGGCGTTTCGACCGATGCGCACATTGGCATGGCCATTGGCAAGCTCGATCACGCTCGCAAGATGCTCGACGAGATTCACTTCCCGTTGGATCTGATCGTGACGCGCGATCGCGAGACGCTGCTGCGCGAAATGGCGGCAGCCGGCGTGTGCGATCTGCGCAAGGGGATGTAGCGGAGTTTATAAACCAAGCGAAGGGGGCGGCCCAGGCGGGTCGCCCCCTTTCTTGTCCCAAAATCTACTGAGGTTGGTTAGCGGCGTTCGAGGACCGCTACGGTTTCGGTGTGGTCGGTATGGGGGAACATGTCGACTGGCGTGATCTTGAGCAGGCGATAGCCTCCGTCGAGGAGCTGGTGCAGGTCGCGCTCTTGGGTCACGGGGTTGCAGCTGATATAGGTGATGCGGCGCGGCTTAAGTGCGCAGGCAGCTTCGAGGAACTCGGAGGTAGAGCCGGCGCGCGGCGGGTCGATGGAAAGGACGTCGATCCGCTCGTTGTTATCGGCGGCATCCAGGATGTAATCGGTGGCGTCGTCGGCCATAAACCAAGCGCTGCGGGTGAGGCCGTTGAGCTCGGCATTGCGACGTGCATCGGCAATGCCCGCCGGGTTGCGCTCTACGCCGAGCAGCATGATGCCGATACCCTTGTTCTGGGCATCTTTAGCTGCGCAAAGGCCGATAGTTCCGCTACCGCAATAGGCATCCATGAGTACGTCGCCCTGCTGCAGGTCCATGCCGTCAATCGCGAGCTGATAGAGCAGCTCGGTCTGCTGCGGGTTGGTCTGATAGAACGCGGTAGGGGAGATATCGAATTCGCAACCGAGCAGCTGGTCGCGCATGCACTCGGCGCCATACACGATGCGGGTTTCCTCGCCGAGGATGGCGTTGCCGGGACGTCCGTTGATGTTTTGGGCGACGGTGACGATGCGCGGATCGAGTGCGGCGACAGCCTCAAAGAACTCCTGCGCATGCGGCAAGTCGCGCTGAGCGGTCACGAGCGTGACCATGACCTGGTCGGTACGCCAGCCGCAGCGGACGACGGCATAGCGAAGCAAACCAAGATGCTTGTCCTCATTAAAGGCGGGAATATGCAGGCGCTCAGCTTCACGCGCGATGCCGTTGAGAATCTGACGGGCACCCGGTGCCTCGACGGGGCATTCGGGTACGGCAACGATCTTGTGCGTGCCGCGCTCAAAGAAACCGCAACGGACGGCGCCCTCCTTACCGGGAGCAAAGGGAGTGGCAGCCTTATGACGAAAGCCACGCGGCGCAGGATATTTACCCGGGTCGCCCAGGGTGACGCCCATACCGCGAATAGGATCAACGGCGATGCCCTCACGCTCACAGAGCGAAGCAAAAAGCTCCTCCATAACAGCCTGCTTAGCTGCCAGCTGCTTTTTATAAGGACGATTGAGCGCCGTACAACCACCGCAAGCCCGCATGATGGAACAAGGAGACTTGGGGTCCACAGTTTTACGAGCAGGCTGAGCCGAATCCTTGCGCGAGCCCTTGGAACGAACGTGAGACGCCTTATCCCCGCCCTGACGAGAGCCAGAGCGCTTGGCCTTAGCTTTGCTCTTGGTCGATTTGCTTTTTGCAGCTTTAGAAGACTTGGATTTCGTAGAAGATTTCTCCTCCTTCGACCCCTCAGCCGCCTCCACCAAAGCACGACGAGCCCTACGCTCCGCACGAGATTCTGCCATCAATAACTCCACTAATTCATGAATTAAAAGCTGCAAGCATTGTACCGTGCCAGACCAGCGGGCGATATGCAGGCGGCCATTTCCTGTCAGCGATAAGTCCAACGATGTTTGCCCGGCGTGGGCGGGGAGCGGCGCGTAATTAAGTTTCCTGCTCTACAGTCCTGCGCAAGACGGAAAGCACATTAAGTGCTTTCCTTTGCGTGCGGAACTCGCGATAAACTTAATTACGCGCCGCTCCCCGCCCACGCCGGGCAAACCCTCCCTTGTACTCTATCAAGGTAAAGTGTATGATTCTGAACGTTACATGACTCACTTTACCTAACTAAAGTGCCATCAAGGGGGAATACCATGAACACCGATATGTCTCGTCGTCAGTTTGTTGGTCTAGCCGGCTCGTTTGCCACGGTGCTTGGCCTTGGTCTTGTCGGCTGCGGCGGTGGTGCCGGCAAGGGCTCCGCTGCTGGCTCTGCCGCGGCCAAGGATGTGAAGGGCGCTGCGGAGTCCAAGAAGCTCGTGGTGGGCTTTGATAAGTCCTATCCTCCGTACGGCTTTGTGGGCGACGATGGCGAGTACACCGGCTTTGATCTCGATCTGGCCAAGGCTGTTGCCGATAAGCAGGGCTGGGAGGTCAAATACGAGGCCATCGACTGGGATGCCAAGGATACGCTGCTTAACTCGGGCGCCATCAACTGCATCTGGAACGGCTTTACCATGGAGGGCCGCGAGGACGACTACACGTTCTCCGAGCCGTACATGCTCAACGAGCAGGTGCTGGTGGTAAAGAAGGATGCAGGCATCAAGAGCTGGGACGATCTTGCCGGCAAGACCGTGATTACCCAGACCGATTCCGCTGCGCAGGATGTGCTCGAGGGTGACCAGAAGGATCTGGCGGCGACGTTTGCCACGCTCGACACGATCGGCGAGTACAACACGGCCTTTATGCAGCTCGAGAGCGGCGCGGTCGATGCCGTGGCTTGCGACCTTTCGATTGCCCAGTATCAGCTTGCCGCCAAGCCCGATGCTTATACGCAGCTTGATGAGCCGCTGTCCAGCGAGCACTACGCCGTCGGCTTTAAGAAGGGGGACACCAAGTCGGCCGACGCCGTGACCGAGTCGCTCAAGGCACTCTACGATGACGGTACGGTTAAGGATCTCTGCGACAAGTATTCAAGCTATGGTCTATCTTTCGATAATTGGGTGCTCAAGTAATGTCTATTCAGGTCATGATGCGGATGCTTGGCCAGGGATTCTTGGTCAGTTTGCAGTTGTTTGTGCTGACACTGCTGGGGTCGATTCCGCTGGGAATCCCCGTGGCGTTTATGCGCATGAGCAAAATCGCGCCGCTTCGCTGGATTGCGCGCATCTACATTTCGGTCATGCGCGGTACGCCGCTCATGCTGCAGATGTTTGCCATCTACTTTGCCCCGTACTACGTGTTTGGCATTTCGCTCACGCCCGATTCCAAGTGGACGGCGTGCGTCGTGGCGTTCATCATCAACTACGCCGGTTACTTTGCCGAGATCTATCGCTCGGGCCTGCAGTCCATTCCGCGCGGTCAATACGAGGCAGCGGAGGTGCTGGGCTATTCGCGCATGCAGACGTTTCTGTATATCGTGATGCCGCAGGTCGCCAAGCGTATTCTGCCGGCGATGGGCAACGAGATCATCACGCTGGTCAAGGACACGTCGCTGGCGTTTGCCATTGGCGTGGGTGAGATGTTCTCGACGGCCAAGGCGCTGGTCGCCTCGCAGGTGAGCATGGTACCGTTTGCGATCGCGGCGCTGATCTACTGGGTTTTCAACTTCGTGGTCGAGATGCTGTTGGGCGCCGCCGAAAAGAAGCTGGACTATTATCATGACTAACTCGGTGATGAAAATCGAAAGCGCTCGCAAGGCGTTTGGCGGCAATGAGGTGCTCAAGGATATCTCGCTCGAGGTCAAGCGTGGCGAGGTCGTGGCGATTATCGGGCCTTCGGGTGGCGGCAAGTCCACGCTGCTGCGGTGTGCCACGCTGCTCGAGACACTCGACGGAGGCTCGCTCTCGTTTGGTGACCTTGCCGTTGCGACGGATGCGGGTTCGGGCGCGGTCTATGCGAAGGGCGATGTGCCCAAGCGGGCACGCTCGCGATTCGGCCTGGTGTTCCAAAATTACAACCTGTTCCCGCACTATACCGTGATGAAAAACATCATCGACGCGCCGATCCGCGTGCTTAAGCGCCCGCGCGAACAGGCGGAAGCTCGTGCGCGCGAGTTGATCGCGCAGATGGGGCTTACGGGCAACGAGAACAAGGTGCCATGTGAGCTTTCGGGCGGCCAGCAACAGCGTGTGAGTATCGCCCGCGCCTTGGCGCTCGACCCGGAGATCCTGTTCTTTGACGAGCCGACCTCGGCGCTCGATCCCGAGCTAACGGCCGAGGTGCTGCGTGTCATTAAAGACCTTGCGGCGCAGAATATGACGATGGTGATCGTGACCCACGCAATGCAGTTTGCGCGCGATGTTGCCGATCGCGTGGTCTTTATGGATGGCGGCCGCATTGTCGAGGAGGGGCCAGCCGATCAGGTTATCGACCATCCGCGCGAGCAGCGCACCCGTGAGTTCTTGAGCCGTATCGAGGGATAGGCTCAGGTATTTACTCAACTATTAATTGAGGCGAAGCCGCCGCAGGTCTTACGGTCTGTGGCGGCTTTTTGTTTGCATCGACGGGGTTCAATAATCGCCTCACAAGCTTGTCTCTTCCTCTCGCCGCCTGTATTCATACGTGCGCCGAAAGGTATGCATGGACAGCCGCCCGTGAGGGTAGGGTGGTGGCATAGGACATTTGGAGGGTGAGTCGGCTCGGTTGCCGACCATGCTGCTCCCGGGATGGCACCGACCGCGAACTCTCCCCGTTGGCGTCGCGCATTGCGCGCGGCCCTGCAAGGAGGTCATCATGGGTGCTCCCAAGACCGGCAATGTAAGGAACGTGGTGCTCGTAGGCCAAGGCGGGGTGGGCAAGACTTCACTCGCCGAGGCCATGCTCCACCTTTCCGGCAAGACTGCCCGCCTGGGCGGCCACGACGGCACCAAGCCCACGCTCGACTATGACCCTGAAGAGGTCAAGCGTTCATTCTCCATCTCGACGACCATCGCGCCGATCGACTGGAAGGGCGCGCGCATCAATGTGCTCGATGCCCCGTGCTACCCCGATTTTATCGGCGACGCCTTTGCCGCGATGAGCGTCTGCGAGACGGCTCTGTTTGTGGTCGACGCCGAGGCCGGCCCGCAGCCTACGACGGTTAAGCTCTGGTATGCCGCCGAGGACCTGCGCCTGGCGCGTGCGGTGTTCGTAAACCGCCTGTCGCGCTCCGAGGCCAGCTTTGCGACCACGATGGACCTGCTGCAGGAGCGCTTTGGCACGCGCCTGGGCGCCGTGACCCTTCCCTGGGGCGAGGGCGAGGACTTTGACGGCATCATCGACCTGGTGCGCATGAAGGCGCGCCATTGCAACGGCACCGAAGCCGTTGAGTCGGAGATTCCCGAGGAGTATCGTGCCCAGGCCGAGGAGGCCCATGACCATCTGTGCGAGTTGGTGGCCGAGGCCGACGATGAGCTGATGATGAAGTACCTGGAAGGCGAGGAGACGCTGACGCAGGAGGAGCTTGAGGGCTTGCTGTCGAAGGCGATTGCCGAGCGCATCTTTGTGCCGGTCTTTGCGGGCGATTGCATTAAGGAGCAGGGCGTCAACTCGCTGATGGACGACATCGCGACGTACTTCCCGGCGCCGACCGACTACGGCGAGATGCCGCTTATCGACGGCGATTCGCTCAAAATCTCGAGTGACGATGACCGCCCGGTGGCCTTTGTGTTTAAGACCCTGGCCGATCCGCAGCAGGGTCGCATCAGCTTTATCAAGGTGCTGACGGGTACGCTTGAGCCGGGCCTTGAGCTGGTCAACGCGCGTACCCGCAAGAGCGATCGTCTGGCTCACCTGTATGTGATGTGCGGCCGCGACATGACCGAGGTTGGTCACGCCTATGCCGGCGACATTATCGTGGCGCCCAAGCTGGCGGCCGAGACGGGCGATACGCTCTCGATTACCGGCAAGGTCGAGGCTGCGGCGTTTAAGTTCCCCAACTCTCAGTACCGCATCGCCATCGAGGCCGAGAATCGCGGCGACGAAGAGAAGCTCTACACGTTTATTGAGAAGGCATGCAAGGCCGATCCGACCATGAGCATTGACCGCGACGAGGAGACCGGGCAGACTATCATCTCCGCCGTGGGTGAGGCGCAGGTTTCGGTGTTGCTTAACCGTTTGGAGGATCGCACCAAGGTCGTGGCCAAGAGCGTTCCGATCCGCATTCCGTATCGCGAGACCATCCGCCGCACGGCGAGCGCCCAGGGTCGCCACAAGAAGCAAACCGGCGGCGCCGGTCAGTACGGCGACTGCTGGCTACGCGTGGAGCCGCTCATTGGGCCCGACGGCACGAGCGACGGCTACGAGTTTGTTGACGAGGTCGTGGGTGGTCGTATCCCGCGCTCGCTCATCCCTGCCGTGGACAAGGGCGTCCAGGAGACCATGAAGGACGGTATTATTGCCGGCTATCCGCTCACGGGCATTCGCGTGGCTGTGTACGACGGCTCGTATCACAGCGTCGACTCCAACGAGATGGCGTTCCGCGCGGCGGCTCGCATCGGCCTGCGCAAGGCATGCGCCGATGCCGACCCGGTGGTGCTGGAGCCCATCGAGGAAATCACGGTGACGATCCCCGAGAGCTACGCCGGCGCCGTGATGGGCGACATCTCGGCATCGCGCGGTCGCGTGACGGGCATGGAGACCGATGAGCGCGGAGACACCGTGGTTATCGCCCAGGCGCCGCTGGCCGAGTTGACGGATTACTCGACGCGCCTGCGCTCTATCACGCGCGGCACGGGCGACTTTACCATGAAGCCTGCAGGCTACGAGCAGGTGCCTTATGACGTTCAGGCCAAGCTGGTTGAGCGCTATGAGGAGGGCCGCGCCAAGTAGCGTGTGACTTTGCCTGTAATATACATGCCGATGCAAGGGCCGCTCTGGGCAATCCAGGGCGGCCCCTTTTGATCCCTAGGGGGCGGAGGAAAACGGATCATGGTAGGTTTTGGGGCAGCTTGGTCGGCCCTAGTCTCCCGAGGCCTGATTGCGGCCGGTGGCGTAGTCGATCTGCACATGCGGCTGCAGGTTGTAGCAATATACGTGGAAACAGAGGGTCCTGCCGTGGTCCTCGACCGATTGCGCCTCAAGGCGCACGCCACGGCAGACGAGTTCCTCTTCGTTATACATGGGCGTGACGCGATAGAGAACATGGTTGCCCGTGTCGTGGATGTAGTTGAGAATCTGCTCTTCAAACGGTAGCATGCCCGTCTCGTTGAGATAGCGCGTGCCGGTGAGGAGATTCTTACGGTTGGCGTTTTCGCCGCAGAGCGACCAGGCGATAAGGTGGCAGCGGTTGTAGAGGCTCTGGCCCGGAATAAAGTCGTAGCGCTGCTGGCGCCAGCCGGCGGGGTGGATGCGCGAGATATCGCCGCGCTTGCCCTGACCGAGCGATTCGGGGCCTACGCAGGCGAGCGCTTTGCGGGTGCGGCCCAAACTGTCGAGCTTGGAGAACTTCTTAAAGCAACCCTCTTCTGTAGCGCGCTCGTATTCATCGAGCGTGAATGATGGTGTGCCGAGCGGGTGCGTGCTGTCGGCGCGAAGGGCAACGTAGGGGTTGCCGGCGTAGTCGGGAATGCTGCTGAGATAAACACCGCGGGCGCGGTTGAGGTCGGGGTTTTCGACCTCGTCGATGGGGGTGGCGGCGCTGCCTGTGGAAGTGTCGTCACCGGTGTCAATTGCGGCGGAATTGGAGCCATCGCCGGAGTCTTGGCTATTTTGAGAGTCCGAGGAGCTCGCTGTTCCCGATTCGAGTCGGGCAACCAGGTCCGCCTCGTCGTCGGTGCGGCTGGGACTCTCGTCTTGCTTCTCGGCCAGAGCCGCTGCCTGCTCATCGCTTTGCGGCGACAACAGCTTGGGCGCCCCGTCGAGCGACCCTGTGAACAGCGCAAACCCCAGCACCACGGCGGTGCCGATGGAAAGTACTTGCTTGTAGGCGGACTTGCGCGACATGGAGGCTCCTGGATGGACGGTTGGGAATCTACCAGTCTAGCAGGAGCCGGCAGGGGCCGTTCTGTCGAACAAATACTCAAGATTTGGGATAGACGCTACTGATTCATTTGCCTCATATGGAGCTGCGGTGGTTGTGTATGTGGGGCTATTTTGCGTTTCCCCAGATAAAACCCGCCAAAATAAACCTGTCCCTTATTGGCAGGTTACTGATTCATGGCACCGTGAATGTAGGGGGTGACCTCGGGGGAGATATGGTCGCAGCCCAGCTCGCGCAGCGCGGACTCGATGGCGGCGGGCAGCGGGGTTTTGCCCTCGGCGTCAACGGCGTTGCCACCGAGGGTAGCAATCTTGGCGACATCTGCGGGTGCGGCCTCGATATGCATGCAGCCGCCGATCAAGCGCGCGCGTACCTGTGCCAGATCAAGATCGTGCAGGTAATCCTCGCAGGCGCGGATTAAATCGACCTTCTCGCGCGTAAGCCCCTCGCCCGTGGGAACGCGCGTGGCAAGACATGCTCCCGCCGGCAGGTTCCAAACGGGATAGCCCCATGCGCGCAGCAGCTCGCGCTCTTCGTCCTTGGTAAAGCCGACCTCCATGAGAGGGGAGCGTACGCCGAGCTCTTCTGCCGCGCGCATACCAGGGCGGTAGTCGCCGCGATCACTTGCATTGCTGCCATCGATGACGGTGGGAAAGCCGAGCGACTTGGCGTGGTTGACGATGGCGGTAAAGCCGGCGTGCTTGCAGTGGTAGCAGCGATTGGCATCGTTACAGGCTACCTGGGGGAGCTGCAGCTGATCGACCGAAAGATTGAGCACGGGGAGCTTAAAATGCGCCCCTTCATCAGCTTGCCCATCAACGGACTGCTCAAACGAAGTCTGTTCGGGCGTGCCGATGAGCGGCGTGGTGAGATGGACGAGGAGGGTATTGGTAGGCATGATGCGGGCGCAGACCGCGGCCAAAAAGCTGCTGTCGACACCACCGGAAAAGCCGATGGCGACGCGTCCGTATGCCAAAAGCAGCTGCTCGAGTGCTGCGAGTTTGTCCTGAAGCTCCTCTGCGGGTGCGGCGGTGTCTGAAAGCATGAAAGTTCCTTACAGTTATTAAAGCTCGGATGAAACTATAATCCCACCGAGCTGCTTGTCATAAGACTTCCAGCTATGTAACGAAAGTGCAATATGCTATATACGTTATATACAAGCTTGTAAAGTGCGGTAGAGTGGCAGTAATGCAATCCGGCGAGGGGGACCGATATGATCAAGGCTGTTATTTTTGACATGGATGGAACGCTGGTCGATACCGAGCGTTTGGGGATTAGGGCCTGGAAGGCAGGCGCCGCTGAGCTGGGGCTCGCGATTGATGATGCGCTGATCCATCAGTTTATCGGTCGCACGCTACCCGATGTCATGGACATCCTCGATAAGCATTACGGCAGCCACGAGACCGCCGAGGCGATCTATGTCCGCCACAAGGAGATTCGCGACGAGATGGTCAAGACCGATCTGGAGCTTAAGGCCGGCGCTGCCGAGTGCATAGACGAGCTGTTGGCTGCGGGCTATCACGTAGGCCTTGCAACGTCATCGCGCCATGTTACGGCCGAGCGCAACCTTAAAGCATTCGGTCTTTTTGACAAGTTTGAAACGGTGACCTGCGGCGAGGACGTCGCGCACGGCAAGCCCGACCCCGAGATGTATCTGCTTGCCTGCGAGCGCGCGGGTTTTGCCCCCGAGGAATGTGCCGTGGTCGAGGATTCGCGCAACGGCTGCGTCTCGGGCATTACGGCCGGCTGCCATGTCTTTGCCGTTCCCGATATCGTGCCGCTGCCGCAAGACGTGGTGGATGGCTGCGAGGCCGTGCTCGATACGTTGTTCGACCTGGCGGCGGCGGTCAAGGCCGTGCGCTAGACAATTGCGGTGTTGAAACGAGCGATTGCTCACGTTTGCGCTCAAGCAAAAGGGGGCCCGGCAATGGTCGGGCCCCTTTTGCTTGAGCGGCGACTTAGCATACTTGCGTGCGTGCTATAGATACGCACCGAGGTTGATGGCCGTGGCGTCGGTCTGGCTGCTTGCCTGGGTGCTGGCGCGTTCCAGCAGGAACGGCCGCACGAGTTCTTGGCGGTTGATGTCCTCGATGGCCGTGACCGCGGTGACGGTGCGCGCGGCGGAGCCGATGTGGACGTGCTTGGTCTTTGCCGGGGCCTTGTTCTCGATTTGCTCCATGAGCAATTGAACGCCCTTGCGGCCAATCTCGTAGCCCGGGGGCGCTACCGTAGTGAGCGGGACCGATCCACTCCAAGCGAGCGGGTTGCCATCGCAGCCTGCTACGCGTACTTGCCCGGGGACAGAGATGCCCTTGTCGACCAGCGCCGAGATAACGCCCGAGGCCAACACGTCGGTCAGGCCGACGACAAAATCGGGGCGTTCGTTCGCGGGGCGCTCGGCGATTTGGGCACCGATGCCGTAGCCGTCGGCAGCGGTATTCCATTCGCCAGCATCGATGACTTCGATCTTGATATCGGGGTGCAGGGCGAGCGCCTTATGAATGCCAAGGACGCGCAGGGTGAGTTGCATAAATGCTGCTCGGCCGACGACGACAATATGGTGCGCGCCGCGGGCGATAGCAAGTTCGGCAATGATGCGACCCTGGGCCTCGTTGTCGGCCGCTACGTAGTAGCCGGGCTCGGAGCAATGGATGTCCAGATGGACGATCGGCACGGGCATCTTGGCCATGGCGGGGTGCCAGTCGGGGGATGCCATGGGCTGAACCATGACGCCGGACATCTGGGTGCCCATAAAGTAGCGCAGGTAATGGTCCTCGAGAATATCGTCGTTATCGGCGTTGGCGATGAGCAAGTCGTAGCCATGCTTGCGGGCCTCGTTGTGGGCGCCGCTGGCGATTTGGAGCGAAAAGCCGTGATCGAGACGGGGGAGCACCAGGCCAAAGGACTTGGTGGCGCCGCCCGCGAGCTGACGGGCGCTTTGGTTGGGCAGGTAGCCAAGGCGATTGATGGTCTCGTTGATGAGCTTGAGGGTCTCGGGGCGCAGCTTTTCGGGGTGGTTGAGCGCGTTGGAAACCGTGCCCAACGAAACCCCGGCCTCGCGCGCGACGTCGCTGATTTTTACCTTTGCCATAGCGGCCCCTTTGATGCGTTTCAAGTACAAGCCAGATTGTAGCATCCCAAACCTACCAAAAAGGGACAGGTTTATTTTGGCAGGTTTATCTGGGGAAACGCCGTTGCCAGCGCGACCACCACGAAGGGGGCAGGTACCTCTGTGGTGGTTTGGACCGGCTGGACGTGTGTGCATCGAGTGGTATCTAAGTTGAGATACCACTTCTGGTATATCAGCTTGCGTTTGCGTGAGTACAATACTCGAACGTTATGCGTCTCAGCGCCCCCTGTGCGTGGACGTTTTGCAGTCAAGCGGACGAAGGGATTTATCCTATGTGCGGAATTGTCGGCTACACCGGCTCTGATATTGCAAAGAACATCCTAGTCACGGGCCTCAAGCGTATGGAGTATCGCGGCTATGACTCCTCGGGCGTCGCGCTCGAGGTGGGCGAGGGCGCCGCGGCGCACCTCGACGTCATCCGCCGCGTGGGCAAGGTCGCGGGCCTGGAGAGCGAGCTTTCCAACATCGACAGCGACGCTACCTGCGGTATCGGCCATACCCGTTGGGCCACCCACGGCAAGCCCTCCGTCGTTAACGCTCACCCCCACACCAGCTGCGACGGTCGTATCGCCATCGTCCACAACGGCATCATCGAGAACTTCGCCGAGCTGCGCGAAGAGCTGGAGGGCCGCGGCCACCACTTTAAGAGCGAGACCGATACCGAGGTCTTCGCACATCTGATCGAAGAGGCTTATGCCGAGACGCACGACCTGATGGCCTCCGTGCGCGAGGCTTGCACCCATGTGGTCGGTGCCTATGGTCTGGCCGCCGTGTGCGCTGACGAGCCCGGCGTGATCGCCGTGGCCCGCAAGGATTCTCCGATCGTGGTCGGCGCGGGCGAAACCGGCTCCTATGTCGCCTCCGACGTCATCGCGCTCATCGACGCCACCCGCGATGTCGTGGTGCTCGAGGACGGTCAGTTTGCCAAGCTTACACCCGCAGGCGTCGAGTACACCGACGAGGCCGGCAACGTGATTGAGCCCAAGGTCACCCACATCGACTGGGACCTGGACATGGCAGAAAAGGGCGGTTATCCCGACTTTATGCTCAAGGAGATTCACGAGCAGCCGCGCGTGGTGCGCGACACGCTGGTGGGCCGTATGACGCCGGCCGGCGAGCTCGACATCGACGAGCTGGGCCTTTCGCTCGAGGAACTCAACGACATCGACCGCGTCTACGTGATCGCTTGCGGCACCAGCTATCACGCTGGCCTCATTGCCAAGAATCTCATTGAGGGCTGGGCTCGCATCCCCACCGAGGTGGAGGCGGCCAGCGAGTTCCGTTATCGCAACCCCATCATTACGCCGACGACGCTTGTCGTTGCCGTGTCCCAGTCGGGCGAGACGGCCGATACCCTTGCCGCCATTCGCGACGCGCGCATCAAGGGTGCCAAGGTCTTCGGCATCACCAACGTGGTGGGCAGCCCCGTGGCGCGTGAGAGCGACGGCGTCATCTACACCAAGGCCAACAAGGAGATCGCGGTCGCCTCGACCAAGAGCTTCATCGGCCAGGTCGTGAGCCTGACGCTGCTGGCTCTGCTGCTAGCGCAGGTCAAGTACCGCCTGACCACCAAGCAGGCGCGTATGCTGTTCCGCGAGCTTTCCGATACGGCCGAGCAGATCCAGTGGATTTTGGATACCCAGACCGAGGCCGTGCATGAGGCCGCCCTGCTGTGCAAGGACGCGCAGTCCGCACTGTTCGTGGGTCGCGGCATGGGTGCCGCTATTTCCTACGAGGGCGCGCTCAAGCTCAAGGAGGTCAGCTACCTGCACGCCGAGGCCTACGCCGCCGGCGAGATGAAGCACGGCCCCATTGCCCTGATCGACCCGGGCTTCCCCGTCATCGCTGTGGCCACCAAGAGTGCCACCTACGACAAGACCGTGTCGAACCTCATGGAGTGCAAGGCGCGCGGCGCCAAGGTCATCGTCGTTGCCACCGAGGGCGACGAGGAGATCAACAAGATCGCCGACTGCATCATCCGTGTGCCGGCAGTCCGTGACGTGTTCAGCCCCATCACGGCGAGCGTCCCGCTGCAGTTGCTCGCTCGCGAGGTCGCCATCCTGCGCGGCTGCGACGTCGACCAGCCCCGCAACCTGGCGAAAAGCGTTACTGTCGAGTAATCGAGTTCCGTCATCCTAACAACTAAGGCCCGGCTCCGTTGCAGCGGAGCCGGGCCTTGTTGCATTTGCCCAGATAAAATCTGCAAAATGAACCTGTCCCTTTTTGGCAGGTTAGCGGAGCTTGCTGGTCTCGAAGTACTCGGGGAACTGGTCCAGAACCTCGGTTTGGTTGCGGAACATCATGTGCAGGTGCTTGCTGACCAAAAAGCTCGCTTCGATGGGGTCGCGACCGGCGATAGCGCGGCGAATCTGCTTGTGCTCGTTCACGATGTCCTGATTGTCGAGAACCTGCGTGGCAGCGCGCAGCCAGCGAAAGCGCTCAAGGTCGGCATTGGTCTCTTCGAGCCACGACCACACGGTGCTGCGACATGCGATGCTAAAAATCATGTGATGCATGAGGTTGTCGCTCAAAAAGAAGCCGATGCGATCCTCTTCGGCCATGGCCTTTTCCTGCAGCACGATGGCGCGGTCGAGCTGCTCGATGCCAGCCGACGTGGCGCGCGCGCAGCACTCCACGATCACCTGCTTTTCCAGATGCTCGCGGATGTAACAGGCACTCTCGGCAAGGGTGAGGTTGATGGGCGAGACGTAGGTACCGCTCTGGGGCACGGTGCGCACCAGGCCTTCCTGCGCCAAACGAACCAAAGCCTCGCGCACAGGGGTGCGCCCCATATCTAGGTCGTCGCAAAGTTGCTTGACGCCCAGCTTTTCGCCCGGCTTGTAGTCCAGGTAGACGATTTTGCGTCGAATGGTGTGGTAGGACTGGTCCTGTAGGCTCGTTTCCTGCTCGCCGACGTGCATCGATTCTTCCATAGCGCCTCGCAACTGTTCTATCAAACTCATATGTCAGTTGTTAATTATGTCGCGAATCAGCTCTCCGCGGTGGGTAATTCGGCTGTTGCCTGAGAACTATAGCGGCATCTTAGTCTGTGTTTGCGCAAGGCTGCGCTCAATGTTGCCGTATCATAAGCCGTCGCAAACGTGAAATAGAAAGAAGGAATCCCATATGCAACTGGCAAATATCGTACGCGAGCGCTGGAAAGGCGTCTTGTTCTGCCTGATCATCGCTATCCCTGCGACGTTGCTCGGCAAACAAATTGAGGTGGTCGGCGGGCCGGTATTTGCCATCCTTTTTGGCATGGTCCTGGCGCTCGTCTTTCCCAAGAATCGTCGCGAACCGCTCGCCGCCGGCGTTACCTATACGTCCAAAAAAGTCTTGCAGTACGCGGTTATCCTGCTTGGCTTTGGCATGAACCTCTCCCAGATTCTGTCCAAGGGCGCCCAGTCGCTGCCGATTATCGTGGCGACAATCTCGACATCGCTTGTCATCGCCTTTGTGCTCTGCCGCGTTATGAACGTGCCGGGCAAGATCGCGACGCTTGTAGGTGTGGGTTCGTCGATTTGCGGCGGTTCGGCCATCGCTGCGACCGCGCCCGTCATCGATGCCGACGATCGCGAGATTGCCCAGGCTATTTCGGTCATCTTCCTGTTTAACGTTATCGCGGCGCTCGTGTTTCCGACGCTCGGCGGCATGCTCGGGCTGACCAACGAGGGCTTTGGCCTGTTTGCCGGCACCGCCATCAACGATACCTCGTCCGTAACGGCTGCGGCGAGCGCTTGGGACAGCATGCATCCCGGCGCCAATGTGCTCGAGAGCGCCACGGTGGTCAAGCTCACCAGGACGCTGGCCATCATTCCCATCACGTTGGTCCTCGCATGCTGGCAGATGCATCTGACGCGCAAGGCCGGCGGTGACGCCAAAAGCACGTTCTCGCTTAAACGCGCGTTTCCCATGTTCGTGCTGTTCTTTGTGCTGGCGAGCGTGATCACCACGGTGCTTCAGCTCCCCGCGTCCTTTACGGCGCCCATCAAGGAGCTGTCGAAGTTCTTTATTGTGATGGCCATGGCGGCTATTGGTTTTAATACCGATATCGTCGAGCTGGTCAAAAAGGGCGGCAAGCCCATCGCATTGGGCTTTTGCTGCTGGATTGGCATTGCGTGCATGAGTTTGGGAATGCAGCACGTGCTGGGAATCTGGTAGAGAAGTAGCTTGTTTGCGTGCTGCGTGCTGGTGAGCACATTCTCACGGTGGAGCGATAGGAGCTCTTGCGGGTATGGCTTGTCCGCAGGTTTATAAGTCCCGAAGAGCTCTTATCGCCCCGCCAGGATGGCGATGCGGGGCAACACCTATACTCGCAGGACGGCGCTTTCTGCCCTATAGTGTTTGGTGAGCAATATCGTTCAATTTTGAAACACTCGGTCGTGCGACCGTCGGCGGTTGCATGTCGCCGTGGACAGGGGCAAATCATGGATAGCGATGCCAAGCTGAACATCTTGACCGAGGCCCTGGCTGCTGCCGGGGCATCGGCATTGGCAATCGATGCGCGTGGGGACGTCGCGATCTCGACCATGAATGACGCGGCGCTTGAGCGGGGTGTGGCGACTTTTGTCGCCGAGCGCCTCGACCGTATAGGAGACGGCGCGCGTCTGGTTATGGGGCGTGAGGGTACGCGCCTGAGCCTGACCGTTCGCCCCACCGACAAAGAGGGCGGGGGCCTTTGGGTCGTCGTGGTCCGCGAGGTGCGCGGTGCCGCGGCGCATGCGGGCATCGAGTGGCTCAACGCCGACGAAGTTGAGGCCCGCTACGAATCGAGCGCGTACGGCATCGTTGAGGGGGCGGCCTCGGTGGCTGCACCGGTTGCTGAGAGCTACGCGCGCGGTGTGCCCCTTATGCTCGAGGGCGAGCTGGGAGCGGGTCAGGTCGAGATCGCCAAGCGCCTCTATCTGGACGGTCCTTTTGCCGGTCAGCCCTTTGTTTCCGTTGCGCTCGATGAGCTCACCGATCGCGGTTGGCGCCATGTGCTCAAAAGCTCCGAATCGCCGCTGTTCCAAACGGGGCTGACGCTTTGCATTGAGGGCTGGAACGCGGTTGGCCCCCAGCGCCTCCGCGAGCTGGTCTCCACGATGACCGACACCGCGTTGGCGACGCGCTGCCATGTGGTGCTGACAGCGAATGACATGCCGGGCGGCAGCGAAAGTGATCAAGCCGCCTTTGTGACCGAGCGCTTCGCCTGTGCGGTGAGCGTGGCGCCGGCAATCGCCGAGCAGGGAACCTCGTCGACGAAGGTTGCGCGCTATCTGGAATATCTCGCTGATGCATTTGGGACGGCAGCGCCCACGCTGTCTGCCGCGGCGACGAAGACACTCGATGCCTACCGCTGGCCGCGCAACTATCTGCAGCTTCGCGAGGTCTCGGAACGACTGTATATATTGGTGGGGGCGGGCACGGTGAACCGCGCTGTGGCGGAGGAAGTGCTCGCCCAAGAGGACGTGATTAAGACCGCAACCTTTGGCGCCCCGACGCTCGAAAGCGACCTGTATATCCTGCGACCGCTGGCCGATACCGAGCGAGATATCGCGCATCTGGTTGTAGATCATCTCCACGGCAACCGAACCCGTGCGGCGGAGGTGCTGGGCATAAGCCGTACAACGCTGTGGCGCTTGCTGAAGGACGATGACCGTTGAGCGAGGCACCCGTGACCGCGCGCGACGCGTGTGCTACAGTCCAAAGCGTTATTGTTTCGATTTGGTTACGGCGTGCGAGGGCATATGGCTGAGACTTCAAAACCGAGCCGCAGAAGGCGGAGTGCCGCGCCGGTCAACCGACGCACAACATCGGTGACGTGGGGCAAACACGCCTCGGGGTTTGATGGCTCGTTCAAGCGCACTAAATATGGCTATCCTTCGGCAAGCGCCCGCTTGGCAATGCAGGCAGAGTCCTCACTGTGGGGCCGCAAACGCGTGGTGGGCTCAAAACTCAAGCACGACGGAACGCTCGGTTACATCAGCCGCGGGGCGGCTCGCCGCAGTGGACTCAATCCGGCTGGTTGGCATCGTTATGTTCCGATCGTGGCCGTCGTTGCAGTGATCGTCATCGCACTCGCCGCGCTTGGCTACGCCGGCGGTGGCGCCAACTTGGACGCAGTGTTTAAATCGCCCGAGCTCGCGCATGCAGGCACAGAAGTTATCGAGGGCGCTCAGACCCAGACGGGTGTCGCACCCCAGCGCGGTATCGTTGCGGCGGCCTCCACCATCGCCGATGCGCAAAAGGACGAGGACGAACAAGGCAGCGAAGCCGAAACGGCCCAGACGAACGAAACGACGACAACTCAAATATCAACATAGCTTGCCGGCAGAAGGGGACGTTCCTTTTCTGCCGGCAGTTTGGGACACTCCTGCGCTACCTAACGTACACCACGTTGTCGCGGCGCGGCTTTGCCTCGGGTAGCGTGTCCTCGGCATAGCCCAGAATGCAGTGACCGACACCGCGCAGGCTGCCGTCGGCGGGCAGGCCCCAGCTGGCCAGCAGCTCCAGGCCCTCGGGCGAGTCAAAGACCTCATGCGCGCGGTGAATCCAGCACGAATCGACACCCAGTGCATAGGCGGCGTTGAGCAAGTTGCCCATGGCGAGCGAGCCGTCTTCCAGATGTGTGGGCACGCTGCGGTCAACCAGCACCACCACAACGGTCTTGGCGCCATAGAAGGGGTCGCCGTTGCTGCCCATGACCTGGGCGTTGAGCTGTGAGAGACGCTCGACGGTCGCGGGGTCGGTGACGGCGACAAACGTCACCGGCTGGCGGCCCATGCCGCTCGGTGCATATTGGCCGGCTTCGATAATACGTGCAAGCTTTTCGGCCTCGACGGGACGATCGCTGTAGTTGCGGCAGCTGCGACGGTGAATGAGTGCTTCGATAGTCTCCATGGTGTCTCCTTGCGGTGGCGTTGCAGATGCCCCGTTCATACCCGTCGGGCTCAAACGATAGACGGTCAATTGCCCGGCCAAAAGGATAGATTCCAATTGGGAAAGTAGGTTTGAATAAAAGTACCTTCAGAATGTGACAAACAAATGGGATGGTTAAACGTTTTATCCCGTCTACCCTGCGGTTTTTTACCACTTGCCTAAATGACGAACGCATAACCTTTGATAAAGGTTTTACTAAAGGAGTACCAACGTTTATCAATGCGCCGTGGTGGCGCCGGGCCAGGAGGTAACATCATGTTCCAGGCTGGAGATGTCGTCGAGACCGATTTCGAAGGATTTCTGAAGCTGCTGCGTTCCAAGACGCGCGCTTTCGTGTCGATCAACGATCACGAGTACTACATCACGCACACCGATGGCTATTGGCGTGTTCAGGATTGCGAGGCCCTCAACGACAAGGGCCACTTTACTGACTGCTCCGAGCTGGTCAACACGGTCTGCGAGGTCGTCGAGCTGCCGTGGATTGCCGGCAAGAGCCTGCATGACAGCTTCTCGGGCGCTACGGTCTATGAGGCCGTCGCCGCTTAACAGGCAATAAAACTCGATTTTCACGTGACCGCTGGCGCCGCCCCCGCGCCGGCGGTCTTTTTCTGCCGATAGGCCATAAAAGTGCACGCATTTGCGGAGAGGCTGTTGACGATAGTCAAAACTCGGACTAATCTAGAGACACAAAATTGGTCAAAAATCGGACGATTGAATGGTGGGATAGATGAATAGTGCGGTTACGCTGGTCGACTTCGACCGGTTGCTCAATGGACTCGACCATATCTATTCGGAGTTCTCGCGCGCCTGCGGTCTTTCGGACTGCGCTTACTGGATGCTCGTCGATACCAGCACGGTGGGCGGCAGTATTGCCGTAAGCCGTCTGACAAGCGAATGGTTCTACAGCAAACAGACCATCAACTCGGCAATTAAAACCTTGACGGCGCGGGGCTTCGCAACGTTGGAGTTTGCCGAAGGCAGCCGTAAGAACAAGGTTGTGAGCCTGACCGAAGAGGGCAGGCGATTTGCCGAGCGTTATGCGCTGCCGGCACTCAAGGCCGAGCAGCGAGCCTTTGGCGCGCTTGAGCCGTGTGAGCAGCGCGAAATTATGCGCTTGATCGGCAAATTCTCTCAGGTGCTCGGCGAGGAGTGCGAGACATTTAAGCAGCATATCGCTGCCGAGAGCCAAGCCGAGAATCAAGGTGAGGGGGAGTCGTGCGACTGTTAATGAGGTTTCTAAAGCCATATCGAGGGCTTGTCGCAGTGACGCTGCTGGTGCTGCTGGTGGATAACGTCGGTACGCTGTTGGTTCCCACGATGCTGGCGAACATGGTCAACACCGGTATTACCACGGGCGATGTCGACTACATTTTACGCAACGGCCTATACATGTTTATCGCGACTAGCATGGCTAGCGGCGGCACGGTGTTGGGCTGCTATCTTTCGGCGCGCCTGGCCGCCAACGTGGCTTGCGATATCCGCAATGCCGTATACGACAAATCGCTCGAGCTCGCGGCCAGCGATTTTGAGCGCTTTGGCACCGGATCGATGATCACGCGCTCGCTCAACGACATCAACGTGATTCAGCAGGCGATTCTGCAGACGATTCAGCTGGTGCTGCCCGTGCCGTTTTTGGCTGTGGCGGGCATCATCTTCGCCTGGTTTATCGATCCTGCCATGGGCGCGCTTCTGGGCGTAGTCGTTGCGATTGTGCTGGTGGCGGCGGTCTTTACGGTTGCCAACGCGGCTCCGATCTTTATGCGCTTGCAGAGCTTTATCGACCGCATGAACGTGGTGCTGCGCGAAAACATCGTGGGCGTGCGCGTCATCCGTGCGTTTAACAAGGAACGCCATGAGGAGCAACGCCTAGACGAGGTGTTTAGCGATTACGCCGCCAACGCCATCAAAGTCAACCACCTGTTTGTGGGCCTCGACAGCTCAAGTTTCTTTTTGATGAACATCGCCGAGGTAGCGGTGCTGTGGGTTGGCGGCAACCGCGTGGGCGCCCACGCCATGCAGATCGCGAGCATCTCGGCGGTGCTGGAGTACGCAATCCTGATTCTGTTCTTTGTGATGATGGCGCAGATGGTGGTGCTAACGCTGCCACGCGCCGCGGCATGCCTAAGCCGTGCACAGCAAGTGCTGGAGATTGAGCCGAGCATCGTCGATGGCCAGCGTACGCTTGATGCGGCCGCGTCCGACTCAAAGGACGGGGCCGATGCGGTCGCCGTGTTCGATCATATGTCGTTTCGCTTTGACGACGCCGACGAGGACACGCTGTGCGATCTGAACTTTACCTGTCGTCGCGGTCAGACGACCGCGATTGTGGGCTCGACGGGCTCGGGCAAGTCGACGGTGGCAAAGCTTCTGTTGCGCTTCCACGATGCCACGAAGGGTGCCATTCGCTTGAGCGGCGTCGATTTGCACGAGCTTTCGCAAGGCGAGATTCGCGGGCGCATCGCCTACGTGCCGCAGAAGGCGTGGCTGTTCTCGGGCACCGTGGCAAGCAACCTGCGCTTTGGCAACGAAGACGCGACCGAGACCGACATGCTTCACGCGCTTGAGGTTGCCCAGAGCACCTTTGTACTCGACCAACCGCAGGGGCTCGATACCCCGGTCGCGCAGGGCGG
Source organism: uncultured Collinsella sp. (assembly GCA_958427035.1). Taxonomy (GTDB): domain Bacteria; phylum Actinomycetota; class Coriobacteriia; order Coriobacteriales; family Coriobacteriaceae; genus Collinsella. The sequence goes on along the minus strand of CAUAAR010000021.1, from coordinate 10,240 downwards.
TACGAACTTCTCGGGTGGCCAGCGCCAGCGCCTGGCCATTGCTCGCGCGCTCATGAAGCGCGCCGACCTGTATATCTTCGACGACAGTTTTTCTGCTCTGGACTTTAAGACCGATGCGGCCCTGCGCCATGCGCTGCAGGACGAGACGCGCGACGCCGCGGTGCTCATCATTGCGCAGCGCATCTCGACGATCTTGCACGCCGACCAGATTGTCGTGCTCAAGGACGGCGAGGTTGTGGGCTTGGGCACGCATGGCGAGCTTATGGAAACCTGCGAGGTGTACCGCGCCATCGCGGAATCGCAAATGAAGGGAGGTGAGTAGCATGACCGAGGAGCTCAAGAAACAGGGCGGCGTTGATGACGCCGCTGCCGCGGGGCTGGTCGAGGAAACGGCTGCCGTGGCACCCGAGCTGGATGACGCTGCCAAGGCTGCAGCCGAGCGCGAGGCTCGCCGCCAAGCGCTCTACGAGGAAAACGAGCGCGCCGAGGACGAGCGTGCCCGTGTCGAGGCAGAGCGTATGCGCGACGTGGACGACGAGGACGAGGACGAGAAACCCCGCGACACCTGGGCGACGGTGCGCCGCCTGTGGAGCGAGGCTGCCGGCGACCATTGGCGCTTCTATATCGTGTTCGCGAGCATTGTGTTCTATGCCATCTTTAACACCGCCGCGCCGGCATATAGCGCCCGCGTGATCGATGAGCTGTGGGGCCACATTCAGGTGGCGTTTGCCAACGATACCACCTTCAACATCACCTGGGAGAACTGCGGCAGGACCATCTTCATCTACTTTATGATTTGGACGGCCGCTGCCTCGTTCTACGCGCTCCAGAGCTTTTTGATGTCGAGCGTCGCTGAGCGTCTCAATCTGCGCCTGCGCAACCGCATCGCGCAAAAGCTCAACCGTCTGCCGCTTGCCTTCTTTGACGCGCATCGTCCCGGTGAGGTCGTCAGCCGTGCGACCAACGACTTGGACAAGATGTCCGAGAGCATGCAGCGCGGATTGCTGCAGCTGCTCGTGTCGATCGGCACGGTTGTTGGTGCTGTGAGCGTGATGTTCGTGTTCAGCGTGCAGCTTACGCTCGTCTTTCTGTTCTTTACGGCACTGTCGCTGCTGGTGACGAAGGTCGTCTCGCGCCGCACACACGATGTGACGGGCGAGCGCCAGGAGTGGGTGTCCAAGATTACGAGTGCGGTCGAGGAAGGCTATTCGGGCCGTCTGGTGATCCGCGCGTTTAACCGCGAACGCCAAAGTTCTGCCGAGGTGCACCAGGCCTCGGGCGAGCTGGCACGCGTGAGTGCCAAGGCCGACTTTATGATCAATGCCGTCGGCCCTGCGGTGCGCTTTATCGGCCGTTTGGCGCAGATCGTGATCGCGCTGGTGGGCTGCAGCATGCTGGTTGCCGGTCACATGACCGTCGGCGTGTTCCAGGCGTTCTTCCAGTTTATCTACGAGGCGTCCGAACCCATGACGCAGCTGTCGTTTACCTTCAACTCGCTGCAGAGCGCGTTGGCGAGTGCGGAGCGCGTGTTCGACCTGCTCGATGAGCCCGAGATGGAGGCCGATCCACTGCCGGACGAGGCCGCCAAGCTGCCGGGTCGCGTTGAGGGTCGCGTCTCCTTTGAGCACGTGCGCTTTGGTTATTCGCCCGACAAGCCGCTTATGCACGACGTGTCGTTTACCGCCGAGCCGGGCCAGAAGATTGCCGTGGTGGGAACCACGGGCGCGGGCAAGACGACGCTCATCAACCTGCTCATGCGCTTCTACGAGATTGACGGCGGGCGTATTACGCTCGACGGCGTGGATACGAGCCGCATGGACCGCGGCGAGCTACGGCAGCAGTTTGGCATGGTGCTGCAGGACGCCTGGCTGTTCGATGGCACGATTGCCGAAAACATCGCCTACGGCTGCCCCGAGGCAACGCGCGACGAAATTGTGGCGGCTGCGCGCGCCGCGCGGGTCGACTTTTTCGTGCGCACTATGCCGCAGGGCTACGACACGCGTGTGGCTAACGATGCCGAGAGCATTAGTCAGGGCCAACGCCAGCTGCTGACCATTGCGCGCGTGCTGCTCAACAACCCGGCGATTCTCATCCTGGACGAGGCGACCTCAAGCGTGGACACGCGCACCGAGCTTGCCATCGGTCGTGCCATGGACGCGCTCATGCGCGGGCGCACGAGCTTTGTGATCGCGCACCGCCTGTCGACGATCGTGGACGCCGACCTGATCTTGGTCATGGATCACGGCAACATTATCGAGCAGGGCACGCATAAGGAGCTGCTGGCTGCCGAGGGTGCCTACGCCGACCTCTATCTGAGCCAGTTCGCATAATGTGACAAAGGGACAGTCCCACATGTCACATCAAAAAAAGGCGCGCCGGGGATGAATTCCCTGGCGCGCCTTTGCGTTGATGCCGATGTCGTTTTGTGCCGCTTGCGTTCCTAGCGCTCGTCAACGAGCTTGGCGACGAGGGCCTTGAGCTCGGCCACCTCTCGCTCGAGTTCTTTGACGCGGCGGGCATTCTCGGTGATGCCCTGGCGGTTGAGGGCACTCTGCTCGGCGGCGTCATCGGGCATGTACTCGCGATGCTGCTTGGCATCGAAGCTCTCCTCGAACACGCGGCAGCCGTTGCGTTTGATGATGCGTCCCGGCACGCCCACGACGGTGCAGTTGTCGGGCACGTCCTTGACGACAACCGAGTTGCCGCCGATTTTGACGTTGTTGCCGATGCGGATGTTGCCGAGCACCTTGGCACCCGTGCCCACGGTGACGTTGTTGCCCAGGGTGGGGTGGCGTTTGCCGGTCTCGTTGCCGGTACCGCCGAGCGTGACGCCCTGATAGAGCACGCAGTTGTCGCCCACAATGGTGGTCTCGCCGATGACGACGCCCATGGCGTGGTCGATAAAGAAGTGCTTACCAATCTGCGCGGCAGGGTGAATCTCGACGCCGGTGATGTGGCGGGTGAGCTGCGAGAGCACGCGGGCGAGCGAGCGATGTCCGTGCTCCCAGAGCCAGTGCTCGGGCACGTGGTTCCACTTGGCGTGCAGGCCAGGATAGGAAAGGAAGATGACCAGACCGTTTTGCGCGGCGGGGTCCTGCGCTTGGACGGTCTTGATGTCCTCGCGAATGGTATTGATAAAGCTCACCGGCCGCCCTCCCTTAGCGCCATGGCAATGCGATTCAATAAAGTATAGCGATTCGCTAGGGATTAAAAAGGACAATCTTGGCGGCTTTGCGCTACAAGTGTCAGTTATGCAAACTTGCTGGTAATGGAGTCATGCTTTTGTGGGGTTGCGCACGAGGGGGCACCGCAACCGTATACTGGTCAACTTGGACGTATCCGCGCCCACAACTGAGAGGTTTTACTTCATGGGTTTCATCAATTTTATTGCCGAGCTGCTTAAGGACCCGCGCACCGCGATCGCCAGCTGGATCGCCGCCGGCCCGCTTATGGCCTACGGCTGCGTGTTCCTGATCATCTTTATCGAGACGGGCGTGGTGTTCTTCCCGTTCCTTCCCGGTGATTCGCTGCTGTTCGCCTCGGGTTTCTTTGCCCACAACGGCGGCTTTAACATCGTGGCGCTTCTGGCCACCGCATGGGCCGCTGCCATTTTGGGCGATCAGTGCAACTTTATGATTGGTCACTTCTTTGGCCGCAAGATCATCGCTTCGGGCAAGGTCAAGGCCATGACGCCCGAGCGCATCAAAAAGTCCGAGGACTTCTTGGACAAGTGGGGTCACCTGGCCATCTTCCTGGGTCGCTTCTTCCCGTTTATCCGCACCTTTGTGCCCTTTATCGCTGGCATGGGCGGCATGCACTGGCGCAACTTTGTCGTCTTTAACGTGCTGGGCGGCATTACCTGGTCGACGGTCTTTACGCTGCTGGGCTACTTCTTTGGCGGCATTCCCTTTGTGCAGGAGCACTTTGAGCTGCTGATTATCGGCATCGTTGCCGTGTCGATCATCCCGACCGTGGTCGGTCTGGTTAAGGCCAAGCTGGGCAAATAGAACGCCTAGCTCGAGCCAGCGCGCAGACCGTACAGTTGAGGCCCGTCACCGCTTACGGTGGCGGGCCTCTTTAGCTTCGATCAAATGAAAATACTTTAGTTAGTTAAAGAAAAACGTTTTATCCGACGCGCGTGCGGAGTACAATCTCGTGCATGCGAATCGACGTGCCATCGGCTTTGATGCTGTTCGCGTGTCCCGTCCGGCTCTACGCTCTGGGCGTGCGACGTTGCGACGCGGCCGGCCTCGGTCCTTGCGTACGGGTTCGCGAGTATGCAACTGTGTATGTAAGGAGCGACATATGACTGTCGAGAAGAAGGATATCGATTGGGGTAGCCTCGGCTTTGGCTACATGAAGACCGATTACAGCTACGAGGCTCATTGGAAGGATGGCGAGTGGGACGAGGGCGGCCTGACCACCGACCACACCCTGCATGTCTCCGAGTGCGGCGGTATCTTCCATTACTGCCAGGAGGTCTTTGAGGGCCTGAAGGCCTACACCGCCGAGGACGGCAGCATCGTCTGCTTCCGTCCCGACATGAACGCTGAGCGTATGTATAACTCTGCCCAGCGCCTCGAGATGCCCCCGTTCCCCAAGGACAAGTTCGTTGAGGCCGTCAAGCAGGTCGTTTCTGCCAACGCCGCCTGGGTTCCGCCCTTCGGCTCCGGCGCGACCCTGTACGTGCGTCCGTTTATGATCGGCTCCGGTGACGTGATCGGCGTGGCTCCCGCTCCTGAGTACACGTTCCGCATTCTCGTGACCCCGGTCGGTCCGTACTTTAAGGGTGGCCTCAAGCCCGTCAAGCTGCGCGTTTCCGAGTATGACCGTGCCGCACCGCACGGCACCGGCAACATCAAGGCCGGCCTCAACTACGCCATGTCCCTTAAGCCCACGATGGAGGCCCATCGCGAGGGCTATGCCGAGAACCTGTATCTCGACTCCGAGTCCCGCACCTATGTCGAGGAGACCGGTGGCGCCAACGTCCTGTTCGTGAAGGAGGACGGCACCCTCGTCGTTCCTCAGTCGCACACCGACTCCATCCTGCCCTCTATCACCCGTCGTTCGCTCGTTCAGGTTGCTCAGGACCTGGGCATGACCGTCGACCAGCGTCCCGTCGAGTGGGCCGAGGTCAAGGCCGGCACCTTTGTGGAGTGCGGCCTGTGCGGCACCGCTGCCGTCATCTCCCCGGTTGGCGAGATCGACAACAAGGTTTACGGCGCCGACGAGACTGTGACCTTCCCGGCTGGCTACACCGAGATCGGCCCTGTGATGGAGAAGCTCCGCGAGACCCTGACTGGTATCCAGTCTGGTGCTGTCGAGGATAAGCACAACTGGGTTTACACCGTCGCGTAATTTGTCTTACCTGTCCGGGCAGAGAACAAGTTCCCTCCCGGCGCGTCCTCGGACATGCAAGAAGCCCTCGCTGCGCACTTCGTGCGGCGAGGGCTTCTTGCGTCCTGCGGAGTGCGCCGGGAGGGAACTTGTTCTCTGCCCTGCGGGTTCGGCGATGTCACAACGGGCAATGATTAATCTGAATAAAGATGGTGCGCGGCCTTTTAGGCTGCGCTTTTGCTTTGCTTCGCGCCATGTGGGGGCGGTGGCGACGTGCATTTTTGCGAGTACTCTGCAATCGAAGGCCCCTGCATACCGACCTCGGGCAAAAAATCGGGATTTCTCGATGTTTTCTACGGATGATGGGCGGGGTTACGGGCTGACAGCGTTTGATTTGCAGGGATATTCGCGGTCTTTGGCACTTATCGTGGCGCCCGAAGCTCTTGGTTATGTTGAATACTCCTAAAAATGCACGGCGCTTAGAGGGGGACCTTCGCGAAAAAGGAAACCGCCCCGTCGAAGTATGCATTCGACGGGGCGGTTTATGCATTTGGCCGATTAAGGATGCGCTGCCAAACTACTAGAACTTGACGGTCGGTGCCTGGCGGGCTGCTTCGGCGGCCTCGAAGCCCTGGCGCTCCTTAAACTGGAAGATGCCGGCAAAGATGACAGCCGGGAACGTCTGAATGGCGTTGTTGTAGCTGAGCACGCAATCGTTGTAGCTCTGGCGTGCATAGCTAATCTTGTTCTCGGTATCCTCGAGCGATGCCTGCAGCTGCGTAAAGTTGGTGTTTGCCTTAAGATCGGGATAGGCCTCGGCCACAGCGAAGAGCTGGCGCAGTGCGCCGGTCAGCACGTTGTCGGCTTCCATCTTGGCCTCGGGCGTGGTGGCCTTGACGGCGGTGTTACGCGCGCTGATCACGGCGGAGAGCGTCTCCTGCTCGTGCTTGGCGTAGCCCTTGACGGTTTCGACCAGGTTGGGGATCAGGTCGTTACGGCGCTGCAGCTGCGTATCGATGTTCTGCCAGGCGTTATCGATGCGGTTACGCTTGGTGACCATGTTGTTGTAGATGCCGGCGATGGCGCAGACAATCACAATGACAACAACGATGCCGATGATGACGGTAATCATGATGTCTCCGTTTCGAATGGCCGCGGCGGCATGCGCCAGCTGCCGTTGGTATAACGCTACTAGTATACCCGCAACGTTTTACCGTGCCGAACTTTCCGGTAAGCGTTGTGTTTTCGGCGGGGTTGGCACCGGGGCAAAGCGCGCGAGGTACAGGTGTAAGATATGCGACAGATTGACGAGTGTTGTCTTTGTCCTGAGGATGGCGATACCAGTGGACCTTCGCATCAAGAAAACCTACCGCGCCCTGTTCGATGCCTTTACCGAGCTTCTCGAGGAGCATCGGTTTGAGGACCTGACGGTCGCCATGCTGTGCGACCGGGCCATGATTCGCCGCACGACGTTCTACAAGCACTTTCGCGACAAGAACGATTACTTTGCCTTTTATATCGATGAGCTCATGTCGGGCTTGCCGCAAAAACAGCCCGATGAGGCCGGCGCAGTGTCTGCCGAGGACGTGCGCGCGCTTCGGCACGCGATTTTGGACGATGCCATGGATTTGATTCTGACGCACGAGCGGCTCATGGATAACATTTTGGCAAGCAGCATGTCGGGCATGTTGACCAACGTTATTTGCGACCGCATTGCCCGCTCCATCCGCGAGCGTGTGATGAACGTGCTTGCCGAGGATGCCCTGGCCCCCGTGTCACTCGAGACGACGTCCGAGTTTGTCGCCGGCGGTATTATTCGTCTTTTCACGATATGGTGGGAATCGGGCCACGATCTTGAGCGTCGACCTGAGATAGCCGACGTGGTCGATGCGTTGTTTGAGCGGACCATGACACCGGTGCATCACTAGGAGTGGCGGAGAGAGGGGGATTCGAACCCCCGGAACGCTCTCGCGCTCAACGGTTTTCAAGACCGCCGCATTCAACCGCTCTGCCATCTCTCCGTGAGTCGTAATGATAGCATCGTTTTGAATTTGCAACAGGGAAGGCGAACGATGACGATCACCGAAATCGACGAGAAGTTCATGCGCGAGGCGCTGGCGGAGGCTCGCGCCGCCGCTGCGGTGGGCGAGGTGCCCATCGGAGCCGTAGTGGTGCGCGACGGCGAGATCGTCGCGCGGGCGCATAATCGTCGCGAGCTCGACCAGGATCCTTCGGCTCATGCCGAGTTTGCGGCCCTGTGCGCTGCCGCTCGGTCGCTCGGTCGCTGGCGCCTTTCCGATTGCACGGTCTATGTAACGCTCGAGCCTTGCTGCATGTGCGCGGGTCTTATGGTCAACGCGCGCGTGGGACGCTGCGTGTATGGCGCGAGTGATGCCAAGGCGGGCGCGTTGGGATCCCTATACGATTTGAATGCCGACTCGCGCCTGAATCATCGGTTTAACGTGACGGCTGGGGTCCTGGCGGATGAATGCCGCGAGCTGCTGAGTAGCTATTTTGGCGGTCTGCGCGGAGCGGGTGGCGCTGATTGCGGTTGCGGTGCCGATCTTGAAGCACACGCCGCTCACGCCGCAGCGCTTGCAGGTGCCGGTGAGGATGCTGGCACGGCGGTTGACTTTGGCCCTGCGTGCCGCCGGCCTCGCCGTGTGCTGTTGGCGATCGACTCCTTTAAGGGCAGCGTGTCGAGTGCGCAGGCGGAGGCGGCGGTTGCCGAAGGCGTGCGCCGCGTTTGGCCCGATGCCGAGGTGCGCGCATTGCCGCTGGCAGATGGTGGCGAGGGAACGCTCGATGCCGTTGCCGCATGCGGCGGTGAGATTGTGACCTGCGAGGTTGCGGGACCCTTTGGCGATGGTGTGCCTGCCCGGATGTTAGTGGACGGCGAGCACGAGTCGGTTGTTATTGAGATGGCCGAAGCAGCAGGCATCGGGTACTCACCTTGCACGGAATCGGCGGCGCTGGCTGCTACAACCTATGGCGTGGGCGAGCTGATGCTCCGTGCAGCTCGTGTCGGGGTAAAGACTATCTATATTGGCTTGGGCGGCAGTGCCACCAACGACGGTGGCGCCGGCATGCTGCAGGCGCTGGGCGCGCGTGTGGTCGATGATCAGGACTGCGATGTCGCCCCCGGTCTTGCGGGCCTTGAACACGTGTCGAGTATCGATTTGACATCAGCGCTTCGTGCACTGAGCGGCGCTCGTATCGTTGTGCTTTCGGATGTCGAGAATCCGCTCGTGGGACGCCGCGGTGCGCTGGCGGTGTTTGGCGGGCAGAAGGGCCTGCCGACGGATGACGCTGAGGCGCTGCGCAGGTACGACAGCTGGATGGTCGGCTACGGTCGCCTGCTCGATGCGGCAATTACCGGGGTGCGGGCTCAGGGATTGTTGCGCGTGCCCGAGGGTGCTCGGACATTTGGCTCGGTGCTCGGAGTGCCCGGTGCCGGTGCCGCAGGCGGCCTGGGTGCCGCGCTGCTGGCGCTCGGTGCGGAGCTGCGCTCGGGTGTGGAGACGGTGCTCGATCTCGTGGGGTTTGACGAGCGCGTGCGCGATGTCGACCTGGTCATAACGGGCGAGGGCAATATGGATGAGCAGTCCGCCGCCGGTAAGGCGCCGGTGGGTGTGGCCCGTCGTGCGAAGCGATATGGCAAGCCGGTGATTGCTGTCGTGGGCGGTCGCGCTGATAACCTGGATGCGGTGTGTGTGCAGGGCATCGACTTGGTGCTTCCGATCTGCCGCAAGCCCATGGACCTGGAGCAAGCGCTTAATCCGCAGGAAGCCACCACCAACCTTATCTGCGCTGGCGAAGCAGCCGCTCGATCCTACGACCTTGGCCGTATCTAAAACCTATCTCTTTATAAGTTGCGGTGGAATAGTTCCTGTTTGGCGGCTCAGACAGCAAAAACAGGAACTATTCCACCGCAGCTTCGAGAATGGCCATTCGAGGTTGGCTGCCTTGGGCCTTGGATCGGACCGTTTGCCACGAAACGTGGCCATCTACTACGTTAAACCGGCCACCCTCGACCATCCCGGAATTTGCAAAAACAAAACCGCAGGTAGAAAGCTTGCCGATTTTCGAAAAAGCCGGCTATGGTTGACCTCTGTGACCAAAACGTAGTAGATAGGCCCTTTTCGTGGCACGGCACCAGATCGGTCTATTTAGGATGGGGCTTACTTGACTACTTTCGCCACCCTGATGCCCCTCCAGTCAAAAAGTGGTCAAAAAAGCCCCGTCCCAAATTAGCTACCTTGCTCTGGCGGGCGGGAGCAGGTAAGATATACCGAGCGCCTAGCGCGTTCGATGGGTTCGGATGACGACATGTTCCGAATCTGGTCAGGTCCGGAAGGAAGCAGCCATAAGGAGCCTCTGTCGGGCATCCGAATCCATCGAGCGCACGGGCTTTCTTTTTGCGCGGTTTTACCAAACCGCGCAATGCTCGACGCTGCGCGCCACCCAGAGCGACAATTTGTCATTCAAAAGGCAAGGCATGACCAGAAGGTCTATGCCTTGCCTTTTTCATGCCAACTTGTTCGCTCTGGGTGGCGCTCGCTGGCTTTGCCAAAACATCGATGGCTACGCGGTCCAGGAGGCGGCGAAGTGTTTGGTGTCTCGCTGGTCCTCGGCTGCGCCTGCGGGATCGCTCGACTACCAAACACCTCGCCGCCGACCGGGCCCCGTCGTCCAAAAATCATCCGTAAAGGCGCGTTTATCTAATTTAAATCTATCCCTTGTGGAATGCGGCTTGCTGGTGTTGTCTGGGCATTGATGGCTATGTGGTTCAAGAGGCGACGGTGCTGTTGCTTGAATTTTTGCAGTTAAAGAGGCCCGTTTCCCTGGGTTGAACTGCGCCCCAAATCTTGGACGCCCTAAATAGCGACTAGGCCGCAAGGGC
>CAUAAR010000020.1:0-41808 GCA_958427035.1 uncultured Collinsella sp. | reverse complement strand
GGGCGAGGCGAATGGCTGAGCGGTATCGATATGCGGGTTCAACGGTATCACATTGGCCACATAGATTTTTAACTTGCATTTCTACCCGCCCTTTTCGTAGAGTCGCCGATACGTGCTTAGCGCACCCTCGGCGCGTCCGGCAGGCTTTGCGAAATGGGATCCAGGAGACTTCGGCGCAGCATCATCTTGCGGAATGCTTCTAATGAGCCTCCCATCCTTCAAAAACAGAATCTCATCGCACAGCCTATCGACCGAATCCAAGATGTGGGATGACATGATGATGCACGTACCAGAATCGGCCAGCTTCCTGAGAATCTCGGAATGCAAGTCCACCCTGCTGGGGTCGAGCGCGTTCATGGGCTCATCTAATAGAAGGTACCGCGCGCCCGTCGCATACGCAATCGCCAGGGTAAGCTGCTGCTTCATGCCCTGGCTCAGAGTGCGGATCCTCATCTTCGCGAACTCGCCTATCTGCGTTTGTTCCACTATCTCTTCGATATCGCGAGCATGCGGCCACATATCGCAAACCATCTTGAGGTGATCTTCCGCACGCAATCCGGGATACAGCAGCGTCCCCTCACCAGGTGCATAGAAGATCATAGAACGGACCTCTCTCGCACCCGTACCCTGCACCTCATCCAGAACGATGCTCCCGTCCACGCGAGGACCCGGCAAACCTGCCATCGCACGCAGCAACGTCGTCTTTCCATGCCCGTTCGGAGCGACGAGACCGTAGACCGTACCCGGGGCAAACTCAGCGTTCACCGAATCTACGAGCACCTTCTTTCCATAAGAGATCGTCAGCGTTTGAAGGTCAATCATCGAGATCATCCCCTTTCGATCTTTGGAACACTCAGGCGCACCATCAACGGAGATACGGCGCCCAAGACCACCAGCAGAGCGCCCGATGCGCCGACGACCTCTCCAAAAGGCATCGCGTTCGTCCCTCGCCCAAGGAACCCAATCGTCCCCACCTGGGAAGCGGGATCAAACGAGGCGAATGGAGCCAGCAGCGCGACGCCCATGCCCACGCTTTCAACATGAGCGCTCAACGAACCCAACACCAAGAGAACCGCGCAAACCATTCCGGTGACAACGGGGTTGCGGCTAATCGCTGCTGTCAACGCAGCGACGACGGAAATCACGCCGTATGCCATGACCAGCAACGGAATACTGCACAACACCGCCTCCCCCACCGTGGACGTTGTCGAAGCTCCCGCCCGAATGAGAGCGACGGGATACTCCGATCCACCCGCACCGTTCTTAATCACGGACACAACGACAGCGGGAACCATCGACACCAAAAGCAGCACCAAGCCAAGCAGGAGAGCCAGCGCAACAGCCGTCAGAAAACGCACATGCGCTGTTGCGGGGATCTGGAGAACCAGAAGGGAACGACACTGCAGGTGGGTGCACGCGAGCGATGTGACAACCACGGGCAACAGCAAAAATAAGGAGGGAAGCGCTGCCTGGAGATACGAAAGGAGGATTAATGGGGGCATCTTCGTACTTAACTCGTAAACCTTGGGGTCCGGCAAGCTCGCGATCGACTCAAGCAGAAGGGCGCGCGCCTCCGCACGAGAAGGAGTCTCCGGCTCGATTCCGATCGATTGCAGGAGAGTCGCATCTGCCGCGCCCAGCTCACCTCGAGCGCGCTCGTACGTCGCAAGGCTTCGAAACCCCTCCGCAGGCATAGGCGCGTACACGAAACCCGAAAGAGCATCCCGCATGTCTTCCAGGGCCGCTTTGCCCTCCACGTCCATATTCGCAGCGTTCTGCTCTAGATACCGATCTATTGAACGGAGCTCCCCATCCCTATACCGAACAGCGGAAACGTTATCAGCGTCAGGAAACATCTCGACCAGAGCCGGGGCCAGCATCGTCGTCGACATTGCAATCGCGCATACGGCGAGGGTAGGAGAACGCAGGAGCAGTTTCCCCATCGTTCTTACGTATGCAACGGCGGAGGCACAAGCGCTCGAACGAGTTGCCGTTCTCGATGCAGTGAAGGAACCTCTCTCAAGACAAATCGGGGATATCGGGCACGCGCAGCCGCTCTTTCCAGCAACGCAAAGCAGGCTAATTGCCAGCACCTCGATCCCGATTGCGCATACGAGGGCAATCGCGCCACGCTCGAAGCAAAGTCCAGGCAGATTCACTATCTGCGTTGTCGGGTACGGGCTATAGACGCCGACGGTCAACTCAGTGTTCGCATACGTAAGGGGATTCAACAGGGCGAACTCACGTAAAGCGATGGATCTTCCGTAATACCCGGGAACCATCGTCACCCCCATCAGGGCACATACGAACATGATTCCAAGCGTAGGGTTATTGGCAATCTTCACGGCAAGGTGAACGACAAGCGAGATGAACGCTGCCACCAAGAATTGCATGATGGCCGTCTGCGCGAACACCAGCCAAGCCGGTTTGATAACCGGAGTCGCATATTGAATGTAGCCTATCGGATAGAACGGCGAGCCCGGGCCATTCTTCACAAGCGCGGCGATTATCCCTGGAAGATTGATGGCGAGGACGGCAAGCATTGCAAAAACACTCGCCCATACGCTCGATGCAACAAGTCTACCCAGCTCGCCCATCGGTGCCTGGATGATGAGCTTTTCACGTTTGTTAAGACGCGCGGCAAGGAACGAGACGGCAACGGCCGTTGCGACCCATAGCAAGTACTCCTTCGATCCGTCATAATAGGTGTACTCTCCATCCGATATCTGCAGAAACGGAAGTAGGGGAGAGAGCGGTGCCAAGATAAGACGTCCCGCGGCAAGAGGGTACAGAAGCGCGGGCATGCTTGATGAAGAGGTATAGACACCGTCCTCCCCCGCATTCACAAGCGCATCCGCATAGGATGCTGACAATTCCTGCTCAACACGGGTTATTCCCGACTCGAGGTATTCGACCCGTCCGTCGATGCCAGCCGCGCTCCTGAAGACGGGCAGAGCACAAAGAACCATCAACGCAACAACGACAACACAGAGCGACCTGGAGGAGAGAAGCGACCTAAAGATCGCCTTCGAGATTTTGAGCATATTCATCGCCAACCTTAACCTCATCCAGTCGGAACAGAGGGGCCGAACGAAATGCTCGGCCCTTATTACTTGCCGGCAAAGTCAATTTAACATGAACTGTTAAAAAGTAACCTGAGTTTTTTAAATTCTTCGGAGGTTATTATGAGTTCCGACAATCGCACTCCACGGCTTCATTCCTTCCGCATCGCATGTGCGATAGCCTCTGCGACCCTTTGCGCCACCGCCATCGCACAAGTGGCGTTCTCCTTAAAGCCAGCAATCGAAGTGCTCGACAACCCTGTAATTGCAGACTCCCCCGCGTATCCAGCCCTTGCGATCTCGACATTGGTCCCTGCCGTCATCGGTATCGCTACGACCATCCTCAGCGCCGTTCTCGTGTGGACGATCAAGAGCGGAGACCCCTTCAAGAAAGGGTCTGCGACATGCTTGAAGGTGCTCGGCATTCTCTTCGTTGTTCAAGCTGCCACCAGCCTCTACGCCGGCTCACTCAAAACCTCCGTTTCGATGTTTGGCGGCGAGGGGGCCGTCGGCGCCCAAGAGATCGCTTCATCATTCGATTGGACCTCTCTGGTTCTCGGCATCGTCCTGTTCATGCTTTCCCAGCTCTTCTTGTACGCCCGAGAGCTGTACCTCGACTCCGACGAGATTGCGTAAGGAAACGCCATGCCCGTAATTGTTCGCCTCGACAAGATCATGGCCGAGCGAAAGATTTCCTCGAACGAACTTGCCGAAAGGATTGGAACCACGCCCGTGAACCTGTCCCGTATTAAAAAAGGGCATATTCGCGGCATTCGCTTCAACACGCTCGAGCAGCTATGCCTCGCCCTTCGTTGCCAACCCGGAGACCTTCTCGAAGTCATGAGCGAAGAGGATGCCCGAAAGGAGTTCGGACTCGATTGGTCCGCCGAGGATTAGAGGGCGGTCGTACTCGCCCTGCACACGGGGATGCGAATCGGCGAGGTCTGCGGCCTTCGGTGGTGCGATGTGGATTTCGAGACGGGCCTGATCTCGATCAGACACTCGGTGGCGTACGCGAAGGGAATGGGTTCGTTCATCAAGGACACCAAGACCCATGACGCCAGGGGTATCCCCATCGACCCGGTCGGCCTACTCCTCTTCCTGAAGGAGACCCACGAGATCGACTGCGGAAAGCTGCGCTTGCGCGGCCTTACCGGGGCGGTCGAGATCGGGGACTGCTACATCCTGTCGGAGCCGGGCGCGACCTTCGCGACGACAAGCTATATCCGCAGGGCGTTCAAGACGTTCTCGGAGACCAACGGCCTCATGGGCACCAACGACGAGCTGATCACGTTCCACGGCCTTCGCCACACGTTCGCAACGCAGTGGATCCGCCAAGGCGGCGATATCAAGGCGCTCCAATCGATCCTCGGCCACAAGGACGCCATGGCGACGCTCAACGTCTACGCCGACATCGAGCCCATCTCCAAAATCCATAACATGCTGCGCGCCACGCCGTGCCTTTGGCGCGGGCACCTCGGGCCGAGGGTCGATCCGGGTCCCATGTTCCAACAGAGGATCCAGGAGTCCATCGAGACGCTCCAGGCGTTCGGCTACGGCATCACCGAGCCGGACGACCGAAATATCGCCATACGCGACGTGAAGATGAACAGTTGGCTCTAGCTCACCGAGTACGCGGCAGTGCTGGGCCCATCCCAACTGAGGTCACGGTGGTCCGATAGGGGCGCCGCCCGCGGCATGCGCCGCGGAGCGGTATCCCCTACCGAAGGGCGGGGATGCCCTCCGCTTCCAGTTCGGAATCAGCCGTCGGAGGCGTTCGGCTGACTGCGGGAACGGCCTGTCCGCTCAATGTGTTCGGCTGAGATCGGAAATCAACCCAACACGAGCCGGACACGCGCCAGACGGCTCTTCCCCGTACGGCCTTCCCCCTTACGCTCATGTTGCAGGCATGTAACGCCGCAGCGAGCGCGCCTTTTTTGCGCCAGACAGGTACAATGATGAACACTGTATCGTAGCGGAGCGCCCCGCGCGCGCCGCAACCACGCGAAAGGGTTTCCCATGGCCGAGATCTCGTCCTCCCGTATCGTCATCACCGTCCTTGGCAAGAACCGCCCCGGCATCGTCGCCGGCGTCACCCGCGTTCTGGGCGAGGCCAACGTCGACATCCGCGACATCACGCAGTCCATTATCGAGGACATCTTCACCATGACCATGCTGGCCGACACCGCCGAGTCCAAGCTCGACTTCGCCGAGCTGCAGAAGGCCCTGGCCGAGGCCGGCGAGCTTTCGGGCGTCAACGTGTCCATCCAGCGCGAGGACGTCTTTAACTTTATGTACCGCCTGTAGCGAACAAGCCGCTCGGGGCAGCTTGACGTCGTATCGTCCAAGCGCGCCGCCCCAAAGCGGACCGGAGAGGAGCGCGCATGGCCTACGACGCCAAGAAAATCTACTACCGCTTCGACGATCACCTGAGCCGCCTGGTTCTGGATTACGAGGCGAGCCGTCAGATTTCGCCCGAAAGCGAAAACCTCTACCACGGCCTGCCGACCGACCCTTATGACGAGGACCTGTTTGTCGAGCACAATGTCAAACGCGGCCTGCGCAATGCAGACGGCTCGGGCGTGGTCGCGGGCCTCACCCGCATCTCGGACGTACATGGCTACAACAAGGTCGACGGTAAGGTCGTGCCCGATCAGGGCAAACTCACGCTTCGCGGCTACAGCATCGAGGATCTGGTCAACAATGCCCAGGCCGAGAATCGCTACGGCTACGAGGAAGTCGCCTATCTGCTTATCACGGGTTCGCTGCCCAACAAGGAAGAGCTCGACGGCTTTTGCGAGCGCCTGGGCGCCTTTAGACATCTGAGCGACGAATACGTCAAAGAGTTCCCTATGACCACGGTGTCGTCGAGCATCATGAACGTGCTCCAGCGCGCCGTGCTGCTGCTCTACGCCTTCGACGCCGAGCCCGACGCCATTACACCCGAGCACGAAATCGACGTCGCCATCTCCATGCTCGCCCGTCTCCCCCGCATCGCCGCCTTCGCGCATATGGCCTCGGTCGCCAAGCGCCGCGGCTCCGAGGTTCATGTACCGCACCCCACACCCGGCCTCTCCACCGCCGAGACTATCCTGCAGGTGTTGCGCGGCGGCATGGCATTCACCCGCGACGAAGCCATGCTGCTCGACGTGATGCTCATGCTGCATGCCGAGCACGGCGGCGGCAACAACTCCACGTTTGCCTGCCGCGTGCTGTCCTCCTCGGCCACCGACCCGTATTCCGCCTACGCCGCGGCTATCGGCTCGCTCAAGGGCCCGCGCCACGGCGGCGCCAACGCCAAGGTCGTGTCCATGCACGAGGACATCCGTGCGCACGTCTCCAATTGGGAGGACGAGGACGAGGTCGCGGCCTACCTGGGCAAGATCCTCGACAAGCAGGCTTTCGACGGCACGGGCCTCATCTACGGTATGGGCCACGCCGTATACACGCTGAGCGACCCGCGCGCCGAGGTGTGCCGCCGTTACGCGCGCACGCTTGCCGCCAAGAAGGACTTGGGCGAGGAGTTCGCACTCATCGAGCGCATCGAGCGCCTGGCCCCGCAAGTGATGCGCGATCACGGCATGACCAAGCCCATCTGTGCCAACATCGACCTGTACACGGGCTTTATCTACAAGATGCTCGGCGTGCCCGAGACGCTCTTTACGCCGCTATTCGCCGTCGCCCGCATGGCCGGCTGGTCGGCACACCGCATGGAAGAGCTCTTCTGCGCGCACCGTATTATTCGCCCGGCCTATCGTCCGGTGATCGAGCCGCTGGAGTACAAGCCACTCGCCGACCGCTAGGACGCGGACCGTTATAGAACTCGAGCGTGGCCAGGGACCCAAGCCCTCGGCCACGCTTTTTATGCCAGTAGAAAGGATCGCAACGAATGATTGTGTTTTCCGATATGGATGGGACGCTGCTGACGAGCGATAAGCAAATGAGCGATGCCACCTGGGCAATGCTCGACGAGCTCGCACGTCGTGGCATCGAGTTTGTTCCCTGCACGGGGCGTCCGCTGTCGGGCATCTTTGAACCCATTCTCGCCCATCCCGCCGTGCACTACGCGGTCTGTGCCAACGGCGCCAGCGTCTGGCAGCTCGACGAAGATACGCCCACCGACGCCTCGCGCGCCACGTGCATCTTGAGCCGTCCGCTCGACCGTGGCATTGCCCACCGCATCCATCGCATTGCCGCCGGCCACGATGTGACCTTCGATATCTTCGCGGATGGGCAGTGCTTCCTCCCCCGCTCGCTATACGGGCGTCTGGATGAGTTCTGTGGCGGCGACCCCCACATCGCGGCTTCGCTCAAGCGCACACGAACACCGATCGACATGGATATCGACAGCAAGATCGACGAGGTCGAGACGCTCGAACGCATCGCCATGTACTGGCACGACCCGGCCGATCGCGACGCCATCGCGGCGGAGCTCGACACGCTCGGAGGCATTGAGGTCACGCGTTCGTACGCCATGAATATCGAGGTCATGGGCGAGGGCGCCACCAAGGGAACGGCCCTCACGTGGCTATGCGAGCACCTGGGCGAGCGTCTCGCCGACGCCTGGGCGTTCGGTGACAACATCAACGACATCCCCATGCTGCAGGCAGCGGGCCATGGCATGGCCATGATCAACGCCGAGCCCGAAGATCGCGAGGCCGCCGACGCCATCACCGAATACGACAACGACCACGACGGCGTCGCCCGCACCATCATAGACGCCCTCGCCTAGTCATTGGGGACGTTCTTAAACGACTAGTCGTTGGGGACACTCTTCGCAAAAAGCCGCAAGGACTGTCCCCCACTGTCGGCAGAAAAGGAACGTCCCCATCTGCCGGATTAGGAGAGACTCTCCAGCACGCGACGGAGCTCCTGCTGGACGGCGTGGTCGCGGTTACAACCCACCACACGATCGGCCACCGCCTTGAGCGCGGGGCGCGCGTTTTCCATCGCGCAGCCCGTGCCGACAAAGCGAATGATCTCGTAGTCGTTCATCGAGTCGCCAAACGCCATGACCTCGTCGCGACCAATGCCGTAATGCTCCGCGAGCTGCGCGATACCCGAGGCCTTCGACACACCAGGCTGCATGGCATCGATCCACGCGTTGCCCGAAGGCGCAAAAGTAAAGAGCTGACCAAGTTCGCGCTGTAGCACGTACGCGCTGTCCATAACCGCACTGTCGTCGCAAAAGATACTCGCTTTGATGATATTTACGCTGGAATCGGGCAGCTCCCAAATGCGCTCGGCATTGGGAAGGTCCTTATCGACCTCACGCACGAACTTGCACTCGTCATCGAGCAGGAAGGACTTGGTTCGGTCAAAGAGCGCAAGATGCAGATTGGGAAACGTCCTGACGGCTTGGGCGAGCCTTCGAATCGCCAGGTGGGAATACACCTCACGGTCTACCATCTTACCGTCGGCGTAGACCTGGGCGCCGTTAGCGGCGACAAAGTCCATCTTGTCGCGAACGGGCGCAAAGAACTCGCACAGGCGATCGTAGCGACGACCTGACGATGCAGCGAAATGCACACCATGCTCGTGTAGCGCCAGAATCAGTTCGTAGGTCTCGGGAGGCACCTGGCCGTTTTCGTCAAGCAGTGTGCCGTCCATATCGGATGCAATCAGTTTAAACATAGAAAAGCTCCCTTCGGGCTTGTTGGAATCGAACGCGTATCCGATTCCAACGTACCCAAAGGGAGCTCAAATAAGACTCCGCGGGCGTAAACGTTACAAGGACCTGGCAAATAGCTCACACATGCCAGAGGTCTCACGGTCGCGGCGTCAGGCGACACGCCACCCCGACGACTAGTCGTTTAAGAACGTCCCCGATGACTAGTCGGCGTAGGTGAAGGTCGTGACGTCGAACATGCCCTCGGGGCGGATGCGGAGCGTCGGGATCACCGGCAGGGGCAGGAAAATGATGCCCATGATGGGGTCGAGCGGCGGCTCGATGCCCATGGCACGCGCCTTGACCATAAAGTCGTCGTGCTGCGCGGCAACGTCCTCGGCCGTGCCCTCGCTCATAAGGCCACCGAGCGCCAGCGGAATGCGCGCCACGACCTCGCCGTTGCGCACCAGCACGTGGCCGCCCTGGCCCACGGCCTCAACGGCAGTCATCATATCCGCCGCATTGTCGCCCACCACGCACACGTTGTGCGAGTCGTGGCCGATCGTGGAGGCAATGGCACCACCGGTGATGGTGAAACCGCGCACCCAGCCGCGACCGATGTGCTTGCCGACGAGCCCCAGGCCAGCGGGGCCGTCACCGTCGGCGCCCTCGGCCTGCAGCGACACGCCGCGGCCATGGCGCTCGATCAGCATAATGCGGCGCAAGTCCTCATCAGTCTCGGGACGAACCATGCCCGTGATAGCCATGCCCGGGATCACATCAATAACCGCCTCGCCCGGCTTAAAGGCATAGTCGAACACGTCGAGCGATAGCTTCGGCAGCTTAACGGAAGCACGCAGCTCATCGGCAAGGGCTGCGACCTCGGCCATCTCGGGTGCGATCTCGCCCACAAAGGTGCCGTCCTGCGCCACCAGAGCACCAGCGGCATACACGCGATGCGGAGCCGTGACAAACGTCAGGTCGTTGAGCACCAGCAGGTCGGCACGCTTGCCCGGGGCGATGGCGCCACGCAGCTCGTGCGGGTCGCGGCAACCGTGGTCCAGGCCAAACGCCTCGGCCGTGGACAGGGACGCCATAGAGATGGCAACCACGGGGTCAATACCGGCCTCGATAGCCACGCGGCAGGCATTGTCGATCATACCGGTCGAAAGCGCATCTGAGGGAGCGCGGTCGTCAGTCGCAAAGCAGCAGCGGCGGGCACGAGCGGGGTTTTCCAGCAGCATCGGAGACAGGTTGGCCAGGTCGTGGCTGCACGTACCTTCGCGCAGCATGACATACATGCCGCGGGATAGCTTGTCGAGCGCTTCCTCGGGAATCGTCGACTCGTGGTCGGCGATAATACCCGCTGCGGCATAGGCGTTGAGGTCCTTGCCGGCAACAAGCGGAGCATGGCCGTCGACCTGTTTGGACGGCGTCTGATTGGCAGCGTCAATGCGAGCGCAGGTCTCGGGGTCGGCCATAAAGACGCCCGGCAGGTTCATCATCTCGCCCAGACCAAAGACATCGCCCGGATGCTCGGCAAAAAACGCCTGCATATCGGCAGCCGAAATAACGGCACCGGCCTGCTCGTCGGGCAGCGCGGGCACGCACGAAGGCATCATGTACTTGATGGAGATGGGTGCGCGGCGGCCGTCCTCAATCATAAAGCGCAAGCCGTCGAGACCGGCAACATTGGCAATCTCGTGGCTGTCGGCAATGGCGGTGGTAGTACCGCGCGTCGCGGCCATGCGAGCATACTCGGCGGGACGGATGTTCGAAGACTCGATATGCAGATGCCCGTCAATAAAACCGGGAGCGAGATAGCGACCCTGGCAGTCGATAACCTCGGCAGCCTCGTAGGTACCGGAGGCATCGTCGCGACCATCGTAGAGCACGCCGACGATCACACCGTCCTTGACGGCAACGCTGCCGGGCGCCACACGCTGGCCATACACGTCGACGATCTGCGCATTGGTAAACAGCGTGTCGACGGGCACGCGGCCCTCGGCGGCCTCGATCACAGACCTCATGACCTCAACGGACATACATACTCCTTTAACCGTAGAAAAAAGCTGCGGAGCGGACAGACCTTCACCGCAGCAAACCAATAGCCATTGTATGCCCAAACGATGGGTCAACAATACGCCTCTCCGCTTAACGGCACACGCTGCTCAGCGCAATGGGGGCAGGTTACTTTGCACCAATGACAAGGAGTGTCCCAAAGTGCCGGCACAAAAGGAACGTCCCCAAGTGCCAACCACGGAAGCGCCGATGTTTTGGCAACGACAGCGAGCGGGCCGCATTTGAGACAAGGTGACGTGAAACGAAAGGGCGCTGACCTTCTGGTCGCGCCCTTGAAGTTGAACGTCAGATTGTCCAAATGCGGCCCGCGCAGCGTCGGCCGGTCCGCCGTTCGTTAGAACGGCGGAACTAAATCAACTTGAAGCCCTTGCGCTTGCCAACGGAGAGGGTGTCGCCCAGCTTGAGGGCGCTGGGATCGATGTTATAGCTCTTGGGAGCCACCGCCTTGCCGTTGATCTTGACGCCGCCACCGTCAATGTCGCGACGGGCCTGGCCGGCGCTCGCCGAAAGGCCCAGGTCCTTAAGCAGGCCTGCGAGGTAGATCTGGCCCTCGTCGTTGACGGTCAGCTCAACGTGCTTCTCGGGGAAGTCGGCAAGCTGGCCCTCCTTGAACACGCGGTCGAACTCGGCCTGAGCCTCGTCGCCGGCGCCGGCGCCGTGGTAGGTGTCGCACAGGTCGCGGCCCAGAGCGCGCTTGAGCTCATAGGGATCAGCAGAGCCGTCGGCCAGAGCAGCGTCGATCTTGTCGACCTCGGCCGGGGTGAGCGAGCTCGCCAGGCGGTAGTACTTGCCGATCATCTCGTCGGGGATGGACATGGTCTTGCCGAACATATCCTTGGGCGCGTCGGTCAGACCGATGTAGTTGCCATAGGACTTGGACATCTTACGTACGCCATCGGTGCCCTCGAGCAGCGGCATGGTGAGCGCGATCTGCGGCTCCATGCCCATCTTCTCCATGAGCTCACGACCAGCGAGCAGGTTAAAGAGCTGGTCGGTGCCGCCCATCTCCACGTCAGCCTTAATCATGACCGAATCGTATGCCTGCATCACGGGATACAGGAACTCGTGCAGGGCGATCGGCGTCTGAGACTGGTAGCGCTTGGTAAAGTCATCGCGCTCAAGGATGCGGGCGACGGTGAACTTGGAGCACACCTGCAGCAGGCCGGCCAGGTCCATCGACAAGATCCAGTCACCGTTGTGCACGATGGTGGTCTTCTCGGGGTCCAGGATCTTCATGGCCTGGCTCACGTAGGTCTCGGCGTTGGCCTCGATCTGCTCCTGCGAAAGCTGCGGACGCGTGGAGTTCTTGCCCGAGGGGTCGCCGATCAGCGCGGTACCGTTGCCGATGATGAGGGTGACGTTGTGGCCCAGGTCCTGGAACTGACGCATCTTGCGCAGCGGCACGGCGTGGCCCAGGTGCAGGTCGGGGCTGGTGGGGTCGACGCCGAGCTTGATGTTGAGGGGCTCGCCCTTCTCAAGCTTCTTGCGAAGGTCGGCCTCGGGAACGATCTGCGCGGCGCCCGAGGTGATGATACGCATTTGCTCGTCAACAGACAGCATTGGGTATCCTCCTTTTGCTATAGCACCCTCGCCGAAAACGGCGGTGCTGGAAGTCCATAAACTCTCATATGATAACAAACTGACGCGACGCAGCACCTACGACAGGAAAATCCTCGTCCTGCCGCATGCGTCGATGGCAACTGGCAGACGTGTACCGTCACGCTCGACCAGATAGCGTACCTGCCGACGACGCAAACAGTCGCGGCAACAGACCCGCCCCGTCGCATCGGTGGCGCAGACGCCCTCGGCGGTCAGCAGGCAGTGCTCGCACACCATAAGCTCGGGACGGTCGGCGTCGACCGGACCCAAGACGCCGGGTTCAGCAGCCAGTTCGGCAATACGCTCCGCATCATTGCCGAGCAACTCGGCCGGCAAGTACACCCGCCCCGCACCGAGTCCGCGCAGCCAGGTAAGCGTGGCCCGATTCGCGCAGAACACCGGCGCCGCCACGTCAAACGTCACGCCCAGCTCGCGAGCGATCACCACCTGTCCTAGGTTGCGGCAGACAACGCGCCCGGCACGCTGCATCAGTGAGCGGGTCCGGTCAGCGTCACCCGTGCGGCACACCTCGTCAAGCACCACAACGGCGTCGGACAAATCGAGCTCTCCGCGCGGGTCGGCATCCATCAGCTGCCAAGCAAAAACCATGCGAGCGGGAACCGCGCACTCCACCAACTCCGTCGACGCACCGCCATCCACCACAACGTCCTCAAAGGGCAGTACCTCAACGGCACGTGCAACGGGCGCAATCGCATCCGCCTCGGCCCGCATGCGCTCCAACACCGCCGCCGTCTGATCCAACACGCCGGCGCTGCGAATCAGGTATACCTCGCAGCCCGTGTCCACCTTACGCTTGCAATGCACGACGACGCGCTTCCCCGCTGCGGCATCCACCGGGCAGGGTACCTGCGGCCAGCGCTTGGGCACATCGGGACGCGCGTCGACACCCGGATAAAACCGGATCTCGAGCGTGTCACCCGCCGCCACGGCGGCGTCGAGCTCAACGGTCACCTCTTCGTGGCCCACAGCGACCAAACGCCCCACGCGCACGCCCTGGTTAATTGCGCGCTCAAAGCTCATCAGCTCGGCACCCGAACGCCCTCGCAGGTACGCATCGGTAAACCCACGGTTAAACGACCTCCCCAGCTCGCGTTCAAGCTCTTCCACGGCATCGGGGTCCCACGCGCCGTCGCGCAGCATATCGAGTGCCCGGCGCCACACCCGCACCACGTTGAATACGTAATCGGGGTTCTTCATGCGCCCCTCGATCTTGAGCGACGCCACGCCGGCATCTACAAGCTCGGGCAGATGCGCAATACCCAGATAGTCACGCGGGCACAGCAGGCGATCTCCCTCGACGGCGACAACGCTCTGCCCCGCCTCGTCCACCAGGTCGTACGCCAGACGGCACGGCTGCGTGCAGTCGCCGCGCATCGCCGAGCGCCCACGCCGCAGGGCCGAGAACTCGCACGCCCCCGAATAGCCGATGCAAATCGCACCGTGGCAGAATACCTCGATGGGCACACCCGTGGCACATAGCGCCGCAATCTCGTCGACCGTCAGCTCGCGTGACGTCGTCACGCGCTCGACCCCCAGCTCATTGGCGGCAAGCCGCACGGCGCCTTCGCTATGAACGCCCGCCTGCGTAGACAGGTGAATCTCGACCCCGGGAATCGCCGCGCGCAGCGCGCAGGCCAACCCGGCATCGGCGACAATCAGAGCATCGGCGCCCAGCTCCAGTGCATGAGCTCCCAACACCACCGCGTCGGACAGCTCATCGTCAAACACGAACACGTTGAGCGTCACGTACACGCGCGCGCCATGGGCATGCGCCACGGCACAACCGCGCGCAAACTCGTCATCCGTAAAGCCATGGGCGCTCACGCGGGCGTTAAAGCCGCCCAACCCCGCATAGATGGCATCGGCACCCGCGGCGATGGCCGCAAGCATCTGGTCGAGCCCGCCCGCCGGCGCCAGCAGCTCGGGCAGCGCCGCACCGGCAGCATCCAATCCAGTCTCGTATTGTCCGCTCGGCCCTATCGTCCGAATCGCCATCGGCAAACTCCTTACCAAGGTATGCATTCACTCTGAAAAATGCCGTCTTCCAGCATACACGAGGCCTCGCGCGCCCCGTTTGGTTTATCGTGTAATAACTTATGTCCATCCTGCCCCGACGACACATTCACCGTCCGGCACGACATACCTGGAGGTCAATATATGGGTCCTCGCCAACGACAGGGACGCAGCCGTTCAAAGACGCATGCTCTGCCCATAATCCTGCTCTCGTTTTTGGGCTTTTTGCTTATCGCGGGCGTGGCGTTTGGCATCGGCATGGTCGGCAACGTCAACCGTTGGCTGTCCGATCTGCCCGACTACACCGACGCCAACGCGTATCTGGTGAGCGAGCCCACCGAGATCGTCGACTGCAACGGCAACAAGATCGCAAGCTTCTACACGCAAAACCGCAAGTCCATCACCAAGGACGAGGTCTCCCCCTACGTGCTGCAGGGCACCGTTGACGTCGAGGACGAGCGCTTCTACGAGCACGGCGGTATCGACCTGTGGGGTATCGCGCGTGCTGCGGTGGCAACCCTCGGCGGCGGACACGAAGGCGCCTCGACTATCACCCAGCAGCTGGTGCGCAACACCATCCTGCAGGAGGAGCAGTTCGACTCGACCATCGAGCGTAAGGTGCGCGAGGCCTACATCGCCGTCAAGATGGAGGACATGTACTCCAAAGACGAGATCCTCATGATGTACCTCAACACCATCTATTACGGCCACGGCGCCTACGGCATCGAGGCCGCAGCCGAGACCTATCTGTCCAAGAGCGCCGCCGACCTCACCCTGAGCGAGGCCGCGCTGCTCATCGGCCTTCCCAACTCGCCCTCGCAGTACGACCCCACGGTCAACCCCGACCTGGCGCTGTCCCGTCGCAACAAGGTCCTCGACAACATGTTGCGCCTGGGCCACATTACGCAGGAAGAGCACGATGCCGCACAGGCCGAGCCCATCACCCTCAACGTGACCGAGATTTCGGGCAGCGGCGTCGACGTCTACTCGCAGCCCTACTTTGTCGCCTATGTTAAACAGCTGCTGGAGCAGGAGTTCTCGACCGACGTGCTCTTTAAGGGCGGCTTGACCGTCAAGACCACCATCGACCCCACGATGCAGCAGGTGGCAGAGAATGCCGTCCGTGAGCAGCTCGACACGCTCTCGCTCGACGGCCTGGACATGGGCATGGTCGTCGTCGACCCCAAGACCGGCTACATCAAGTGCATGGTGGGCGGCTACGACTACAACGCCGACGAGAACCACGTAAACCATGCCACGGCCAAGCGTCCCGTCGGCTCCACCTTTAAGGCCTTTACGCTGGCAACTGCCATCCAAAACGGCATGAACCCCAACGTCACCCTCAACTGCAACTCGCCGCTCAAGGCCAAGGGCACCACGACCGAGGTCCAAAACTACGCCAACCATAGCTATGGCAACATCACGCTTAAGCAGGCAACGGCATACTCCTCCAACACCGGCTACATCCAGGTGGCGGAAGCCGTCGGCAACAGCAAGATCATCTCGCTCGTCAAAAAGCTCGGCATCGATCCCGCCAAGGACAACATCGAGGACGTTCCCGTCATGACGCTCGGCACCGGCTCGATCTCGCCGCTCGAGATGGCCGCCGCCTACGCGACGTTTGCCAACGGCGGCTACTATCGCCAGCCGATCGCCATCACCGAGATTGACTCTCGTACCGGTTCGGTGCTGTACCAGCACACCGACAATCCCTCACAGGTGCTTACCGAGGGCGAGGCCGCCGCGGTCACCGATGTTCTGTCCGGCGTCATGCAGGGCGGCGGTACGGGTGCTGCTGGCGCCCTGAGCGTCAACCAGCCCTATGCCGGCAAGACGGGCACCACCGACAACACCACCAACCTGTGGTTCTGCGGCTATACCCCGCAGCTGGCGTGCGCCCTGTGGACCGGCTATTCCGCGGGCGAGATCCCCATCCAAAAATACGGCACGGACCTGCTGGGCGACAGCACCAACCTGCCTGTCTTTAAGCGGTTTATGAACACCGTTCTGACCGGTACCGAGCGCGAGGAGTTTGCGACCGGAACGGCGCCCACCTACAAGAACAACAGCGTCTGGAAGTTCTACGGCACCAACAACGCCAAGAAGACGGAAAACGACGACAAGGACAAGGACGAGAACGAGGACGAAGAGGAAACTACCACAACGACTACCACGACGACCACGACCACCGAGACCACGGGCGGCGACACCACCGGCGACACCGGTACGACCGGTGGCTCGACTGGCGGCTCCACTGGTGGTTCGACCGGCGGCGATGGCGGCACGTCCACGCCTACGCCCACTCCCGACCCCTCGCCCACGCCTGACGATACGGTCGGCTAGAAATCATCCGGCCATAAGCAACAAGGCCCCCGAGCAGCTTATTAAACTGCTCGGGGGCCTTTTTAGTTTAAAGCGACCTGATGGGCGGTCTTTATACCGGCAGACAAAAAAGGGGGTACCGACCAACGTCGATACCCCCTTACAAGCCACTATGTCACGCACGCAGTGCCGAGCGCACGACCTGCACGCCTACTTGCGAGAATTGCTCAGCTTATTGATCAGCGCCTCAAGACGCTCGCCGTCCTCGGCCGTCTGGGCAATAACCAAAATCGTATCGTTGCCGGCAAGCGAGCCAAGCACATCGGGCAACTCTGCCGCATCAACGGCGGCGGCGATGCCGGAAGCCGTACCAGGCTGAGCCTTGATCATGACCAGATTATCGGTACGTAGAACGCCCGTTACGAGCTCGGAAACCATACGCTGCAGGTGCAGGTCCTCTGCCAGAACATAGATGCCCTCAGGGAGCTTACGCAGCCCCATGTCGGCAATATCGCGAGAGACAGTCGCCTGCGTGCAATCAAAGCCCATAGCACGGAGCTCATCGACCAGCACGCGCTGCGTACGGACGTCCTTATTGCGCACAATATCTCTAATGGCATCCTGGCGCCCATTGCGTTTTTTAGCCATACAAACCCTCTCTCCAAAAGATGGCGGAGACAATCAATCAGTGATTGAATAGTTTAACGCTATTTGAAGGCTTTTGTGTATAAGAACGCATTTCGAAACAATTCTATGCAAGTTTGTTTCGTAATGAGCCGTTTAGGCGGTTTTTGCGCCCGTCCGGTTAAGAAAAGCTGCCAGATGCGTACACATCACGCAGCGCGCGGGCTTGGCGCTGGCAATCGGCCCAAACAACAGACCGAGTCCCCGATGGTTGTCCTTGAGCGCGGCGACCATCTGACGGGTTCGAGGCGCATCGAGCATATCACGCATGCGGGCGGAACGCTCGATTGACGACAACCCATGCGGGCTCAGGCACAAATTCTCGATGCAGGCGACCAGTCCGGCAAAGTAGAACTTTTGGCTTGCCAGCTTGAGCCGACCACCGCTATCTGCTTCCGAGAGTGAGTCCGCAAGCTCGTCGAGTGCTCGGATGTCATCGGATACCTTGGCATACATGGTGGGATCAAAGGCATCTGTAAGCTTAGGTGCCGCGGCGTGGAAACAAGCGTCGCCGCAGCCGGAGACGCACTGCGCCCGCGAGAGCGCGCACGCCATAAACCCAACTGTGCGAAACACCTTGTCGCACAAAAGGCATGCCTCAAACAGCGAGCGGCTGTACATCACGCCAGAGGTCTGAGCGACTAGGCCGCCTAAAATCAACTGGGACAGCCCGGTCACCATCGAAGACTTGTCTTCAATGACAATAGGGGCAACATCCAAGACGCGCGAATGGCGCTCTCGATGTGCATCATAGCGGTCGAGCGACACCGTGGGGAACACTATGTCTGCCGCAGTATCGCACGCGATATCGACCATCTTGGAAAGGGACTGCGGAGCAAACCACTCATCGGCGTTCATAGCGATGATTTGAGAGCCACGCGAGGCAGCAAAACCGGCACGAAGACAAGCACCGCGCTTCGCGTCCTCGACGTCAATCAAATCAATATGGATGTCCCTGTCGGCAGCAACTTGAAGCGAATGGCGCACACCGGGCGCAGCATCGCGGCAGACAACGACAATCTGCAAATCGTAGAGGTCTTGGTTCTGGATACTCTCGAGCGCACGCATCGCATAGCTGGGCGAACCTTCTACCACAAGGATCACCGAAAGTCGCGGATGCGAGCCACGTCGAACCAAGTTATCCGTCCTCTCGACAGCAATGAATCAAACCGTGGTTCATGGTACACCCCGGCAATAAAAGCAATGAGACACCGGTTGTATTGCACGCCAAGAACAGATGTTGCACACGCGCAGCCCACAGATGACAGGTGCCGACGCACGACGCGTCGAGCCCTCCCCTAGTCGAGCACAACAAGCTCGGCGGGATTGTAATCCACGCCCATAAACGTAAGGCCGCAGGCAGGAGCCGTGGGGCCCGCAGCGGTACGGTCGCAAGCATCGATGACCTCGAGCATCCACTCGGGTTCACGGCGATGCATGCCAATCTCGACAAGCGTGCCCACGATCGTGCGGACCATCGAATGCAGAAACGCATTGCCCTCGATGGTAAACGTCAGGATGTCCTCGCCAAACGCAACCTCATGGCCAAACTCGGCACGCATCACGCAGCGGTGCGTGGGCTTGCCCACGGCAGACGCCACCTTGCAAAAGCTCTTGAAGTCCTGCTCGCCCAGCAGCGCGGGACAGGCCGCAGACATCACCTCAACATCCAATGGGTAGCGATGCCACCACACCGCACCGCGCGAAAGCACAGGGCGCGCGTCGCGATCGGCAATACGGTACGTATACGTACGGGAACGCGCATCAAAGCGTGCAGAAAAGCCTTTACGGGCCTTGTAGACCTCGTTTATGGCGATATCTTTGGGCAGGAGGGCATCCATAGCCCTCAGCCACCTACGGCGCGTCAAAGCCAACTCAGCGTCCGTTACGGGCACGCTGATGAACTGTGCCACCGCATGCACGCCGGCATCGGTACGCCCCGCACACGTCAGGTCGATCGGACGGCGCAGGAGCGTCTCGATAGCGCGGCGCAACTCGCCCGCAACCGTCGTCTGACCGGGCTGCTCGGCAAAGCCGCTGTAGGACGAGCCATCGTAGGCCACGCGGAAAACGAGCGTGGCATCGAGCTCAGGAATCGAATTGAAATCAGACGGCGCGGTCATGGACGCTCCCAACAAACAGACAATGGCATTTCGACAAAAAAGAGGGGTACGCGAACGTACCCCTCGAATATAGCCTATGCAGACGGATTGTCTACTCAGCGGTCTCCTCAGCAGGAGCCTCCTCGGCAGCCTCGACCTTCTTGGGAGCAGCGGCCTTCTTGGGGGCCGGAGCAGCCTTCTTGGCCTTAGGCGTGCAAGGCTCGGTGACGAGCTCCATGATAACGATGGGAGCGTTGTCGCCCTTGCGGTTACCGAGCTTCATGATGCGGGTGTAACCGCCGTTGCGGTCCTGCCACATACCCTGGGCAGCCTTGTCGAAGATCTCGGCAACGAGCTGCTTATCGCCGAGCTTGGCGATAGCCAGACGACGAGAGTGCAGGTCGCCCTTCTTGGCCCAGGTGATGATCGGATCGACGACCGAACGCAGCGCCTTAGCGCGGGTCTCGGTGGTCTTGATGCGGTCGTTCTCGAAGAGGGCCTTAGCAAGGCTCTTCTTCATGGCCTTGGTGTGGCTCGCATCGGTGCCGAGCTTCAGGCCCTTCTTAACGTTGTGACGCATGGTCTAGTTTCTCCTCAAATATGCGAAGCATTAAGCCTTCAGGCTCAGGCCCATGGACTCAAGCTTGTCCTTCACTTCCTCGATCGACTTAACACCGAAGTTACGGATGTTGAGCAGATCGTTCTCCGAGAACTCAACGAGCTGACGGACCGAGTGAATGCTGGCGCGCTTAAGGCAGTTGTAGGAACGGACGGAAAGGTCCAGATCCTCGATCTGCTTGTCCAGCTCGGCGTTGTCGTTGGTGACCTCGGGAGCGAAGATCGAAGCCTCCTCCTCGACCTCGGGGGTCTCGGCAAGGTTCATAAAGGCGGCCATATGCTGGTTGATGATATTGGCAGCCTGGACCACGGCGTCGCGCGGGGCGATGGAGCCGTTGGTCTCGATCTCGAGGACAAGGCGGTCGTAGTCGGTGTGCTGACCGACACGGCAAGCCTCAACGAGCTTGGCGCAACGGGAAACCGGCGAGTACAGCGAGTCGACGTGGATCACACCGATGGGATCGTTGTCGCGCTTGTTGGCCTCGCCAGAAACATAGCCGCGGCCATAGCCGATGCGCATGCTCATGGTGAGATGGCCACCCTCGGTGAGCGTAGCAATGTGCTGCTCGGGGTTGACCAGCTCAAACTCGGACGGAATAAAGAAGTCCGCACCGGTGACCTCGCAGGGGCCGTCAACCGAGATGGTGGCGGTCGCCTCGTCGGTCGTGCCGAGAGCCCTGAAGACAAGACCCTTGACATTCAGGACGATGTCGGTGACATCCTCGACCATGTTAGGGATGGTCATGAACTCGTGCTGCGCACCATCGATCTGAATAGCCTCGACGGCGGCACCCTCGAGCGAGGACAGAAGAACGCGACGAAGGGAGTTACCCAGCGTATCGCCGTAACCACGCTCGAGCGGCTCGACGGAGACACGAGCAGACGTCTCGTTGATCTCTTCGACCTGAACCTGAGGCCTAATGAATTCTGACATGTATTACCTCCAGCCTCAGCAGCCCGGATGGACTACTTAGAGTAGAGCTCGACGATGAGCTGCTCGTTGATATCACCGCTGATCTGCTCACGCGTCGGCAGAGCGAGCACGTTACCAGACAGCTTCTCGATATCGACCTCGAGCCAGCCAGGGACCTCAAAGCGCTCGGAGGAAATCAGGGCCTCCTTGATGGGGAGGAGGTCACGGAACTTCTCGCCGACAG
The DNA here is from genome assembly GCA_958427035.1 of uncultured Collinsella sp. Taxonomy (GTDB): domain Bacteria; phylum Actinomycetota; class Coriobacteriia; order Coriobacteriales; family Coriobacteriaceae; genus Collinsella. The sequence continues at coordinate 20,540 of CAUAAR010000020.1, read as the reverse complement.
CGACGACGTCGCCGGCCTTGACGCGGTAGGACGGGATGTCCACGCGCTTGCCGTTCACGGTGAAGTGACCGTGACGGACGGACTGACGAGCCTCTTTGCGGGTGCGGGCGAAGCCAAGACGGAAGACGACGTTGTCGAGGCGAGACTCAAGGATGATCATGAGGTTCTCACCGGTGACGCCGTTCATCTTACGGGCCTTGTTGAAGTAGCCGTGGAACTGCTTCTCCAGAACGCCATAGATGAACTTGACCTTCTGCTTCTCGCGCAGCTGCATGCCGTACTCAGATTCCTTGCGACGGCGCTTGGGCTGACGGATAGATTCCTTCTTGCTGCTGTAACCGAGCTCAGCGGGATCGATCCCGAGCTGACGGCAGCGCTTAAGAACAGGAGTCCTGTCGATTGCCATATTGATACGATCCTTTCAGTTACACGCGGCGACGCTTCTTGGGGCGGCAGCCGTTGTGCGGAATGGGGGTCTTGTCCTGGATGCTCGAGACCTCGAGGCCAGCAGCCTGGAGGGAGCGGATGGCGGTCTCACGACCGGAGCCGGGGCCCTTGACGAAGACGGAAACCTTCTTCATACCGTGCTCCATGGCCTGCTTGGCAGCAGCCTCGGCAGCCATCTGGGCAGCGAACGGCGTGGACTTACGGGAGCCCTTGAAGCCCACCTGGCCAGCCGACTTCCAGGAAATGACGTTGCCCTGGGGATCGGTGATCGAAACGATCGTGTTGTTGAACGTAGAACGAATGTGAGCCTGGCCCACGGAAATGTTCTTACGGTCCGCGCGCTTCAGACGGGCAGCGCGAACGTTCTTCTTAGCAGTAGCCATCTATCTAGCGCTCCTTATTTCTTCTTCTTAGCACCGATCTGACGCTTCGGGCCCTTGCGGGTACGAGCGTTAGTGTGGGTGCGCTGGCCGCGGACCGGGAGGCCCTTGCGGTGACGAAGGCCGCGGTTGCAGCCGATGTCCATAAGGCGCTTGACGTTCTGGTTGCGCTCACGGCGGAGGTCGCCCTCAACCATGATCTGGTTCTTATCGATATAATCGCGGATGGCGTTAACCTCATCCTCGGTGAGGTCCTTAACGCGCGTATCCACGTTAACGTTGCACTCGACGCAAATCTTCGTCGCAGTGGTGCGGCCGATGCCGTAAATGTAGGTCAGACCGATCTCAACGCGCTTCTCACGCGGGAGGTCGACACCATTAATACGGGCCAACGTAGTCTCCTCTCTTAACCCTGACGCTGCTTATGACGGGGGTTCTCGCAAATGACGAGGACCTTGCCATGGCGCCTAATGATTTTGCACTTATCGCACATCTTCTTGACCGAAGGACGTACCTTCATCGTTCTTCCTTTCGGTAGCGCTCAAACTACTTCCCTACTATCTACTCGCCCAGCCGCAGGCGTTTAAAACTATGGCTGGTCTTCACACACAATCCGACCGTAGGTTGAGCTAAGCCTGCAGTCGGAAATGGAGTGCGTGTATGCGTGCCGCTATTTGTAGCGATAGGTGATGCGGCCGCGGGTCAGGTCGTACGGGGAAAGCTCCACGACAACCCTGTCACCGGGGAGAATACGGATGTAATTCATTCGGATCTTGCCAGAAATGTTGCACAGAACCGAATGACCGTTCTCGAGCTCGACCTTAAACATGGCGTTGGGCAACGGTTCCTTTACCGTACCCTCGAGCTCAATTGCGTCTTCCTTCTTCACAAGCAATCATCTTTCTCTAGAAAACGACAGCGATTGAGTATTCTACAACACGTATGCACGCATCGTAATAACTTCGTAATGGCTCCACAACTAAGTGGAACTTGTTACATTTGAAATGTAAAACAAAGCCGTTCCCTGATGCCCAAGATCGCCTTGAAATGAGAAGGCATAGACCTTGGGGTCATGCCTTCGAAATTGAAAGGCGAGGTTGGGCATCAGGGGGCGGCGACTTTTACATTTCTCCGCCTTGGAGCGAACACCAAGCACCTTGGGCATCCGTGGTGAGAATCACCGGGCCGTCATTGGTGATGGCGACGGTGTTCTCGTAGTGCGCGGCGGGCAGGTGATCGTTGGTCGTAACAATCCAACCGTCGGAGCCCGTGCTCACATGGCTGGAACCCATCGTAACCATCGGCTCGATGGCAATGACCATGCCGGCCTGGAGGCGAACGCCCCTCCCCTTCTTTCCATAGTTAGGAACATTGGGGTCCTCGTGCATCACGCGGCCAATGCCATGGCCTACATAATCACGAAGCACGCCGTAACCGTGAGACTCGGCGAGGGACTGAACGGCATAACCGACGTCCCCGATATGGTTACCGGGGACAGCCTGCTCGATGGCAGCCTTAAGGCAATCGCGCGTAACCTCGCACAGGGCCTTGGCCTCGGGCGTAGGGTTGCCGACGAAAAACGTCCAAGCGTTATCGCCGACCCAACCGTCGACAACGGCTCCCGTATCGATGGAGATGATATCGCCATCGCGCAGGATCATGTCGGGATTGGGAATACCGTGGACCACGGCATCGTTAATCGATGCGCAAATGGTCCCCGGGAACCCGCCGTAACCCTTAAAGGCCGGGGTGCCGCCATGCATGCGGATAATCTGCTCCGCGAGCTGATCGAGCTCAAAGGTCGAAACGCCGGGGCGCACCATGGCTCCAACGTGGCGGAGCGCCATCTTAGATAGCGCTCCTGCCTTCTTCATCTGCTCGATTTGCGTTGCAGACTTAATCTTGATCATAGACCGAGAGCCTCTTTGACATCCCCGTACACGGCCTCGCGAGCTTGGTCACCGTTAACCGACTTGAGCAGACCCTGGCCGCGATAGTAGTCGACGAGCGGGCTCGTGGACTTCTCGTAGACGTCGAGACGGTTCTTGATGGTCTCGGGCTTGTCATCGTCGCGCTGATACATCTCGCCACCACACTTGGGGCAGGTGGCATCGGCAGCGGTGCCAGTGTAACCGCAGGCGCGGCAGGTGCGACGCGAAGACAGACGATCGATGATGACCTCGGGGGCCACGTCGACCAGAAGGGCGCAGTCGATCTCGCGACCCATGGCCGAAAGCTCGGAATCGAGCGTCACAGCCTGGGCAGTGTTGCGCGGGAAGCCGTCGAGGATGAAGCCCTGCTGGGCGTCATCGGCGACAAGGCGCTCCTTGACAAGGTCGATCACGAGCTGGTCGGGAACGAGCTCGCCAGCGTCCATGTACTTCTTAGCCTGAATACCAAGCTCGGTGCCACCCTTGACGGCAGCACGCAGCAGGTCACCCGTGGAAATGTGGGCGACGCCAAACTCGGCGACGAGCTCCTGTGCGACGGTGCCCTTACCGGCACCCGGAGCTCCGAGCAATACGAGGTTCATGAGCAATCCTCCTCTAGCCTATTTAAAGAATCCATCGTAATCATACATCTTGATCTGGCCTTCGAGCTTATCGACCGTGTCGAGCACGACGCCGACCATGATGAGGATGGACGTGCCGCCAAATGCCTGGATCAGATGGTTACCCGTGAAGGAGAAGATGATCGAAGGCACGATGGCGATGAGCGCCAAAAAGACAGCGCTAGGAAGCGTGATCTTGTTGAGCGCGTTCTTGATGTAGGCCGCGGTAGCCCTACCCGGACGCACGCCCGGAATAAAGCCGCCCTGCTTCTTAAGGTTATCGGCCGTGTCATCGGGGTTGAACACCATGGAGGTGTAGAAGTACGCGAAGAACACGATGAGGACAACGTTAAGCACCCAGTTGAGCCAACCGGTCGAAAGCGCGGAGGCAACTGCCTGAATCCAGCCGATGCCGGGGAAGAACACGGCAATCTGAGCGGGGAAGTACAGCAGCGCCGAAGCGAAGATGATCGGCACGACACCCGCGGTGTTGACCTTGATGGGCAGGTAGGTGGTCTGGCCACCCATCATGCGACGGCCCACGACACGTTTGGCGTAGGAGACCGGGATGCGGCGCTGGCCGCGCTCAAGGAAAACAATCAGCGGGATAACCAGCAAAATGATGGCGCAGATGATCACCATGGTGATGATGCCACCGGCATTGCCCTCGGTGCTGGAGAAGATAGCCTGCGGCAGGCCGGCCATGATGTTCGCAAAGATGATCAGCGACATGCCATTGCCGATACCGCGCTGGGTGATGAGCTCACCAATCCACATGATCAGCATGGCGCCCGCAGTGAGCGTGCCGACGATCATGAGGTCGAAGATGATCTCGGGAGCGCCGGCGCCATTGAAGCTGATGCCGAAGCTCTTAAAGAGGAAGAGGTAACCCACGGAGTTGAGGATTGCCAGAGCCAGGGTGAGGTAACGCGAATACTGCGTGATCTTGGTCTGACCGACCTCGCCCTCGCGGGCAAGCTCATGCAGGGAAGGCACAACGGCCTGGAGCATCTGGAGGATGATCGAGCTGGTGATGTAAGGCATGATGCCCAGCGAAAACACCGACACATAGCTCAACGCGCCGCCAGAGAAAAGATTCAGGAGGGCCATAGCACCTGCGGCGACCGAATTGTTATCGGTCGAGAAAAGGCCCAGCATCCCCTGGAAGGGAATGCCGGGCACAGGAACGTGCGCACCAATGCGGTACACGACGAGCATAGCTATGGTAAAAAGAATCTTTTCGCGCAATTCTTTGATGCGGAAAGCATTCTTAAGACCATTTAGCACGGCAGCTCGACCTTTCCGCCGGCGGCCTCGATCTTGGCCTGCGCAGAAGCGCTGACCTTGTCGACCTTGACCGTGAACTTCTTGGTGAGCTCACCATTGCCGAGCACCTTGACGGGCTCGAACTCGCTCTTGGTGATGCGAGCGGCCTTAAGAGCGGCACCGTCGATCACAGCGCCGTCCTCGAACTTACGCTCGAGACGCTCAACGTTAACGGCGGTGTACTCGATACGACGGGGGTTGCGGAAGCCCGGAAGCTTGGGCAGGCGCATAGCCAGCGGAGTCTGGCCACCCTCGAAGCCGGCACCCTTGGTGCCGCCAGAGCGGGAACCCTGGCCCTTCTGGCCGCGGCCAGAAGTGGTGCCGTGACCCGAAGAATTGCCACGGCCGACGCGCTTACGGTTCTTGGTGGAACCGGGCGCGGGAGTAAGATCGTGAAGCTGCATTTGCTACTCCTCTACAATCTCGACAAGGTGCTTGACCTTGAAGATCATGCCGCGGACGGACTCGTTGTCAGCAATCTCGCGAACCTCGCGGATCCTGTGGAGACCGAGGGCACGGACAGTACGGACCTGGTCCTGCTTGCAACCATTGGTGCTGCGGACCTGCTTGATCTTGATGGTGTCAGCCATGCTTAGTTCTCCTTACCGACGAACATCTCGGAGACCGTCAGGCCACGGCGAGCCGCGACGTCCTCAGGGCTGGAGAGCTCCTTGAGGCCCTCGACGGCAGCCTTGATGATGTTGAGGCCGTTGTCGGTACCGAGGGACTTGGACAGGACGTTCTTGATGCCAGCAAGCTCAAAGAGGGGACGCACAGCGCCGCCGGCGATAACGCCGGTACCCTCGACAGCGGGCTTGATGATGATGCGGCCGGCACCAAAGTGGCCGAGAACCTCGTGCGGGATGGTGCCCTGCTCGGTCACCGGCACGTGGAACATGTTCTTCTTGGCATCGAGAGACGCCTTGGAGATGGCCATGGGCACCTCAGCGGACTTGCCCATGCCAACGCCGACGTTGCCCTTGCCGTCGCCAACGACGACGAGAGCGACGAGGCTCATGCGACGACCACCCTTGACGGTCTTCGACACGCGGTTGATGTAAACGACGCGCTCCTCGAACTCGGAGGCCTCGCGCTGCTGCTTCTGATTACGAGCCATGTGCTACATACCTCCTAGAACTCGAGACCGGCGGCACGAGCACCGTCGGCGAGGGCCTTGACGCGGCCATGGTAGATACGGCCACCGCGATCGAAGGCGACCTTGGTGATGCCGGCCTCGATGGCGCGCTTGCCAACGAGCTGACCGACCTTCTCCGCAGCCTCCTTGTTCGAGGTGTGGGTGCCCTTGAACTCGGCCTCGAGGGTCGAGGCAGAGACGAGCGTCAGGCTGGAGCCCTTGCTGTCGTCGATGATCTGGGCATAGATGTTGGCGTTAGTACGGGTCACGCGAAGACGCGGACGCTCGGAGGTACCCGAGACCTTGCCGCGAACACGACGCTGACGACGCTTGAGGCCTTCCAGCTTCGCCTTATGCTTGTTCATACGTAAACTCCTAAAAAGGTTGATCTTGCCAGCACCTGACGGGGTGCTGGTCTTATGCGAGTGAGTCGGTTACGACTACTTGGCGGCCTTACCCAGCTTGCGGCGGATGTGCTCGCCAACGTAGTGGATACCCTTGCCCTTGTAAGGCTCGGGAGGACGATGGCCGCGGATCTCAGCGGCGATCTGACCGACCTGCTGCTTGTTGATACCCTTGACGTTCACGTGGGTGTTGTCGGGAACCTCGAAGGTGATGCCCTCGGGAGCCTCGACGATCACGGGGTGCGAGAAGCCCAGGGAGAACTCGAGGTTCTTGCCCTTCTGCTGCACGCGGTAACCGACGCCGGCGAGCTCGAGCTTCTTCTCGAAGCCCTCGGAAACGCCAACAACCATGTTGTGGATGAGGGCGCGGGTGAGGCCGTGGCGGGCACGGGTCTCACGCTCGTCGTCGGGACGGGAAACGGTGAGGACGTTGTCCTCGACGTTGATAGCGAGCTTCTCAAAGACATCGAGCTCGAGCTGGCCCTTGGGGCCCTTGACGACAACGTTGTTGCCGTTGACTGCCACTTCGACTCCGGCGGGAATCTGGACAGGCTTATTACCGATACGAGACACGGTGATCTCCTTTCCTTCTACCTACCGAGCGAATTACCAGACGTAAGCGATGATCTCGCCGCCGACGTTGTGCTTGCGAGCATCGCGGTCGGTCATGACGCCATGGCTGGTGGAAATAATGGCGGTACCAAGGCCACCGCGGACGCGGGGCATGTCGGCAACGCCGGTGTACTTACGCAGGCCCGGCTTGGAAATGCGGCGGATGCCGTTGATGACCTTAGCCTTCTTGGGACCATACTTAAGCGTGATGTGCAGAGTCTTCTGGGGAACGGTGTCCTCGACATCGTAGCCCTCGATGTAGCCCTCCTCGTGCAGAACACGAGCGATCTCGACGAGCTTCTTGCTGCTCGGCATGGAGACCGTGGCCTTGTTCACAGAGTTAGCGTTACGGATGCGCGTAAGCATATCTGCGATCGGGTCTGTAAGGTTCATACAGATTCTCCTTCGTTCTTGATGAACACGTGCTCTTGGTTCTTCGCCGCCCTTAACGGCAAAGCCTTTTTAGCGCGTTTTCCCTGTTCCAAACTGATGCTTGAAACGCTGGTAGTGACTTACCAGCTGGCCTTCTTAACGCCGGGAAGCTCGCCCTTGAGTGCAAGCTCGCGGAAGCAGACACGGCACAGGCCGAACTTGCGGTACACAGAGTGCGGACGGCCGCAGCGCTGGCAGCGCGTGTACTCACGAGTAGAGAACTTCTGCTTGCGATTGCACTTGACGATCATCGATGTCTTAGCCACTTATATCCTCCTCACATAGAGTATTGTTCGCCCCAAGCGCCGCCCCCTTGTGGGAACGGCGCTTATAGGGCAGGTGAACCTATTTCTTGAACGGGAAACCGAAGGCGTCCAGAAGGGCCTTGGCCTCCTCATCGGTATTGGCGGTGGTCACGAAAGTGATGTCCATACCGCGCTGGTGATCGACGGAGTCGAAGTCGATCTCGGGGAAGATGAGCTGCTCGGTGACGCCCATGGAGAAGTTACCACGGCCGTCGAAGCTCTTGGCGGAGATGCCGCGGAAGTCGCGGATACGGGGGATCGCGACGGAGGTCAGACGATCGAAGAACTCCCACATACGGTCGCCACGCAGGGTAACCTTGCAGCCGATCGGCATACCAGCGCGCAGGCGGAAGGTAGCGATGGACTTGCGGGCACGGGTGATCATCGGCTGCTGTCCGGTGATGGCGCGCAGGTCGCGCACGGCACCGTCGATGGCCTTGGAATCGGTAGCGGCCTCGCCGACACCCATATTCACGACAATCTTCTCAAACTTGGGGATCATCATGACGTTCTCGTACTGGAACTTGTCCTGAAGCTGCTGCTTGACCTCGTTGTTGTACTTGGTCTTCAGACGCGGCACATACTTCTCTTCTGCCATTGTTCACTCCTTCTTGGGGTTTTAAGCACGGGGCGTGGCCACGATGGGTTGTCCTCGTGCCTCCTGGCTGCATCCGCGCCGCTCATGGCATTTTGCGGTTTGGACTCGACGCAGCAGGAGCCGACAAAACAATCGGTACTATACGCGCATCGGGAGCGTATTTCCAGAAAAACCTCGTCTGCCTGCACAACTCCACAACTCCCCCGCACAAATGGATCCCAAAAAGCAGTTGCGGTGAAATAGGGACTGTTTGGCGGCCTAACAGGCTTAAACAGTCCGTATTTCACCGCAACTTATTGGTGGGGATGCGATTAGCGCTTGCGTGGGACGAGTTTGGTGCGGCGCAGGTGAATCATCTCGGCGGCGATGGAGATGGCAATCTCCTCGGGGTCCTCGGCCTCGATGGCAACGCCGATCGGCAGGTGCAGCTCGTCGATCTGGTCCTGCGTAAAGCCTTCCTGCTCCAGGCGGGCACGCACAAAGGCCGTCTTGCGGCGCGAACCCAGACAGCCCAGGTAGGCAGGCTTGGCGTGCATGGCCTGAATCACCACGTCGATATCGGACTTGTGGCCTGCTGTGGCCACGACCACCAGGTCGCGCGGGCCGATGGGGCACAGCTCGCTCAGGTTCTTGTAATCGACCAAGCGACGATCGTAGACACCGGGCACCCAATCGGGGGTCAGCGTGCCGGGGCGGTCGTCGCACGCCACGACGGCAAAGCCCGCCGCCGTGAGCACCCGCGCCGTCGCGGCGCCCACGTGGCCGCAGCCAAAGATATAGGTCAGGCCCTCGGGGCAGAGCGTCTCGATGTGCGCGGGAGGAATCTCGGAGGCGGCGTTTGTATAGGTAACCTTACTCCCCTCCTCCACCAGCGAAAGCCCGGGGCAACCCGCAATGGTGCGGCGCGATTCCTCGCCATGGTATTCAGTAGCGTCGCTTTCGAGCGCGCTTGCGATAAACGGCTCAAAGTCGATGACGAAGTCGCCGATACGTCGATACGTCAAGACGTCGGCAATTTCCTGGAGCAACTGTGCCTGGATCGCATCCAGATGCAGATAGCACAGGCAGATGGCTCCGCCGCAGATCATGCCGGTATCGGAGTTCTCGCCGCCCATGGTGTAGCGGACCAGACGCGACTGTCCCGCGCTCAGGAGTTCGCGCGCCTCATCCAGCGCAAAGAGCTCAATCTTGCCGCCGCCGATAGTGCCCGCCTGGCTGCCGTCGGCAAAGACGGCCATCCAGGCGCCCACGCCGCGCGGCGACGACCCCGCCGTGCCGGCCACGACCACGAGCTCGCACGTCTCGCCAGCACGCAGGTCGGCAAGCGCCGCATTCACAACATCGAGCTTTTCCATTGCCGCCTTCTATCCTCTAAAGATATCGGTGAGCATAGCGAGTGCCTCGAGCACGCCGCCGCCGACCGACGTCGCCTTGTCCGAAATGTAGTTGATATAGCTGGCATCGCCGCGCGGATCGACATCGGCGCATTTAAAGCCCTCAGTCACCTGCACGCCGTTCGCCAAAAGCCCGCGCAGACAGCCGTCAATCTGCGTGACCATGGGAGTATCACCCGCATACCCGATCACATCGCCAGCATTCACGATGTCGCCGATCGCGCGGTCGGACCTAAACACGCCGGCGGCGGGGCTGTGGATAACGCGCTCCCTGCCATAGCCAGCGATAATGCCCGGCACGCCCGTGTTGGGCTGGGGCGAACCTTGGGTAATGACACGGCCCAAAAAATGCCCGCGCATAGTCTCGACCACGGCATCGCAATCAACCGGCGCGGTAAAGCCCGGCCCCACGGCGATGACGGCAGGCGCCATGTCGCGCGTGGTGCCCAGGTTGCGCTTGGCTAAAATCGCGTCGACCACAGCCGCGGGCTTCAGTTCGTCGAGCATCTGCGCCTGGGGGTCCACCACGACGGCGACGTCTCCAGCCCCGGTAATCTCGAGCGCCTCTGCCGGCGTCTGCGCCAAGCGAGCGCGAATGCCCTCGACCTGGACCTCGCCCAGGCGAATAGCCTCGCAAAAACTGATTGTGCGGCGGATGCACGTGGGAACCGCGATATCGGCCATAACGACCGACACGCCGGCGCGCACCAAGCGAGCGGCGACACCCGTGGCGATATCGCCGGCGCCGCGAACATAAACGAGCATTCCCGGGGCACCTCCCTGTGCTACGGTTTGAGCAGAGCAAAAGCGGTTCGACCGCTACTCTAATGATTATTTATTATCACAGTATTATACGGCGGTGAACAGATGGAAACGGTTAGCGGCAATCTTGCCTCGGCGCTCAGGATCGAGCCGGGCATTACCGCGATTATCGGCAGCGGCGGCAAGTCGACCTTGCTAAAGACGCTGGGCCTTGAGCTTATGCGCGCTGGCGGCCGCGTGCTCCTCTGCACCACCACGCATATGTTCCCCGTCGCCGGCGTGCCATGGGACGGGTCGAGCCGTCGCCTGGACGCCGCGCCTTGGAAGCCGGGCGCCTCGCATGTCCCCGGTTGCACCTGCAAGGCCTGCGCGGGCATGAGCCGCGGAAGCATCTGCCAGGCGGGTGTTTTGGACCCGGAGACAGGTAAGCTCTCCTCCCCTGCCGAGCCGCTCGGCGAGCTGGCACGGCGCTTTGACTATGTATTGGCCGAGGCAGATGGCAGCAAGCGACTCCCGCTCAAGGCGCATGCCGCCTGGGAGCCGGTAATTCCCGCCGCCACGGCAAACGTTGTCTGGGTCGTCGGCGCCTCGGGGCTGGGCAAGCCCGTCGCCGAGGTTGTCCACCGCCCCGAGCTCTTCTGCGAGCGCTGCGGCTGCGAGCCCACCGACGCTGCCGCCCCAGAGCACGTCGCCATGGTGCTCAATGCCGAGCTGCGGATGCTGAACCTCAACAATGCCCGCATCATGCTCAACCAAGTCGACACGCTTGCCGACCCAACGATGGCAGATTACTTCGAGGCAGCCCTCGGCAGCCCCATCGTCGCCACCAGCCTCAAGTAGCCGGCCCCATCTCGTCAGTTGCGGTGAAATACGGACTGTTTGGCCGCATGACGGCCGCAAACAGTCCGTATTCCACCGCAACTGCGGAGGGGAATCCGGTGATCTTCCTGCTAGCGGGGAACGTAGCGACCGGGCTGGACTCCGGTGGGCTCGCCATCGCGCGCCGCCAGCACACCGTTCACAAACACGGCCTTGGCGCGACCATGCGCCTCAAAGCCCTCGAGCGGCGTGTAGTCCACGGCCTGATGCTGTGTCGCCGCGCGAATGGTCCAGCGCGCCTGGGGATCCCACACGCACACGTCGGCATCGGAGCCCTCGGCAAGACATCCCTTGCGCGGATACATGCCAAACACGCGCGCCGGGTTCTCGCTCATCAAGCGGCAGAGGTCCTCGGGTCCCAGCTGTCCCTCAAAGCTCGTGGCAATCGCGACGGGACGATGCTCCACGCCGGGCCCGCCGTTGGGAATCGCGCGGAAGTCGTCGCGCCCGCGGTCCTTTTGCCCATGCAGGTTAAAGCTGCAGTGGTCGGTCGCAATCGTATCGATCTCGCCGGCCACAAGCGCCTCGCGCAGTGCCGCACGGTCACCCGCATGGCGCAGCGGCGGGCTCATCACATACTTGGCACCCGCAAAGCCGTCCTCGCCCTGCTCCAGATAGCAGGTGTCGTCGAGCATCAGATACTGAGGGCAGGTCTCGACATAGATGTTCTTCTGCCCGCGCGCTTTGGCAGCGCGAATGGCCTCGAGCCCCAGCTTGGTCGAAAGGTGCACCACGTTGACCGGAGCGTCCCCGGCCAGGTGCGCCAGATACAGCAGGCGGCTCACGGCCTCGGCCTCACACACGTCCGGACGGCTGAGCGCATGCCCCTCGGGCCCATGAACCCCCTGCTCGTACACGCGCTTCTGCAGTTCATTCACCAACGTGCCGTTCTCGCAATGCACGCACAGGATACCGCCCACGCGCTTGAGCTCCTCCAACACCTCGAGCGTCTCGGCATCGTCCAGGCGCAAATGATCGTAGGCAAAGTAGGTCTTAAACGACGATACGCCCGCCTCGCGCATAGCCGAAAGATCGGCGCGGTTGCGTTCATTCCACTCGGCGAGTGCCATATGAAAGGCGTAGTTGGCCGTGCAGGTTCCGTCGGCACGGCGATGCCACTCGGCCAAGGCATCGGGCATGGTCACGCCGCGATCGGCCGTCGCGTAGTCCACGATGGTCGTCGTGCCGCCGCAGGCAGCCGCACGCGTGCCGGTTTCAAAGCTATCGGCTGTCCAATCCATGCCAGTCCAGCACTGCATGTGCGTGTGGCCGTCGATAAAGCCGGGAAACACCCAGCAGTCCGCGGCGTCCTCGACGGTATCGTCGGCGCCCGGCTCAATCGCCGCGGCAATCCGCACGATCTTGTCGCCCTCCATGGCAAGATCGGCGCGGCGAAGCCCCTGTGGCGTCACGAGCGCGCCGTTTTTGATGATGATCATGTTGCTCCTTATCGATTCATACAGTTGGCCACGCGATCAAAATACGAGCAGGCCGCGATATGCTCCGCTATGCGTCGCTGTCCCTTGACGGTATCGACGTCCCACAGCTCGTAGGCACGCGCTTCGACCAGCGTAACGTCGACGCGACCTTTGAGAATCGAGCCCCCGCCGTCCTTGCCCTCAAGACACATAAGTGCATCGAACAGTTCCGCCGGAAAGAGCACCGGACTCGAAGGCTCACCGTTGCACGCAAGACGCACCGGATGTTTGCGGCCACGCTCGTCAAATGCACGAACCATAGCCTCAAAAGAATCCGAACTCACGAGCGGCTGGTCGCCCGGCAAAAAGAGGCAACCTTTCCAGTTGCGTTCGACTCCCCACGAAAGGCCCGCACGGACGCTTTCGCTGCGCAGCTCGCCATCGTGCAGCACGCACGGGCAATGCTTGTCCTCGCAAATCTGAGCGACCTCGGGCCAACGCGTCGAAACCACGACGTCAAAGCCCCGGGGAACCGAATCGATGGTCCGGGCAATCAGCGGCTCGCCATAGATATCGGCAAGCATCTTGTTAGAGCCAAACCGCTTGCCCTCGCCCGAAGCCATAATGACGCATCCAAGTTTCATGGTGATACCTCCCCTGAAACCATCGTACCCATAACTCGCGCCGCGGGTATCCACATCGAAAGCGCTTATCCCGCACGCCCGCGATGCAAAAAAGGGGCACCCCGCCGGTTGGCAGAGCGCCCCCTTTACATGGCTTACCTCAACCCGGCTTTAGGCCTGGAGCCAACGGGCGGTGTTGCGCTCGTCGAGGGCCTTGAGGGTAGCGGCGGGATCGGCAACCTTCTGCAGGAACATCATGGCTGCAATGGCGTACGGCTTGTAGCTGGCCTCCTTGTACATGCCCACGCGGTGCATGTCGAAGACGTCGGCGTTAACCTCGCCGTGCTCGCAGGAGACACCGGAGATGTCGGCGGGCAGCGGGTGCATAAAGATGGTGTCCTGGCCGTTGGCAGTCTTCTCCATGAGCTCGGTCGTGGAGCACCAGTCCTGATGGGTGGCGTTCTGGGCGAGCAGCTCCTTCTCGAGCGCTGCGATGCCGGCGTCGTCGCCCTCGGCGTACAGGTTGGTACGCTTCTCCATGGCGGCAAACGGAGCCCAGCTCTTGGGGATCACGATGTCGGCGCCCTCGAAGGCCTCGGGCATGGTGTTGACCTGCTTAAAGGTGGTGCCGGACTCGGCGGCATAGCCCTTGGCGCGCTCGACGACCTCGGGCATGAGGTCGTAGCCCTCGGGGTGAGCCAGGGTGACGTCCATGCCAAAGCGGGGCAGCAGGCTGATCAGCGACTGCGGGCAGGACAGCGGCTTGCCGTAAGAGGGCGAATAGGCCCAGGTGACGGCAACCTTCTTGCCCTTGAGGTTCTCGAGGCCGCCAAACTCGTTGATGAGGTAGAGCATGTCGGCAGAGGACTGCGTGGGGTGATCGGAGTCGGACTGCAGGGAGATGAGCGTGGGACGGTGATCCAGAACGCCGTCCTCGTAAGCCTGCTGCACGGACTCGGAGACCTCGGCCATGTAGGCGTCGCCCTTGCCGATGTACATGTCGTCGCGGATGCCGATGACATCGGCCATGAAGGAGATCATGGTAGCGGTCTCGCGGACGGTCTCGCCGTGAGCGATCTGGGACTTCTTCTCGTCCAGGTCCTGCAGCTCGAGGCCGAGCAGGTTGGCGGCCTTAGAGAAGGAGAAGCGCGTACGGGTGGAGTTGTCACGGAACAGGGAGACGGCCAGGCCCGAGTCGAAGATCTTGGACGAAACGTTGTTCTCACGCAGCTCGCGCAGTGCGTCGGCAACGATGTAGAGAGCCTTGAGTTCATCGGTGGTCTTGTCCCAGGTGTGCAGGAAGTCGCTACCGTACATACCCTTAAAATCGAGGCCGTTCAGCTGCTCGACGAGCTCGGTAAACTTAGCGTCCATGGAAATGTCCTTTCTAAAGATGAAACGATCGCAATGAGTAGATGTGCTCCGGCATGCGCGTGTGGCAGAACATGCAGAGCACCATGACGAGGACCCGCCACCGTTGAGGAAGCATGGGAGATAACGACCGCGGGCCCCAAGTCAACAGGGGGTACCAGGGACACGAGCGGCCCCCGGCTCAACAAAATCGAGGAATGGGACTAATCGATCTTGTTGTTGGTCAGACCGGCGCGGAACACGGTGGCGTCGCCATCGGCCTGGCTCGGATCGTAGAGGTTCAGGGCAGCCACGTACATGGCGGCAGCAGTGACCAGGTCGTCCTTGTAGGTGACCTCGTTGGGAGCGTGAGCCTGAGACTCGGCACCCGGGCCAAAGCCGACGCAGGGGATGCCGTAGCGGCCCTGGATGGAAACACAGTTCGTGGAGAAGGTCCACTTGTCGCACAGCGGACGACCGGTGCGCTTGTCCATGCTGGGCTCGCAGCCGATGCGCTCGTCACCGAACATGGCCTTGTGGGCGTCGACGAGGGCCTTGACGTGCGGAGCGGTCTCCTTGTTGATCCACGTGGGGAAGTAAGCCTCGGTCTCGTAGACCTCGCCGGTCCAGGACGGACGGTCGTACATGTACATGGAGACCTTCACGTCGTCGCCGTACTTCTTGGCTGCCGGCAGGTTGCGGATCTCGTCCAGGCAGGACTCCCAGGTCTCGCCGGCGGTCATGCGACGGTCGATGGAGATGGCGCAGGAGTCAGCGACAGCACAGCGGCTGGGGCTGGTGTAGAAGATCTGGCTGACGGTGCAGGTGCCGCGGCCCAGGAAGCGGGCATCCTCGTAGTGCTCGGGGTTGTACTTGGGGTCGAGCATCTTGACGAGGCCCTTGATGTCGGTCGACTCGTCACAGCCGTTGTTGTTGAGGGCGCGGACGTCGGCGATGATGTCGGCCATCTTGTAGATGGCGTTGTCGCCGCGGTCGGGAGCGGAGCCGTGGCAGGAGGTGCCGTGAACGTCGACGCGGATCTCCATGCGGCCGCGGTGACCGCGATAGATGCCGCCGTCGGTGGGCTCGGTGGAAATGACGAACTCGGGCTTAATGCCGTCCTTGTTGTAGATGTACTGCCAGCACATGCCGTCGCAGTCCTCTTCCTGGACGGTGCCGACAACCATGATCTTGTAACCCTCGGGGATGAGGCCCATGTCCTTCATCATCTTGGCAGCGTAGGTAGCGGAAGCCATGCCGCCCTCCTGGTCAGAGCCGCCGCGACCGTAGATGATCTCGTCGGTCTCGTAGCCCTCATAGGGATCGGCGTCCCAGTTCTCGATGTTGCCGATGCCGACGGTGTCGATGTGGGAGTCAATGGCGATGATCTTGTCGCCCTCGCCCATAAAGCCCATGACGTTGCCCAGGCCGTCGACCTTGACCTCGTCATAGCCAAGGCTCTCCATCTCGGCCTTGATGCAGGCAACAACCTCACCCTCCTCGCAGGACTCAGAGGGGTGGGAGATCATGGCGCGCAGGAAGCGAGTCATATCAGCACGATGAGACTCAGCAGCAGCCTTGATTGCGTCGAAATCGAGTTCTTTAGCCATTGTTCATAACCTTTCAAACGAAGGAATCTACCTGTGAGGTGGCGGAGCGATACCTATTTACTCCGCCCCAACGATTAGCAAGTGGGATATTCGCCTTCCCAAACAATGCGGCGATACTGGTCGGGGTCGGTGTCGCCCTCGGTGGAGAAGCAGAGCACGGAGCTCGTCTTGTCCAGGCCGATGAGTTCCTTGAGCTCGGCGTACTCGGGATCGAGCATGAGGGTCTCGACCAGGCCGGTGGTCACAGCGCCGGACTCGCCGGAGATGACGCGCGGGTCGCCCTTCTCGGGAGCGCCCAGGGTGCGCATGCCGCGAGCGGTGACCCAGTCGGGGCAAGACACGAAGGCGGTGGCGTGGTTGCGCAGGATATCCCAGCCCAGGATGTTGGGCTCACCGCAGCACAGACCGGCCATGATGGAGGGCATGTCGCCGTCCACGATGCGCGGATCGCCGTCGCCGGCGGCAGCGCCCTTGTACAGGCAGGCGGCAGGCGCGCATTCAACCACGACGAAGGTGGGCGGGTTATCGGGATACAGGTTGGTGAAGTAGCCCACCACGGCGCCAGCGAGCGAACCCACGCCAGCCTGGACAAACACGTGCGTCGGGCGGTTGATGGCCATCTCGCGCAGCTGCTCGGCAGCCTCGGAAGCCATGGTGCCGTAGCCCTCCATGATCCAGGACGGAATCTTCTCGTAGCCCTCCCAGGCGGTGTCCTGAACGATGACGCCACGCTCGCAGGCGTCAGCCTCGGCGGCGGCCATGCGCACGCACTCGTCGTAGTTGACCTCTTCGATGGTCACCGTTGCGCCCTCGGCGGCGATGTTATCGAAGCGGGGCTTAGTGGAACCCTTGGGCATGTGAACGACGGCCTTCTGGCCCAGCTTGTTGGCAGCCCATGCCACGCCGCGGCCATGGTTGCCGTCGGTGGCGGTAAAGAAGGTGGCCTGGCCAAAGTCCTTGGCAAGCTGATCGGAGGTCAGGTAATCGAAGGTGCAGTCGGCAACGTCCTTGCCGGTCTCGTCGGCAATGTAGTTGGCCATGGCAAACGAGCCGCCCAGGACCTTAAAGGCGTTGAGGCCAAAGCGATAGCTCTCGTCCTTAACGCACAGGTTGGACAGGCCCAGGCGCGCGGCCTGGCCGTCCAGGCGGGCAAGCGGAGTGACGGTGTACTGGGGGAACGACTGGTGGAAGGCACGGGCCTTCTTCACGTGGTCGAGACTCATGATTCCCAAGTGCTTGTCATCGCTCTTGGGCATCGTGTTGCTCGCCCACTGGATCTTATCGGCCATACGGTGAACTCCTTAAGTCCTCTCTTGCCGGCCCCCGCATACGCGTTTCAGCCCGATCCCATTCACACGGCTGAACTTTTATGTGGATGCCAAACAAAAAGTTTGTTAGTAATGTTCTATCACACTTTTTGATTGGCATACCTAACGAATTGTTTGTTGCCGTAATCGGTACTTTTTCGCCGCCGAACGGTCATGAATTGCCTTGTTGATGGATTTGTTTGCGGTCAAGTGTGGTTTATGGCAAAGTGTGCCCAAACTAATTTTTAGGAAGGCACCCATGACCCCCGCACAGATTGAGTTTTACAAGCGCCTAGCACACGGCCTGGCGCTCCAATTTGGCCCCAACTGCGAAGTCGTCGTCCACGACCTAGAGACCGAGGACGTGGACCACTCCATCGTAGTGATCGAAAACGGCCACGTCAGCGGGCGCAAACTGGGTGACGGCCCCAGCCATATCGTGTTTGAGTCCATGCACGAGGGCACCACCGACGTGCACGACCGCGAGCCATACCTCACCAAAACCACCGATGGCAAGCTGCTCAAGTCCTCTACCATCTTTATCCGCAACGACGAGGGCAAGCCCGTCGGCATTTTGGGCATCAACTTTGACATTACGCTCATGAAGGCTTTTGAGCGTTCGCTCGACGCCTTTACCGGCACCGGCGGCACGGGCTATACCGAGCCCGAGCCCATTACCAAGAACATCGGCGACCTGCTCGAGGACCTGCTGCACGAGTGCGAGCAGTTTGTGGGCAAGCCCGCGGCACTCATGACCAAAGACGAGCGCATTCGTGCCATTGGCTACCTCGACCGTCGCGGTGCCTTCCTCATTTCCAAGTCGAGCGAGCGCGCCTGCGAGTTCTTTGGCATCTCCAAGTACAGCTTCTATAGCTACCTCAATGAGGCCAAGGCGGCGGCCGGCGACAAGTAGGCACTCGCCTGGATTGCCCCTCCCCTTTTGGGCGCGAGTTCTGGAAAGCACGAATCCAAGACCGGGCCGCTTGGGAAGTTCCATATAATCGATGTCATTAGTATTTCGAAAGGATGGGACAGAATGGCGTTAAGCAAGGCATCATGCACCGGTCGCGGATTGATTCCGGCAATTGGTGGACATGTGCACCACATGTTCGATGAGAGTGAAGACGACCTGTTTTCGCTGAGCCTTGACGACGTGATGGATGATCGCCCGTGGACCGCCGACGAACTCATGGGCGGCGGGGCTCGCCCGTCAAGCCCCGATCCCGCACTTGCGCCTAAGCCCGTATCTACGCCGACTCCTGCGCAGCCGCCTGTTTCGACGCCCGCGCCTACGCCCGCACCCACTTCGGCGCCCACGCCCGCTCCCCGCCCCGCAAGCGACCCGTCCGAGACGGCGGCATTTCTCGCTGCAGCGACGCAGGGCAAATCGGCCGACAGCACCGTTATGTACAGCGCCCAGCAGTTGCCTGTTCCTGCGGTACGCAAGCCTCCGGTCACAAGGCTCGATGAGCCCATTGCCCGTCAGGTTGCCTACGATTCCTGGGCTGCAGCCGATCTGGATGAGACCTCTACCGGCATGCCGGCGCTCGACGTTCCAGTTAACCCGCTTTTTGCCGCCAACACGAGCGCCGCGGACCATGAGGGCGGTGCGGCATATTCCGATTATTCCGATGACTATGCTGGCACCAGTCGCATCGAGACCGAGGATTATGGCACTGCATCGAGTGATTATCTCAACGATTCGTACGCTACCACGCCTGCACCGGAATATGACCCGGAGGCCGCGCCCGCACCGGCGTATACCAAAAGCACGGGCGAAGAGCGCTTCGCCGATTATTACGCCGAGGAAAAGGCGCTGCGTTTCTCGGAATTTCCGCAGGCAGTCAAGGTTGCCTTTATCGCCATTATCATTGCCCTGCTCGGTGTCATTGCGTTTGAGGGATTCCAGCTGTTCCGCGGCCCCACCGCGTCCGAATCGGCAACACAGCAAAAAGAGGACGACAACCAGTACCTGGACATCAACACCCTCAAGGGCGACCCCAACGACGGAGACGATGAGTAGCGAGAGCTGAAGGCGGCCGCAGGATCCCGCATCCAGCGCCGGCTTCTAAGTGCTGTTTTGTCATCCAGCCACACTTTTCCGAAGTTTTAAGGTGCCTATTTCGACACTTTTCCGTACTTTTACACGGCTGATTTCGACACTTTTCCGGATGAAAGCCGAATAATCACTTGGGAAACCAACGCCATCCGCGCGTCATTTCGCGGATGGCGCTTGATTTCTGTCCGTACACGTTGATAGACTTCCTCTTGCCCGCAAGGAGCGGGCGCGTTTTATCCAGAGTCGGGGTAGAGAGTTGGCTCCACGATCCCGACGCCAACCGGCCAAAAGGCACGGTGGCCCTGCCAACATCGATGAAAGGAGTCCGTATGGACAATTTCTCTGTGCGCAGCGAGCGCAACTTCCACAACCTGGCAGCCAAGCCAAAACGAATGCATCTTCTGGACAAGCAGAACGGCTACGCCTCGGCCATGGTCAAGAGCAGCCTCTCCCACCAGATGCGCTTCACGGTGCAAAAGCTCGAGAAAGAGCTCTGCGTTGCCGGCGACCCGCATGTGTTGCAGATCAAACTGTCCGGAGACGATTCGCGTGAGCCGTCTAGCTGGGAGCGGTTTGCCGATGGCGCGTGCGTTGCGGGCGGGTCGGGCATCTTTGCCCGCGAGTGCTTCTGCGAGGGCGCCGAGGTATTCCTGGATCTGTGCCGCGACGCCGTACGCGCGGCCGAGCTGCACCAGTGGAGTCAGAGGGAGTACGAGCTGTTGAGCGCCGCGCGTGGGGTTGCGAGGGTGTAGGTGGGCACACCTACCACGCGATCCCGCGATAACGCCGTCGGTCAGGTTGTCCCTACCTGACTCTTTGATTCCATGCCTGGCCATATTGCCGTTCGCCTGTTCGCCTCAACAGTCGCCAACAATGCAACGCTATAATACTTTCAAACGCATTTGTATTGCATTTCGAGCGATGGGAGCGCAGATGCCTGACAGCTAC
>CAUAAR010000019.1:0-42234 GCA_958427035.1 uncultured Collinsella sp. | reverse complement strand
GTGTTACTTTTCAGAACACTCCGCAGGACGCAAGAAACCCCCGCCGCACGAAGTGCGCAGCGGGGGTTTCTTGCATGTCCGAGGACGTTCTGAAAAGTAACAACAGGGCGGGCCCGGACGAGAACAAACAACTACAGGTCGATGTGCGATTCCTTGATCGGGAACGGCTCCGCGAAGTGACAGGCGCAGCAGTGGCCCGGGGCAACTTCCTTAAACTCAGGAAGCTTCTCGGAACAGATGCCCTGCGCGATCGGGCAGCGCGTGTGGAAACGGCAACCGGTCGGCGGATCCAGCGGTGACGGCGGATCACCGGCAAGGATGATGCGCTTACGGGTCTTCTGGATATCCGGATCGGGAACCGGCACGGCAGACAGCAGCGACTGCGTGTACGGATGGTGAGGCTCGCTATAGAGCGTCTTCCAGTCCGAAACCTCGACCATCTTACCCAGATACATAACGGCAACGCGATCGGAGATGTGCTGTACGACGGACAGGTCGTGTGCGATAAACAGATACGCGGTACCGAACTTGTCCTGCAGTTCCTTGAGCAGGTTCAGAACCTGGGCCTGAATGGACACATCCAGAGCGGATACCGGCTCGTCACAGATAATCAGCTTGGGCTTCAGCGCAAAAGCGCGGGCAATACCGACACGCTGACGCTGGCCGCCCGAGAACTCATGCGGATAGCGGTTGATGTGCTCGGGGTTCAGTCCAACGACGTCGAGAAGCTCACGGACGCGCTCAATGCGCTCCTCCTTGGTGCCCACGCCGTGAATGGTCATGGGCTCGGAGACAATCTCACCGATGGTCATACGAGGGTTGAGCGAAGCATAAGGATCCTGGAAGATAAACTGCATCTCACGACGCATGTCCTTGATCTCATGCTTGCTCATCTCGGCAACATCTTTGCCCTGGAAGAACACCTTGCCGGCGGTCGGCTTGGTCAGACGCATGATAGTGCGGCCCGTGGTGGATTTACCGCAACCAGACTCGCCAACCAGACCAAAGGTCTCGCCAGGATAAATCTCAAAAGAGATGTCGTTTACAGCAGAGACGACGCGCTTGGAAAAACGCTTGGCGAACATGCCGGACTCTGCGGGAAACTCCTTGGAGAGGTGCTCGACCTTCAGCAGTGGAGTGCGCTCGTTATTGTCTGCCATTTACGCCTCGCCTCCCTTCTTGGAATCCTTGCGCGTACGGGACGTCTCAGGAGCGTTCTTGAGGAACTCGGGGTCACTGGAATAGTGGCACGCAGAATAGTGACCGGACTCGGTGACAACGCGCTCAGGGCGCTGCTTGCGGCACTTGTCCGTCGCGTAGGGGCAACGAGGAGAGAAGACGCAGCCCTCAGGCAGGTTCATGAGCGAAGGCGGGTTGCCGTGAATCGGCGTCAGCGGCTTCTTCTCTTCGATTGCCTGCTCCGGGATGGAGCGGATAAGACCCCAGGTGTAGGGGTGGCGGCTCTCGTAGAAGATTTCCTCAGCAGTACCGAACTCAACGGGGCGGCCGGCGTACATAACCATGATCTTATCGGCCATATCGGCGACAACACCCAGGTCATGGGTAATCATGATGATGGCGTTGCCGTTCTTCTCCTGCATCTCCTGCATGAGCTCGATAATCTGAGCCTGGATGGTAACGTCCAGGGCAGTCGTGGGCTCGTCGGCAATCAGAATATCGGGATCGCAGGCAAGGGCCATGGCAATCATGACTCGCTGACGCATACCGCCAGAGAACTGGTGCGGATACTCATTGACGCGCTTCTCGGGCTCGGGGATACCCACGAGGTCCAAAAGCTCGGTGGCACGCTTGAGCGCCTCCTGCTTGGAGTAGCCACGGTGCAGACGAAGACCCTCGCCCACCTGCCTGCCGATCTTATAGACCGGGTTCAAGGAGGTCATAGGATCCTGGAAGATCATCGCGATATCGTTGCCGCGAATGTGCTGCATCTCTTCCTCGGTCATTTCGAGGATGGAGCGGCCGCGATAGCGAACGTCACCGCCCTCGATCTTTCCCGGAGGCATCGAGATGAGGCCCATGATGGTCATGGCGGTCACGGACTTACCGGAGCCGGACTCACCGACGACGCCCAGGGTCTCGCCGCGATCGAGCGTGTAGGAGACACCGTCGACAGCGCGAACAACGCCATCCTCGGTGTGGAAATACATCTTAAGGTCATCGACCTCGAGCAGATGCTGGCCCTCAGGAACCGGCTGGTCCTTCAGGTCCACATAGTTCTTGTTCTTCTTCATCCTTATGCGTCCTTCATCTTGACGTCGAGGGCGTCGCGCAGACCGTCACCCAGCAGGGTGAAGGCGAGCACCGTCGAGAGAATTGCCAGACCGGGCATGATCATCATCCAGGGAGCGGTCAGAAGATACTGCTGACCGTCCTGAATCATGGAGCCCCACGAAGGCGTAGGCGGAATAACGCCCATGCCGAGGAAGGACAGAGCGGACTCGGTCAGAATGGCGCCACCAATGTTCATGGTCGCGTAGACCACGATGGAGGCGACGGAGTTCGGGAAGATGTGACGCACGACGATACGAGCATCAGATGCACCCATCGCGCGCGCTGCATCAACATAGTCGTTTTCCTTGACCGTCAAGATTGCAGAGCGGAAGACGCGCGCAATCGAAGGCCAGCCAAGAATGCCGATGGCGATAAAGACGTTCTGAAGACCACGGCCGATAACGGCGATCATGGCGACAACGAACAGCACGTACGGGAACGCCAGGAAGATGTCCGCACAGCGCATGATGATCGTATCCCAAATGCCGCCGTAGAAACCGGCCAGGGCGCCCATGACCAGACCGATCAATGTGGAGATGGCGGTGGCCATGATACCGACAGAAAGCGAAACGCGTGCACCGTAGATAACGCGGACGAGAATGTCGCGACCGAGGGCATCGGTGCCAAACGGGTGCTCGGCACACGGAGCCAGTAGCGATGTCTCGGCCATGGTGGTCGAATCGGAAGCCGTCGGCGAACCGAGCCAGGGCTTAGCCCACAGATCTGCGGTCAGGGCAACCACAACGACGATGATGATCCAGCAGACACCGATAACGGCGAGCTTGTTCTTACGAAGACGCTTAAAAGCGTCGCCCCACAGCGTGCGGGACTTGGCGGGAGCAGATGCGACCTTGGTGGCGGTAGCCTGCTCCTGAGACTGAGAATCAGTTTCCTGCATGAGACGTACCTCCCTTAGGCCTTATCCGACGGACCGCCAAGGCGGATGCGCGGGTCGAGGAATGCATAGCTAATGTCGACGAGCAGGTTGATCACCATGACGACGACAACGATGAGCGTAACGCCGCCCATAACGATGGGCCAGTCACGCATGCTAATGGCGCGATAGACCTCATAGCCGATACCGGGCCAGTTGAAGACCGTCTCGGTCAGGATGGCGCCCGAAAGCATGCCGCCAAAGTCGACACCAATATAGGTAACGACGGGGATGAGTGCATTCTTAAGCGCATGCTTGACGATGATCGCACGATTGGAGAGACCCTTGGCCTTTGCCGTACGGATGTAATCCTGGTTCATGACGTCAAGCAGCTGCGAGCGCATAATGCGCGCAGCATAAGCGGTCGAAACCGAAGCCAGCGTAATGGTCGGAAGCACATAGTGCATCCAATCCTGATACTGAGAGCTGGAACCGCCGGCACCCGAGATCGGCATGGAGATTGCACCGCCCGTGGCGTCCTTGAGGATGACGCCAAAGAACAGCTGCAGCAACATACCAAGCCAGAAGGCCGGGACCGCAACGAGGATCGACGTGGTGAGCGTTACCAAAATATCCCAGAAGGAATAACGCTTTACCGCCGAAATGATACCCGCACCGATACCCATAATTGCCTCGAGCACGATGGCGCACGCGGCAAGTTTGACCGTATACGGATACTTCTGGGCAAAGATTTCCGTAACCGGCAGCTTGCGCTGGTACGAATTGCCCAGATCGCCATGAAGCAGGCCGTTCATGTAATACAAGTAACGGTCCACGAGCGACGTTTGAACGGGGTCGCCGTTCTCGTCAAGGATCGCGTTGCCGTCCTCGTCCGTCTGGACCAGATGATAGCGGACGCGAAGCTGAAGCTCCACCTCGGGGGACAGAGCCTTGTCTCCACCGATCAGCTTGATCGGATCTCCCGGCACGATATTCTGGAGGGCGAACAGAATCAGCGTAACGCCCAAAAACACCGGGATGAACTGAAGCACACGTTTAACGATGTACTTACCCATACCACTCCCCTATCTAGGGATTAACCTAAATGGGATGCCGATCGCCAGACCGGCATCCCAAAATTACCATCAGCCAGTTTACCCCAGGTTAGGGAGAACTGTATGTTTCCCATGAGGTCTACGTAAATACTTGACCCTCACGGAAGCTGCAAACTCTTAGGCGAGCTCAGCGGTACCCAGATCGGCGTGCTTCTGCGGATCGACATAGAGGTGCTTGATGCGATCGGAGCCGGCGATGGTGTGCGTGTAGAACATCACCGGGATGACCGGGCAGTCGGCAGCGACCATTGCGTCGGCCTCCTGCATCTTAGCGACGCGCTCCTTGTCGTCAACAATAGTACGAGCCTCGTCGACCTTGGCGTCGAACTCGGGGTTGTTATAACCAGAGCGGTTGTCGCCACCGAGGGAGTCGGAGTGGAACAGCGGATACAGGAAGTTGTCCATGATCGGGTAGTCGGCAATCCAGCCCAGACGACCGAACTGATAGTCGAAGTTCTGATACTGCTCGAGCAGGGCAGACCACTCGGGGGTATCGGAAGTAGCAGTTACGCCCACCTTGGCGAGGTCGCCGATGATGGACTCCATGATCTCCTTGTGACCACCGTCCTGGTTGTAGGAAAGGGTCACGTTAATGCCACGGTCGCCGTTAGCGCCAGCGGGAGCAACCTTGTCGAGGTACTCATTAGCCTTGTCGACGTCGTAGGCGCAGAACTCCCATGCGCCCTCCTTGTAGCCATCGATGCCCGGAGGAACAATGCCGTCGGCGGGGGTACGGGTACCCTTGAAGATGGTCTTGCAGATGGCCTCACGGTTAATGGCCAGGGAGATACCCCTGCGCAGGTCGGCGTTGTTGAACGGCTCGGCCGTGTTGTTGCAGGTCAGGTAGTAGGTGGAAGGCTCGGCGCCGAGCAGCATGCGCTCGCCGTCACCCATGGTGTAGCCGTCCTTGGACACGCCGCGATCCTTCTTGGCGGCGTCGATCTGAGCGACGGGAACATCGCAGACATCGAGGTTACCGGCCTGGAACTCCTTGTAGGCGGTCTCCATGTCCTTGATGACCTGGAAGTGGATGCCATCGATCTTGGCCTTGTCGCCATAGTAATCGTCGAACTTCTTGACGTTGATCTCCTGGCCATCCTCCCACTTGCCGTCCATCATGAACGGGCCGTTACCGACCGGGGCAAGGTAGAAGCTCTTGACATCGGACTCGGCGCACTCGGGAACCGGGGCCAGAGCCGGATGAGAGGCGACGAAGGGGAAGTCAGCGTAAGCGGAAGACAGCTTGACGACGAGGGTCTCATCGTCGGGGCACGTAACACCGCTGAGCTCGGTAGCGTTACCGGCAAGCAGGTCGTCATAACCCTCGACCATGGAAAGGTGATAGGAGACCTCGGAAGGACCGTACTCGGTAGCGATGGCCGACTTGGTGTTGACCAGACGCTCCCAACCGAGCTTGAAGGACTTGGAGGTAACGTCGTCACCGTTGTGGAACTTGGCCTTCTTGATCTTGAAGGTAAACTCGGTGGCGTCGTCGTTGGACTCAAAGGACTCGCAAGCCAGCGGAACGATCTCGCCCTTCTCGGCGTCGTAAGAGGTCAGAGCGTCAAAGAGCTGGTACTCGACCTGAGTGCCCTGGTCCTCCTGGACATTGTAGGGGTCGATGCAGACCGGGTTGTTGATGTAGAAGTTCAGCGTCGAACCGGACTCAGAACCGGAAGCGTCGCCACCCTTCTTGCCACATGCGGCAAGAAAAGCCATGGAGCTCGCAGCAAGGGTGCCGCCAACAAAGGCGCGACGACCCATAACGGGCTGGTGGAACATAGAATCAGCCATGCCATCCTCCTTATGAGATAGGACAAAGAAATGTTCAGTCGGACACATGTCGAAACAATCCGATCCGAACCATCAAAACGCCGCCCGCTGCTATGGCTGGTTATGCACAACGGACCAACGTTTTGCAATACAGTAGCGCATTTTATACACAATTTGGGGCTAATTCCGGTTAACGGTCGAGAATTTCTTTAGTTGGGCGAAGTATGTGGGGATATTTTGACTCTGTTACAAATATGTAAACAAAAAGGGTCCCGCACTTACGGGACCCTTTTTGAATATTTATACGGCTCGTGCTTAGTAGCCGACGATGCCCTGCGGGAAGAAGAACATGCACAGCACGACGCACACGGCAAACACGACAGCCATGATGACGGTCAGGCGGTCGAGGTTCTGCTCCATGACGCCCGTGGCAGAGCTGGAGTTATACAGCGAGCTAGCGATCATATCCGAAACGCCGGTGCCCTTACCGGAATGCATCAGGACGAGAATCGTCAGCGCCACGGCAGAGACAGCCCAAACGACAAACAGAAGAATCTGGAACGGACCCATAGATAAGCTCCTTAATAGAACAGTTTAAACTCCAGTACTGTACCACAATCCCCCGCTCTCCCCTACCTGCCACTCAAGGACGGGGTGGAAATGGCAGAAATACCAAAAAGGGGGTTGTCCGGTTGTGGACAACCCCCTTACTAGAAAACGGTATTTGTTTTCTATTAGGCCTCGGTGGCGAGCACGCGGCCCGTCATCTCGGCGGAAGGCTCAATACCAGCCATGGTGAGCATGGTCGGAGCGATATCGGAAAGACGGCCGTCCTCGATACCGGTGAGCTTGGCCTTCTCATCAACGATGATGAACGGAACGCGGTTGGTGGTGTGAGCCGTAAACGGATGCTTGGAACCGTCGGAAGCAACGTCAAACATGTGATCGGCGTTGCCGTGGTCGGCGGTGATCAGCGCAAAGCCGCCCTTGGCGAGAATCGCCGGGACAACCTTAGACAGGGCATCGTCAACGGCCTCGACGGCCTTAACGGCGGCGTCGAAGACACCGGTGTGACCAACCATGTCGCAGTTCGCGAAGTTCACGATGTAGAAATCAGCGCGATCCTCGTTGATGGCGGCGACAAGCTTCTCGGTAACCTCGGGAGCGCTCATCTCGGGCTGCAGATCGTAGGTAGCGACCTTGGGGGAAGCGACGAGCACGCGCTCCTCGCCCTCCTTGGGCTCCTCGATGCCGCCGTTGAGGAAGAACGTCACGTGGGCGTACTTCTCGGTCTCGGCGGTGTGCAGCTGCTTCAGGCCGTTGGCGGCGATAACGTCGGCCAGGACGTTCTCGGGGAACGTCTTGGGGAAGGCGACCTCGACGTCAAACGTCGGATCGTA
Organism: uncultured Collinsella sp.; assembly: GCA_958427035.1. Taxonomy (GTDB): domain Bacteria; phylum Actinomycetota; class Coriobacteriia; order Coriobacteriales; family Coriobacteriaceae; genus Collinsella. The sequence goes on along the minus strand of CAUAAR010000019.1, from coordinate 34,780 downwards.
CTCGGTCATCGTCACAAAGTGCGAAAGCTTGATCTGCTCGCGCTCAAAGCCGTCGAACTCCTTGTCCGTGAACACGCGGGTCATCTGACGAGCGCGGTCGGGACGGAAGTTGAAGAAGATGGCCGCGTCGCCCTCGTGGATGCCCTCGTTGTGGGCAGCGAAGGGCTCGACGAACTCGTCGCCGCGCGGATCCTTCTCGTAGTAGGCCTTGATACCGGCAACAGGGTCGACATCGGCATCGGACGCGTTGACCATGACGTCGTAGGCACGCTGGATGCGCTCCCAACGGTTGTCGCGGTCCATGGCCCAATAACGGCCCGAGACGGTGGCAACGCGAGCGTCGCAACCGGTCTCCTCGGAGATCTTAGCCAGGAAGGCGCAGAACTCACTCATGTAGCCAGCGCCGGACTGCGGGTCAACGTCGCGGCCATCCATGAAGGCGTGGACGCGAACGGTCTTGACACCGTGCTCGGCAGCCATCTTGACCAGAGCCTCGACGTGGTTCATGTGAGAATGAACACCGCCAGGGCTCATAAGGCCCATGAGGTGAAGAGTCTTGCCGTCAGCCTTGACGTCGTCCATAGCCTTGACGAAGACCTCGTTCTTGGCGATGGAGCCGTCCTTGATGGCGTTGTTGATGCGCGAAAGCTCCTGGAACACGATGCGGCCGGCACCGATGTTGAGGTGACCCACCTCGGAGTTGCCCATCTGGCCATCGGGAAGACCCACGTCCTCGCCCGAAGCGCCGAGCGTGGTGTGGGGGTACTTCTCATACAGGCTATCAAGGAAGGGCGTCTTGGCAGCGGCGACGGCGTTCTCGCCATCGGACGGAGCCAGGCCGCAGCCGTCCATGATGATCAGGAGTGCAGGAAGATGACGTTGTGCCATATGTCCTACTCGCCTGCCTTGACGACCATAGAGGCGAAGTCGGCAGCCTTGAGCGAAGCGCCGCCCACGAGGGCGCCGTCAACGTCGGGCTTGGCGACGAGCTCGGCGATGTTACCGGGCTTGGCAGAGCCACCATAGAGAACGCGAATGCCGTTAGCGAGCTCCTCGCCGAACATCTCCTTGAGGGTCTCACGGATAGCGCCGCAGACCTCCTGAGCGTCCTCGGCGGTAGCGGTCTTGCCGGTGCCGATGGCCCAGATGGGCTCGTAGGCCACGACGACCTGCTTGGGGCAGGTGATCTCAAGACCAGCAAGGCCAGCCTTGACCTGGTTCACGACGTGCTCGACATAGGTGCCAGCCTCGCGGACCTCAAGGGACTCGCCGCAGCAGAAGACGGGAACAAGACCTGCGGCAACGAGGGCCTTGGCCTTCATGTTCTGATCCTCGTCGGTCTCGTGGAAGTAGTCGCGACGCTCAGAGTGACCGATGATGCAGTAGGTGCAGCCAGCGGACTTGAGCATGTCGCAAGAGGACTCACCGGTGAAGGCACCCTTGGCCTCCCAGTACACGTTCTGTGCACCGAGGGCGATGGGGGCAGCCTGAATGCGGTCATGAACCGTGGTGATGTCGATGGTCGGAGGGCAGACGAGCACCTCGACGCCAGCCGGAACCTCGGGCAGAGCCTGAGCCAGCTCGTCGGCGAGCTTGGCGGCCTCGGCGACGTCGTTGTTCATCTTCCAGTTACCAGCGATAAGAAGGGTGCGATTAGGCATCGAGAAGCGCCTCCACTCCGGGCAGGGCCTTACCCTCGACGAGCTCCATGGAAGCGCCACCACCGGTGGAGATCCAGCTCATCTTGTCGGCCAGGTTGAACTTGTTGACAGCTGCGACGGAGTCGCCACCGCCGATAATCGAGGTGCAATCGGCCTCGGCGACAGCCTCGGCGATAGCCTGGGTGCCGTGAGCGAAGTTGTCGAACTCGAAGACGCCCATGGGGCCATTCCAGAACACGGTCTTGGCGCCCTTGACAGCCTCGGCGTAGAGCTCCTCGGTCTTAGGACCGATGTCCATGCCCTCACGATCGTCGGGGATAGCGTCGGAAGCGACAACCTCGGGGACAGCGTCCTCGCCAAAGTGATCGGCAACGCGGTTGTCGATGGGGAGCAGGATCTTGACGCCCTTCTCCTCAGCCTTCTTGAGCATCTCGCCGGCGCGCTCGACCCAGTCCTCTTCCTTGAGGGACTGACCAACGGTCAGGCCCTGAGCCAGGAAGAAGGTGTAGGCCATGCCGCCACCGATAATCAGGGTGTCAGCGGAGTCGATGAGGTGATCGAGAACGCCGATCTTGGAGGAAACCTTGGAACCGCCGACGATGGCGACAAAGGGACGCTCGGGCTCGGCGAAGATGCCGGTCAGCGTGTCGACCTCCTTCTCGAGCAGGAAGCCAGCGACGGCAGGCAGGTAAGCGGCGGGGCCCACGACGGAACCCTGGGCGCGGTGAGCGGTACCGAAAGCATCGAGAACGAAAACGTCGCCATAGGAAGCGAGCTTCTTGGCGATCTCGGGATCGTTCTTCTTCTCACGCTTGTCAAAACGGACGTTCTCGAGAACGAGGACCTTACCCGGCTCGACGGCGGCGACAGCCTCAGCAGCCTTCTCGCCGTAGGTGTCGGCGACAAAGGCAACGTCGAGGCCAGAGAGCTCAGCGAGCTTCTTGGCGACGGGCTCGAGGGACAGCTCGGGCTGGAAGCCGGTGCCCTCGGGACGGCCGAGGTGGCTCATGAGGATGACGCGAGCGTTGTGCTCAACGAGGTAGTTGATGGTGGGCAGGGCAGCCTTGATGCGGGTGGTGTCGCCAACGACGCCATCCTTGATAGGCACGTTAAAGTCAACGCGGACGAGAACGCGCTTGCCGTCGACATCGATGTCGCGGACGGTCTTCTTGGTAAAGGCCATGTTTGCTTCTACCTTTCGTACGTGTCTGCCTCCCATTACGGCAGACGATTTCTTATAAAAAGGGCGCGACCCTAGGGTGTAAGCCCTATAAGGCCGCGCCCTTCTTTAGACGCTCAACGAGCTATTCGCTAAAAGCTAAATTAAGCAACGAACTTCTCGAAGTACTTGATGGTGCGGACCATCTGAGAGGTGTAGGAGTTCTCGTTGTCGTACCAAGAGGTGACCTGAACGAGGGTCTGGCCGTTGCCGAGGTCAGAACACATGGTCTGAGTGGCGTCGAAGATGGAGCCGTGGGTCTCGCCGACGATGTCGCGGGAGACGATCTGGTCCTCGTTGTAGGCGAAGGTCTCGGGGATGGTCTCGGCGTAGGCCTTCATGGCAGCGTTGACCTCGTCGACGGTGACCTTCTTGTCAACGACGGCGTAGAGGTTGGTCAGCGAGCCGGTCGGCGTCGGGACGCGCTGGGCGGCACCGATGAGCTTGCCGTTGAGCTCGGGGAGAACCAGGCCGATGGCCTTGGCAGCGCCCGTGGTGTTCGGGACGATGTTCTCGGAGCAGGCGCGGGAGCGACGGAAGTTGCCCTTGCGCTGCGGGCCGTCGAGCGGCATCTGGTCGCCGGTGAAGGCGTGGATGGTGGTCATGATGCCGGACACGATGGGAGCGAAGTCGTTCAGACCCTTGGCCATCGGGGCGAGGCAGTTGGTGGTGCAGGAAGCAGCGGAGATGATGTTGTCCTCAGCGGTCAGCGTCTCATGGTTGACGTTGTACACGATGGTGGGCAGATCGCTGCCGGCCGGAGCGGAGATGACGACCTTCTTGGCGCCAGCGTTGATGTGGGCCTGAGCCTTAGCCTTGCTGGTGTAGAAGCCGGTGCACTCGAGAACGACGTCGACGTCGAGGTCGCCCCAAGGCAGGTTGTTGGCGTCGGCCTCCTTGTAGATCTTGATCTCCTTGCCGTCAACGGTGATGGAATCCTCGCCAGCAACGACCTCGTGATCGCGAGCGTAGTTGCCCTGCGTGGAGTCGTACTTCAGCAGGTAAGCGAGCATATCGGGAGAGGTGAGGTCGTTGATAGCGACGATCTCGGAGCCCTCATGACCGAACATCTGACGGAAAGCCAGACGACCGATGCGACCGAAGCCGTTAATAGCAACCTTTACTGCCATTGTGTCTCCTTTCGTAAGGCCCCCGCGAGCTACAGCGCCCGCCGTTGAGGCCCACAAACTAACCACTCGCCTAATATACCTTTTTTTTGACTTGAATTTCACGAGAATGCTCGAAATTGAAAATCAAATTTACGTTAAAACGTTTTAAAGAGTAAAACAGCAGTTCAATCCCTATATAAGCAGTTTCGCTCAACTACCTGTTTGCTTCAATAAGCTTTTCAAGCCTCAAAACTCGATGGTAGAGGGCCGACTTCGACAAGGGAGGGTCAGCCATCTCCCCCAGATCGCGCAGTGACAGATCAGGATAGCGCTCGCGCAGGTCGCAAAAGACCGCCAAGGCGTCCGGAAGCGTGTCGCGCAAACCCCGCTGTTCGAGCTCATCGATCAACGCAAGCTGATGCTGGGCGGCACCCGCACTTCTGGTCTGATTGGCCAGCTCGGCATTCACGCGACGGTTTACGTCGTTCTTAACCAATTTGACCGCGCGCGCTTCCTCGATCTCGGCAACGCTGCGCTTGGCGCCGACCAGCTTTAGAAGCTGCTCGATCTCCTCGGCGCTCTTAATGTAGACGGCAAAGGATCCGCGCCGCGCGTTAACGCGCGCATGGACCCCAATCTGCTCCAATAGATCGCAAAGCCCCCGGGCATACTGCTCGCCCTGCACCGCAATCTCCAAATGAAAATCGCCGCGTGGATCGGCCACGAAACCGCCGGCGATGAGCGCGCCGCGGATGTAGGCAAGCCTGCAGCAGGGACGGGCAACGATGTGCCGGGGAACACCAGCGACGAGCCCTCCCCTGCGGTCGAGAATGCCCAGCAGCACCAGAGCCTTGTCCAGGTCGGGCTGATCGGGCAGGGTAATGAGATAGTTACGGACCTTATGCAAGACCGATTTACGAACGGTGAATTCCGTTTTGAGCTTAAGGATGCGATGCGTCAGTGTGATCATCGTGCGCGCGACGGCACCCGTCTCGGTCGCGACCGTCAAACGATACCGCCCGGAGCCGGCCAGCGAAAGTGTACCGCTCACACGCGTCAGGGCGGCAAGCGTCGACAAATCGCAGTATTCACATTCGGGTTCGCAGCGCGCGAGCTCGTCACGCACCTCGGCGGTAAACGACATGCAGACCTATGCTTTCGTGTTGGCGCGCGACAGGTCGCGATGGGAAATGCTCACGTGATATTGGGCGCCTTCCAAATAACGTGCCGTGGCCTCGGCGATGGCAACGCTGCGGTGTTGACCGCCCGTGCAGCCGATGGCAATAGAAAGCTGTGGCTTGCCCTCCGCGATATAGCCGGGCATGACCGTATCGAGCAGCTGCGTCCAAGCCTTCCAGAACTCCTGGGTCTTGGGATGGTCCAAAACAAAGTCAGAGACTTTCTTATCGAGACCGGTCATGGTGCGCATCTCGGGATCGTAGAACGGATTGGGCAGGAAGCGAACGTCGATCATAATGTCCGCCTCGACGGGCATGCCGTGCTTAAAGCCAAACGAGAACACGTGAACGTCCATGAGCTGCTGGTCGGACAGCTCGGAAAATGCCATACGCAGCTTGTTGCGCAGCGCAGAGGTGCGCAGACGGCTCGTGTCGATAATCATATCGGCTCGGTCGCGAACGCCCTGCAGCTGCAGGCGCTCGCGCTGAATCGCATCGGCCGTAGTCTCCCCCGGCTTGGCAATGGGGTGGCGGCGGCGGTTTTCGCTATAACGACGGATCAGCACCTCGTCAGAGGCCTCGAGAAACACGATGTCACAGCTCATCTCGCGCTCCTCGAGTGCGGCAACGGCATCGAGCAGCTCATCGAACAAGCCCTGGCTGCGCAGGTCGCAGGTGACGGCAAGATGCCTGCCCACGCCCGTATTGATGCCGACGAGTTCGGCAAGCTGGGCGATCAGGCGTGGGGGCAAGTTGTCGATGCAAAAGTAGCCCATGTCCTCGAACACATGCATGGCCTGCGTTCGGCCCGATCCGGACATTCCGGTGATGATGACGATATCGGGGATGCGCTCCGAGCGCTCCGCCGCATCCATGGCATCTCCCTTTTGCATGTGTGCCTCCTAAAACAAGCGCGGGATCCGGCCAGCGGATCCCGCGCGATCAATTGCCTTTATTGAGTATACCGCCCCAAGTGGATACGAGGCCTGTCTTACGCCTCAAGCGCAGCCTTGAACCAACTTGTAATACTCGTGGGGTGCGTAATAGCGGTGCCGACGACAACGGCCCAGGCGCCCGCATCAATCGCGGCGCGGGCCTCCTCGGGCGTGTGCACGCGGCCCTCGCAGATGATGGGAAGGCCGGGGAATTCCTCGGTCGCCTGACGCAGGAGCGGCAGATCGGGGCCATCGGCCATGGTGCAGTCGATAGCGGCGACACCGTGAGAAAGCGTGGTGGATACCAGGTCGAAGCCCATATCGACCGCACGGCGAATGTCCTCGATAGTGGCACAATCCGCCATCAGGAGCACACCCTCCTCGTGCAGCGGGCGGAAGGTGTCCTCGACGGTCTTGCCATCGGGACGTGGGCGATCGGTGGCGTCGATCGCCACGATATCGGCACCCGCAGCAACGCAGGCGCGAGCGTGGCGCAGCGTCGGCGTGATGTAAACGCCCTCGTGCCCATCCTTCCACAGGCCGATGACAGGAACCTCACAGCGACCCTTAATGGCGGCAATGTCGGCAAGACCCTGGCAGCGAATGGCGGCGGCGCCGCCAAGCTCGCAAGCGCGAGACATTTGAGCCATGGTCTCGGGCGTACGAAGCGGCTCGCCCATATACGCCTGAACGCTCACGACGAGCTTGCCCTTCAGGGACTGGATCAAAGGATCAACGGTCATGTTCGACTCAACCTTTCTCAAAACAGCCTTCTGAGACACCGCACCTTGACGTTCAAACCGTCGCTCGCGTACCGAAGTACGCTTCGCTCCTCTTTCACGTCAATCTGCGGCACCTCAGAAGGCGCACTTGGTAGTTATGTTTACTTCAACGATGCAAGAAGGTGTTCGGCGGCACCGATGAGCGGAGCATCGCCCTCCAGAGAACCGATGAGGATCGGCGTGTCCTGAAGCGGGTCGAGCGCCTGGCTGGCATAGCCCTCGTGCACCGAATCCTTCCACGTCTGTGAACGCCAATCGGGACCTTGGTGAATCACGCCACCCGAAAGCACGATGACCTCAGGGTCCAGGATGTTAGCGAGCGAGCCCAAGCTGGCACCCAGCGCAAAGCCGGCGTCATGGATGACCTCGGTCGCCTTTGCGTCGCCAGCACGGCACAGGTCGTTCACGTCGCGACCGACCGAAGGACGGCTGGGGTCGACGCGACCGAAGCGCTCGTCGTACATACGGCCAATCGAGGTGCCCGAGGCTACCGACTCAAGATGGCCAGAACGCCCGCAGGCGCAGGGAATGCCGGCGGCAGCCGAACACTCGATGTGGCCCATATGGCCGGCAGCACCATGGAAGCCCTGCATCACGCGGCCGTTCTCGACATATGCGCCGCCGATGCCCGTACCGATGCCCAGACACAAGACGGAGAACTTGCCCTTGCCGACGCCCCAGTGGGCCTCGCCCAGAGCATGAGCCTGCACGTCGCCCACCACGGCAACGGGGAGACCAAGGTCCTCGCGCAGGCGCGGCCCCAACTGAACGCCGGACCAGCCGGGCATGATCTCGTTGGCATACGCGATGGCGCCCGTCTTGGGATCGACGACGCCTGCGGCACCGATACCGACACCGAGGACCTCGACATCGGGATTCGCCTCAAGAGCGGCCTTGATGGACGCCTCGATACGCTGGAAGACGGCCTCGCCGCCCTCCTGGGCCTCAGTAGGAACCTCGGCCTCAAATACGGGATGGGGCACGCTGCCGTCAGCCGGGTACTCCATAATGGCGGTCGCGATCTTAGTTCCGCCGATGTCGACAGAGCAGACGTACTTGTTCTCCATGTCGTTCTCCTTAGGAGATAAAAACAACTACAGGAAATGAAGGCGGTGTTATCGCCGCAGCATGATAAAGGTTTCCCAGGTGCCCGAGGTTGGGGTGAAAGTGGTCGGGCGTTGACCTAATGGGTCACGCCCGACCATTTGAGCCCCAAGATCGGGTGCCTGGGGAAGCTTTACAGGAGACCGTTGTCCTGGAGGACCTTCTTAATCGCCTCGACGTTCTCGCCGGTCATGGCCTTCACCGGGCGCGGCATGGTCGGGCTGTCGAAGATGCCCATGAGATTCATAGCGGTCTTGAAGGCACCAACGCCGCCGGCATAGCCCTGAACGCCCGAGGTGACATCCCAGATGTGGGAAATCTCGTTGAGGCGATCCTGCTCGGCCTTGACGGTAGCCCAGTCGCCGGCCTGAGCGGCCTTCCACTGGCGCACGTAGCCCTCGGGCTCAACGTTAGCGAGACCCGGGACAGAACCGTCGGCGCCACCGAGGTAAGCGCCGTCGACAACGACCTCGTGACCGGTGAGGATGCTCATCGGATGGCCGTTCTTCTCGTTCTCCTGAACGAGGTAGCGGAACGAGATGTCATCGCCCGAGGAATCCTTGACGCCAGCCAGGACGCCCTCGGCGCCGAGCTTAGCAAGGAGCTTCCAGGGGAGCTTGGTGTGGACGCACACGGGGATGTCGTAGGCGAAGATGGGCAGGTCGAGTTCCTCGTGCAGGATGCGGAAGTGCTCCTCGACCTCGGTCATGCCCTGCAGGGCATAGAACGGGCAGGTAGCGACAAGCGCATCGGCGCCCAGCTCCTGAGCGACCTTACCGTGCTCGATCATGCGCTCGGTCTCGGTGTCGATGATGCCGACCAGAACGGGAACGCGGTGGTCGACGATGCGCACGGCCTCGGCGACGATCTGGCGACGACGCTCGTCGGTGGAGAAGACGACCTCGCCCGAGGATCCCAGGAAGAACAGGCCATCGACGCCGGCATCGATCATGCGGTTGATGCTGCGCTCAAAGGAGGCAACATCGAGCTGGTGATCTTCGGTATCGGGAACAACGACGGGAGGGATAACGCCGGTGAATTTCTGAGTTGCCACAAGAATCTCCTTAGTTGTCTGGCGAGCGGCCCTATGCCACCCACTCTTGTTGGCAGTGTCCAGGCCGTCTAGGCCAAAGAACACGGGTAGAACGTTTGGTTAAAGAAGTCGACCACTTCGTTTTCGAACGCATTGATGCGCTCGTGAGCGTATTTGGCATAGATGATATGCCTCCGGTCACACTCAAGACCGTTGAATACGGCAAACTGTCCCTTGGGGTCGCTCACGGTATCCATAAGCGATGTGCCTATGAGCGCCGATCCGCGCGCCCGAGACGACAGCGCCTCGAGGCCACCGGGAACTGGATTGGCAACCGCCGTGCAGGCAAGGCCCTGCTCGTCCAGAGCAGAAACCGCCAGCGCAACTCCGCCGCCAAGACCCTCGCCCCATGCAAAGATGCGGTCGGGATCCACGCCATCAAGATTGCGCGCGACCTTCGCCAACGCGCAGCCCCAACGGACGCGCTCGACAAAAGCGGGCGAGGTAATCCCCTGCTGCAGATCGTCCGCACCAGCAACATCGTCATCCAGCGCGAGAACGGCATACCCCATGGCGGCAAATCTCGTCATGTGATGCCAGCCACGCACAGGCCGATCGATGTCGTGAAACATCAGGCACAGTGGCACGCGCTCAGATACTCGGGCACGACCAACTGGCTCAATCAAACGAGCGTGGACCGCATCGTCACCGAGTTCAAAGGAAACCTCCGAGTAACGGGCGCAGGGGTTAACAAAGTCAATCGCCGTAATGGCCAGGCCTTGAATCTCAAGATTCGAAGCGCATGCCTCTAAATCAGAAATATCTGCTTGGACATCACCGTGCCAGTCCCGATATTCTGCGAGCCTTGACGAAACCGTTCCAGGAATTCCCACGAGCCCGGGGACTATCAGCTCGTCAACATTGCTCTCGCACTTAGACATGAGCCTCCCCTCCCTCGCAGAAAAACGAAATGATCAGATCATCAAAGTCCTGAATCTCCTCGTGGCCAAAACCTTCAAAGAACTCATGACGCTTTTCACAGGTCAGGTTGTTGTAGACCGCAAACTGCGTCGCCGGCGGACAGACGATATCGGCTGTGCCCGTGCCAAACAGAACGGGACATTTGACCATGGGGGCAAAGTTCTTGGAATCGAAGTACGCCAGTTTGGCATAGGCTTCCTCGATACGAGTCGAGTCCTCGTCAAACCAACGCGACCAATAGCGCAGACCCTCGTAGGCAATATCGTCGGCGTCCAGATCCCAAACCAGGCGGAAGTCCGATAAGAAGGGATAGAGGATGGCCGCGCGATTGATAAGCTCGCTGTTAAGCGCGCAGGTCGCAATACCCAAACCGCCACCCTGCGATGCGCCGTTCACATACACGCGGGTAAGATCGATGCCCCCGAGCTCGCGAACGATGCGGCACAGAATGCGGATATCCTGATGTAGGCGGACATAATAGAGGTTGGCCGGGTCGCCGTCGATACCGGCAACGATATGGCCCGCGACCGTCGTGCCCTCAAATCCACCAATGTCCTCGGAGGGGCCTCCTTGGCCGGGACAATCGAGAGCAATGAGCGCCATGCCCATGCCCGCAAACGACGCCTGCTCAAACCAGCTGCGGCTCGCACCCGGATACCCATGGAACTGAAGCACCAGCGGCACGGGCTCCTCCGAGACCGGCTTGAGGTACTTGGCATGCAGGCGTGCACCACACATGCCGGTATACCAGAGATCGAAAAACCGACAGGTCGCGGAATCCGCAACCGAAGCCGCCTCGATCGCGTAGTCGAGCTCGACGGCCTCGGCCTCGGCCATGCGGTCCTTCCAAAAGAGATCGAAATCCGATGGACGGGGCATAGCGCCTCGATATTCACCAAATTGCTGTTGTAGCTCCTGAGCACTTGGCATGGCTCGTGAACCCAGCCTTTCGAAATCGCAACGGAGGTGCGCCCGGCAAGGGAACCGGGCGCACGGGAGGGAAAGCGAGGCTACTCGCCGAGCTTGGGATGCAGCAGCGACGGCGCAGCGCCGAGCAGCATCTTGGTGTAGGGGTCCTGGGGGTGCTGGAAAACCTGCTTGGCCTCGCCCTGCTCAACGATCTTGCCGCCATTCATAACGATGATGTCGTCAGAGATATAGCGGACCGTCTGGATGTCATGGCTGATGAACACCATGGCCAGGCCGAGCTCCTTCTTAAGGTCGGTCAGCAGGTTCAGAATCTGCGCGCGGACCGAAACGTCCAGAGCCGAGGTGGGCTCGTCGGCGATGATGGCATCGGGGTTCAGCGACAGGGCACGCGCGATAGCCACGCGCTGGCGCTGGCCGCCCGAAAGCTGGCCGGGAAGAACCTCGGCGGCGGAGCTGGGCAGACCGGTGAGCTCCAAGAGCTCCTTGACGCGCTTCTCCTGCTCGGCCTCGGTACCCAAGTTGTGGACGCGCATGGGGTCGAGCAGTTGCTCGCGAACGACCATGCGGGGGTTGAGCGCCGTGGCCGGGTTCTGGAACACGACCGAGATGACGCGACCCATGTGGCGACGGTCCTCGGCGGTACGCTTGGTAACGTCCTTGCCCTTAAAGTAGACCTTGCCGCTCGTGGGGGCCTGCAGGCCGCACATGACGTTGGCGGTGGTTGACTTTCCGCAACCGGACTCGCCGACGATGCCGATCGTCTGGCCGGGCATGAGCTTAATCGTTACACCCTGGACGGCGTGAACCAGGTTGGGGTGCAGAATCGAGCCGGTACGGGTCCTAAAGGTGACGTGGACGTCATCAAGGAAGATGATCGGCTCGACGCCGTTGACTGCGGTCTCGCTCATCTACATCACCTCCGCGTGAGGGGTCAAACCATTTGCCTTGAGCACCTCATCGGGGAGCTCGGAATAGAAGTGCTCGGTGCCGGGCACGCGCTTGAAGACCGGACGGGTGTCCAGGCCAATGCGCGGATGGCTCGAGCGGGGCGCGAAGCGATCGCCCTTGGGGAAATCGCGCGGGCTCGGAACGGCGCCGGGCACCTGGTGCAGGCGGCCCGAACCGCTCTCGATGGACAGGACGGAACCCAGAAGGCCGCGGGTGTACTCGTGAATCGGGTTGGTGAGCAGCTCCTTGGTGGGCGCCTGCTCGATAACCTGGCCGGCGTACATAACCGTGATGTTATGGGCAACCTCGGCGACCAGAGCCAGGTCGTGCGAAACGAAGATCATGGCAAAGCCGAGCTTGGCCTGAAGGTCGTTGAGCAGCTTGATGACCTGCTTCTGGACCGTAACGTCCAGAGCGGTCGTGGGCTCGTCGCAGATGACCAGCTTGGGGTCGCGGGTAAGGGCCATAGCGATCAGAACGCGCTGACGCTGACCACCGGAAAGCTCGTGCGGATAGCTCTCGAGCGTACGCTTGGGGTCGAGGCCCACGAGCTCCAGGAGTTCCTCGGCGCTACGGGTGCCGCCGCGCTTGGTGAGCTGCTTCATCTGGGCAGAGATGAGCATAGAGGGGTTGAGCGAGGACAGGGCGTCCTGATAGACCATGGCGATATCGGTACCGCGCAGGCCGAACCACTCCTTCTTGCTCATCTTGAGCAGGTCACGGCCCTCCCAGAGGACCTCGCCGGAAAGGTGCTCGTCCTCATCGGTCAGGCCCATGATGGCCAGCGTGGTGATGGACTTACCGCAACCGGACTCGCCCACCAGGCCCATGGTCTGACCAGGACGGACGTCAAAGTTGACATGGTCGACGACGTTGATATCACCGTGATGCTCAAACTGGATGCAGAAATCGCGGACCGAAAGAATCGGCTCAACGGACTCGTCGGGCACATGGCGGTCGTTACGCTTGAGCTCGACATCGCGCAGGGCGCCAAGACGGGCGGACAGGGACTGAGCCTGCTCCTTGTAGGCACGAACGGGGTCAGAGACCAGCAGGTCGGCCTCGCGACGCTTGGAGGAATCGGTCGGATCCAGGGCGGCGGAGGGAGCGGCAGCCATAGCGTCGGTAATGCCCTCCGAGAGGATGTTGAGCGCCAGGCAGGTGATCATGATGGCCAGACCCGGGAACAGTGCCTGCCACCAACGGCCAGCGAGCACGCCACCGCGAGCGTCGGCGAGAATGTTGCCCCAGGTAGCGGTGGGCTCCTGGATGCCGGCGCCGATGAAGGTCAGCGAGGCCTCGAAGATGATGGCGTCGGCGACCAGGGTAACGGTGAAGACCATAATCGGAGCGATGCAGTTGCGCAGAACATGCTTGATCAGAATCCACGGAGCCTTGGCGCCGGACACGATGACCGCGCGGACATAGTCCTCACCGTACTCGGACACGATGTTGGCGCGCACGATACGGGCGATCTGCGGGGTGTACATAAAGCCGATCGCAAAGATGATCGACGGCACGGAATTGCCCAGGATGGAAACGAAAACGGCTGCGAGGGCGATACCCGGGATGGACATGATGATGTCCAGGATACGCATGATCGTCTCGGAAACGGCCTTGCGCGAAACCGCTGCAAGAGCGCCGACAACGGAACCACAGACCAAAGCCATAGCGGTAGCACCAAAGCCGATGATCAGCGAGTAACGTCCGCCGTAGAGCATGCGCGAAAGGATGTCGCGGCCCTTGTCGTCGGTACCGAAGATAAACCCGTTGCCGGGAGCCTGGCGAGCCGTAAAGATCTCAACCGGACTATAGGGGGCAAGCAGGGGAGCAAGGATCGCAGTCAGGGCGACCAGCACCAGCACGACGGCGGCAATCTTAGAAGACAGCGTCATCTTCTTCCAGCCACCGAGCTTGAGCCCCTTGGAGGCAGCCTTCTCGAGCTGCTCGGTTTGCTTCTCTCGAATCTTTACCATAATCTACACCGTCCTGATGCGCGGGTTGATGAGCAGGTAGAGCATGTCAACCACGATGTTGATGATGATGAAGGCAAGAGCAACGACGATAACAACGCCCTGAACCAGGTTCGCCTCGTTGCCCTGAACGCCCTGCAGAATCGCGGTGCCCATGCCGGGGAGGTTGAAGATAACCTCGATGACGACGGCGCCGCCCATGAGGTAGCCGATCTTAAGACCGAGGGTGGTGACCGGGGTGATCAGCGCATTGCGAAGAACGTTGATGCCGACGACGACCTTCTCGGGAACGCCGGCGCCGCGAGCCATACGGACATAGTCCTTGTCGAGCTCCTCGACCATGGCGGTACGCACGATACGAGTCATCTGACCCGTCAGCGGAAATGCCAAGGCGATAGCGGGCATGATCATGCGTCCCAGATAGCCAACAGGATTCGTGGTGAAGTGAGGCAGAGCACCGGACGCCGGGAGCACCTTAAGGTAGGAAGAGAACAGCAGGATCAACAGAACGGCAAGCCAGAACGACGGGGTTGCCAAGCCGGCGATGGAGAAGACGCGGATCACTTGGTCCGGCCATTTATCGCGATACAGTGCCGCGATGACGCCGAGCAAAAACGAGACGACCGCGCCGATGGCTAGACCGATGAAGGTCAGCTGCATCGTGACGGGCAGGGCCGTGGAGATGCGCTTGGCAACAGAGTTGCGAGCAGCACCATAGGTGCCCATGTCACCATGGATCAGATCGCCCATGTAGCGCACGTAGCGCACGGGCCAGGGGTCGTCCAGACCATACTTCTCATGGTACTCGGCAACCGCCTCGGGCGAGGCACCGTCACCCAACGCCGTATAGGCGGGGTCGGTCTTGGAGAACGACATAAGGAAGAACACCAGGACGGTGACGCCCAATGCCATGATCGGCAGCGCCACGAGACGCCTTCCAATCAAACGTAGAAAGTTGTTCACGTTCTCTCCCCTTTCTTTTGTCGGTAGGACCAACTGGTATATGAGTATGGATACTCATTACAAGACCCGAGCGACATCGAGGCCGCCCGGGTCTTTGTTTCAACTATGAGGACGTTGCCTTACGACCGACGCCCCACATATGACTCAAGCGAGTCTTAGGCCTTGACGGTCGCGACGCCCCTGAAGGACATGCTCGTCGTGCCGATGCCCTTGAAGCCATCGAGGGCCTCGCCGTTGGGCGCGGTGGACGGATCGTCCCAGGAAGCGGAAACGGTCTTGACGTGGACAACGGGGTACAGAACAGCGTTGTCGGCGATGATGTCGAAGCACTCGTTCCACTTCTTCTGCTGCTCGTCGCCCTCGGCGGCAAGAGCCTCGTCCATGAGACCGTGGAGCTTCGCCCACTCAGCGGAATCCTTCCACGGGCAACGGGTCTGCATCCAGACGTTGTCGCCATACCACCAGTTGAGCAGCAGGTCGGGGTCAGCGCCGAAGCAGGACGGATCGCCAGGGGCAAGGAGGATATCGTAGGCCTCGCCGCCGTCGATGGCAGCGTAGGTGGCCGGCGAGGTATCGGTCTGGATAGTCACATCGAAGCCGAGAGCGTCGAGGTCGTTCTTGACCTGAGCGGCCATGCCCTTGATCTGCTCGTTGTCGGTGGTGCGCAGGGTGATGGCGCCCGGGGTGATGCCAGACTCTTCGATGAGCTTCTTGGCCTTCTTGGCGTCAGTCTTGTACACCGTGGAAGCCTCATGATAGTTGGTGAAGCTCTTGGGCAGGTAGCAGCTGGCAGCGGTAGCAAGGCCGGCGAAGGTGTTGGTAATCATCTTCTCAGTGTCGAGCGCGTACATGACGGCCTGACGGACCTTGACGTTGTTCCAAGGCTCCTTGGCGACGTTGAACATGATGAAGCGGGTGCCGAAACCCTGGACGTTATCGATCTTGCAGCCGGCGCTCTCGAGCTGGTCGACGGCGTCAGCGGTGACGAGCTCCATAACGAGCGTGGAGCCCTCCTGCTGAGCGGTAACGCGAGCGGTGGGGTCGGTCAGGATGCTGTACTGGATCTTCTTATCCTCGGCAGCATACTCACCGTTGTACTCGGGGTTGGGAACCAGGGTGATCTCGGTATCGGAGATAGAGTCGTACATCCAGGGGCCGGAGCCGATCGGCTGCTTAGCGCGATCCTCCTCGGCCTGGGTAGCCGGGGTAACGCGGATGATGGCCAGACGATCCTTGAGCAGGGAGAAGTTGGGGACCTTGGTCTTGACCGTTACAGTGCTGGCGTCCTTGGCCTCGATGGACTCGAAGGGCTGGAAGAACGGAGCATAGGTAGCAGAAGCAGCGCAAGCGGTGTAGGAGGCAACGACGTCGTCAGCAGTGACCTCGGTGCCATCGGAGAACTTGGCGCCCTTGCGGATGGTGACCTCGAAGGTAGTGTCGTCCACGGACTTGGGATCGTCGGTGGCGAGCTCGTTGAAGGTGCTGTAGTCGTGGTAATCGATGCCATAGAGGCCCTCGATGACGTGCCAGTTAGCACCCAGGCCCACAGCGGAGCCGGTGCTGGCGGGGTCGAAGCTGGACGGAGCGTAAGCGGAACCAGCGGTGATCACGCCGCCGCCACGGTTGGCGGAATCGGTGGAACCGGAAGCGGAACCCTCGTCGTTGGAGCTGCCACCGCAGCCGGTGAGACCAAGCCCTGCGACAGCAGCGACGCTGCCGGTGAGGCCGAGGAACGAACGCCTGGACATACCCTTGTTGATGATGGCCATGTCTTCTCCTATCTCAATAGAGAATCTTACCCGGGAGCACCTAGACTTGCCCCCGCGCAACTTGCGGACGATATATACCTTACCTACCGACGGACCCAACTGAGGTGCCGCGCTCGGCGACCGATACATACATACGCTTGAACGGTATTTACTACCGTTCACCGAATTCATTGACAAACGATTCGCCAGACAGTATGTATCGACGAGGTGAGATATCAGTCTTCGTCAACCCGCAGGATAGCAGGGTTGTTCACCATGGCTAGTCAAACGTTTTAGCGTTAATAAAACCCGAAATCGACAGGTAATCGCCGCGAAATAAATGATTGAAAATCGGCCAATCATGTATATCAGTTGTTTAGAAGCACGTTTAGTTTTCGGAACGGCTGGCCGATGCCTGGGCGCGCTCGGCATTCCATGCAACAAGTGCCTCGTGGACCGCTTTGGCGACATCGGCCGGAACGCCTCGAACTTCCGCAATCTCCTGCTCGCTTGCCGCGCGCAAACGCTTCATCGAGCCAAAATGGCGCATAATGGCACGTTTTCTAGTGGGTCCCACGCCCGGAACGTCGTCAAGCACCGAAACCGTCATAGCCTTATTGCGCAACTCGCGGTGGAACGTAATCGCAAATCGGTGGGATTCATCGCGAACCTGCTTGATCAGATAAAGCGAAGCGGAGCCGGTCGGTAGCACGACGGGAGTCTCGTCCCACGGCACGAAAACTTCCTCATCGGCCTTTGCCAAGCCACAAACTGGTATATCGAGGCCGAGCGCCTCAAGTTGCTTAATTGCAGCGGTCAACTGCGGCTTGCCGCCATCGACAACGAGCAAATCGGGGCGCGAGCCAAAGCGCTCGTCCGCCATGCGCTCGGGAGCATAGCGACGCCCCAGAACTTCGGACATCGATACGAAGTCGTTCGCCTCGTCCAATTCGGCCTGAATTTTAAAGCGACGATACTGGCCCTTGTCGGCACGGCCGTTGGTAAATACCACCATCGAAGCGACGGTAAAGGTGCCGTGCAACGTCGAGATATCGAAGCACTCGATGCGCAACGGCGGCGCAGGCAGCGCCAGCGCACTTTCGAGCTCCAGGAGCGCCTGATTGGTGCGATCGTCAGCATACCCCGTGCGCATCATGTAGCGCATGAGGGCATGGCGCGCATTTTTGGAAGCCATATCGAGCAGGCGGTGCTTTTCGCCGCGCTGCGGCCTATGGAGATGGCAAGAGCGTTCGCGCTTGCCCGCAAGCCACTCCCCCAACGCTTCAGCATCCTCAAGCTCGACAGAGAGATTGATCTCGGCTGGAATATCGGCCGTCTCGTCGTAATAGCGCTTAAGAAAGCCCGATTGAAGCTCTTCCTCGTCGACATCCAGGCCTTTATCGAGGATGAACTCACAAGTTCGAACCGTTCGGCCCTCGCGAACGACAAAGACACAGGCGGCAGAGATAGTCTCTTCGCGATAGAAGCCGATGACGTCGATATCGACGCTCGATGGAAAAACGACCTGTTGGCGATCGTCCAGGCCCCTAATGACTTCCAGGCGACGCTTGACGCGCGCCGCACGTTCAAAATCGAGCGTCTCGGCTGCCTCCGTCATCTCGGACGTAAGCTCGTCGACGACATCCTTGCGATGGCCCGACAAGAAACGTTCGACACGCTTGACGTTCTTGGCATAGTCGGCAGGGGAAATCGCGCCGACGCATGCGCCCGGCCCGCGCCCGACATGGTAGTCAAAACAGGGACGCCCGTTTTGCGCGCAAATCATATTGACGATGTCTTCTTCGCCCTTATGAGATTCGACGATGCGGCGGCAGCGGCGCCATTCCGCACAGGATGCCGAGCAAATAGGAATGACCTTGCGTAGCGTATCGATGGTCTCACGCGCCGCACGACTATCGGTATAGGGGCCAAAATAGCGCGTGCCGGGCTTATGGCGCTCGCGCGTGTATTTAATAGCGGGAAATAGATCGCTTTTAGTGATGGCGATAAAGGGATAGCTTTTATCGTCCTTAAGGTCGACGTTGAAGTACGGATGGTACTGGCCGATCAGATTGCGCTCGAGCACCAATGCCTCGTGCTCGGTCTCCACCACGATATAGTCGAAGCTCGCCACCAGCTGCATCATGAGCGGGATCTTTTGACGCTCGTCCTGCAGCGTCACGTATTGACGCATACGGGCACGCAAGTTTTTTGCCTTGCCCACATAGATGACATCGCCCTTGGCATCTTTCCAAAGGTAGCAGCCGGGTTGCGTGGGAACGCGCGAAACCTGCTCGGCAAGTGTTGGAATGTTGTCGTGACCTGCCACACGCACCTACTTGCGACGAAGCAGCGCCGAGACCTCGGGCATCTTAAAGACGAAGGCAAGGCCAAAAGTCACGGCAAGCGAGACGACGCCTGCAACACAAACGTAGCCCAGGGTAATGAGGATCGAGCTGCCAAGCATTCCGACAAAGTGCTCAAGTGCCCACATGACGCCGGCGCCCGCGGCAGCGCCCAAGCCACCGAACAACAGGCCGAAGAAACCGCCGTGCAGGATAGACTTGACCTGAAGGCCATGCAGACGACGGCGCAGCCACCACAGTGAGCATCCGACCAAGACCACGTAGTCAACGACGTACGAAAGCGCAATTGCCGGCATACCGTAGCCCAGCACCACGCCAAACAGCAGCACCGAACCGGCCTGACCGACAGCGGAGTACAAGCAATAGCGGCTATAAGGTTTCATATCGAGCAGGGCCGAGAAGCTCTTCTGCATCAGCACGACCACGCCGTAGAGCGGCAGGGAAAGTGCCAGATAGATAAGGAACTCCGACACCAGCGCCACACCGGATTCATCGAACTTGCCGGCGCAGTAGATCATGTTGAGCGGACGGGCGAAGACGATCAGGTACATCGCAAACGGAATCAGGAAGAAGAGCATCTGGGCGACACCGCGCGAAATGCCCGTGCGGACGCTGTCGTAATCCTTCTCCTGTGCATCGTGGGAGAGTTCGGTATAGAGTGCCGTCGAAAGCGAGGCAGCGATCAGCGCATAGGGCAGCGTATACCACAGGCGCGCATATGCGATGACGGAAGGGCCGGTCTCGGGCTGCACCACCAGCGCGGCGGCATTGGTAATGGAGGTCGAGACAAACATGCACACCGTGGCGAGCAGCGTCGGGATACCAAGCGCAATCGTCTGTCGCAGCGCGGGGTCCTTAAAGTCGATATGGATATGAGGATGCACGCCATGCTTGCCAAGCGCGGGAATCTGGCAGGCCATCTGGACAAAGACGCCGAGGGTCGTACCGGCTGCGATCAAGATAATGCCGACCCGCTCGCCAAATTGTGCAGACACGGGAGCAAAGCCCATAAAGCTGGCGATGACGATGACATTGTTGAGAACCGGGGCAAACGTCGACCAGAAGTAGTCGCGGTGTGCGTTGAGAACACCCGAGAACACCGAGCCCAAGCCATAAAACAGAATTTGGATAGCAAAGAAGCGGAACATGAACGCAGCGGTATCCATGCTGTCGCCATTACCCGAAAGGAACGACTGCGTCCAAATAAAGCCGGGAGCAAACACGGTGCCCAGCAGCGAGATGCCGCCCAGCACCAGAAGCAGAATACCGAGCAGATTGCCGACATACTCGTTCGATGCCTCGCGGCCCTGCTCGCGCCTCACGCCCATATACACCGGCAAAAACGCCGTAACGAGCATGCCGCCCATCACGAGCTCGTAGAGCATGTTGGGCAGGTTGTTGGCAACCTGATAGGAGGACGAGAGCAGCGACATGCCGATGGCGGCCGCCATGGCCCACGTGCGGATAAACCCGGTGACGCGCGACACGATGGTCAGCACGGTCATAAGGCCAGCAGAACGACCAACCGTGGAGTAGTCCGACGAACCCATATCGTCTACGTCGTCCTGAGAGTCCTCATAAACCTCATCTTGTGGCGGCAAATCGTCCACGACGGCAAAGGAGCCGGTCATCGCAAAGGGATCGTCAACCAAAACGGCGTCATCAGCAGGTGCGGCGTCATCGCTGTTCGGCATGTTGCTACCGGATACGGCATCATCATCGAATATGGCATGGTCGCCAAACACCGTGTCAACTTCATTGGCGGCGACGGTTCGGGCAGAAAACGACAGAGGGTCCCAGTCGTCATCACCGTCGATGGCCACGCCCTCGACGGGATCGGTCGAACCAAGCGGCGACCATTCGTCATCCGAAAGAAGCGGTTCGCCATCATCATGAGCCGTGGGCTTGGCGGAACGAGCGGCAGGAGCGCTCTGCGGTGTGCTCTTTCCCTGGGCTGCCATCAAAAACACCGCCGTCTCATCGGGACGCGGCGCACGAGGAGCCTCGGAGGCGATCGGCATCACGCTGGCGCTCGATTGAGCGGCGGCCAAAAAGACAGCCGTCTCATCGGGACGAGCCGAAGAAAGAACCGTACGGGGAAGTGCCGTGCCGGCACCGGCGGCACGCAAGTACACGGCCGTCTCGCCCGGGTCAGCGGCAGCGGACCAGGCGTTTCGAATCTCGTTATCGAACGAAGCGGCCTCGGGCGCGGGCGTCTGAGGAGCCGACCCTTTTGCAAAGTGAGCTCCGCGCTTTGATTCTTCCTGCGGCATCGCTCAGTCCTCTCTCGTGATCGGGGCAACCGTCGCCCCGCAAAATGCAACTAAGTCATCGGGAGCAAGCTCAAGCTGATAGCCGCGCTTGCCGCCCGAGATAAAAATGGTATCCCAAAGGATACATGTCTCATCAATCAGAGTCCGGAAGCGTTTTTTCATACCGACCGGACTGCAACCGCCGCGGACATACCCCGTCGCGGCAAGCAAATCTTTGACATGCATCATGGTCAGCGACTTTTCGCCTGCGGCGCGCGCGGCGGCCTTGAGGTCGAGCTCGTCGGCAACGGGAATGCAGCACACGACATGGTCGTTGGACGGCGTCGTGCAGACCAGGGTCTTAAATCCCTGACCGGGCTCCTCGCCAAGCTGCTCGGAAATCGCGACGCCCAGCCCCGACGATTCGTCGCCATCGTCTTCGTACGTATGGAGAACATAGGAGATGCCGGCGCTTTCCAGCTCGCGCATCGCATTGGTTTTTGACGTCTTAACAGCCTTTGCCATGGCACATCCTTTCCCCCGCAGAGCGACGTAAGGATTAAGTATAGGGCCAATTCCGCCGCATATGCCATCTCGACACACAGAAGCGCCACCGAATCAGAAGGAATCGGTGGCGCGTCGGTGCTACAACATCTCTTTACTGTGCGTCGAGCTGCGCCTGACGCTCACGGTCACGCTTGAGCAACGGCGCCAAGAACTTGCCCGTGTAGCTCTGCGAACATGCCGCGACTTGCTCCGGCGTGCCTGAGACCACGACGGTTCCGCCGCCATTGCCGCCCTCGGGGCCCATATCGATCAGGCGGTCGGCAACCTTGATGACATCAAGGTTGTGCTCGATCACCAGAACCGTGTTGCCCGCATCGACCAGGCGTTGCAACACGTCGAGCAGCTGACGAACATCCTCAAAATGGAGGCCGGTTGTGGGCTCGTCCAAAATGTAGAACGTCTTGCCTGTCTGGCGACGATGAAGCTCCTTGGCGAGCTTCACGCGCTGCGCCTCGCCGCCCGAAAGCGTCGTAGCGGGCTGACCCAAGCTCACGTAGCCCAGACCCACGTCATATAGGGTCTGCAGTTTGCGCTTAATCTGCGGGATATTCCCAAAGAAAGCCAGTGCTTCGGTGACACTCATGTCGAGCACATCCGAGATTGTCTTGCCGCGGTAGGTAACCTCGAGCGTCTCGCGGTTATAACGCTTGCCGCCACATACCTCACAGGGGACATAGATATCGGGAAGGAAGTGCATCTCGATCTTAATCTGGCCATCGCCCTTGCACGCCTCGCAGCGACCTCCGCTTACGTTAAAGGAGAAACGTCCCGGCGAGTAGCCGCGCGCCTTCGACTCCGGCGTGCTTGCAAATAGCGCACGCAGATCATCCCAAAGGCCAATATAGGTCGCAGGGTTCGAACGCGGCGTGCGACCGATCGGTGACTGGTCGATATCGATTACCTTATCGATGCACTCAATGCCCTCAATCTTCTTGTACGGCCCCACAGGACGCGTCGAACGATGGATGGCATTCGTAAGCGCGGGCGCAATCGTATCGGTGACCAGGGAGCTCTTGCCCGATCCCGAAACACCGGTAACGACTGTGAGCGTACCGAACTCAATCTTGGCGGTAACGTTTTTGAGGTTATTAGCGCGGGCGCCCGTGATCTTAAGACAGCCGCGGCCGGGCTTGCGGCGCTCATCGGGCACGCGGATCATCCGCTTGCCGGTCAAATAAGCACCCGTCATGGAATCGGGGCATGCCATGATATCGGCAGGCGTTCCCGCGGCGACCACGTGTCCGCCGTTAACGCCCGCACCGGGACCCATATCGATCACGTAGTCTGCAGCGCGAATTGTATCTTCGTCGTGCTCGACGACGATAACGGTATTGCCGATATCGCGCAAGCGCTCGAGCGTCTTGATCAGGCGTTCGTTATCGCGTTGGTGAAGGCCGATCGACGGCTCGTCCAGAATGTACAGAACGCCCATGAGGCCGGCGCCGATCTGCGTTGCCAGGCGAATGCGTTGGGCCTCACCGCCAGAAAGCGTCGCCGAGGCGCGATCGAGCGTCAGATAGTCGAGTCCGACATCGACCAGAAAACGCAGGCGCTCCAGGATTTCCTTGACGATACGACCGCCGATGAATTGTTGACGTTCTGTGAGCTCAAGGTCCTCAAAAAACTCGAGCGACTCGCGACAGGACAGGCAGCAGACATCGTAAATGGACTTGCCGCCCACGGTGACGGCAAGCATCTCGGGACGCAGGCGAGCACCGTGACAGCTCGAGCATGGCTCTTCGCGAATGTATTTCTCCAAGCGAGCCCTGGTGTTCTCGTTCGTCGTCTCGTTGTAGCGCTCGTACAGGATATTGCGCACACCCGAGAACTTAGTGTCCCACTGGCTGCGACGCCCATCGAGCTTTTGATAGTCGACCGAAATCTTCGTGTCGCCCATGCCATCCAAAAACGCACGACGCACCCGCGGGGGCAGGTCCTCCCATGGCGCATCGGCACTCACCTTAAAGTGTTTGCAGACCGCAGCAAAAATCTGCGGATAATAGTTGGAATTGCCGAACAGGCTACCAAAGACTCCGTCGGCAATCGACTTTGAGGGGTCTTCAATCAGCGCCTCGGCATCGACTGTCTTTTTAAAGCCCAGGCCATCGCACTCGGGACATGCACCATAGGGCGCGTTGAACGAGAAATCGCGCGGCTGCAGGTCGTCGATGGAATGCCCGTGCTCCGGGCACGCCAGTGCCAGCGAATACTCCAGCAGCTCGCCCTCGGTTCCCTCGGGAGCGTCGCGCTCGGGCAGCATGTACACGTTCACATTGCCGTGTGCCAAGGCAGTCGCCTGTTCAACCGACTCGGCGATACGGCCCAGAGAGTTTTCCCGAATCACGATGCGGTCGACTACGACCTCGATATCGTGCTTGAACTTTTTGTCCAGATCGATGGGGTCGTCGAGCGAGCGTACTTCGCCGTCGACACGCACGCGGCTAAAGCCCTCAGCCCGAAGATCCTCGAACAATTTTGCGTACTCGCCTTTGCGCCCGCGCACCACCGGTGCCAGCACAAACGCACGACGACCCTCTCCCGCTGCCAGGACCTTATCGGCGACCTGGTCGGTGGTCTGGCGCTCGATAACGCGACCGCACTCGGGACAGTGCGGCGTGCCCACGCGTGCAAAAAGCAAGCGAAGGTAGTCATAAATCTCAGTTACAGTACCCACCGTCGAGCGCGGATTCTTGGACGTCGTCTTCTGATCGATCGAGACGGCCGGCGAAAGGCCGTCGATCGAGTCTAGATCGGGCTTGTCCATCTGGCCTAAAAACTGGCGCGCATAACTCGACAGGCTCTCCACGTAGCGACGCTGACCCTCGGCATAAATCGTGTCAAACGCCAGCGAGCTCTTGCCCGAGCCCGAAAGACCGGTAATGACCACGAGCTCGTCGCGCGGGATGGAAACATCGATATTGCGCAGGTTGTGTTCGCGCGCACCACGGATAACGATAGAAGAATCAGACATGGAAGCTCCTTGCCTCCTATAACCTCAAATCACACTGTCGATGAGTTTAACGCACTCAACGCGCACAGAT
Organism: uncultured Collinsella sp.; assembly: GCA_958427035.1. GTDB lineage: Bacteria > Actinomycetota > Coriobacteriia > Coriobacteriales > Coriobacteriaceae > Collinsella. The sequence goes on along the minus strand of CAUAAR010000019.1, from coordinate 9,990 downwards.
GTTCGTAATACAAGATTCGCAGACCTTTTGCTTTGCGTGTCGGGTGCTTTGTTTCTCGAAATGCCGTGGAAAGGTTAGAGTAATCTAAAACTGAACTTAATTTGCTGTAACAGAGGAACGTCCATGACCGAAGATATCCCCCTTGAAATCACTTCGAGTGGCATGGCCAATCTGCCCATATTCATCGCCGTCCTTATCGTGGCCGCCGTCGTCGTGCGCGTGTATTTTTCAATCAAACACAACGAAAAACCGCCCATTGCCCGCGTCTTTTGGTGCGCGATGCTCCTCATCCCGCTCGGCATGGTAGCTGCATGGATTACGAATCAATTGCTCGTAAATGAGGACTGTTCCCTATGGGTCCTTTCTTATTCGGCGCTCGGTGCTGCCGCCGTCATACTTCTTGTCGAGCCCTTGGTTTCGGGACTTATCGACCAAACCGATCTTGCGACGGGAACGGTTGCCTGTATTTGCCGCGACATCCTTGTCGTCGCCGCTGTTTCAGCGCTCTCGTTCGTTTCACTCGAAATTGCCTGCAACGAAACGTTCTATCGCATTCCCGCCAACTCATTCGGGTTTTCCGTTGGGCTGCTCGCGACGGTTCTGCTCTCCCTTTATTTGCTGGGACAGCGTCATGGAGGAGTCATGGCCCTCGTGCCCGTCGTCTGTTGTACCCTTGGCATTGCCGAGCACTTCGTCATAACGTTTAAAGGCGAGGCCATCCTGCCGAGCGACATTTTGGCATTGGGCACCGCAATGGAAGTAAGTGAGGGATATGAGTTCACCTTCACTGCAGGAATCGTAACCTCACTCGCCCTGCTGGAGATTTCCCTGGGGCTTCTTTCGCTTATCCGACCGCGAAAGCTCCGTACGCCCGCCCATGTCTTCCCCGCAATCGCCGCTAACCTCTGCGCTTTTCTGCTAGTGACCGTTGTGGGGCTCTTGGGCTTTTCCAACATCGACTTGGAGCAGTCGCTGGATTTTGGATTTGACCGTTGGCAGCCCATCACCACGTATGCGTCTCAGGGTTTTATCACTTCGTTCACCGAAATGGTCAACGAGTTGCCCATTGAAAAGCCCGAAGACTATACGCCCGATGAGGCGCAGAGCATCGAGCAGGAGCTCGCCGCCGCCTACGACAGCACGTATGGCTCGAGCGAGCAGCGCGCGGCGGCCGTTGCCCAGTTCAATGAAATCAAGCCGACGATTGTTGCCGTCATGAACGAGAGTTTTAGCGACCTTTCGTGCTTTGAGCAGCTCCAGGCGGCCGGGTACACCGGTCCCGCATTCTACAACTCGCTTCCCGACACACTTGTTCGCGGCACCATGCTCGCTTCGGTCACCGGTGGCGGAACGGCGAACTCCGAATTCGAATTTTTGACCGGAGCGACAACGGCCTTTGTCGGATTAGGCAAAATCCCCTATCAGCTGTATCAGATGAATGGCGTCAACAGCCTGGCAAAGGACCTTAAAGAGCTTGGGTATACCACTACCGCTATGCACCCGCAAAACCCCGTCAACTACCATCGAGATAAAATCTATCAGCAGCTGGGTTTTGGAGACTTTCTTTCAATCGGCGATTTCGAAGGTGCGCCCTATTACCATGCCGGCGTATGCGACTACGCCACCTACGACAAGATACTCGACCTGCTCAGAACCGACGAAGCCCCGCAGTTCATCTTTGACGTCACGATGCAAAATCACGGCGGCTACGACTATGGCACCGTTCCCGCCGAAGAGCTGACAAACTATTGGGTCGAGGGAGCCAGCGAGGGCGCCAATAGCGCGCTCAATACCTATCTCACCTGCATCAATGCATCCGACCGGGACCTCGAGTACTTTATCAACGAGCTCCGCAATATCGGCAGACCGGTTGTTCTTGTCTTTTTTGGCGACCATCAGCCGAGCGCCGCAACGACTCTCAACGACGAGCTGTACCCTCAGGAAGATACGGCAAGCCACGCTTTCCGTATCTATCAGTCGACCTATTTCGTCTGGGCTAACTATGAAATCGCCGGCAATACCGAGCTCAACGTCTACGACACCGTCGGGGCAAACGAGATTGCAGCTATTACCCTTAATAAGATCGGCGCCCCGCTCACTGACTATCAAAAGGCCCTGCTTGCAACAAGGTCAGATGTGCCCACCATCAATGTCGCCGGCTATCTTGGTGCCGACGGGCTGCGCTACGACTTGGAATCTGAAGACAGCCCATACGCCTCGACGATCGACAAGCTGCAGCGCATGCAATACCTCGAGTTCGCCAGCAAAGTTCAGTAAGCCCGCCCATTCGCTTGGACCCATCGTATTGCAAGCACGCTCGGCCCAAATGCATCGCAAATGACTCCCGCTCGCAAACGAGGGTACAATGACGCTCGTGTCACATCGCGGGGCCCCGGCCCCAACATATACAAAGGAGTCATACATGGGTTGCGAGCACACACAAGCAGCCGGCGGACAATCAACGCCGTCGCAATTTGAAGAGAATACGCTGTCGGAGGTCAAGCGCGTTATCGCTGTGCTTTCCGGCAAGGGAGGCGTCGGCAAGTCGTTTGTGACGGGCGCCATCGCAACCGAGCTCGCCCGCCGCGGCAACAAGGTTGGCATTCTCGACGCCGACATCACCGGCCCCTCCATCCCCAAAATGTTCGGCATGAGCGGACGCCATGTCCATGCCCTCGGCAACCTCATGCTGCCCGAGATCTCCGAGCACGGCGTCAAGGTCATGAGCTCCAACCTGTTGCTCCAAAACGAAACCGATCCCGTCCTTTGGCGTGGCCCGGTTATCGCGGGCGCCATCAGGCAATTCTGGAGCGAGACCTCGTGGGGCCCCATCGACTACCTGCTGGTCGATATGCCTCCGGGAACGGGTGACGTCGCGCTCACCGTTTTCCAATCGCTGCCCGTCGATGGCATCGTCATCGTCACGAGCCCGCAGGATCTGGTCTCGATGATCGTCGCCAAGGCAGTCAACATGGCCGAGAAGATGAACGTCCCTATTCTGGGCATTGTCGAGAACATGAGCTATATCGAGTGCCCCGACTGCGGCAAGAAGATCGAGGTCTTTGGCAAGAGCAAGCTCCCCGAAGTCGCCGAGCGCTACAACCTCGACATCTTGGGTCAGCTTCCCATCAATCCGTCACTCGCCGAGGCCTGCGATAAGGGTGAAGTCGAGACCGCACTGCCCGATGGCATGCTGCCCAAGGCCGTCTCCGCCGTTGAGGCCATCGCCCCGCACAAGACAGACGAGGCCTAAGTGAACGCAAGCGCCTTCTATGACGTCTTGGTGATCGGCGGCGGGGCCTCGGGCCTCGCCGCCGCCATTACGGCGGCGCGTGTCGACAAAAGGGTCTGCGTCGTCGAGCGCGACGTCGCCTGCGGTCTCAAGCTGCTCGCAACCGGAAACGGCCGCTGCAACCTCTCAAACGAATCCATCGACATTCGGCGATATAACCGCCCCGCCTTTGTCGAATCCATCATGGGCCCCCAACCCGAGCAAGATCTCGAGAGTTTTTTCTCCTCGCTGGGCATCATGACGATCCATGAGGAAGGCCGCCTATACCCGCGCTCCCTTCGCGCCGAGTCGGTTCGCGATGCACTCCTCAATGCATGCGAGCGTTTGGGCATCACCCTACTCTGCGGGACTAACGTCATTGCGGCTCATAAGGCTTCCGAAGGCTGGACGCTTCAGATCGACCGTCCCGCTCATGTACTCAAACCCAAAAAGCACGGCGACCGAAAGACGGAGCTCCGTTCGCTTCGAAAGGCGTTAGCCGATACTCCTCGCACGAGCGATGCCCTGCAGGCAAGGGCCGTGGTTATCGCTACGGGCGGCAACCCCACCGGCATCGCCGAGGTGTTTAGCCTTCCCTTGACGCCCCTGCGCCCCGTCCTGTGCCCCGTATCGGCATCAGTCGTCGGCGACCGGACGGCACTCGGAACTCTGGATGGTCTGCGCGTCCGAGCCCGCTTAACGCTCTCGCGCAGCCACGAAGAGCTCTGGCGAGAAGATGGCGAAGTGCTGTTCCGTGCCTTCGGCATCTCAGGCGTCGCCGCCTTCAATCTCTCTCGCCGTATCAACCAGGGCGACACTGTTCTGATCGACTTCTTTCCAGATTTCTCCAAAGATGAGCTGCTCGATACGCTCGAGCAGCGTGTCAACGTGCTCGGCGATTTTTCGCCCCGAAACTCCCACTGGCTTGACGGCATGCTCGCCCCGCAGCTCTCACACGTCGTCTGTACGGCATTCGAGCGGTGCCATCCCGGCTCGCGCGATGTCATCCACCTGGTCTCAATCCTCAAGCACTTTAAACTGTCCGTCGAAGGGACGGCAGAGGAGCGCTCAGCACAGGTCACGCGTGGCGGCATATCTATCGAGTGCGTCTCGACACCCAATCTTTACGTGAACAGCACCACAGGCGCCCCGCTTTACGTCTGCGGAGAAGCGCTCGACATCGACGCCGATTGCGGAGGCTTTAACCTTGCGTGGGCCTGGATCTCGGGTATTCGCGCTGCAAGCAGCCTGTAGCCGCGCAGTCTATAATCAAAAACGCATTCGGGCCGTCTGGGATACCGGACGGCCTCTTTCTTGCCTCTAAGGAGACCTCGATGATCGAAATCACCCAAGTCAACGCGTCGCTCGATGAAGCCGGCGATGAGAATGCCTGTCTCATTGTTGGCAAGCGAGTCGCCAAGCGCGTCCTACGTTGCAAGGACTCCGAGATCAAGTCCATCGAGCTCCACCGAAAGTCAATCGACGCCCGCAAAAAACGAGACGTCCATTTTATCCTGAGCTTTCGTGTTGAGCTGACTAGTCCCCACCTCGAGCGAGAAGCGGTCGACAGCGTTGCCGAGCGTGACCGCTCGCGTGTACGCGCGATAGAAGACGATGAACCTTCATTCCCCTCCCCCGTCTCCGACGCACCTCAAGAACGCCCTGTCGTTGTCGGTGCCGGCTGCGCCGGCCTTTTCGCTGCGCTTACGCTCGCCGAAGCGGGTCTTAAGCCCTTGCTCATCGAGCGCGGCGACCCGGCATTTCGCCGCTCACATGCGATCGACCTCTTTCTAAAGGAGCGCATCCTCGACCCCGAGAGCAATATCCAGTTTGGTCTGGGCGGCGCGGGGACCTTCTCGGACGGCAAGCTCAATACGGGAACCAAAAATCCCGCCCATCGCCTTATCCTCGAGACCTTCGTCGAAGCGGGCGCTCCCCGCGATATTCTATGGGATGCAAAACCGCATATTGGCTCCGACATCCTCCCCGCCGTCGTTACCAGCATCTCCCAGCGCATTGAACAGCTCGGAGGAACCGTTCGCTATCGAACGAAACTCGTTGACATTCACACTGACACATCTGGCGCCATTGTCGGTATCGACATCCAGTCGTCCCACGACGCGACAAGCGAGTCAATCAACACAAAGCATCTCATCCTTGCTTGCGGTCATTCTGCCCGCGACGTATTCGAGGTTCTCAAAACCCATGATGTTGCCCTCGCGCAAAAGACCTTTGCCATGGGTGTGCGCATCGAGCATCCACAGCGCGACATCGACCGTGCCCAATATGGCCCCTCGGCGGGGCACTCGGCACTCGGAGCAGCCCCCTACAAGCTTGTCGCCCATCTCCCCAACGGGCGCAGCGTGTTCTCGTTTTGTATGTGCCCCGGCGGACAGGTTGTCGCGGCTTCTTCCGAGCAGGGCCATCTGTGCGTCAACGGTGCCAGCCTCAATGCTCGCGACGGGCGCAACGCAAATGCCGCCCTACTCGTTAACGTCACACCTGACGACCTTCCCAGCGATGATCCGCTCGCAGGCATTGAGCTCCAGCGCGCCTGCGAGCGAACCGCCTATCGCCTGGGTGGCTCTAACTGGAACGCGCCGGCACAGCTCGTCGGAGATTTCCTTGCCAAACGCGCCAGCACGGCACCCGGAAAGGTAAAACCAACCTATCCACTTGGCGTGACCTGGACGGCGATCGACGATGCCCTCCCGCAGCATATCGTCGAATCGCTTCGTTTGGGAATTCCCCTGCTCGGTAAGAAACTGCGTGGCTATGACCGCCCCGATGCGGTCCTCACTGGCGTGGAGACGCGTTCGAGCTCCCCGGTCACCGTCACCCGCGATCGAACATGCCACGCCGTGTCGACTCCGGGCCTTTACCCTTGCGGCGAGGGTGCCGGATATGCCGGTGGCATCATGAGTGCCGCCACCGACGGCATCCGTTGCGCCAAAGCCCTCATTGCTGATCTCTAGTCCACTAAATAGCACTGCCCCCGAACTCCGCGAGAAGCTCGGGGGCAGTGCTTTTATTTCTTAAACCGCGCACCCTGGCGTTTTCTGCCCGAAGCGAACGTAGAGCCTTTGCGGGCCTGCGAGCGCAAGCGCTCAATCGTCTCGTCCTCAGTCGCACCCTCGAGCATCGCCCGAATCTGAACGACAGCATCGCGCAGGCGCGCCGCCTCCTCAAAGTCCATGGCGGCAGAAGCGTTGCGCATATCCTCTTCCATGGTTTCGACGATCCGCACAAGCTCGTCATGCGGCAGTTCTTCCAACTGCTCCGCAAGTGTCTGCTCGGGCGCCACCGTCTCCGGCGCGGCGCCCTCGCCGTTTTCGTCAGGCGTATAGAACGCACCGTGACCCAGCGAATCGCCTCTCGAGCGTCCCTTCGAGCCCACAGTCTTTTCGGCCTCGGCAATAAAGCTCGAAATGTCGTTAATGGCCTTGCGGACCGTCTTGGGAACAATGCCATGCTCTTCGTTATATGCCATCTGAATCTCGCGACGGCGCTGCGTCTCCTCGATGGCTTCTTTCATCGAATCGGTCACAACGTCTGCATACATGATGACCTCGCCGTCGGCATTACGGGCCGCACGGCCAATCGTCTGAATCAACGAACGGCGATTGCGCAAGAAGCCTTCCTTGTCAGCGTCGAGAATTGCCACCAGCGAGACCTCAGGAAGGTCTAGACCCTCGCGGAGCAGGTTGATGCCAACGAGAACATCGATCTTTCCCTCGCGCAGCGTTCGCAGGATCTCGACACGGTCCATCGTCGCCGTATCGGAGTGCATGTAATTGACCTTAATGCCAGCATCAAGCAGATGGTCGGTCAGGTCCTCGGCCATGCGCTTGGTGAGCGTGGTCACCAGCACGCGCTCCTTGCGCGCCACGCGCTCGCAAATCTCGTCCTCAAGATCGTCAATCTGCCCACGAACCGGACGAACGTCGATCTTGGGGTCGAGCAGACCGGTCGGACGAATAATCTGCTCAACGTCGTTCTGGCTAACCCGCAGCTCATAGTCGCCCGGCGTGGCCGAAACGTAGATGAACTGGGGAATCCTCGCCTCAAACTCATCAAAACGAAGCGGGCGGTTATCGAGTGCCGAAGGCAGACGAAAACCATGCTCCACCAGCGTCACCTTACGCGAGCGGTCGCCTTCGTGCATGCCGCGGATCTGCGGCACCGTCACATGACTCTCGTCGATGATGCAGAGCATATCCTTGGGAAAGTAATCGATTAGGGTAAACGGCGGCTCACCCGGCTTGCGACCGTCCAGATGACGCGAGTAGTTCTCGATGCCGTTGCAAAAGCCCATCGTCTCGAGCATCTCAAGATCATAATCGGTGCGCTGCTGCAAACGCTGCGCCTCGAGCAACTTGTCGGTCGCCTTGAGCTCCGCCACGCGCTTCTCGCACTCTTCGCTGATCGATTTCAGAGCCGCCTTGACCTTCGGCTTCTCGGTCACGTAGTGCGATGCCGGCCATACGGGGATGGCCTCGTACTCACGAAGCATCTCACCGGTGACCTCATCGATCTCGGCAATCAGCTCGACCTCGTCGCCAAAGAACTCAAACCGCAACGGATGCTCGGCATAAGGCGGATACACGTCGACAACATCGCCGCGCACGCGGAACGTGCCGCGTGCCAGGTCATAGTCATTGCGGTCATATTGAATGTCGATAAGTGCATGGATAAAGTCATCGCGCTCGAGCGGCACCTTCTTGTCGACGTTTGGAGCCAGACCCGCATAGTCCTCAGGAGAGCCAATGCCATAGATACACGAGACCGATGCGACAACGATTACATCGCGTCGAGAGAGCAGTGACGCGGTCGCCTGATGGCGCAGCATCTCGACCTCTTCGTTAATCGAGGAGTCTTTCTCGATATATGTATCGCTTTGCGGCACATACGCCTCGGGCTGATAGTAGTCGTAATACGAGACGAAGTAGACCACAGCATTATTGGGAAAGAACTCTTTGAGCTCGCTTGCAAGCTGAGCGGCGAGCGTTTTATTCGGAGCCATGACCAGCGTCGGCTTTCCCAGGGCCTCAATAGTCTTTGCCATCGTGAAGGTCTTGCCCGAACCAGTCACACCCAGCAAAACCTGATAGCGGTCTCCGTCCCTCACACCCTGCACAAGCGACTCAATGGCCTTGGGCTGGGAACCGGCAGGCTCATAGGGAGAAACGACTTCAAACGGCACCTCAGCGCCCTCAACGCCAAAGCGCTTAAGTTCACCGCCAACGCGTTCTACTTCAAATTCCGCCATGGATACTCCTAACTCATACATCTGCAGTATACGCAGGCGGTGGGCTTAGTCCTATACGAACCGATCAGGATAGAGAGTCTTATAGCGAACCCAGGCATTATTGACGCGAATCAGATAAGCCTGCGTCTCGGGAAAGGTGATCGCGTTGTGAAGCGATGTGTCCTGCTGCGCCCAACCGTCCACATTACCCATGCCGGCGTTATATGCAGCAATAGCGCTGTCCGTCGACCCGTTAAAATACGTTAGAAGATACGAAAAATACGCACAGCCAAACTCGATGTTCGTAGCGGGATCGTTAAGGTTGTCGGCTGAATACTCACTACCATCGACAAGACCCAAGGCAATCATATCCTGGGCAGTCTCAGGCATCAGCTGCATCAATCCCCGAGCGCCTTGAGTCGACTCAGCCTCGGGATCCCAATTCGATTCAGACTTTATAACAGCACACACCAGATACGGATCAAGATTGTGCGAAATGCTCGATTGCTTTACATACGCCTCGTAGTCAATCGGATACAAAGGCTTAAAGAAGGCGGCAGGAGCATACGAGTAGACGAGCGAAATAAGGCCGAAGACGAACACAACGGCAAGTGGCGCCACGCGATACCACGCAAAGAAACGTGTCTTAGGCATCGGCCTCATCCTTATCCACTACATCCCCGAAGCCATGGCGTGCAAGCCATGCGTCCAGTTGTTCAAAGAGCGAGTTATCGCCTGCCGCATTATCGATTACCGTCGTAGCGAGATTGCAAAGCGAAGCCTCATCAGGTTGGCATGCAGAGCGCGCATCAAAATCAGAGGACTCCATACCACGATGGATGGCACGCTCGCGACGAACTGCTAAAGGAGCGCTGATAACCAGAATTTCATCAGCCAGGCCAAAAGCATCCTCAAAACCAGTCGGAGCAGAAACCTCGACAACCGCAAAGGGATAACGGGGGGACGAAACCGTGCAGCAGACAGGATCGAGAATCCTCAGTGACAGCTGTTCGATGAGAACCGGATGAACGATGCCATTGAGCCGCGCAACTGTATCAGGAGAGGCGAAAGCTCGAGCGGCGAGGACATTGCGGCGAATGCCGCCCTCCCCGTCCAGAATGTCCCAACCGAATTCTTCCGCGAGGGCATTGACGATATCGGAGCCTGGCACATACAGCGATTTGGCAAGCTCATCCAGATCGATAAGCATGGCGCCATGAGATTTGAGATAGCGGCAGGCAGTCGACTTACCCGAAGCAATATTGCCCAAGACAAATACGGTAAACATCAAGTCCTCTCTAACGCCAATGGGAGTTATTATCGCGCAAATACAAAAGAAGGACTCAAAATACAGCCAAACAGTAAGACAAGCTAAACGAAGGCGAGTTCTTGTATTACAACTCTCTTTTAAACGCAAAAAAAGGGGGAGGCCGCGAGGCCTCCCCCTTCTCAGTTCAAGCGTACGGCTCGG
>CAUAAR010000018.1:0-43565 GCA_958427035.1 uncultured Collinsella sp. | reverse complement strand
GATTCTAGGCGATGGCCCTCCCTTGCTTCTTACACCACGACTCTGCGCGCTACCCATGGCAAGTAATGCGAAATAAAAACTGCAGGTAGAACGCCTGCGGTTTTTCATGAAAAGCGGGTATGGTCAGGGGTATCGAGTCAAACGTAGTAGATGGGCCGGTTTCGTGGCGAGCGTTACCAACTGATCCCCCGGGGACGGAGGAAAACGGATCATTTTGACCTGTTGGCTCCGAGTCGCATCCGTTTTCCTGCGAAAACTCTCGTGTCTCAACTTTGGTGAGACATTTGTCTCACGCCCAAAATCAAATCTGGAACGTGTGTCACCTGCCCTAATTGTGTCTCATTTCGTAACTTTAGGCTGATGCAAGGTCTGAGACCGCGAGAAGGGAGACACGATGGGTAAGTACACGAGGGGTCTCTTGGCGGTGATACTGGCCGTAGTGCTGGTGTTGCCAGCCGCAGCATTCGCCATGCTGCCCGAGGCCAACGCCAGGTCCAGCACAGGAATGGACGGACCGATAATGACCGGAAAGGTCGCCGACCCCGACACCAGCGGTCGCTGGGAAATCTGGGCGGCAGGCCACGGTGGCAATAAGGTAACGACCCAAAACGTCGGTCGAATCTGGACCGACAAGACGGTCAAGGCAACTGGAGAAAACAAAGCGTCAGATTTTGTGACTACGCTTTCGGCGATGTCCTCAACGTCTAATTCGACCGTGACGGTTACCACGCCGCTCGACATCGTGATGGTGCTGGATGCCTCTGGCTCGATGGATCATGAGATGGGCGGTGGAGATCCCACCAGGCGCATCGATGCGCTGGAGAGCGCTGCCAGCAGCTTCATCGACGCCATTGCCAAACAAAACGAGGGCATCGAGGGCGTGGATAGGCAGCATAAGGTTGCTATCGTTAAGTTTGCGGGCAAGACGTCCAACAATATCGGCAACGAGACGTATCGTGACGGAGGATACACCTACAATTACACACAGGTTATGAAAGACCTGACCGATTGCTCCGGCGGCAACGTGAAAGCTCTTAAGCATAGGATTGCCCAGATTACACCCGCTGGTGCAACGCGCGCCGACAATGGTCTGCAGCTGGCAGAGGGTATCACTTCTGGTCGCGCGGACGCCAAGAAGATTGTTGTGTTCTTTACCGACGGCACGCCAACGAAAATTGACAAGTTTGATCCTACGGTTGCTAACGCTGCCGTGGCGGCTGCCAAGAACATGAAGGACAGCAAGGCCACCGTTTATACTATCGGCATCTTTGATGGCGCGGATCCCAGCGCTGGTATCCAGGATTCGGGAAAAAGCCAAAAAGAGAACAAGTTCATGCAGGCCGTTTCGAGCAACTACCCCAATGCCACGGCATGGGATGCTCATGGTGCACGCGCGGAAAACGCCGACTACTACAAGTCGGCGACCAATGCCGAAGAGCTCAAGAAGGTTTTCGACGACATCTCGCAGGCCATCACATCGGAGGCGCCTTATCCGACCGAAATCCATAAGGGCTACGACGAGACCAAGTCCGGCTACATCACGTTTACCGACGAGCTGGGCGACTTTATGCAGGTCGACAGCTTCACCGAGGTCGTCATCAACGGCACGCCGTTTACCAATCCGAGCAAGACGGTCAACAAAGAAACCAAGACCGATACGTACGAGTTCGATGGCAAGGTAAAAGACCTGCTCATTACCGCGCAGCGTGCCGGCGACGACAATCCCCAGAAGGGCGATATCGTAACGGTCAACATTCCCGCGTCGTTGATTCCGCTGAGTCACTTTAAGACCGTAGACGGCAAGCTTTCGGTCGATACCGTTAAGCCCATCCAGGTGAAGTATGCCTCGAGCGTGAAGAAGGTCGCACTCGACAACCTGTTTACGCCCGAGAAGGTAACGGGGCTCAAGGATTACATCGAGAGCAATACGGCTGTTGCCAACGGCACCAAGACCGTGAGCTTCTACGCGAACAAGTGGAGCGGTGGTGCGTTGGGCGATACGGTTGCGACCTTTGAGCCGGCCGACACCAACCGCTACTACTACTTCCAGAAGCAGACTCCCATTTACACGGACAAGGACTGCACACAGCCCGCAAAGAATTCACTGGCAGAGAAAGGCACCTATTACTACAAGGATGAGTTTGAGGAGCAGGGCAAGAACGGCGAGGCCAAGCCCACCACCGCCGTCATCGAGTTCATCGGTGGCGACGCTGCCAAGTTTGACGGCGCTATAGTTGCCGACAAGGACGGAAACCTGTCGTTCAGCGTGGGAACCGCGCGCCTGGCCTTTATCGATGAGCTCCACACCACCAAGAAGAGCGTGGGCGGCAACAACACCGGCACCGCGACCGACGTTCTCAACCCCAAGTGGAATAACGTGTCCGCCAAGGCGACCGCGACGCATGTCAATTCCTACCTGGGCAACAACGGCAAGATCAGCTTTGCGTATGACATGATGACGGCAATGGTGAACACCAAGGCCAGCTTTGGTCTAACCAAGGTGCTCGAGGGCCGCGCTTGGACGGATACGGACACGTTTGAGTTTGGGCTGACGTCCGAGGGCAATGCTCCGATGCCTGCGACTACGACTGCGATCGTGCACGGGGCCGACCTGGACGACAAGGGCAAGGCTGCCATCGACTTCGGCACGATTGAATACACCGAGCCTGGCACGTACGTCTACAAGGTTAGCGAAAAGCACGCCGGGACCACGATTGACGGCATTGCCTACAGCGGTAGCGTCGCGGAGATCACCGTGACGGTGACGCCCAACAAGAAGGGTGAGCTCAGCGCCGCTGTGAAGGTGGCCTGGAGTGAAGCCGAAGTGACCGAGTTCAAGAACGTCTACGCTGCGGATCCTGTTGAGTCCAGCGTTACCGACAAGATTGACGTGACCAAGTCTCTGACCGGGCGCGACCTTACGGCCGGTGAGTTCAGTTTTGAGCTGCGCGAGGTTAAGGGCGAGGACTCTGAGCTTATCGAGACCGTTGCGAACGGCGCCGACGGCAAGGTGACGTTCAGCGCCATCAAGTACACCGAGATCGGCCAGCACATCTACATGCTGCGCGAGGTCAAGGGCGACGCTGGCGGCATCACCTATGACGAAACGACCTACACCATCGTGACGACCATCAGCGATAACGGCAAGGGCCAGCTGGTTGCCACGCACGAGCTGAAGGACGCCAAGGACGTCAAGAGCATCGAGTTCAAGAACGCCTACACCACGAATGCTACCGAGGCATCGCTTGTGGGCATTAAGAACCTGCAGGTCGCCGACGGCTTGATGCCGGTCGACATCAACGGCAAGTTCACCTTTACCGTGACCGGTGAAGAGGGCGCACCCATGCCCGCGAACGCGAGCGTGACCAATGATGCCAAGGGCAAGGTCGACTTTGGCAAGATCACCTTTACGCTCGACGACCTTAACAGGGCTCTGGGCGAGAAGCCCGAGAAGCGCGAGCACACCTTTACCTACACCGTGACCGAGTCCGGCGAGGTCGCTGGCGTGACCAACGACGCCAAGCCGTCGCGCGAGGTTTCCTTCACCGTGACCGATGACGGCAAGGGCAATTTGAGCGTGTCCCGCAAGCCGGACGGCAACGCGGCATTTACGTTCACCAATACCTACAGCGCGACGCCTGTCGAGACGAGCGTCACCGACCAGATTACCGCGAACAAGGTTCTGACCGGGCGTGAGCTTGCTGCCGGCGAGTTCTCCTTTGAGCTGGTCGAGGGCGACAAGGTCGTCGCCAAGGGTACCAACGCTGCTGACGGCACGATTGCCATGGACAAGATTGCCTACGACAAGCCCGGCAAGCACACCTACACGCTGCGCGAGGTCAACGGCGGAACCACCAGCAAGGGCATCACCTACAGTGACGCCAAGTACGCCATCGAGACCACCATCACGGACAATGGCGACGGTACGCTCAGTGTCACACATGTTCTGAAGGGCACCGAGCCTGCCGAGTTCAAGAACACCTACAGCGTGACCCCGCTCGATGCGGAGCTCGACTTTGGCCTGAGCAAGGCTATTGACGGCCGCGACTGGACGGATGGGGACGAGTTTAGCTTTACCATCACCGCTCCCGAGGGCGTCCCACTGCCCGATCCCGCAACCGTAACCGTGAGCAAGGGGGACGCGGAGGACGGCATTGCCGCCATCAAGTTCGGCAAGATTCACTACGCTGCCGCCGGAACCTATAAGTACGAGATTCGCGAGAACGCGGGCAGCACGGTCGGCATGACGTATGACGCGCATGTCGCAACCGCCGAAGTGACCGTGACCGAGGACAGCGAGGGCAACCTGACCGCAAACGTCACCAAGAAGGAAAACGGACGCTTTACCAACACGTACCGCACTGAGCTCGATTACGCCGCGGCCGGCGGCCTCAAGCTCAGCAAGACCCTCTACGGACGTCCCATGACCGAGGGCCAGTTCACCTTTACCGTGACGCCCGCCGACGATGATTCGGCTCGCGCACTTGGCCTGCTTCCCGGGGCCAACAACTTCGAGTCCCCTGCAACGATAGAGGGAACGGTCGGTCAGATTGACATCCTGACGGGCCATGAGGCCAAATTTACGCAGGCTGATGCCGGCAAGACCTTTACGTACACCGTGGCCGAGAAGAACGACGGCCAGCCCGGTTACACCTACGACGACGCCGTGCGCACGGTGACGATCGCCATCGCCGACGACACCGCCGGCACGCTCACTGCTACGACGACCGTTTCCGGCGGTCCCGAGGGCACGCATGAGACGGTCCACAAGAGTGGCGAGAACAAGGTCGAGAAGGCCCTGGTGCCGTTCCACAACAGTTACAGCGCTACGACCAACACGCCTGGCGGCACCGCCGCTCAGGTCGTTGCCACCAAGACTCTGACCGGCCGCCCGATGGCCGACGGCGAGTTCTGGTTCGGCATCGCCTATCAGGGTGAGCTTGTGGCATACGAAAACCTCAAGCCCAATATCGGCGGGCACGTGAGCTTTGATACGCTGCGCTACGACACCAAGATGCTTGCTAATCTTGAGGCTGCTGGGCTTGCTTATCGTACCGATAAGGACGGCAAGCTTGCCTGGACCATTAACTACACGGCCTACGAAGATTTATTCGGGCTGCCGAATGGCGTTTCCGCTACAACGTGGAGCTTTGGCTTTAAGGTTATCGTCGTCGACAACGGTGACGGTACCCTGACGGCAACGGTCGACTACGGCGGCGTCGAGCCCTTGTTCGAGAACGTCTACGGCGCCGAGGCCGTCGATGCCGCGCTCACCGGTACTAAGAAGCTCCAGGTTGCCGAGGGCCTGGCCCCGGCCGACATCACGGGTAAGTTCACCTTTACCGTGACCGCCGACGAGGCTGGTGCCCCGATGCCCGAGCGCACGACCGCAACCAACGACGCGGCCGGCAACGTGGACTTTGGCAAGATCCACTTTACGCTCGAGGACCTCAACCGCGCCCTGGGCGTGACGGACGATGCGACCGATAAGGCCGAGGCGGACGAAGCTGACGAGGCCGAGGCTGAAGAGGCCGACGCTGATGCCAACGCCGACGAGCCCAGCGACGAGTCCGAGCCTGCAGCTCCCACCGCCCCGCGCTCGCACACCTTTACCTATACGGTGACCGAGACCGGCAGCGCCCCTGGCGTGACCAACGACGCCAACGCCACACGCAAGGTTTCCTACACCGTGACTGACGACGGCGCCGGACATCTGAGCGTCAAGCGCGAAGGCGACGACGGTGCTGCCTTCACGTTCACCAACATCTACAGCGTAACGCCTACCGATTCGTCCGTGACCGATCAGGTCAAGACGGTCAAGCGTCTGACCGGACGCGACCTTGCAGTCGGCGAGTTCACGTTTGATCTGCTCGAGGACGACGTGGTTGTCGCAAGCGGCACCAACGACGCCAACGGCACTGTGACACTGAGCCCGATCCGCTACGAGGCGCCCGGCACGCACACGTACACGCTGCGCGAGGCTTGCCCCAATGCGCTCGGCCTGTACAAGGGCGTCACCTATGACGGTACGACCTACACCGTCGTGGCCACCGTCTCTGACAACGGCGATGGCACGCTGGCCGTGACGCACAAGCTCGAGGGAACCACCGAGTCGGCTGGTTTTACCAACAAGTATCACGCCATGCCCACCCAAGTCTCCATCGGCGCCATCAAGGTGCTCGAGGGACGCGAGCTCAAGAAGGACGAGTTCAGCTTTAAGCTCGTTGGCGAGGGCATCGAGTCCACCGTCACCAACGATGCCGACGGTAAGATCAGCTTCGACAAGTTTGAGTACGACGAGCCCGGTACGCACGTCTACACCATCAGCGAGGTCAAGGGCGACGAGGTCGGTATGACCTACGACAAGTCCGTCTTTACCGTGACCGTCAACGTGGTCGATGACGGCGAGGACAGCCTCAAGGCAAGCGTCGCCTTTGCCAAGGGCGACAAGAGCGCCGAGGGCATCGTGTTCAACAACACGTACAAGAAGCCCGAGACGCCCGTGCCGACGCCCGATCCCGGCACGCCCAAGACCGTGACGAACATCGTCAAGACGGTCAAGGGTTTCCTGCCCACCACGGGTGACCAGCAGGCCGCCGCACTGCTCATGGCATTTGTCATCGCCATGGCCGGCGTCGGAGCCCTGGTCTGGGGTATCCGTAAGCGCTAGGCACGTCGACAGCGCCCGGGGCCAAAAGGCCCCGGGCGGCCGGCAGGGCTAAATCCCGACCTACTCCTACCCCCAGCCGCCACGGAGGCATCTCCCTCCTCCGTGGTGGCGCTTTTGTGCGTTGGGGAGGAGGGCGCGCCACGAAACCGGCCCATCTACTACGTTTAGCCCCTTACCCCCAACCATGCCGAAAAGCGCAAAAACAAAACCGCAGGTAGAACGCCTGCGGTTTTGTTCAAAACGAAGGTATGGTCAGGGGTATCGAGTCAAACGTAGTAGATGGGCCGATTTCGTGGCGGGCACCGTCAACCGATCTCCGCGGGCGGAAGAAAACGGATCATTTTGGTCCCGCGAGGCTGGCGGAGGCACTCGTGCGGGGCCGCCCGAACAAAACTATGTCGGTTTACTACGAAGAATTTGACATTCCCGACCATGACTGCATTTTTCTAAATATTGCAAACGTTCTACCTGCGGTTTTGCAAGCGCGCAATTTGCTGTGGTCGAAGGTGGGCGATTCATCGTAGTAATTCGGCATAGTTTTGAAATGGCATTAAATCGGTAGCAGCCATTTTGCTATGCCGGGGCGGTCGGCCGTTGGATAATTACCCTCGCAGGTAGGCGATGGCGATTTGGGTGCGGTTGCGTAGCCCCATTTTGGCTAGGATTGAGCTGATGTGGTTGCGCACGGTGCCTTCGCCCATATAGGCGGTGGCAGCGATCTCCTTGTTGTCGAGGCCGCGGGCGATGAGCTCGGCGACTTCGAACTCGCGGTCGATCAGGCCGGCAAAGGCGGCGGGCCGGCGGGTCGCGCCGGCCTCGACGTCCGCCCCATCAAAGTTGATATCTTCGATCGCCTTGCCCTCGAGCACGCGTTTGCCGTCCATGACCTGCGCCAACGCCGGCGGAATGGCAGCGACATCGGTCTTGATCAGGTAGCCGCGGGCGCCCAGCTTGAGCGCCGACACAATGTACTCGTCATCCGAGAACGTCGTCAGAAACACCACGCGCGCCGCAGGGTCGTGCTCAAGGATCTCGCGCGCGGCCGAAAGGCCGTCGCGTCCCGGCATCTGGATGTCGAGCAGCGCGATATCGGGTGCGTGCTCAGCGTAGAGCGCCACCGCATCGTTGCCGTTGGCACCGGTGCCCACCACTTCGATCTGCGGCTGGGCGCCCAAGATAATCTTGAGCGAATCGACCACCAAGCGGTCGTCGTCGACAACGATGAGCCTCATCGGCCCTCATCTCCTTGCTGTTTGGGAACGGTGGCAAACACACGCCAGCCGCCGGCGCCGGCACGCGGGCCGGCGGTGAAGGTGCCTCCAAGCGCCTCGATGCGCTCGCGCATGGAGGCGAGCCCCATGCCCTCCGCGGTGCCGCGGCCGCTTGCTTGGACCTCACCCACGCCATCGTCGGTAACAATGGGCTGGTAAAACGACGGATGCTCCATGCACCGTACGGTGACGGTCTGGGCGCAAGCGTGGCGCATGGTATTGGAGAGCGCTTCGCGCAGGACCGCTGCAAAGCAGTTGGCGACGTTTGCGGGCGCATGTTCGGCCATAACTTCAAGCTCAATCTGCGGGCCGCCGTCCGAGCGTGTGCCTTCGACAATGCGTTCGAGCTGCACGGAAAGGTCGACGGCGTTGTCGTTGAGCGCGTGGACGCTGACGCGTACGAGCTGGAGCGCCTCGTCAACCGTGCGTTTGACGTCGGCGAAATCGGCGGCGACGCCAGGCTCGTCGGCGTGGACCACGCGAAGGGCTTCGGCCTGCAGCGAGGCGCGCGTGAGCTGGTGGCCGACGTTATCGTGGATCTCGCGCGCGATACGGGCGCGTTCGGCGAGTGTCGCGAGCTCGACTTCGTAGTCCTGGCGGTCGGCAAGATCGCGGTTGCGCGCTTCGAGCGCGAGGGCTCGTTCCTGCAGCTCGTCGCGGGTACGGCGCATGCGCTTTTGCTCACGCTCCAGCTGGGCTGTGCGCAGTGACAACAAGGTGGCGGCAACCGAAAGGATAGCGGTCAGCAGAAGCGTTCGGGAGGTGAGCGCGTCGGTGCGAAGGTCCGCGACGAGCGCAAGGGCAAAAGCGGAGCCAATGCCCAGCGCGACCCAGGCGTGCTCACGGCGCACGCGCCGCGCGATGTCATAGAAGGCGAGAGGCGCAAACGGCACAAACGGCGGCACGAAGACGGCCGCGATGATGCAGGCGTAGCTCGCGGCCTCGCTCACACGGCGGGCGCGGTTTCCCTGTGCGACCTCGGCCAGTGAGGTGGCAATAACGCCAAGGCAAAACGCCGCAACCAGACGAGCGTCCACAGCAAGGCCCGTGGCGGCTGCGATGCAGCACGCCAGCACGATCGATTTGTCGAATAGCCTGTTCATACGGGTATTGTACGCGATGCCGCGCACGGGGGAGGTACTACCCGGAGCAACCGTGACATTCCTCCCGTGCGGCAAATCGGGGGCATCGGCAGGTCGTGCGACCAAGCTCCGCACTCGTGACAAAGCTCACTGGTGCGCGCCGGCGGCTCCTGCGATGATGCAATCGTACCGGGCCGCAATCAACGGAAGGGCCGCCTCATGACAGACATCGTCCACGTCGAAAACCTCGTCAAGCGCTACGACGATCTTATCGCGCTCGACCACTTTAACCTGAGCATCGCCCCCGGCGAGATCTTTGGCCTGCTGGGCCCCAACGGCTCTGGCAAGACCACGTCCATCAACTGTATTCTGCAGCTGCTTGCCTACGACAAAGGCACCATCGAGCTGTTCGGCGAACCCATGACGCCCGCCCGCTATGACCTCAAGCGCCGCATCGGCGTGGTGCCGCAGCAGGTGGCGGTGTTCGACGAGCTTACGGTGCGCGAGAACATCGACTATTTCTGCAGCCTCTACGTTAACGACCGCAAGCGCCGCCGCGCGCTGGTGGACGAGGCGATCGACTTTGTCGGGCTGGGCGACTTTGCCAAGTTCCGCCCCGGCAAGCTCTCGGGCGGCCTGGCGCGTCGCCTCAACATTGCCTGCGGCATTGCGCACAAGCCCGAGCTCATCTTCTTTGACGAGCCTACGGTGGCAGTCGACCCGCAGAGTCGCAACGCCATCCTGGAGGGCATCTGCCGCTTGCGCGACGAGGGCGCCACGGTGGTGTATACCAGCCATTACATGGAGGAAGTCGAGCAGATTTGCAGCCGCATCATGATCATGGACGGCGGACGTGTGCTGGCGCAGGGCACCAATGACGAGCTCAAACGCATGATTCAAATGGGCGAGCGCGTGACTGTCGAGGTCGGCGCCGTCGAGACCGCCACGGTCGAGCGGCTGCGCGCCCTCGAGCACGTGCTTTCGGTTGAGCTGTCCGGCGGCGAGCTCGTCTGCACCTGCGAAGCGAGCCCGCACAATTTGGTCGACATCCTCGACACGCTGCGCGCCGCCGATGTGGCGCTCGGCCGCGTGTGGAGCGAGCCGCCGACCCTCAACGACGTGTTCCTCGAGATCACCGGCCGCGAGCTGCGCGACTAGGGGGCAGTCATGTTCAACACCATCATCACTACGGTCAAGACGCTGCTGCGCCGGCCGAGCACGTGGGTCTGGGGCGCTCTCTTTCCCATCGCACTTTCCACGATGTTCATGTTTATGTTTGCGAATCTGAGCTCTGACGGCACGGTCGACCCGGTACCGGTTGCCGTCATAGCGGACGAGGCCTGGGACGCCTCGACCTTTAAGGACGTGGCGACGTCGCTTGCCAAGGAGAGCGACAATCAGCTGCTCGAGATCCACGAGTGCGACGACGCAGCCGATGCGAACCGTGCGCTTAAGGCCGGCGAGGTCGCGGGCATCTATACGGTCGACGACGCGGGCGCACCCAAGCTCACGTTGCTGTCGAGCTACGACAGCTCGCGTGCCTCAACGGTGCTCACCGACCGCAGCATTCTGGAGACGGTGGCAAGCTCGTATACACAAAATGCCGAGCTCATGTCTCAGATTGCCCAGGACAACCCGGCGGCGCTCGCCGACCCGGAGGCGGTTGCGCGCGCCCTGTCGCTCGAGGGCGGCACCCGTCGCGTGAGCCTTACGCGCACCACGCCCGACGGCACGGTCATCTACTATTACGCGCTTTTTGGCCTGGTCGCGATGATGTCTGCCGAGTTTGCCGCCTTGAGCGTTGTCGACCTGCAGCCCAATCTGTCGGGCCTTGGCGCGCGCCGCTGCGTGGGCGGCCTTTCCAAGACGGCGTCGCTGGCCGGCATTTTTGTCGGCTCGTGGCTGGTCTCCTTTGCTTCGATGGTGATCGCGATCGGCTACGTGCGCCTAGTCGTGGGCGTCGACTTTGGCGGGCGCGAGGGGCTGTGCCTGCTGGGCGGTGCTGCATCCGCGCTTGCCGCCACGGGCCTGGGGCTCTTTGTGGGCACGCTTCCCGTTAAGGGTGGTAAGGCGTCCAAGTCGGGCATCCTCACGGGCTTTGCCACCACGTGCGCCCTGTTCGCCGGCCTCTACGGCGAGCCGGCGATGGCGCTTGCCGACGATGTCGCCCGCGCCTGCCCGGTCGAGTGCTGGCTCAACCCCGTCAAGCTCATCTGCGACATGTTCAATCGCCTGTATTTCTTTGAGGACCTGGGGCCCTTCGCCGTCCGCGCCGGCGCGCTGGTCCTTATGGCGCTGCTGTTCGTTGCCGCCGCCACGCTGATCTTTGGAAGGAGCCGCTATGAGCACCTTTAAGACCGCGCTTCGCATGGCGCTGGCGCACCCGTTCTACCTGCTCATCTATACGGTGTTCATCTCGCTCATGGGCGTATTCATCGCGGCATCGGTGAGCTGGAACTCGTCGCAGCTTACCGAGTACAAGCCCTACGACACCAACGTGATCGTGGTCGACCGCGATGACAGCGACCTTTCGCGTGCGCTTACCAAGCATCTGGGTTCGCGTTTTGAGCTGGTCACGGGCATCGGCGATGACACGTACGATCTTGCGGACGCGCTCTCCAAGAGCAATAGTGCCAAGGGCAGCGCCGACTGCGTGTTCTTTATCCCGGAGGGGTTTGAGAGCGACCTCGTTGCAGCCGCCCGCGCGGGGGAGTCCCTGCCCAAGCTCGATGTGACCTACGGTGCCGGCACCATGGCGGCGGCGCTTTCGTCTGCCGAGGCCTCGCGCTGGATCTCGCTCGCGGGCGCTGCGGCCGCACTTGAGCCCGCCGCCTCTAACGGTAGCGTCGCCAAGGCTGCCGAGCATGCTGCCGCGAAGCGCGCGGAGGTCGAGATCGAGCAGGTCAAGGTTGACTCGACGGCCGCCGCCACGCTCGAGTCGTATTTCAACTTTGGCGCGTACGCGATTATCTCGTCGGTTATCGTGTCGGTGGGGCTGGTGTTCTCGGGCATGAACGAGCCCGAGCGCGTGCGTCGTATGGATGCCGGCCCAATCTCCGAGCGCCAGCGTTCGCTTGCCGTGTTTGCGGCCGCCGCCGTGCTCACCGTCTGTATCTGGTTTGTATCGAGCATGATGGGCGTCGTGGGCTTTGCCGGTGCGGTCGCCGAGGTCGGCGTGGGTCGTGTGTGTCTGGCGCTGGCGGCGACGTTTGCCCTGGCGTGCACGCCGCTGGCCGTTGGCTTTGCCCTTTCGAGCCTGGGTGCGCGCGAGGAGCTGCTCAACGGCGTGGGCAACCTGCTCGGCATGCTCATGACGTTTTTGGGCGGCGCCTGGATGCCCCTGTCGCTGATGGGCCCGGCCGTGCAGACGGTGGCGCATTTTGTGCCGACATATTGGGTGAACGACGCGATCAGCAAGGCACTCGCCGCGGACCTGACGTCCACCGTGCTGGGCGACATCGCCTGCGATCTGGGCGTCACGGCACTCTTTGCCGTGGCCATCGCCGCCGTAGGCTTAGCCCTCGCACGCACCAAATCCCACGCCTAGCCACCTAGTCATTGGGTACTCATTGGGGACAGACTTAAACGACCAAGAGTGGTCATTGGGGACAGACTTAAACGACTAGTCATCGGGGACAGTCTTTGCCGAACCGCCGGCTTGCCGGTCGGGTTGCCAAGGACTGTCCCCAGCTGTCGGGTGGCGAAAGAGTGTCCCTTGCGACTAGTCATTTAAGAACGTCCCCAATGACTAGTCTGAAATAAATCCCAGGCCTCGCTCCAAAATAGTTCGCCAAGGTTTACTATTACGTTCATAAAGTAGTACGAGGTTAACAATGGGGGATAGCATGGCGATGAAGCAAGCCTACGTCCAGGTCAAGGGGCTCAAGAAGCACTACGGCGATGGAGATGCACGCCTGACGGTGCTCGACGGCATCGACACGTCCATCAACCGTGGAGAGATCTGCGTCATGCTGGGGCCCTCCGGCTCGGGCAAATCAACATTCCTTAACCTGATCGGTGGCCTGGAGGATGCCGACGGCGGCTCCATCATGGTGGACGGCTGCGACCTCACGGTGCTCAAGCCCGCCGACCTGGGTGAGTACCGCCGCCGCGAGCTGGGCTTTGTCTTCCAGTTCTACAACCTGGTGCCCGACCTCACCATCAAGGAGAACATCGAGGTCACGGCGCACCTGTCCAAAAACCCGCTCAACATTGACGACCTGCTACGCTCGCTGGGCCTCTACGAGCACCGCAACAAGTTCCCGCGCCAGGTCTCGGGCGGCCAGCAGCAGCGCTGTGCCATCGGCCGCGCACTCGTCAAAAACCCGGGTCTGCTGCTGTGCGACGAGCCCACGGGCGCGCTCGACTACAAGACGTCCAAGGAAATCTTGCAGCTCATGGAGGATGTCAACCGCACCTACGGCTGCACCATCATTATCGTCACCCACAATGCCGCCATCGCGCGCATGGCCAATCGCGTGCTGCGCCTGCGCGACGGGCGCATCGTCGAGGATGAGCTCAACGAGTCGCCCGTCGCGGCCGCCGAGCTCGATTGGTAGGCGGCGCCATGACACCTCTCGCAAAACGTCTCCCGCGCGAGCTGCGCCGCAATATCGGCAAGTATCTGGGCATCTTTTTGCTTATGTGCGGAAGCATCGCCCTTACCTCGGGCTTTTTGCTCGCGGCGCATTCCATCGGTTGCCTTATCGACGACATGCGCGATGCGTACACGATTGAGGACGGCCGCGTGACCACCTCCTTTGAGGCCACCAAAGACCAGCTCAAGGCAGCCGAAGATGCAGCCGGCGACGTCACGCTCTACAAGAATTTCTCCATCGACGCCATCATCAAAAAGGCGTCCGGCGACGATGGCACCAAGCGCACGTTGCGCACCTATGCGCACCGTACCAAGGTGGACATTGCGTCCTACTGTGAGGGCAAGGAGCCCAAGGCGGACGACGAGGTGGCCATCGACCGCGTCTTTGCCGCCAACAACGACCTCACCGCGGGCGATAAGGTCGAGCTCGAGGGCCGCATCTACACCATCTGCGGCATCATGACCCAGCCCGATAGCCAGGCGCTGTTCCTCAACAACTCCGACTTTACAATTAACACCGTCACCTATGGCGTGGCCGAGGTTACCGATGCCGGCTTTGCCGCGCTCGAGGATGCCGGCGGCGCGCCTGCCTACACCTACTCCTTCGCCTTTGCCGATCGCGACCTTTCCGTTGCGGACCGTACCGATGCCGAGCAGGATATGGTAGAGGCGCTCACCGATGCCGATGCACGCGTGGACGACCTCATCGATGCCGATTCCAACCAGGGCATTGGCTATGCGCGCGATGACGTGGACGGCGACTCCATGATGTGGATGACGCTGCTCGACATCATCATCGTGATCATGGCGTTTGTCTTTGTGGTGCTCACTGACGCCACCATCGAGGAGGAGAGCGCCATCATCGGCACGCTGCTCGCCAGCGGCTATCGTCGACGCGAGATCGTGCTGCACTACCTTGCGCTTCCCGCCATCGTGGGCGTGGTCGCGGCGCTTTTGGGCACTGCGCTCGGCGTTGTGTTCTTTACTGAGCCCATGCGCAGCCTCTATTACGGTTCGTACAGCCTGCCGCCCTTCCAGGTGCACTGGAGCTGGGAGATCTTTGTGAAGTGCGCCGTGGTTCCCGCCGTCGCGCTCATCCTCATCACGCTGGTGGGTCTGCTTCGCAAGATGGGCAAGACGCCGTTGCAGTTCCTTCGTCACGAGGCGAGCGGCAAATCGGGCACCAAGCGCGGCCTGCAGCTGCCGGAGCGTATGGGTTTTGTTTCCCGCTTCCGCCTGCGTATCTTCCTGCGCAATCTGGGCAACTTCGCCACGCTCTTCGTGGGCATTGCGTTTGCCTCGCTGCTGCTGCTCTTTGGCTTGGCGATTCTGCCCACGATGACGCACTACGCCGACAACCTCGAGACAAGCCTGGTCGCTGAGCACCAGTACACGCTCAAGGCGCCGCTGGAGCTCGAGGGCACTGCCGAGGAGAGCGAGCAGTGGTCGGCACTCGAGCGCTTGCAATCGGTTGACGGCGCGCTGCTTTCCGCCGCCCAAGATGCCGATGACGAACTCGACGACGCGGCCGATGCGGCGCAGGCGGCAGCCGATGCCGCGACCACATCTCCGTCTGCCGAGAGCCTGACCGCAGTGCAGGACGCGCTCGCCAAAGTCCAGGACAAGAAGGATGCGCTTTATGCGCGCCTCGATGACCTTGCCGATGCCCTCGGCTGCGACCGCGATGAGGCCATCGGCCTGATCGACAAGGCCTCTAAGATCGACACTGACAACGACGATATCCACCCGGTCAATACGACCGGCAACGGCGCGAGCACAATCGCACAGGCCGAGAAATATGCCGTTTACCAGCTGCAATACGACCGCGGCGATGGCAATGGCGAGGAGACGATTTCCGTCTACGGCATTTCACCAGATTCGCGCTATTGGAAAGACCTCAACGTCGGCGACGGACGCGTCGTCTTTGGCGGCGGTCTGCTCGATAAGTTTGGCTGGAGCGAGGGCCAGAAGGTCACGCTCAGCGACAAGTACGAGGGCGAGCATTATTCCCTTGAGTATGCGGGCAAGGACTGTGCCTGGGGCTCCAAGTCGGACATGAATATCTATATGAGTATCGACGACTTTAACGAGCTGTTCGACAACGACGCCGCCTACTTTAACGGCTATGTGAGCGACGAGAAGCTCGACCTCGATGCCCGTTACTTTGCCGGCGACACCACGCCCGACGACATGCGCGCCGTGGGCGACCAGTTCATCGGCATGATGAGCAAAATGATCGGAATGATGATCGGGCTCGCGGTGTTTATCTTCCTGCTGTTTATGTACCTGCTGACCAAGGCCGTGATCGACCACAGCGCCCGTTCGATCAGCTACATGAAGGTCTTTGGCTATCGCGATAGCGAGATCTCGCATCTGTACATCCGCTCGATCACGCTGTGCGTGGCGGCGTCGCTCGTGCTGAGCCTGCCGGTCATTATTGGCTCGCTCACGGCCATCTTCCGCTCGATGTTGCTCGCCTACAACGGCAATATCGAGATCTACGTGCCCGCTTGGTCCATGGCCGCATGTGTCGGCATTGGCTTTGCGACCTACCTGGTCGTGGCGCTGCTACACACGCGCTCTATCAAGCGCGTGAGCCTGGCCGAAGCCCTTAAAGTCCAAGAGTAGTCGTTTAAGAACGTCCCCAATGACTAGGTGCCGTACTTGACTTTAACTCTGCTTTAACTGGTACCATCCTCTATGTCTGTAACGCCATATAGACCGAGGGGATAGATCTATGACCGCAACTGCACCCGCAGCACCCGCCAAGGTGTACTTCACCAACCTGCGCACGCATGCTCGCGAGAGCCAGCTCGACAAGCTCAAGCGCCTCATTCGTCACGCCGGTATCGAGCAGATCGACTTTGAGAACAAGTTCGTCGCCATCAAGATTCACTTTGGCGAGCTGGGCAATCTGAGCTTTTTGCGCCCCAACTACGCCCGCGCCGTCGCGGATGTCGTGAAGGAGCTGGGCGGCAAGCCCTTCCTCACCGACTGCAATACGCTCTATGTGGGTAGCCGCAAAAACGCGCTCGAGCACATTGATACCGCCTACCAGAACGGCTTTACCCCGTATGCCACGGGTTGCCAGATCATCATCGCCGACGGCCTCAAGGGCACCGACGAGGCGCTCGTCCCGGTTGAGGGCGGCGAGTACGTGCACGAGGCCAAGATCGGTCAGGCGCTCATGGACGCCGATATCGTGATTAGCCTCACCCACTTTAAGGGTCATGAGCAGGCCGGCTTTGGCGGTGCCATGAAGAACCTGGGCATGGGAGGCGGCAGCCGTGCCGGCAAGATGGAACAGCATGCCGTCGGCAAGCCGAACGTCACGACCGAGCACTGTGTTGGCTGCCGTGCCTGCGAAAAAATCTGCGCGCACAACGCTGTCTCGTTCACCGACACCCGCGAGCGCGAGCTTGTCAACGGCGCTACCCGCACGGTGCACGTGGCTGCCATCGACCACGATCGCTGCGTGGGCTGCGGACGCTGCATTGCGGCATGCAACCAGGACTGCATCAAGCCCGGCTGTGACGCCGCGGCCGACGTGCTCAACTGCAAGATCGCCGAGTATACGAAGGCCGTTGTCGACGGCCGCCCGAGCTTCCATATCTCGCTTGCCATGGATATCAGCCCCAACTGCGATTGCCATCCCGAAAACGATACGCCTATCGTCAACGACATCGGCATGTTTGCGAGCTTCGACCCGGTCGCTATCGATCAGGCCTGCGCCGATGCCGTCATGGCATCCGAGCCGCTGCCCAACACCGAGCTCACCGATAGCGCGGCCAAGATGGAGCATAACCACGAGCATCTGGAGGGCGAGCAGGCCAAGGACCCCTTCTGCATCACGCATCCCGACACCGATTGGCGCGTGTGCATCGCGCATGCCGAGAAGATCGGCCTGGGCACGAGCGAGTACGAGCTCATCGAGGTCAAGTAGCACCGGTCTATTGGACATATCAAGCGCTTTTGTAGCGCGACGTTAGCAAAAGCCGCTCGTGAGCACAGCGCTCGCGGGCGGCTTTCCGGAAGTATGCGGCAAATTTCGAGACCGCCGAGCTCACGACATTTTTTGGCAACAAAACCCCTGATAAATTGTTGGTAAAACTGCGGTCTGGTCGGCAGTTCCAGATTTTGCCGCATACTTCCGAAAATAGGGGGTCAGATAAAGCCCCAGACGTTGCTTTTTGCCTAAAAATACTCGTCGAGGAAGTCATCGACCGTGTTCCAGTAGAGCTCGGGGTCAACTTGCGCACTCTTGGCGTGGGTGGCGCCATGGATGGTGAGCTTTTGCTTGACCTTGCTGGCGCACGCGTCGTAGTTTTGGTCGAGCATGTCGTACGGCACAAAGGTGTCCTGGTCGCCGTGGATAAACAGCATGGGAACCGTCGCGTGTCTGAGCTGCTCCGCGCTGCTCGCCTTATGAAAGTCGTAGCCCGCGCGCACGTTGCACACCAAGTTTGCTACATCGAGCAAGGGAAAACTGGGCAGGCCGAACACGTCCTTGAGCTGCAGAGAAAACTCGTCCCAAACACTCGTATAGCCGCAGTCCTCGATAATGCATTTCACGTTTGCGGGCAGAGATTCCCCCGCGACGTTCATGGCGGTTGCCGCACCCATCGACTCGCCAAAGACCATGATGCGCGCCTTGGGGTCAGCCTGAACGATCCGCTCGATCCACGCGACGATGTCGAGGCGTTCGGGCCAGCCCATGCCGATATAGTCGCCGCCGGAGCGCTCGTGGGCGCGGGCGGCGGGTGCGAGTACGTTCATGCCGCGGTCGTGGAATCGCTTGACGTATCGGGCCATACCGATGGGCTCGTTGGTATATCCATGCAGGCAGACGGCGTAATCGTGGGTGCTCTCCGAGGCGGCAAAATACCAAGCGGCGAGCTCGGTTCCGTCATCTGCGGTAAGGCTGCTGCTCTCGCGGTTCTCTTTAAACCATGCCCGCGCTTCGGTGTCCTCGGCATCCGGCTGCTCACCTTCTTTGTCGTTCTTGCTATCCTGCATCATCTTCATGGTGTACGGCGCTTGGGGGTTCAGCGCGAAGTCAAACAAAAAGTTGCCGGCAAATCCGAGCAGCACAACGACAACCACCAGTGCAACGATGCCGGCTATCTTGAGCTTTCGATGGGAACGTGCGTTTTGAGCCATGCGGTATTCTCCTATAAGATGTTAATACATCAACATTTAATGCAAGCGCATTATGGACGTTCGCCGTTGATGCGTCAACAGGCAAAGAATGGGTAAACAAAGGGCGCGTATGGTGCAAATTTCGCACGTACCCAGACGCTTTGATATAGTGTTGAGAACTCTTTACGTTGGAGGATGTAACCGGCATGTCCGATTCGAGCGACAGTTCTAAGCCGCGACCCAAGACCGCGGCCGTTCCACACTACACGGTGGGCGAGGAGATCATGAACTCCGTCACCCATGGTGTCGGCTGCCTGCTGGGTATCGCCGGCCTGGTGCTCCTGATTGTATTCGCTGCCCTGCGCGGCGGAGGCCCGGCCCACATGGCCGCGGCGATTGTCTATGGCGTCAGCATTATTCTCGAATATCTGGCCTCCACGCTCTATCACGCGATTCAGCCCGCGGGCGCCAAGCGCGTGTTCCGCATTATCGACCACAGCTGCATCTACTTGCTCATAGCCGGCAGCTATACGCCGTTTTGCCTCATCACGCTCGCAAACGACGGCGGCCCTATGCTGTTCTTTGCCGTGTGGGCCATTGCCATCATCGGCATCGCACTCGAGTGCTTTATGCGCGAGCGTCAGCCGCACTGGGTAAGCGGCCTGGTCTACCTGCTGATGGGTTGGCTCGTTGTCTTTAAGCTGCCCGAACTTGTGGCGCTGCTGAACCCTGTCGCGCTTGCCCTGCTCGCCGTCGGCGGCGTGTGCTACACCGTGGGCGTGCCGTTCTATATCGCCAAAAACGTGCGCTATCTGCACAGTGTGTTTCACTTGTGGGTGCTCGCCGGCAGTATCTTCCAGTTCATGGCGGTGATCCTCTTCGTAATCTAGCGACCGCGCCCGCGGCC
The DNA here is from genome assembly GCA_958427035.1 of uncultured Collinsella sp. Classification (GTDB taxonomy): domain Bacteria; phylum Actinomycetota; class Coriobacteriia; order Coriobacteriales; family Coriobacteriaceae; genus Collinsella. The sequence goes on along the minus strand of CAUAAR010000018.1, from coordinate 23,899 downwards.
CCGCTCGCACGGGCGACTGGCGCAATTGCCGTATCCGCCATCAACGTTTTACCCTGACGTCCCGAATCTTGGAGGTTCGAGAAACTCCCGATGGACATAACCATCTCCCTTATCACTACCCTCGTCCTGACGCTTATTAACGGCTACTTCTCCATGTCCGAGATGGCTCTCACCACGGCCAAGCGCGCCGTGTTGGAACACGAGGCCGAGGAGGGCGACAAGCGCGCCGAGCACGCCATTAAGCTGGCCGCCGACTCCGACCAGCTGCTGGCCACCATCCAGGTTGCCATCACGCTCGTGGGCTTTGCTTCGTCCGCCGTCGCCTCGACGAGCCTGTCCGACCCGCTTGCCACGTGGCTCATGAGCTTCGGCATCGCGCCGCTCTCTGCCATTGCGCGCGGCCTGGCGCCGGTCATCATCACCGTCGCCGTCGCCTTTGTGTCCATCGTGATTGGCGAACTCGTGCCCAAGCGCATCGGCCTCGCTAACGCCGAGGGCGTATCCAAGCAGGTCGTGGGACCGCTCTCCGTGTTCCAAAAGATCGCCCGTCCGCTCGTGTGGCTGACCGGCGCTTGCTCCGATGGTCTGGCCCGCATCCTGCGCATCAAGAGCGCCGACGACCGCCAGAACGTTTCGGAGGAAGAGATCAAGTACATGGTCTCGGAGCAGGACGACCTGCTCGATGAGGAAAAGCGCATGATCCACGAGATCTTTGACCTGGGCGACACCGTTGCCCGCGAGGTTATGGTTCCGCGCGTGGACACCACCATGTGCGAGGACGACGAGACGGTCGCCGACGTGCTGTCCACCATGCGCCAGACCGGCTTCAGCCGCATCCCGGTGTATCACGAGGATCCCGACAACGTCGCGGGCATCGCGCACATCAAGGACCTGATTCAGCCCGCGCTCGACGGCAAGGGCGACCAGCCCATCGCCAGCTATTTGCGCGATGCCACCTTTGTGCCCGATACCAAGGACATTCTGCCGCTGCTGTCCGAGATGCAGACCTCGCACGACCAGATCGTAGTGGTCGTGGACGAGTACGGCGGCACGGCCGGCATCATCACCATCGAAGATATCGTCGAGGAGATCGTCGGCGAAATCGAGGACGAGTTCGACCCCGACAACAAGTACCTCACGCGCCTTTCGCGCCGCGAGTGGCTCGTCGATGGGCGTTTTTCGTGCGATGACGCGATTGAGCTTGGTTGGCCGCTCGAGGAAAGCGATGATTATGAGACCATCGCCGGCTGGATTTTGGAGCTTTGCGACTCGGTGCCCGACATCGGAGAGGTGTTTGAGGTCGCAGGGTACAAGTTCAAGGTACAGTCGATGCGTGGCCAGCGCATCTCGCTCATTCGCGTGATCGCTCCGGCCGAAACCGATAAGAAGGATTCTGAGTCTTCGGCAGAGAAGCCGGCGGCGTCGGGTGCGGGCTCTGTGGATCCGCACGATGGCGACGAGTAGGGCAAGGACGAGTAGGGGAGAGTTATGGCAGGCCTGTTCAACATCCTTAAGGTCACCGTCAGCGAGGACAAGATTTGCGCGCATGTGCTGGTGAACCCCGGCATGCCGCTCATGACCTCGGAGGACATCGAGGCCACGGCGCGCGTGTACTACCTGGTGCCCGCGATTGCCAAGCACCTGTGCCTGGGCGATTCGGGTCGCGAGTTCCAGGATTGCATGGGCCAGACCGAGCTTTGCCACCTACTGGAGCACGTGACGGTCGAGCTCATGAACGAGACCGGTCTTGCCGGCAGCATCTCGTGCGGTCGCACGCGCGTGAGCGAGCATGACGAGCGCGTCTTTGAGGTTGAGCTTTCGTGCCCCGATGATGCGCTGGCCATTGGCGCGCTGTCTTCGGCCACCTTTATGATGGACTGGGCGTACCTACATGCCGACCAGCCGGCCCCCGACGTGGAAGGCACGGTCGCGGGCCTGCGCAACCTGGTGCTGGGCATGCGTGCCGAGGCCGAGGGCAAGGACCCGCACGAGGCCGTTGCCGCTGCGAACGGCGAAGATGCTGCCGAGGACGAGGGCGCTGACGAGGGCGCTGACGAGGGCGATGCGCCGGTCGACGCCGAGCCCGTTTCCGATGCGACCGCCGAGCCCGTTCCCACCGAGCCCCAGGGTGTCCCCAACTTTGACGACGAGCCCCAGGTGGCGATTGATACCGAGGGCGCGGTTGCCGAGAACCACGAGGCCTCCGCTGCCGTCTTTGGCGGTGCGGCGACGGTTCCGGCAGGGCCTGCGCATGAGGGCGGCCTGCCGCTCGTGGACGGCGCCGGCGAGGACCCGGGTGCCACGGTGACCATGCCGGCTATGCCTCAGGAGTAGGCCTACGCGTTTATCACCATCACGTACCTGCGCCTTTGCCGTACGCAGATGAGCAGAGCGGCAAGTGATGCGCTGCGGGTATAATGGACAGCATTCAAACGGTGGGCACCGACGTGCCCGCAGGAGAGGAATGATCATGGGTAAGACTTTCAGCTTTGTCTCCGGCGCACTTTTTGGTGCCGCTGCCGGCGCTATTGTCGGCGTTGCTCTGGCCCCGCGTTCGGGCGCCGAGACCCGCGCCATGGCTGCCGATATCGCCAACGACGCCTGGGACAATATGCGCGACACCTACGAGCACAGCGCCGAGGAGGCCCGTGCTGCGGTGAATGACTTTGGCCCGATGGTCGACGCCAAGACCGACGACCTGCGCGCCAAGGTCGACCTTGCCCGCGAGCGCATGGACCAGCTGCGCGAGCAGCTCAACGACGCCATTTCGGGCGGCAACGTGACGCCTGCCGCCGACGTCGTGGTCGAGAACGCCGTCGAGGCTGATGCCGAGGCTGCGGAGCCCTCGACCGAGGCATAATGCGCGCCGGGGATTTTGTCGGCGCCAAGATCTATCGCAAGCCTACCGAGGACAAGCGCACCAAAAAGGACGGCACACCGCGCAGCCCTAAAAAGCTCGGAAAGATTCACTTTCCGGTCTTTACCCCGGGCGGTACGCGCGTGGTCGGCTTTATGGTCCGCCAGTCCGATATCGCGGGCATGATCGAGCGTCCCGATCGATTCGTAGCGCTCGACGCCATTGGTGTCTACGAGGGCGCCATTGCGGTCGATGACGTCAAGGACACGTACGATGCCGCCGCCGCCAAGCGCCTCGACATCAACCTGGACGATTGCATCATCTGGGTCGGTATGGACGTGCGCACGGAATCGGGCGACGTCGTGGGCTATTGCTCGGATGTGGAGTTCAAGCCGCGTTCGGGCATCGTGCAGGCATTCTATGTGACCGCCGGTGCTGCTTCGAGTGTTTTGGTTGGTGACACGCAGGTGCCGCCGACGATGCTGCGCGGCTATGAGAACGGCGCGATGGTCGTCTCGGACGAGGTCAAGTCGCTCGGGTATTCGGGCGGTGCGGCTGCCAAGGCCGCCGAGGCCAGCGTCGTGGTGGGCGACAAGGTCAAAAAGGGCGCCAAGGTGCTCGACGACAAGGGATCGGTTGCCGTGGACAAGGGCAGTCGCGCACTGGGCAAGCAGCTCGGCAAGACGCGCGGCATGTTCAAGGCCTTTAAGGACGAATACCAAAAGGCGAGCGGAGGCTCGTCAAAAGCTACAAAATAGCGACGTACCAAATGATGGGAGGCAAGCCGGAGACCTGTTGCTCCGGCTTGCTGTGTTTATGGGGGAGGGCATATGCGCCAAAACGGATCCAACTTAAACGGGCGTTCGGGTGCGCGTCCGACGGCGCGCCGCGACCTGGGGCAGCTGCCCAGCGGTCAGCGCAAGCGTCACCGTAAGCCCGGCGCGATGTACCTCAACCATAGCCGTGGGTTTAGCGATCGCAGCGCGCGCATCGGCAACGGGCGCTCGCCGCGCCGACCGTCCCGCCTGCCCTATGCGCTCATCGCCGTGGGTTGCGCGCTCGTGCTGTTTATCGCTGCCGTCGTGGGCTACGTCAATCGCAGCGTGGACGTGGAACTCAACGGGCAAAAGACCGCGGTACGCGTGGGCTCTACGTTGCAGAATCTTATCGACGATCAAAGCCTGACCGAAACGTACGACGCCGGCGATCTGCTGGCCGTCGACGACAGCGTGCTCAAGCGCCATGGCGGCGAAAAGCTGTCGGTGAAGGTCGACGGCAAGCGCGTGAAGCAAGGCAAATGGGATAGTCGCGAGCTTACGGGTGGCGAGAAGGTGACGGTCAAGGACGGCCGCAACGTGTACGAAAAGCACGAGGTCCAGGCCACGACCATCGAGCCAAAGCTTAAGGTCGAGGGCACGGGTGCCATTGAGTATGTCAAAACCTGGGGCGTTCAGGGCCGCTCCGAGGTATGGGTCGGCGAGCAGTCGGGCAAGACGCAGGACCGAGGCGAGGTCGTGCCCGCCACCGACTGCGTAGTCGAGTGCGCAAGCGTAGCGCCCAAGGGCAACGAAAAGTACGTGGCCCTGACATTTGACGAGGGTCCGAGCGGCGCGACCAAGCAGATCTTGCAGGTGCTCAAGGAAAAGGGCGTCACGGCGACGTTCTTCCTTTCGGGCGATGCCGCGGAGGCCTCGCCCGCTACCGCCAAAGCGATTGTCGATGCCGGGTGCGAGGTCGGCTCCAACAGCTACAGCGATGATTCGCTCAAGGGCGAGGATCGCGAGACGGTGCGTAAGCAGATCACAAAGGGCACCGAAGCGATTAAGTCGGCGACCAGCGTCGAGACGATGCTGCTGCGTGCCCCCTACGCCGCGTTTGACGAGCAAAACTGGATCGACTCGATGGATCTGGTGTCCGCCGTGGTTTCGTGGAATATCGATTCGGGCGACTGGCTGCTCAACGGCGCTGACGAGCAAGTATCGACCGTGCTCGACTCGATGACGCCGGGCAATATTGTGCTGCTCACCGATAGCGATGAATGCGCCGAGCAGACGCTCGAGGCGCTGCCGCAGATTATCGATGGCCTTGTCGCCGACGGCTACAAGATCGTGACGCTCAGCGACCTGGTCAAGACGGACACGGCGTTGAGCAAAAAGCTCACCTCGCTCACCAAGGTTTCCATGCCCAAAAACGCCGTGCTCCCCCAACTCCCCGAGGACGACGACACCACAGAGTAGTCATTGGGGACGTCAGCGTTTGGTATGCCTGCAATGTGCAGCGCATAAATTCGGTGCCGCAGCGCGATGCTGATGCTATAGTTACTGCGGTTAATGAGGGTCAAGAGAAAGGTTACAGGTGAAATCCAAACCTCGACCATACAGTCGATGACCCCATGCAGGTGCTTTCTGCGCGTGCACGGGGTGTGAGCGCCGAGCGGCGTGCCGCCCGCGCATGCGTATACATATCTAAAAGTCCACGGATTGCGTGCCGGCATGGTCGCGCGGTCCGCAGGAATAATGATGGGGAGCACCATTGAATTATCTGAGTGAGATGCTCAAATTGCCGGTCTTGGACGTCGACGGCGAAAAGCTCGGCGTGGTTAACGATTTTGGCATTGCAACCGGCGAAGTTTTTCCGCACGTGACGTCGCTCGCGTTCCGCGGTCCCGGCAAGACGCCGTTTATGATCAGCTGGCGCAAATGGGTCGACCGTATCGACGAGACGGGTGTACACCTTAAGACGTCGGCCACTGAAATCCGTTTTTCGTACCTGCAGCCGACCGAGCTGTTGCTGGCGCGTGACGTTCTCAATAAGCAGATCGTCGACACGCAGGGCATGAAGGTCGTGCGCGTAAACGACATCAAGTTTTCCATGTCGGGCGAAAATCAGCTGCGCCTGCTGGGTGCCGAAGTTGGCGCCCGCGGTCTGCTGCGCGCGATCAGCCCCACACTCGAGCATGTCGTCGAGGGCTTTATGAAGCACCTGGGCAAGCCGCTCAGCGAGGACATTATCGCCTGGTCTTACATGGACCTGCTCGATCGCTCGACTAAGAACATCCAGCTCTCGGTGTCGCACAAGACGCTTGGCGAGCTGCACCCTGCCGACATTGCCGACATCATCGAGCAGCTCGACCCGCGCCTGCGTGCGCAGGTGTTTGCACAGCTCGATACTGCCCAGGCCGCCGAGGCCATCTCGGAGTTCGATGACGACGAGCTTATGACCGAGATGCTCGAGGGCCTGTCCGACACGGACGCATCGTCGATGCTGGCCATGATGGACCCGGACGACGCCGCCGACCTGATCGACGAGCTCGATTACGAGAAGGCCGAGAAGCTCCTGCGCCTGATGGGCGTCAAGGAGGAGAAGGCGATTCGTAACCTGCTGGGGTATGAGGACAACACCGCCGGCCGCATCATGACCTCGGAGTTTGTCTCGCTGCCCGCCACGGCGACGGTCGGCGATGCCATCGAGGCGATTCGCAAACTCGATGAGGACTTCGAGAGTGTCTATTACGTCTATACCGAGGATCCGAGCGGCATGCTCACCGGCGTGCTCTCGCTGCGCACGTTGATCGTGGCCGACCGCGATGCCACGCTGGGCCAGCTCGCCTATCGCGACCTGGTCTACGTGTCGCCCGACGAGGACCAGGAAGACGTGACGGACGAGATGACCAAGTACGACCTGGTTGCCATCCCTGTCTGCGACGAGAACCGTCATATCCTGGGCATCGTGACCTTCGACGACGCCATGGACGTTATCGCCGAGGAGCATCAGGAGGACCTGCAGATCGCCGGTGTCGGCTCGGGCGATAGCGCGTCGGACGACTCGACGAACGTGCTCAGCTGGTTCGTGCATCGTCAGTACTGGGTCGTCGTGTGGGGCATCGCCTCGTGCATTATGGCGACGGTGCTGGGGACGGCGCTGGGCTCCGCGCATCTGGTGGTGTTCCCCATGTGCGCCATGCCGCTCGTGCTGCTGGCGGCCTCGCGCATGGTGTCGTTCGTCAAGAACTACTTCCTCGAGTACGACGGTCACGACGACGAGCCCAAACCGTACCTGGGATTCTTCTTCCAGAGCACGGGTATGGGCCTGATCCTTTCGCTTGTTACTTACCTGTGCGCGCAGCTGGTGCGCACTGCCGCGTTCCTCGATGCCCCTATGTTTGAGGAGCAGCTCTTTACCGGCTGCTTTAACATCGCGGCCATCATCTGCCTGGTGGGCAACATGAGCGCCGTGATTTACCTGATGGTGCTGTTCTGGCGCGATGAGCACGACCTTAATACGTCGGGTACCGCCATGAACGTCATCGCCGTCATGATCTCGTGTGTGGCGTACTGCATCGCCGCGGTGCTGCTCACCATGTCGGTCATGGGGTAGGTGGTCGCGTGCAAAATACGAAGCAAAAGCCGAGCACCAAGCAAAAGCTGACCATCGCGGCCATCTTTGGCGCTATGGGCCCCGGTCTGCTGGCGGCGCTTTCGGGCAATGACGCCGGCGGCATTGCAACGTATTCCAGTGCGGGCGCCAGCTATGGCTACAAGATGCTCTGGATGCTTCCCGTCATGACTGTGCTGCTCATCGTGACGCAGGAGACCGCGGCGCGCTGCGGCTGCGTCACGGGCAAGGGCCTGGCATCGCTCATCCGCGAGCGCTTTGGCGTGCGCAAGAGTGTACTTGCTATGGCGGCGCTGTTGATCGCCAACACGGCTGTGACCATTTCGGAGTTTGCGGGTATCGCCAGCGGCCTTGCTCTCTTTGGCGTGCCGGCGAGCATATCGGTGCCGTTGGTGGCGCTGCTGGTGTGGATGCTTACCATGTCGGGTAGTTTCCAGCGCATCGAGAAGATTCTGCTGCTGGTAAGCTGCGTCTTCGTGACCTATATTGTCGCCGCGTTTATGGCTGGCCCCAACTGGGGTGAGGTCGCGGTCGACCTGGTCGTGCCTAACATTCAAAATGACCCCAGCTACGTGTCGCTCGTGGTCGCAACGATCGGTACCACCATCGCGCCGTGGATGATTTTCTTGGCGCAGAACAACGTGGTCGATAAGAACGCGGGCGAGGACGATATCGTGCTGCAGCGCATCGATACCGTGAGCGGCTCGCTTGCCGCCGATATCATTGCCGGCTTTATTATCATCACGACCGGTACGGTATTGTTCCCGGCGGGTATTCAGATTAGCGATGCCGCCGATGCTGCCCGCGCGCTGGAGCCTATTGCGGGTCAGTGGTCCACGGTACTGTTTGCCTCGGGCCTGGTCGCGGCGAGCTTCTTGGCCGCCTGCGTGCTGCCGGGCGTTACGTCGAGCGCTATCTGCGAGGCATTTGGCTGGGAGCGCGGTGCCGACCGCAGCTGGGACGAGGCCCCGGTCTATCGCGGCATCATTACGGCCATCATCGGCATTTCTGCCGTGTTGGTGCTCATGCCTGGCGTCGATTTGTTCCAGATTATGATGACCTCGCAGGTCATCAACGGTGTGCTGCTGCCCGTGGTCTTGGTATTCCAGGTGGTTATCGCGGCGGATCGCCACATTATGGGCGCCAACCGCAACGGCCGCGTATGGAACGTGCTCACGTGGGCGACTATCGGCGTGATTACGGTGCTGACGGTCGTCATGTTTGTGCTGCAAGCGATGGGCTACAGCGCTTAACGCCCACTTTTGCTTCCGAACAGGCCGCAGCGATGGGCTGCGGCCTGTTTTTGTCTGCTATAGGGTGTTAGTTATATAGCAATGGACAAAAAATGCCAAATATGAGTACTGTTGCTAAGTGAATAGCATTTACATCCTAAAAGATAATGAACATAGCCTTTAGTATATTCATTAAAATTGGCTCCAATACGCCTTAAACCAGTCAGGTTGGCTGCTTTAGGGGGTTGTAGGGGTCGCTCGGACGTCATTTTGGGTGGTTTTGCCTGCTACTAAAATGGTAACAGTACTCATTTTTGCCCTTTTTTGCCCACAGACCTTTGAGGGTGCGGCGAAAAGGGCTTGTTTTGATTGTTTGGGGCAGGCACGAGGCGCGGAAACGATGTCTGGAGCGACGGAGCGGCCTGGAATTCATCCGTAGAGGTCTTCATTGGCTGCGCCAGGAGTGTCCCTAACTGCCGGAGGGGGTGTCTGCCGTGGCAGACACCCCCTCCGGATGTGGGAAGTTTGCGCTGCAGGTTACTTGTCGGTGCCCAGCTTGTGCGGCTTGAGAGCGAGCGCATTGACGAGTGCGTCGGTGGCAGACTTGACGGCTGCCGGCTGCGGATCGTTGACGTGATCCTCGGGGTGTACGGGCAGGTCCTTCTTGACGGCATCGTGGATCAAGTTGAGGTACTCAGTCACGCCAGTGGTCGATAGGTGCGTGCCATCGCCATCGAACAGGTCGTTGCGGTTGGCACTGTATCCGTACCAATCGATAACGCGCACGTTCTTGTAGCGCGTAGCGGCGTTGGCGATGGCCTGGTTGGTAGAGCCAACCCACGGCTGCGGGCTGCGCGTGTTCACAAACACCACAATACGCTTATCTCCTGCATCGGCCATGATGGCGTCGATCTGGTCGTCGGTTACCAAGCCGTTGGTGCCCAGGGCAAAGACCACGATCTTGCCGGCAAGGTTCTGCTGGATATAGCCCTCAAATGTCGCGCGCCCCGCATCAAACTGGCGGCCCTTTTCGGCATCGATATGGCTGTGCGGGAACACGCCGTCAAAGGTGTCTACGGCACGCAGCGACACGGAGTCGCCGATCATAAGCAGATCGTAGGAGCCATCGGGGAAGCCGTCGTTGTCCTTGTCGGTGTCGTCGGCCGCCTGCTGGTCGGTGGGCGCGGTGTTCTTGGCTTCCTTGTTCAGAACTTCGGCGCCCTCGCCGCTCAGCGCAGACGTCTCGGGCACAAAGATCAGGCCGCCCAGTGCAACGACCAACACGACAGCGCAGGCTGCGCAGACAGGGATGTGCGTGCGTGCCCAGTTGGCGGGCGTGGTGGTGCCATCGCGGAATTCGGCGACGGTGCGCCCAAAGGCGCCCTTCCTAAACGGAGTCTCGATAAAGCGATAGCAGCACTCTGCCACGGCGACCACCAACAACACCTGCAAAATGTACTGCCACCACGGCGTATCGTTGATGTTGGCGACCGGGTTCATGAGGAGCAGCAGCGGATAGTGCCACAGGTAGATGCTGTAGGAGCGCTTGCCAACCCACACGAGTGGCTCGGCGGACAGCGCGCGGGCAACCATTCCCTGGGGCTGCACGCAGGCCGCGATGACCATGAGCGTGAGGATCGAGCACAGCAGCGTGCCTCCGCGATACTGGAAGGCGGTGTAGCCGTTGGTGAGCGCGACCATGGCGGCAAGGCCAACCAGACCCACGACGCCCAACACATCGATGGATGCGGGCGAGGACCAAAAACGCACGAGGGCGCTCGGCTGTGCCGGGGCGGTCTCGGCTGCTTCGTCGGCCTTTTCGCCAGGTTTGCCCTCGGCGTTCTTGCCGTGCTTGGCGGCGCCAGTCAGGCGATTGAGCCCCAAACGATGAGCGAGACGCACCGGCGCCAGGTCGCGATCGGGGATAAAGGCCATCCAGGCACCCAGCAGCAGCGAGAACACGCGGGTGTCGGTGCCGTAGTACACGCGGCTGGGGTCGGCGGCAGGGTTGTAAAGCACCATCATGGCGAGGGCAGATACCGCGGCAAGGCCCAGAACCACGCGGCGCGTGTTGGGCTTGCTCACATGCATGGATACCATGGCAAACAGCAGCGGCGGCCAAATCAGGTAGAACTGTTCCTCGATGGCAAGCGACCAAAAGTGCGTGAGCGGTGAGGGGTCGCCCAGAGCATTGAAGTACGAGACGTTTTGAGCAATCTGCCACCAGTTGTTAAAGAACAGCAGCGACGGCAAGATGTCGGGGCGCATCTTGGTGAGCATCACGTGGTTGAAGACGGTGCACAGCGCGCAGGTCACCACCACGACGGTTACCACGGCGGGGACCAGGCGACGGATGCGGCGAATCCAGAAGCTCTTGAGGTCGATGCGGCCGGTCTTAGCGACTTCGTTGAGCAGCAAGCGCGTGATCAGATAGCCCGAAAGCACAAAGAAGATCGTGACGCCGAGCAGACCGCCCTGCGCCCACGTGAGGTTAAGGTGATAGAGCACCACCGCGACGACGGCGAGCGTACGCAGGCCGTCAAGGGCAGGGATGTAGCGGGATTTGGGGCGAGCAGGCGTCTGCTCCGCGGCGGGAGTGTTGGCGCGGCCCGCGTTGTTGGCAGAAGCACGATGGGGGCTCACGGTGCGTCGCGGTTCGTTGGCACGGCGTTCGCCCTTCACGCGTTCGTGCGGTGCCGGCTCGTTGCCCGTGCGGCGTCGACCGCGCGAGCCCGATTGCGAGAGTTGTTCCATAAAACATCATCCAATGACGAGAATAATCAGCACGCCTTCATTGTAGCTGCCTGCTCCTGTGAATGCTTGCTGCTGGCGCAAGCTCAAGCGCGCGTCCACATCAAAGTGAACTAAAGTTATAGGGGGTGCGAGAGTGCACGATCGACGGCTGGCGGTGGGCATAAGGCCCGCAGATGAGGAGGTTTCCATGGCAGATCGCGGCATCGTTGCGGTGTTCGGCAGCATGAACATGGACCTTTCGGTGGCGTGCGAGCGCATACCGCGTGCGGGCGAGACCGTCGGCGGCAGCGGGTTTATCACCAACGCCGGCGGCAAGGGCGCCAATCAGGCCGTAGCTGCCGCGCGTATGGGCGCTTGCACGCACATGATCGGCGCGGTCGGTCGCGACGCGTTCGGCGCGTCGCTCGTGGCGGGGCTCCAAGACGCCGGCGTGGACTGTGACTTTGTAGTGCATCGCGATGATGTGGAGACGGGAACGGCGACCATCATTCGCTGCGAGGGAGACAACCGCATCGTGCTGTCGCCGGGCGCCAACCATGCGCTTGCGGGCGAGGACGTTGCCCGCGCGCTGAGGCGTCTGGTGGCCGATGAACTCGATAGTGACGCCAGCGAGATTGCCCCGGCTGCCGGAAGCGTCTTTATCGCCCAGGGCGAATGTGACCTTGCGGCGACGGCCGAGGCGCTTGTTTGCGCTCACGGGCTGGGGTTCTATACGGTCTTTAATCCAGCGCCTGCCTGTGAGCTGCCTGCGGAGGCCTGGCCTGCGGTCGACCTGGTCTGTCCCAACGAGACCGAGTGCCAGGTTCTGACGGGCATTCTGCCCACGGATGATGTGAGTTGCATCGCCGCGCTCAAAGCGCTGCTCGACAAGGGCGCCGGAGCTGCGGTCATCACGTTGGGCGGCGCCGGGTCGGTTACGCTCGGCGATGACGGCGAGCTGCTGCGCATGCCGGCACTTTCGAGTACGGTAGTCGATACCACGGCCGCCGGCGATACGTTTATCGGCGCGTTGGCGGCGGCTCGCCTAGAGGGCTTGCCGCTCTTTGAGTGCATGGCTGCGGGTGCTCGCGCCTCGGCAGTGACGGTGTTGCGCCTGGGCGCTCAGCAATCGATTCCCACGAGCGCCGAAGTTGAACATTGGTTTAGTTAAACGATAAAGACGGAGAAGCGGAGTAGAACAATGGCAATCAAGAAGCTGATCCTTGATCTGGATATGGGTGTGGACGATGCGATGGCGCTGGCCTATGCCATCGCGAGCTCCGAGGTGGAGCTCGTGGGCATCACCACGTGCTTTGGCAACGTGCGCGTCGAGCAATCGGCGCACAACTGCCTGGCGGTGCTCGATCTGCTGGGTCGCCCCGAGGTGCCGGTGTACCTGGGCGCCGACCGTCCTCTGCAGGCGACTGAGCCCTATACGCCGCCGGCGTCCACCGCGCTCATTCACGGCAAGAACGGCATCGGCGGCGCGAGCGTGCCCGCGTCGCCCTACGAGCCGGTGGGGGCGACCTCGGCCGACGGCAACGCTGCGGTCGATTATCTGATCGATGCCGCGCGCACTTATGGTCCCGATCTGGTCTACGTAGCGACTGGCCCGCTCTCCAACCTGGCGCTCGCCCTGGAGCGCGATGCGGCGGCGATGATGTCCATCGGCCGCGTGGTCGTGATGGGCGGCGCCCTTACCGTGCCCGGTAACGTGAGCGCGGGCGCCGAGGCCAACATGGCGAGCGACCCCGAGGCAGCCGACGCGGTGCTGCGCTCGGGCCGTAAGCTCACCATGGTGGGTCTGGACGTGACGCATCGCGTGGTGCTCACACGCCGCGACATTGCCGGCTGGACGGGCTCGGGCACCATGGCGGGCTGCGCATTTGCGAGCATGGTCGAGCACTACATTGGCTCGTACGAGATGAACGCACCCTACCTGGGTGGTTGTGCGCTGCACGATCCGCTGGCCGTTGCCGTGGCGATCGACCCCACGCTCGTAGGTGCGCTCGGCTGCAACCTGCGTGTTGATCTGCTGGGCGAGTACCGCGGTCGCACCATCTGCGATGAGCGCCGCCTGTCCGATCCGGACAAGAGCACGCTTGTGGCACTGACCGTGGATGCTCCGCGCTTCCTGTCCGAGTTCAAGACGCGTATGGCCCGTGTCCTTGGTTAAGTTGTCTTTTTGGGACGGGGCTTTTTTGACTGTTATGATTGGTGCGACCATTCGAACCAGCTAAAAGAGCCCGTCCCAAATTGACTACCGAGAGGATCTGCCATGGAGCGCATTGCGAGCTTTTCCGTTGACCATCTGTTGCTTGAGCCCGGCGTGTATGTGAGCCGCATCGACCGCGATCCGGCGACCGGGGCCGCCGTCACCACCTTTGACCTGCGCCTGACCACGCCCAACAAGGAGCCGGTCATGAACACGGCCGAGTGCCACACCATCGAGCACCTGGGCGCGACGTTCCTTCGCAATCATGCCGAGTGGTCGGGCCGCATTGTCTACTTTGGCCCCATGGGCTGCCGCACGGGCTTTTACCTGGTTGTGTTTGGCGAGGTGACGAGCGAGGAGATCCTGCCGCTCGTGCGTGAGCTGTTCGAGTTTGTCGCCGGCTTTGAGGGCGATGTCCCCGGTGCCGCTCCCGAGGAGTGCGGTAACTACCTGGACCAGAACCTCCTCATGGCCAACTGGCTTGCGCGCCGCTACCTCGACCGCGACCTGGCCGATATCGACGAGAAGCACCTGCACTATCAGCAGGCGTAAGGGCTTTATCGCCCAAAACGCGCGCATTGGGCGCCTTCGCTTGTGCGGGGGCGCCTTTTTGCTGAGTGGTCGGGACGAGTGGTTAAAATCGCTTATGTTTGTTCTAGAATGTTCATACTGTCACATAAACGAACAGGAGCGAACATGCATATCTACTCTGTCAACGATCCCGAGTTCAAGTCCTATGGCAACGTTTGGGATAACGTTTCGTCCGAGCTCACGTCGCCCGTGCTCGAGGCGCTCTCTGCCACGCCCATTCCCGAGGGCAGCAAGTACGTTGCAAGTGCGCCGGAGCTCGAGGACGTCAAGGATGCCGACAAGCTTGGCTTTCTCATGTTTGGTGGCCGTCCCTTCCAGCTCGGCTGGTGCAACGGCCACAATACACGACTCAACTGCCTGGAGTATCACCGCGCGAGCGAATTCAACCTGGGCGCTCGCGACTTTATCCTGCTCGTGGCGCATCGCTGGGAGATCGAGGACGGCAAGCTCGACACCGCGTGCGTCAAGGCGTTTCGCGTGCCGGCGGGTACGGTCGTCGAAGTCTTCAACACCACGCTCCACTACACGCCGTGCATGGTCGACGACGGTGGCTTCCAGGTGATGGTGGCGCTGCCCGCCGGCACCAACGGCCCGCGCCCCGAGGTCGCGGCCGACATGCCTGCGGCCGGCGACAGCTACTGCTACTGGAAGGCCGACAAGTGGGTCCTCTGCCATGCTGACAGCCCCAAGGCAGCCGAAGGCGGCTACGTAGGCCTCATCGGCAAAAATCTCGACATCACCGTGGACTAGCGCATCGCCCCAAACCACCACAAAGGTGCCTGTCTCCTTTGCGGTGGTTTGGGGCGGGCGGATATCGGGAAGTGCCAGACGGGGGAGGCTGCCGGGCGCCTTGCCGTCTGCGGATTTTGGGACATGCGGCCCGCTTTTTCGACCCATCTGTCGGTACACTAAAAGCACTATGGGTACCCGCGAGCGACATATCGGCCACGCGGCCGCCCGATCCGCACCCGTGGCGGATCCCAGGGGCGGCAGGCTCTTCGCCATGCCGCGATTCCTTGTTGGCATAACGCATCAGGTGTACCGTCACCGCGTCTTTGCTATCACCGGTGCCATCACCGCGCTGTTCCTCGTGCTTTTGGCAGTCTTGCCGGCGCTGTTCGCCTTCGACCCCAAACTTTCTAACGCCGTGCCCGCCTATAGCGAGGTGTCCGAAGAGGTCGTGGATGCGCTCGTCCATTCGAGCTCTCTCCCGCTGCTTGTCGCCGCAATTGTATTTTCAATTTGGGGCGTATCGGTCTATCTGCGCTGTTTGGACTATGTGTTGCGCCGCCGCCTTGTTGCCATCGCCACCATCTGCGCCCTGTGGATGATCGAAGTCATTCTCAAGTACAAGTCGTTCACGCCGTTCTATGCCACCGTGCTGTGGTACCTGTACTACGTGCCCATGACGCTCATTCCGCTGCTCTACCAGTTGTGTGGTCTGCGCCTTGCGGGTCTGGAGCAACACCGCCTGGGTCGTCGCTACTGCGCTGCGCTGTGGATTGTGGCCATCCTGCTTATCGGATTTGTGCTCACCAACGATTTTCACCAGCAGGTCTTCCACTTTGACCGTACAAGCGACACCTGGAGCAACGATTACACGTACGGCTGGGGTTATTTCGCCGTCCTCGTGTGGACGGCCTTTAACTTTGTGGCCTTTTTTATCCTGGTGGGCCGGTCCTCGTCCTTTCGCATCCAACGTTTCTCGGGCACGGCGGCGCTCGTGCTGCTGGGCGGCGCGTTCTTTGCCATCTCATATGCGTTGCGTGTGCCCTGGGCATGGAGGCTCAACTTCTCGCTCATCTATTGCGTCTTGTGCGTGGCGGCGATGGAAATCTGTCTCGATTGCGGTGTCATTCCGTCATATCACGACATCGCCGGCATTTTCGACACCTTGCCGCTTGACCTCAAAGTTCTAACGCGCGACCTGCAGGAAGTCTATGCCACGCCAGTGTCAAAGCCAATGCCGGTAGGCGTGCGCGAGGAGTTGCGGACCCAGGCGCACGGCCGCGCCCATGCCTTTGCCGTGGCGTCCGATCCCGATGTGATGTACCGTGCCTTTCCACTGCTGGGCGGATCGGCCCTGCTTGCCCAAGACGTGTCGGATCTCAACGAGCTTAACCGTGAACTGGCACATCGTCGCATGGAGCTGCAGCGTCAAAACGAGCTGCTCGCCGCCGACTACGACCTTAAGACGCACCTGGCAGACCAAGAGGCCGAGACCTTGCTGGTCCAAGACGTGGACCAGGCGCTTGCCCGCGCGCTCGAAGGGATGTACGACCTGCTGAGCTCGCTACCGCCGTTGACCGATGAATCGTCTTCGCACGAGCGTTACCGCATGCTGCAGCGCGCCAAGATGCTCGTCGCCTATTGCAAGCGCAAGGGGTCGCTCACGTTGGCACAGCACGGGGAGAGCGGTTTTGATCGCGACCGCATTCAGCTCATTGCCAACGAGCTCGCAAGCGACCTGCGCACCATCGATATCGATTGCGCCTCGATTATCGCCATACGGCGCCCGATGCACGCCAGTACGGTAAGCGCCCTGTACGACTGTGTGTATGACTTTGCGTTTTTTGCCTACACCACCGACCATCCGGCGCTTATGTATCACTTGGGCGATCATGACCGATGCAGTGTCGAGCTGCGTGCCGCGCTTTTTTCCAACGATGATGCAGATCTTTCGCAGACGCCCGCTGCGCAAGAGCTCGAAAGCGCTCTGCAAGGGCGCAACGTGGCATACCGCCTTGAGGGCGAGCCCGGCCAGCTGCGCATGATCGTCTTGATGCCGAGGGCGGGTGAGTGACGATGCAGATTTCGCTCATTCTTCCCCAAATCGTTGCGCTCGATGTTGTCTTTGCCCTGGCTGCGTGTCTGCAGACGATCCACGTCCCGCTCATCGCATCGCGCCGCTCGTCCTATAACCGTAAGGTGATTTGTGCCTACGAGGCGAGCCTTGTGCTTCACCTAGTTATTTCGGCGCTCATCTTGTTCGCGTCGTCTGGCTCATATCTGGTGGCGCCGCTTGACGTTTGCGCCAGGGCAATGGGCAGAGCGTTGTGGCTCAATGCCGCAATCTTTGCCTACGGCGTGGTGCTTATGGTGCACTATCGTCGCCCCGTCATGCTGGCCGAACTGTTGCTCGTTGCCGCCGTGACACCGCCGGTGGTGCTTGCCATGGGCTCGGCGTGGACCGTTGTCCTTATCGCAGAGGGAGCGTTTTTCCTGTTCCGCTCCATTGCGGCGCTCTTGATGGATGTCCGCAACCGCCAGGAGGATATCACCGCGTTCTCGACGATCGAAACCATCAACGTGATTCCCGTGGGCATCCTGTATCTGGACCTGAGGGGCCGTCCGCTGCTCATGAACCGCTGCATGCGCAAAAACCTGGTGGAGCTTCATATGCCCACCGATCTAGGCGATATGAGCGGTACATGGAACGACCTGCGCAAACTCAGCATGCAAATGCCCGAAAGCAGCAGGAACCGTGTGCGGATTAATCTGGACCGCTTTGGTGAGGCGCGCGTTGTGGTCGAGGTTTCTCCCGCCGAGATTCGCTTGTTCGTGCACGATGACGTTATGGTTTCGGGCCGCCTCTTCGAGCGCATTATCGGTCTGGATGTAACAGAGTATGCGCATGCCCATGATCGCCTAGCGCAAGCCAACCACCTGCTTGAGCTTGCGGGCCAAGAGCTCCAAGCCCAGATCGAAGAAGTCAAAAAAGTTGCTGACAATGCGGCCTATCTGCGTATGCGCGCTCGCGTGCACGACGTGATCGGGCAGCGCCTATCCATTCTCCATCGTTATCTGGAGGAAGGGCGCCTGGATGACGGGTCACTCGAGCAGATCGACCCGCTGCTGCGCTCAATCGCTGCCGATCTGCGCAGCGGGGGCGACACCGAACCGGCAGAGCAACTGGGAGATATCGTCCATGCCTTTGGCCTGGTGAGTGTGCAGATCGATGTTGAGGGTGCGCTGCCAAACGACGCGCGTGTCGCCGCAGCATTTTTGCAGATTATCCGCGAAGCCTCGACCAATGCCACCAAGCATGCACAGGCCCATCAGGTCCATGTGCGCCTGTGGCAGGAGGGGGCGGAAGACGGCGCTGTTGCGCGGATGGTCGTTTCTAACGACGGCGCGCCTGCACCCGTATCGTATCGCGAGGGAACGGGTATCCCTGGTATGAGGCATGTCGCACAGAATCTGGGCGGCAGCCTGGAAGTCCACACCGCCCCGCCCTTCACGCTTACGGTGTCCATCCCACTCGCCTCCAACGCCACGGTCCAAAGGAGAAGTTCATGATCCGCGTCCTTATAGTCGAAGACCAGGCCATCCTGCGCGAGAGCCTGGCGCGCTCCGTTGGCGATCAGCCCGATATGACCGTTGTTTCCGCCATTGCCGATGCTTCCGAGGCCTTGGGTGTCGCGCTCAAGGAGCGCCCGGACATGATACTGATGGACGTATGCACCGAGCATGATTCCAACGGCATCGTGGCGGCGGCGCGCATTAAAGAACAACTGCCCGAGTGCCGCGTCATTATCATGACGGGTATGCCCGAAATCACCTTTGTGGACCAGGCGCGCGAGGCGGGCGTCGACAGCTTTGTGTACAAGAACGTCGGTATCGACGAGCTATTCGCCGTGATGCGCTCCACGCTGGCGGGTTACTGCACGTTTCCCAAGCCGCCCGAGAGCATCTTCTCGGGCACGGCGGCCCTCGACGATGTCGAGCTGTCGATCTTGCGCCTTGCCTGCGAGGGTAAGAGCCGCCGCGAGATCGCGGCCGAGCTGTTTATGAGCGAGGGCACCATCAAACGCCGCATCTCGGAGATTCTCAATAAGACCGGCTACGACAACATCATGCGCTTGGCCGTGCGCGCAGTAACGGAGGGCAGCATCGTTCCCAACATGGAGCGCTAGCGCTCGTTACGCATCGGCATAAAGCGGCGGGGCCGCAGGATCAACTCCTGCGGCCCCGCCTGGTGTGCGCGGATGTGTCCGCCAATCCGCGACTATCGGTGTCTGCCGTTACGCGATGGTTGCGCTGTAGGAGGCGACGTCCTCGTAGGAATCGGTCAGGTAGGCGTCGATGCCGATGGTCGTATTGACGAGGTCATCAAGGCTATCGAGCGTGCCCTTCGAGAAGGTGAATTCCTCGGTGGCGTTGGTACCGGGCATCAGGTGAGCCGAGAACCAGGGCTCCTTCATGGTGCCGTTGACGTTGGTCTTGCCGGAAGGAGCGTAGAAGGTCAGGTCCTTGTCGCTCTTGTTGGTGATGTTGACGACAAAGCCGATGTCGCCCCAGTCGTCCTTGAACTTCTCGGTGATGGTGATGGTGCACAGATCGTCATCGGCGACGGTGACGGCGGGGGAGATTTCGACACTCTGGACATCGTCGTCTTCGACGGCCTCATCGATCTCCTCTTCCTTCTCGGCGTTCTCGCGATCCTTCTTCACCGTACCGGACAGATCCTTGTCGGACTTCGTAAAGATAAGCTTGTCGCCTTCCACCTCGAGGACGAGCTTGTCGTCCTTGAGCTTCAGGTCGTGCGATTCATCTTCGGCGGTAATCGTTACGGTGGTGGCGTCCTTGGCCTCCCATTTCAGGTCGGCGACCTCAAGGAACATGTCGAGGACGCCCGTGCCGTCTTCGTCGAGGATCAGGATACAGTTGAGGCCCCACTCCTTGAGCATATCCATGTACTCATCGGTGAGCTCTTCGCCGTCCAAGGTTCCACCCGAGTACTGCCAGCTGCCGACGAAGTTGGCCTTGGGGTCTTTGCCGCCGCCGCTGCAGCCCGTCAGGGCAAAGGCGAGCGCCAGGACGCATGTCAGAAATGCGAGTACGGACTTTTTGAACGTTGTCTTCATGGTGTCCTCCTTTATCGAACGAAACCTATAGAAACAAATGCGGGGGTGGCGGAACCCCCGCCAATTACCAGATAGAGGGGCTAGGGCCTGGGCGTTCCGCAGTTGCTGCAGAACTTGCCGCCGTTTTCGCTACCGCAGTTGGGGCAGAACCACTTGGCCGGTGCCGGGGCGGGCGCGGGACTGCCGCACTCGGAGCAGAACTTGCCGGTGTTGGTGGCGCCGCAGCTGCAGGTCCATGTGCCGGCCGCAGGTGCGGCGGGAGCCGGTGCGGGAGCGGGTGCCGGAGCCGGCTGCGGGGCGGCCTGCTGCTGCGCCTGGCCGGCGGCGAACAGCTGGCTGGCGTTCATACCGCCCATGCCGCCTGCCATGCCCATGCCCATAAAGCCCGCCATCGCGCCGTTGGGGTTGGCGGCTGCCGCGCGCATTGCGTCGCTCTGGGCGCTGGCAATGTTGGCTGCCGCCATGGTGGGATCGCGCATGACCGCGGCTTTCTGCAGGTCCTTGATCATCTGCTCGTCCTCTTGCGAGGCGGCGATGGAGTTGACGCCAAAGCTCACGATCTCGACGCCACGCAGGTCACGCCAGTCGGCAGAGAGGACCTCGTTGAGCGCACGGGCGAGCTCGGTGGTGTGGCCGGGGATGGCGCTGTAGCGGATGCCCATCTCCGAAATCTTGGCAAAGGCGGGCTGCAGGGCGGTGAGCAGCTCGGACTTAAGCTGGCTGTCGATCTTGTCGCGCGTATAGCTATCGGTCACGTTGCCGCACACGTTGGTGTAGAACAGCAGCGGGTTGGTGATGCGATACGAATACTCGCCGTTGCAGCGCACGGAGATGTCGACGTCCAGGCCAATGTTGTTATCGACCACGCGGAAGGGCACGGGCGAGGCGGTGCCGTACTTGTTGCCGATGATCTCCTTGGTGTTGATGAAGTAGACGCGCTGGTCCTTGCCCGCGTCGCCGCCAAAGGTAAAGCGGCTGCCGATATTGGCGAAGGTCTCCTTGATGGAGTCGCCCAGGTTGCCGCTAAAGACGCTCGGCTCGCTGCCGGTATCGAAGACGAACTCACCGGGCTCCAGCGCGACTTCGATGATCTTGCCGTTTTGCACCACGAGCATGCCCTGGCCGTCGTTGACGGCGATGACCGAGCCGTTGGAGATGACGTTGTCCTCGCCGCGCGTGTTGGAGCTGCGGCCACCGGTGCGTTTGCTGCCCTTGCAGGCCAAGACGTCAGCAGGCATCGATTCGCAGTAGATAAATTCCTTCCACTGGTCGGCCATGACGCCGCCGGCAGCTCCCAATCCAGCTTTCAAGAGTCCCATGGTAATCTTCCTTTCTCGTCAAAGGCCGGGTGGTATTGGTTGGATTGCTTAGTCGTCCTTGTCGTCTTTCATGACAACGGTGGTCTCGGTGTGGCTGAAGGTGTCGTGCTTCTCGGTCAGGTCGAGCTCGCCGCAGTACTCGTCGGCGTGGGTGGCCTCGTTGGCCGTCTTGAGCTGGCCTACCAGTAGCACGTCTCCGATAATCACGATGATCAGCGGCGCGATGACGTTGATGAGGATGCCCTCGATATCAAAGGTGAGGTAATCCGGATCGAAGGCGTATTCCCCCATAAAGAGAATCTGGGAGAGGATAAATCCGATCACGAAGAACAGCACCGAGGCGATGGCGAGCTTGGGTTTGGAGCAGGGGAGCTCGCCGACCAAGCGGCCGGTCTGGCCGTTCATGGCAAACAGGTAGCTCTTGCCGTTCCACGAGGTGGAGAGCATCCAGACGGGGAACAGGGCGTAGTCGCTGTCTTCCCAGGTGTAGTCGAGCTGCTTGCTTTCGACCGTGGCATCGTCGTATTCGTCGACGACGGTCTCGCGCAGGGCCGAGATTGTGCTTTCTTCCATACGGCGTTCGGCGCGCGCCTTGCAGGTCTCGCAGTCCTCGTCGTAACGGTTGGCGATGTAGCCGGGCATATAGGCGACCGAGAACGGACGCAGCGCGTCGTAGTCAAACGGCTCGATGGCATCCATGTGGCCGTCGGGCATCTTGGATGATCCGTCGACGGACACGCGCTTAAACGAGATATTGCCCTTGCGATAGGCATCGTAGTGGTCGGTGGTCGTGACGGTGCGGTCGGATTCCTCGGTCACGGTCTCGTTGGTTGCGTCGAAGCACACTTCGCCGTCCACGCGGGCACCGTAGAGCCAAAACGGCACGTAGACGCCTTGGACCTCGTCGATGTGGTTGCCGGTGACAAAGCTCTTGGGCAGCAAGATCTTGCCCTTGTAGTGCTCTTTGAGCGCGGCCATAACGTTATCGCGCCCGAGCTTAAACGGAATCACTAGGTCGGGCGAGAAGTCGCCAGAGAGCTGGCCGGGCGCCACGGCGGAGTTGCCGCAGTACGGGCAGGTGGTGACGGCGACGGTGCCGTCGGACACGAGCTCGGCGCCGCACGACGAGCAGATGTAGCCGGCGTTTTGGGCGAGCTCCTGCACCGCGTCGTCGGCGACGGGCTTGGGCGTTGCGGCTGCCGCATCGGCTTTGGCGTCGGCCTTGTTCTGGCGCTCGCGATAGAGGGCCTCGACTTCTTCGACTTCAAAGCGCGAGTCACAGTAGTCGCAGACGAGCTTTTGCTCGGCGCTTGCAAAATGCAAGGGGCCACCGCAGGCAGGGCACTGATAGTTAACGCTCTCGAAGGCCATGATCGGTCCTTTCCGTGCCGGGGGCTATGCGCCGATGGCGCCGCCGCAGTATTCGCAGCGCCCACTGGCATCGGGAATGGTGGTGGCTCCGCAGAAGGGGCAGGTCACCGCGGTCTTGGGGGCCTTGGCGGCCACGACGCTGTCGCGTGTCTCCTGACGCAGCTGCACCAGCGCATCGCGGACTTCGGTTGCCTGGCGCTTGGCCTCGCGATATTCGATGGAGCCGCGCTGATCGATGGTGGAGTCGTTCACGCGCAGGTTGATCTCGGTAAAGTACGGCGTGTTGACGTGGATGGTCAGATTAAAGTCGTAATCCAGGTCGTAGCGCGGCGGGTTGTAGCTCTCGCGCTCGCCGTCCTTGGTCTCGCGATAGATCTCGGTGCGATGCTCGTCGATATCCATATCGCAGCCGAGTACCTGCGAGAACTCGATGATGTCGGGATTGGCGTCGCGCCAGCGGCTCTGCGAAGTGATGATCAGCAGGCCCGCGTCCTCATCGAGCATAATATTGGTGCGCCCGGCAGAAAGCGTGCGCGTGGGGTTGAACGAAGACAGGCGCTCGGCGTTGGCCTCGCGGTAGGCGAGTTGCTCACGGATGTCGTCCGCGGTGCTGGAGCGATAGCCGTGAAAGTAGGGGGAGAGCTTGCCGGCGCACTCTTTGCACAGGTAGCCTTCATTGATTTTTGTCTTACCTAGAAGTCCCAGCTCGGTACCGCAAATCGCGCACTCTTTCTTCTCGAACATCTTGTCAAAGAAGCCCATGGCTGCCTCCCATCAACTGGTAGCGTGTGTCACTTTTGATGATGGGGGAGTGCGCGATCCTTCGCGATACCCAGACGGCTCAAGGAGTCTCCACAACTGGGACACATGGCCCATTTTTGACCAGTCGTTGGGGACGTTCTTAAACGACTAGTCGCGGGGGACACTCTTCGGCCACTCATTGGGGACGTACTTAAATGAGTGGTAGTTGGAGACACTCCTGGCCGAGCTAGAGATCGCGCGTGTCCCTTCTGGTCCATGCGGCTCAAAATCGCGGCGTGATGTGGACGGCTGGGGTCGAATTGGCAGCATTTCGAGCCTGGCTTCGATATTGAGACTGGTTCTTTATTAAAATAGATTTCCAGACAATTGAGCGGCTGGGGGTTAACCATGAGGGGCATGGGAGACACAACCGCATATTTGCGTCGGGGCATTCGGGAGATTATATGCCTGGCGCTGTTCTTCTTCACGTTTTTGGCGTGCGAGTATCTTTTTGATGTGCGCATCCTTGATTATCAACTTCATCCGAACACCTCCCACATTCATCCGCACATGTGCGG
>CAUAAR010000017.1:0-44034 GCA_958427035.1 uncultured Collinsella sp. | reverse complement strand
GACGCCCATCAGGAACACGGCGTCGTAGCCCTCGTCGGCGACCTTGTCGGCGAGCTCGATCATCTTCTTGCCGGTCTCATAGACGTTCTTGCCGTCCTCGAGATAGCCCTCCTGGCTAAAGTGCATGATCTCGATCTTCTCGGTTTCCTTCATGGCTTTTCCTTTCTGTCCTGCACGCGAATCTATACATCGCGTTTCTTTTCGATACCAATTATAGACATACACCCAACGTGTTTTTAATACCACTTTTCAATCTGTTCCAATCCTCGGTGAACGGTCGAAATTCTCTGGTAAGTGGTATTAAATTAGAATTTGATGTATAGCTAACGCCCCCGGCGTCCCCCTTGCGTGACAAAGAACAGCGTTCCTACCAGCGCAATAATGGTCGATGCTCCAAACAGTACCGTCTGGACGCCCAAAGCCTCCGCCAAAAACGGAGCCGCCAGCAGCGGCACCACGCCGGCGCTCATCAGGCCAAAACGCACAAAGCCGGTAATGCGCCCCAGGTATTTGATGTCGGCACGCTCCTGAATCAAGATCATCTGCAGCGGCTCCAGGAACCCCCAGGCCAGACCGTTAATCGCCTGACCGATAATCGCGACCCCCAGCATATCGGTGCCCACGTACACCATGGACCCAATGCCCACGGCCATGAGCGCGCCGAGCAGCAATCGCAGGTTGACATGGCGAGCAGAAAGCTTGGTCAGGATGAACGCACCCACCGAGGAAGTGAGGCCCACGACCGAGGACAACCAGCCCAGCCAGACGATATCCACGTTGAGTACATCACGGTAGAACAACGACTCCAGCGAATCGAACGCGCCAAACGCAAAGAAACCCAAAAAGCCCGAGATAAAGATGAGGCGCAAGTCGTGGTCGCGAAACGTAAGTCGCGCACCCTCGGCCATGCCGCCCAGAATACCGCCCTTCGGCTTCTCCCCTTTTGCGGGAGCAACACACTCGTGACAGCCCAAGGAGAGCACGGCCGCCACACCCATCATGCCCGCCATGAGCAGATAAACCGATTGCGTGGCAAAACAGCTCACGATGGCACCGCCGAGCAGCGGGCCAGCGGTATAGGCGATATTGCTGTAGAACACCATGAGGCCGTTCACGCGGGTACGACCCTCGGTGGTCGACTCCAGGTATCCCGGAAACGCATGCGTGCAGGTGTTGATAAAGCCGCCCGCAAGTCCCAAGACGCACGCGGCAAACACAAGCCCGGGGACAGACAACGGCGCTAACCCCACGCCAAGCGATAGCACTGCCGTAATCACGCACGTCACAAACGACGTCCGGCGCGGTCCAAAGCGATCGATGACCGAGCCCGACACCATATTGCCCACCGACGTCATAAGATTGCGCGCGAGCGTAATGGCGGCAACCAAAAAGGCCGTGCCGGCCAGATCATACGTGGCCGCACCGATAAGCCCCAAAAAGTAGACCGCGTTGTTGGCGCACCACTGCAGGGACTCAATAAGAATCAGCCTGACCTCTGCCGGCGTCAGGCGCATTGCTTCGCGACCCTTCGCGAACATACGAACTCCTTCTATACAAAAAGGGGATGGAGAGCATAGGCCTGCTCCATCCCCTTTCCAGGTTGCAACGAAAATCTATGCAGCCGGGCCCTTACGCCAGCACGCCGAAGAACGCGCCGATGATGCCCACGACCATGGTGGCCACGATCAGCACCATGGGGTTGATCTTCTTGGACAGCAGCCAGTAGTACAGCCAGAAGGCGATCATGCCGAGCATGCCGGGCATGATGCCGTCCAGGATGTCCTGGAGGGTCTGGGCGTCCTCGCCCGAGCCGATGGCCACCGGGATGCTGGCCCAGAACATGTCCTTGCACATGGCGCCCACGACCATGACGCCCACGATGCCCACGCAGGTCATGATCTTCTGCATGAGGCCGGTCCTCTGGGCCTCGTCCAGGAAGCCCACGCCCAGCTCGTAGCCCTTGACGGCGCCCCAGATGCGCAGCGCGAAGCCGGGGACGTTGTAGATGAGCAGGAAGGCGATGGGGCCGAAGGGGTTGCCGGCCTGGCACAGGCTGATGCCCACCGCGGCGGCGACCACGCGCAGCGTCGACAGGAAGATGGAGTCGCCGATGCCGGACAGCGGGCCCATGAGGGCGGCCTTGACGTCGTTGACGCTCTCGGGCTCGATCTCGCCGCGGGCGACCTTCTCCTCCATGGCCATCGCGATGCCGCCGACGAACGGGGCGAACTGGACGGTGATGTTGAAGAACGCGCAGTGGCGGTGCAGGGCCGCGGCGTAGTCGTCGGGGCGGCCGGCGTAGATCTTCTTGAGCATGTTGGCGACCATCAGGCAGAAGGCGATGTTCATCTGCTTGTAGTAGGTCCAGGAGAACTCCATGCCCAGGGCGCCGACGTTGACGGCGCTCTTGACGAGGTCGGAGCGCGTGATCTTGTTCTCGGGACTAGAAGTCATCGTCCTCATCCCCTTCCGCGGAGAGCTGGGGCTGGGCTCCGCCCAGGCCGAGCAGGTCGAACTTGTCGATGCCGATGATGATGGCGATCAGGGCGACGCCCAGGACGGGCACGTTGGCGTAGGAGCACAGCAGGAAGCCCAGGAAGTAGAAGGGCACGAGCTGCTTGGTGAGCACCAGGCGGCCGAGCATGGCGAAGCCCATGGCCGGCAGGATGTTGGCGGCAACGCCGCAACCATCAATGATGAAGGACGGGACGAAGTCGAGCAGGCCCTGGATGGCATCGGAGCCCAGATAGAAGGCGCCGCCGCACAGCAGGAAATACTCAAGGCAGCCCCAAAGACCCATGCCCCAATGAACGGCGTAAATGCCTTTAAGGTTTCCCTTGAGGGCGAACCTGTCTGCCATATCGACAAACACGGTGAACAAGGCACTAGTAATGTTGCCGATCGTCAGCGAAAGGACAGCGATGGGCATGGCGAGCGCGATGGCCGTCTCGGTACCCTGACCGAGCTGAATGGCAAACGCGCAGGCGAGCACGCCGCCGATGGTTTCGTTAGGCGGCACGTAGGCGCCGATGGAAACCGAACCCATGAACAGCAGCTCCAGGCTGGCGCCGACGGCAAGACCAGTCTGCAGGTCCCCCAGCACCAGGCCCACGAGCGGGCACAGGACGATGGGGCGGAACGCGTAGAGGGTGCCGAGCTGGTAGTCGAGGCCTCCAAACGCTCCGACTAAGCCGACGAGGATTGCTTGGGTAAGCATGGTTCCTCCAAAATAGGAAATCTCGAGTCATAGCCGGTCACCGTCGCGCGCGCTGTTGATATCAATCCGGAAACTCAACCACACGGCCCGAAGCGTACCTGGTGTGCTGTTAACACCTATGCCAGGCACAAATGATTTGATACCAATTATAGATATGCAGGTTCTTACTATTTAATACCACTCGCTCAGCGGGGTGTTTTTTACCGTAAACGGCAGACGTATCCCGTCAGGCGCGCTCTTTGTTTCGATGGCGGACAAGCGCCACCAGAAAGCCATCGCCAAAGGCATCGTATGCCAAGTTGCCTACAATCACCAAAACGATTATCGCCGCGCCCAAAAACTCGTTCCAGCGAAAGACCTCGCCAAAGAGGAGCGCCGACCAGCAGGGAGCGAGCACGACCTCGCTCATGCAAACCAAGTTGGCCGCAAACGCGTTAGTGCGCGCAATCCCCTTGGCATACAGCACACTCGCAAGGCCGCTGCAAAAAAGGCCATGCACCAGCATAAGCCCCCACTCAAAGGGTTTTACGGAGCCTAGGTCGCCGGCAAAATAGACGATCGGCAGTATCGAGATGCCGCAGGAGATGAGCGAGGACACCATGGGCGACGCATCGGGGCGAGAGTTTAAAAAGAAACACAGCCCAAAGGTGGCTCCCGAAATGACGGCAAGCAGGTTGCCGAGCATGCCCTCGGCGCTCAAATCGCCTAAAAAGAAAAGTCCCATACCCGTAAAAGCAACCAACACGGAGGCAATCTTCGCAGGCGAGGGCAACGTGCGAGTTGCGAGCGACTGATACACGATAACAAAAATCATCGAGGTGTACTGCAGAACGATCGCGTTGCCGACCGTCGTGAGCTGGTTGGCAAAGTTAAACGTGGTGCCCGTCACGAAGTTGCAGACGGCCACAAGGACAATAAGACGGCTGACGCGGAGGACGGGCCTACCGACGAGCAGGATAAAGAGCGCCATAAATATTGCCGTAACGGCACCGATCAAAAGAGCTGACTGCGAATTGGCGCGAACGAGGATGCCGATAAAACTCCACAAGAGCGCCGTGCCAAATAGATACATCGCCCCGCTCACGCCATTATCGGGTGGATTGTCAGATCGAATCACGAAGCACCTCCAGCTAACTTTCGGTAATAAAAAACGGCGACCGCAACGGGTCGCCGTTTCCCTTGGGGGCAGAATAAAACGCAGGAACCTACGCCAGCACGCCGAAGAACGCGCCGATGATGCCCACGACCATGGTGGCCACGATCAGCACCATGGGGTTGATCTTCTTGGACAGCAGCCAGTAGTACAGCCAGAAGGCGATCATGCCGAGCATGCCGGGCATGATGCCGTCCAGGATGTCCTGGAGGGTCTGGGCGTCCTCGCCCGAGCCGATGGCCACCGGGATGCTGGCCCAGAACATGTCCTTGCACATGGCGCCCACGACCATGACGCCCACGATGCCCACGCAGGTCATGATCTTCTGCATGAGGCCGGTCCTCTGGGCCTCGTCCAGGAAGCCCACGCCCAGCTCGTAGCCCTTGACGGCGCCCCAGATGCGCAGCGCGAAGCCGGGGACGTTGTAGATGAGCAGGAAGGCGATGGGGCCGAAGGGGTTGCCGGCCTGGCACAGGCTGATGCCCACCGCGGCGGCGACCACGCGCAGCGTCGACAGGAAGATGGAGTCGCCGATGCCGGACAGCGGGCCCATGAGGGCGGCCTTGACGTCGTTGACGCTCTCGGGCTCGATCTCGCCGCGGGCGACCTTCTCCTCCATGGCCATCGCGATGCCGCCGACGAACGGGGCGAACTGGACGGTGATGTTGAAGAACGCGCAGTGGCGGTGCAGGGCCGCGGCGTAGTCGTCGGGGCGGCCGGCGTAGATCTTCTTGAGCATGTTGGCGACCATCAGGCAGAAGGCGATGTTCATCTGCTTGTAGTAGGTCCAGGAGAACTCCATGCCCAGGGCGCCGACGTTGACGGCGCTCTTGACGAGGTCGGAGCGCGTGATCTTGTTCTCGGGACTAGAAGTCATCGTCCTCATCCCCTTCCGCGGAGAGCTGGGGCTGGGCTCCGCCCAGGCCGAGCAGGTCGAACTTGTCGATGCCGATGATGATGGCGATCAGGGCGACGCCCAGGACGGGCACGTTGGCGTAGGAGCACAGCAGGAAGCCCAGGAAGTAGAAGGGCACGAGCTGCTTGGTGAGCACCAGGCGGCCGAGCATGGCGAAGCCCATGGCAGGCAGGAAGTTGGCGGCAACGCCAAAGCCAGCAAGGACAAAGGGCGGGATGAAGTCGAGCAGGCCCTGGATGGCGTCAGCACCCAGATAGAACGACAGCGAGCACAGCAGGAACGCCATGATGATACCGGTCAAACCGATCAGGAAGTGCATCGCATAGACACCCTTAAGGTTGCCCTGGGCAGAGAAAACATCAGCGCGGTCGACCAGGATCGGCAGGGCGGCGTTAAGGATGTTCTTGATGGCAAGGCACAGCGTGGCGATGGGCATGGCAAGCGCGATGGCTGCCTCGGTGCTCTGGCCCAGCTGGATAGCGAAGGCGCAGGCGAGCACGCCGCCGATCGTCTCATCAGGCGGCACGTAGGCGCCGATGGAGATCGAGCCCATGAACAGCAGCTCCAGACTCGCACCGATCGCGAGGCCGGACTGCAGGTCCCCCAGCACCAGGCCCACGAGCGGGCACAGGGCGATGGGGCGGAACGCATAGAGCGTACCGAGCTGGCAGTCGAACTTACCAAATGCGGCGATAAGTCCGATGAGGATTGCTTGGGTAAGCATATATCCCCCTTTCCTAATAGGACACTACGAAGAGCTCAGACTCTTCGAAATTGAACGCCTAGAGCACGCTGGCGCAGTCGACCTTGGGGTCGTCGGCCAGGGGTCGAATCTCGACCTCGACGCCACGATCCAGCATCTCGCGCACATCGGCTTCCTCGGCCGCAGTCAGGAAGATCTGACGAGAGACCTGACGAGCATCGGGACGCTTCTCGTCCTTTGGCTTGGTGTTGCCCAGGTTGACCGACTTGATCTGCGGGCAGCCCTCAACAAGCTGCTTTGCCTCAGCAATAGTGGCGACACAGATGATCATCTTGTACTTGTCGGTCACGCCCGAGTTGATAGCTTCGATTGCATGCTCCATATCTTTGATGACGAGCTTGCAGCCGGCAGGCTTGCCCATCTTGAGCGTCGTCTTCCACACCGGGTCGTTAGCGACCTTATCGCCCACGCAGAAGATGCAGTTGGAGCCAAGGCCCTGAACCCAGGAAACTGCGACCTGGCCATGAAGCAGGCGATGGTCAACGCGAAGTAGCTGAATCATAATGTGACCCCCCAAAGGTCTTGTGCCGTCTTACGGCGTGTCAGTAGGTGCTGCGGATTAGAACTCTTCTTCCTCGTCGCCATCGACCAAAAGATCGTTGACAAACTTCACGCGCGTATCGTCCGCAGCGACGATGGCGCGAATCGTCTCCTCAACCGGCGCCGACTCGTCAGAGAACAGCAGCTGGATGAGGAGAGGAAGGTTCATGTTGGTAACGAGGTACGTGCGGGGACGCGTCTGGACGATCTTGGTGAACTCGTTGTTGACGCTGCCGCCAAAGAGGTCGGTGCAGACAACGACATCATCGTCAGCAGACATGCCTGCCAGCAGTTTTTGGGCCTCCTCGGCCACGTCCATGCGGCCATAGACGAACATCGAAAGATCGTGGACGTTGTCGCGAGCGCCCGAGAGCAGCTCGACGCTCTCCTTGATGCCGGTAGCGAAGTGCGCATGGCTGGCGATGATGTACTGTCTCATTCTGTGTTCCTCTCAATAGCCCGGCACGTTCCCACACCCGTTTTTTAGTAGTCGAACTGGTGATAGTAGCGACGATACTTGAGGTTGTGCTTGGTGACCGTCTCGTAGTAGCGAGCCAGGCGGTCGGTCACGAGCACCGTCAGAATCCACGGGGAGACGATGACGCGGAACTCGTCGTCAAGGCCGGGGATCGCGAACTCGGCGGTGTCGATGATGTTGATGTCGGTGTCGCCGGTCACGCCGCGGGTCAGGAAGGCGCGGGCGCGCTCGTCGAGCTTGCGGTTCTCGTCCTCGCCCATGAACAGGAACACGGGGACGCCGGGCTCCACGAGCTCGAGGGTGCCGTGGAAGAAGTCGGCCGATGTGATGTAGCGGGTGCGCTTCCACTGCATCTCCTCGAGGATGCACATCGAGAACAGGATCGTCTCGCCCCACAGGGCGCCGGAGCCGATGAACATGGTGTAGGGGGCCAGGGCGTACTTCTTGGCGAGCTCCTCGGCGCGCGGCTCGAAGCTCTTGCGGATGTCGAGCATGTCCTTCCAGATGTCCTTGGTCTGCTCGATAAACAAATCGAACTTGGGGAAGCAGCCGCGGCGGTTGAGCAGGCGCAGGCCGAAGCAGTCGGCGAGGTAGTAGCCCTTCTCGCAGCCGCCCGAACCATGGTCAGAAGCCATGGCGACGCAGTTCTCGGCACCCACAGCCTGGCCGATGGGGCCCTCGGGCTTGGTCATGGCGTAGACGCGCACGCCCATGTCCTTCATCTTCTTGACGGCCTCGAGGACCTCGGGGGTGGTGCCGGACTCGGAGGCGGTGAGCACGACGGACTTCTCGGTCATGCGCTTGTGGCCCATGGCGTTCCACTCGGCGGCGTGGATCAGGTAGACCTCGAGGTCGCGGTCGCCGAACTTGTTCATGAGGTACTCGAGCTGCATGAGCTCGTCCCAGGTGCCGCCGACGCCCATCAGGAACACGGCGTCGTAGCCCTCGTCGGCGACCTTGTCGGCGAGCGCGGTCATCTTCTTGCCGGTCTCGTAGAGCGCCTTACCGTCCTCGAGATAGCCCTCCTGGTCGAAATGCATGATCTCGATCTTCTCGGTTTCCTTCATTTGTCTCTCCTTTCTGGGGTTGTTTCCACATCCCCCATGCCAACGGGCATCAAACCCGCTTACATTCCGTAACACTCGGCCGCTTTGGCCTTAAGCGCATTGACTGACTCTTCGTAGCCCTCTGCCTTGACCTCCATTTGCTTGGAGACAGCATCGAGATACGGGTGCACGTCCCATGACTTCAGACGTTCGGCGATCATCGCCGCAATCGTCTGGAAGAACACGAGATTGGGAATTGCGCTGAGCAGCGGAGCCACCTGAGGCACCGCAACCTCGTGAGCCCTACCCCTGGGATGGGCCGTGAGCAGCACCGTTTTTGTCGTAACATTCGATAGCGCATCGGCGATATTCGCAAGACGCTCCGACCCCTGCGGATCGTCGACGATAAACACCAGATAGCCCGGAACGATCTGCATCTCGGGACCGTGAACAAACTCCTCGCCCTCGTGATGCATGGCAGGAATCTTGATGGTCTCGCTCAGCTTGAGCGCTGCCTCCTCGGCAACACCGTAGTTGGGGCCGTTGCCGACGACCATGGCGGGCGTGTGCTCAGAAAGCTCGAGCATGTGTTCTTGGACATATGCCTCGGCGGTCTTGCACATCACGGCATTGGCACGGATAGCCTCGCGCAGGTCGTCAAGACGCTGGGCAACGCCCTTGGCGTCAATCGTTCCGCGCGCCTGACCGCCGTAAATACCAAAGAGCACCAGGTACTCAACGAGAACCTCAACGCCCAGAGTCACAAAGTCCACCGACTCGACGCCCACACCGTAGTCAAGAACGATGTCAGTGTGCTCCTTGATGGGTGCCTCGACGTTCGCCGTGAGCGCAACTGCAGCCATATCGTGTGCGCGCATGTAATCGAGCGCCGCAATCGTATTGGTCGAATAGCCACTCTGCGAGACGGCGATGTTGAGCGCATGCTGCGGATAAGTGTGTTCAAAATCGACGAAGGCCTCGGGCGTCACAACGGACACCTGCATTTGCAGGGCATCTTGCAGGTAATCGCGGGCGCAATCGGCGGCATGGCGCGACGAACCCGAAGCAACGATGCGCAGCGCGTCAAAAGAACCGGACTGGAAAATATCAACGAGCTGCGCTACCAGCTCAGACGAACGCTCGAGGTTCTCCCCCATACGCACATGGGCAAGCTGAACGTAATCGAGCATCTTCATCGTCTCACCTCGTAACAAAGCATTAGTATTTGATACCAATCACAGTTACAGGTTACGGCTTTTTGATACCTCTTTGTCGATTAATTTATCCCCATCGGCGAACGGTCGATTTTGAGCCCTGTAAGGTTGTATATACAGCTGACCCAATGATCAAAACTGGTTAGTTTCCCTGCCGTTATTCACAAAATACCAGCTAGTACGTATAGGTGTAGTCGCCCGTATCGCCACGATTGAAGGACTTTACATACTCGATAGCCTGACCGCTCGCGTCATAGCTCACGCATTCCAAAAGCAAAACAAGATCGCCCTGTTCCAGTCCAAGGAGGCCGGCATCTCGTGCGCCCAGCGCTTCGATATCGAGCTTTTCCTGTGCCATGACTGGCTTTCGACCCAGCATCTCATAGGTCTCGTACAAACTGAAGACCGACACGTCAATATCTTCGATGGTTGGGAACAGCAGGCAGGGAATCAGCGCCGTCTCAATCGATACGGGGCTACCGTTTATGCAGTTCAGGCGTCGAACGGAATAGAGCAGGTCGTCCTCGGCGATGCCAAACAGGTCGGCGTAATATGGCCCCGCATAACGCTTGGAACGCGCGAGAATACGGACGGACGGCTCGCCGCCCGAAGCACGGACCGATTCACGGAAACCGACCGTGCGTTCAAAAAAAGCAGGTACTTTCTGCGCCACAAAGGCACCTTTTCCCCGAACACGGCGAATCTGCCCGCGCCGAACCAGCTCATCGACAGCGCTTCGGATGGTCAAGCGTGTCGTACCAAATTCCTCGGCGAGGTCTTTTTCGGACGGAATCATGGAACCCGTGGGATATATACCGCGCTCGATACGTTCCTCGATGCGGCGTCGAATGCGCAT
Source organism: uncultured Collinsella sp. (assembly GCA_958427035.1). Classification (GTDB taxonomy): domain Bacteria; phylum Actinomycetota; class Coriobacteriia; order Coriobacteriales; family Coriobacteriaceae; genus Collinsella. Next base: position 33,851 of record CAUAAR010000017.1, on the reverse strand, counting down.
ATAAACCGGGGTGGCATCTACTGTTTCAGCCATTGTTCACCTGCCACGCTCCTCATGCCGTTCTCTTCGCCGTTATCGGCAAAGCGGAACTTTGTGGGCAAAATCACCGATTTGCAATGCTCCACAAAACGCATGTCCTTATCAAATTCGATCGAGCTCTCATAGAACACCGGCGTTCCCTCTTCTTGCTGGAGCAGCTCGGCCTCTTCGGCGTTCAAACGCGAGATGGAGATATGCTCACGTCCATGCTCAACACGCACGCCACCTTCTTTAAGCAAGACATCGTAAAGGCTCTCACACTCAAAATCGTGCTCGGGAAGCGCGGGGCACAGGGACAGGTTAACGTGAGCGGTCTCGATTGACGCCGGCTCGCCCTCTATAAGTCGAATGCGCTGCATGCGGAGTAAAGGAGCGCCCACAGCCACCCCAAGCTTGTCGGCAAGCGCCTCATCCGCCTCGATGGTCCCGGTGGAAACCAGACGAGAAGAGGGGTGCAGGCCGGCAGTCCGCACAGCATCGGAAAAGTTATACGTTTCCTGGAAGATATTCAGCGGCTTGGGAGGACACACATACGTACCCGATCCGCGACGGCTCTCGAGCGTTCCACACGAGATGAGCCGCGTGATACCGGCGCGTAACGCCGTACGCGAAACGCCAATCTCTTCGCACAGCACGCGCTCAGCCGGCAGGCGATCGCCGCCGGCAAGCTGGTGGTGCTGGATATACCAAAGAATTCCCTCAACAGCACGATCTTTGGGGGGAATTGCATAAGATTCGCCTGCCATTGCACAGACTCCTCATTCAGAAACGTATGCCGCCAAAATTAGACCAGCCCTCCCATGGCATCAAATTCGGCCTTGATCTTCTCGGCGACATTCCGATACGACTTATATAGACTTGAATCGCGTTTGACTTCGTCGGTCATAACGGGAATCTCTAATTTGGAAACCTCGTCTTTTCCCGTCTGAACCGCCACAACAACGCCCATACCAAGACACATATTACGCTTGGCAGCGTTTATTTTCGCCGCCTTGGCAGGATTTGCCAGGATACGCTGGGCAAATTCCTGTTTTGAGGCCACTTCCTCGGCCTCCGGATCGCCCGCCTCGGCCACTTCGCACTGCAACACATCCGCATAGTCAAAAATCTTCGGCTCGCCGCCGCGCTGATGCACGGCCCACTTGCGGCGCGTGGCATCCTGGTAAATAGCCGGCAAAAACGTAAACCGCGGCGGGTCCAAAATCGTATCCGTGATGGTAAACACATCGGGATCAAAGGCATCCTGCGGGTTTTTCTTCTTGAACAGCCCCATATCAGCCTCCCTTACTAGCATTAAACAACTCAAGCTGAATATAGCACCAATTTCAAGCCGCTGCCTTACCCTATCGGTACGCGGCGTCTATGGCTCGCCCAGCGGAAAAGTTCACGGACGAGGGCCGGGGAGGCATACTTTGTTTTGAGAAGTGGGCTCCGCGAACTTCTCAAAACAAAGTATGCCTCCCCGGCCCCGCCGGCAAATAGCGGACACTCCGCATGCAATCTATGCAAACAAACAAGTACGCTTAGCTACATTCAAGTACGCTTAGCTACATTCGGTAAGTTCGAGCACGCTGCCCTTAACGATAAGTGCCGGCTCCAGGACGACCTCTTCGGCACGCCTACCGCCCCTACCGGCAAGACGCTTGGACATGCAGCCAAAAGCATGCTCCGCAAGGACACCAGGATCCTGCTCAATGGCGGTCAGCGCCGGCTCAAAGAGAACGTCGGCCGCCGAGTTGTCATAGCTTACGACCGAAATATCGCCCGGAATGCTCTTCCCCATCTCGTGCAGGCGCTTGAGCAAACCAAGGGCAATGTTATCCGAGCTTGCGAACACGGCGGTGGCATCAGTTGCGAGTACCGCCTCCGAGGCCTCGTATGCACTTGAAATGTAGTACTCGCTCTCAAACTCCAAACGCGCGTCGATAGGCAAGCCCACCTCGCGCAGTGCGCGCTCATAGCCGGCAAGTCGTTTGCGACCCGTATTGGAGCGGCGTGCGTTAACCAGGCAAGCAATACGGCGGTGGCCTTGCTCGATCAGATAGCGGGTGGCCATGTAGCCGCCCATCTCGTGGTCGAACATCACCTTGTCGCACTCGAGTCCCTCAATGGCACGGTCGACCATTACGGCCGGGATGGGCAGGTGGCTGACTTCTTCGCGCAGGGCGCGGTCGTCGGAGAACTCGTCGCCCACGACCAGGAAGACGCCATCAACGCCGCGCGTCACCAGCTGGCGCAGCAGCTCCAGATCGTCATCGGCGCTTCCGCCCGAGCTGGTAATGAAGAGCGCATAGCCGTCCTCGCGGCAGCGCTTTTCCAGGCTACCGGCGAGCGAAGCAAAAAAGCGGCTCTCGATGTTAGGGACGATAAGGCCCAGGGTGCGCGACTCGCGCATGACCAGGCTGCGCGCGATCTGGTTGGGAACATAGTGGTTGCGCGCCGCGACCTCTTTGATGAGCTTGCGGTTTTCTTCCGAGATGCGACAGGGCCGATTATTGAGCACAAGCGAGACCGACGAGGGGGAAAGCCCCACCTCCTGGGCGATCTGCTTGAGGGTGACTTTGTTGGCCATCTCGCTCCTTCCGGGTTTACGCGCAATCTCTTGAAAGTATAGCGACTACCCCTCTACCTCGGTGATAAACACTTTACCAATCCGGTAGACGGCTGTTTTATCGCCGTCAGCGCACCAAATCCGTCCGGGTGGGGTATATTGCAATCGATTGATGACAACGACCACCAAAAGGCGGCTATTCGTATGCACGAGAACGACTTTTTTAACGAGGACCTGCTGTGCGCGCTTGCTGGCGTTGCCGGCGAGGACAACGTACTGATGAGCGAGCCCATGCGCGAGCACACCACGTTTAAGATCGGCGGCCCGGCCGACGTCTTTGTCACGCCCGATACCGAGCAGGGCCTCGTCGCCACGCTCGATACCTGCTATCGCTGCGATCTGCCCCTCACCATCGTGGGCAACGGCTCCGACCTACTCGTCGGCGACAAGGGCATCCGCGGCGTCGTCGTGGCGCTGGGCGAAGGCCTCTCCGACATTACGATCGACGGCACGCACGTCACGGCGGCAGCCGGCGCGCTGCTTTCCGATGTCGCAGCCGCGGCAGCCAAGGCCTGTCTCACCGGCATGGAGCCCATCTCGGGCATCCCCGGATCGGTCGGCGGCGCCTGCTACATGAACGCCGGTGCCTACGGTGCCTGCATGGCCGATGTGCTAGAGTCCGTGCGCGTCTACAAACCCGCTCGCCAGCTCGACGACGGCACCCGCGGCAGCGGCAATATCATCGAGTTCGATGTCGACGAGCTCAACCTGGGTTATCGAAAGAGCCGCATCGCCGATGACGGCTTTATCGTGCTTTCGGCCACCTTCAATCTCGCCCCGGGCAACGCCGCGATGATCAAGGCCGACATGGACGACTACCGCCAGCGCCGTGAGGACAAGCAGCCGCTCGACATGCCGAGCGCCGGCTCCACCTTCAAGCGCCCCGAGGGCTACTTTGCCGGCAAGCTCATCATGGACGCCGGCCTGCGCGGCCATGCCATTGGCGGAGCGCAGGTGAGCGAGAAGCACTGCGGCTTCATCGTCAACGCCGGCCATGCCACCGCCGCCGATGTCGACGAACTCATCCGCCACATCCAGGCAACCGTCAAAGACCAATTCAACGTAGACCTAGAACCCGAAGTCCACCGAGTCGGCGAATTTTTATAAAAAAGAAGGCCCCGAAAGGGGCCTTCGCCATATTTATTCAGATAACCCAGTCCGGCGTGTGACGTATTGGACCCGAGAGGTCCGTGGCTGCCCGAAAGGCATTAGGTTGATCGCGAGTTCCGCACGAGCCGGAGAGCACTTAATGTGCTCTCCGTGCGAGCAGGACTGTCCGAGCAGGCAACCTAATGCCTTTCGGGCAGCCACGGACCAACTTACTTCAAACCACCGTTACGACAGCGCAATACCGCCGAGCCAGCCCCAACGCACGCCAGAGCCAGTGCCATAGAAGCTAATAAACGAATCAAGCGACTTAGACGTAATGGCGCCCTCATTGCTCATGACGATGCCGCCGCCAACATAGATGCCCACGTGGCCATAGATCAGACCCGGCATGCCGGTGCCGCTATGCGATGAGTCGGCCACGATCATGCCCACCTGCAGCGCCGAGCGGTCGGAGCTATAGCACCAGGCGTTAAACATGTCGCACGCATTGCCGCCAAAGTAGCCAACGCCGGCGTTACGGAAGACATTGGTAACCCACGCCGCGCACCAGTTCTGGCCCGGCGAAGGCGTGGAGTAGCACGCGTTGACGACGGCCTGTTGCTTGCCCGAGCCGGCATTCTGCTGCGGAGTTCCGGGCGCATACGATCCGCCACCCGAGCTCGAACCACCCGAGTAGGAATTGTTCTTGTTCGCGGCGGCCGCGGCAGCGGCGGCCTTCCTAGCGGCCTCCTCAGCCTGGGCGGCAGCGAGGATCTCGGAATCGCGCTGAGCCATGAGCTCCTTGACGTCGTCGGAAAGACCGTTCAGCACGGTCTGGACTTCTTGCTGCTTGGCCTGCATGTCCTGCATCTGGGCAGTCTGCTGGTCCTTGAGCTTCTCTAAGTCGGCCTTCTGCGACTCGAGCTCGGTCTTTTGCGCATCGAGCTCTTCCTGGATGGTCTGAATGTCCTCGATGGCGTCGCGGTCGCTCTTGTTGATCTTCTCAACGTAATGCGCGTTGGCGACGAGTTCCTCAAACGAGCCAGAGGCCAGCAGCAGCGACAGGATGTTCGTGCCGCCGGACTTGTAGCTGGCGGCCACGCGATCGGAAAGGTCGTTGCGCTTCTTCTTGAGCTCGGCCTTCTTTTCATCGATCTGGGCCTGCGTGTCGTCAATCTTGCCCTGGACATTCTCGATGTCGTTGAGGGTCTGGGCATTCTTGTTGGCCAGCGCCGCATACTCATTTGCGATGCTGTCGAGCTGGGCCTGAACCTCGTCGAGCTGGGCCTGGGCGGCATTCAGTTTATCGGTAGTTTCTTTGGAAGCCTCCGCCGCATGGGCGCGAGCGGGCAGGCCAAAAAGAACTGCCGCAGAAGCGGCGCCGAACAGGGCCTTGAGGGCAGTGCGGCGCGAGAGCTCCTGGGAAAGGATGGAATCGCTGTTTGGTGACATATGTACTCCGTTACATGCTTATTTATATGTCGCTCAACTCATACATATTAGCGTACATATGGCGCGTCCCAACGATTTCCACGAACGGCAGGAAACTGCAAGGTCGGCGGCTCGTAAGCAAATGCCAAAGATCAGGTTATGCGTACGCAAGCTCTTTTATGAGTACGTTAACATAATCCTCTGCTTTTCTACTGCGCACGATTTGGGCGTCCCCGCCTGCGCTATACTCCCCTCTAGAAGTGTTCCTGATTCGATAGGAGACTACATGTCCAAAGCACTCGACCCCAAAGACACCTGCGTCCTCGTTACCGGTGGCGCCGGCTTTATCGGCTCGCACACCGTCGTTCAGCTGCTCGAGGGTGGCTACCAGGTCGTCATCGTCGATGATCTCTCCAACTCCAGCGCCGTCGCCGTCGACCGCGTCAAGACCATCGTGGGCGACGAGGCCGCCAAGAACCTCACCTTCTACGAGGCCAACGTGCTCGACCGCGATGCGATGAACAAGATCTTCGATACCCATCAGATCGACCGCGTCATCCACTTTGCCGGCTTTAAGGCCGTCGGCGAGTCGGTGAGCAAGCCCGTCGAGTACTATCACAACAACATCGAGAACACCCTGGTGCTCATCGACGTCATGCGCAGCCATGGCTGCAAGTCCATCATCTTCTCGAGCTCCTCGACCGTCTACGGCGACCCGGACAACCCGCCCGTCACCGAGGAGGATCCTAAGAAACCCGCGACCAACCCCTATGGTTGGACCAAGTGGATGATCGAGCAGATCCTTATGGACGTCCACACCGCCGACCCCGAGTGGGACGTCGTGCTGCTCCGTTACTTCAACCCCATCGGCGCTCATCCGTCGGGCCTGATCGGCGAGGACCCCAAGGGCATCCCCAACAACCTGGTGCCCTATGTCGCCCAGGTTGCCGTGGGCAAGCTCGAGGCCGTTCAGGTCTTTGGCAACGACTACCCCACCCCCGACGGCACCGGCGTGCGCGACTACATCCACGTGTGCGATCTGGCCTCTGGTCACGTTGCTGCCCTTAACTGGATGAACGGCAAGACCGGCGTCGAGATCTTTAACTTGGGCACCGGCACCGGCACCTCGGTACTCGAGGTCGTCGCCGCCTTCTCCAAGGCTTGTGGCAAGGAGTTGCCCTACGTGATCCGCGAGCGCCGCGCCGGCGACATCGCTGCCAACTGGTGCGATGCCTCCAAGGCCGAGCGCATGATGGGCTGGAAGGCCCAGTACGACATCGCGGACATGTGCCGCGATAGCTGGAACTGGCAGAGCCACAACCCCAACGGCTTCGCCGACGCCGAGTAGCAAAAACCTACATACCGCTCTTGCCCCGATCTCACGTTGTGAGGTCGGGGCTTTTTTTCATGGCATGTAACCATTCGCCGAAAATCGACCAACTTTTTTATCTTGCCTGTACATGTTTAAACAACATGTTTTACAATAGGCGTATCGAATCAGAACATCGGAGGCGGACTGCACACCCATCGGCAGGCCGACCCCACAACAAGAAGGTTGGTGAGCGCATTCATGGAGCGTGCAAGCGGCGTCCTCATGCCCGTCTCATCTCTGCCCGGACCATACGGAATCGGCGGCTTTGGTTGGAACGCCTACGACTTCGTCGATTTTCTCGCCTCGTGCAAACAACATTACTGGCAGATTCTGCCCCTTACGACGACCAGCTATGGCGATTCGCCCTATCAGTCGTTCTCGGCCCGCGCAGGCAACCCCAACTTTATCGACTTTGCCGAGCTTGTCGAGGCAGGGTATCTGGAGCAGCGCGATATCGATGACGTGTACCTGGGATCCGACCCCAGCAATGTCGACTATGGCGCTATCTTTGGCGGCCGCCGTCAGATTCTCGACCGCGCCGCTGAGCGCTTTGCTGCCGACAAGCCGGCCGATTTCGACGACTTTATCCAGGCAAACGAGGGCTGGCTCATTCCCTATTGTGAGTTCATGACCGTGAAGGAGGAGTGCGGGCTCAAGGCCTTTTGGGAGTGGCCCGAGGAGTTCCGCCGCCGCGGCGAGGCATCCAGCAAGGTCTGCGCCGCCCATCCCGAGCGCATGCTCTACCACCAGATGACGCAGTACTTCTTCGATCGCCAGTGGAGCCGCCTCAAGGCCTATGCCAACGAGCGCGACATTCTCATCATCGGCGACCTGCCCATCTATGTCTCGCGTGACTCCGTCGAGATGTGGGCGACGCCTGAGCTCTTTAAGATCGACGCCGCCGGCAATCCGGTGAGCGTCGCCGGCACGCCGCCCGACCAGTTCTCGGCCACCGGCCAGTACTGGGGCAACCCCATCTACGACTGGGACGCCATGGAGTCCGACGGCTTCTCCTGGTGGGAGGGCCGCATTCGCGCCGCCCTCGACATGTACGACGTCATCCGCCTGGATCACTTCCGCGGCTTCGAGGCCTATTGGGAGGTGCCGTTCTCCTCACCCGATTCGTCCTACGGTTCGTGGACGCAGGGTCCCGGCCTCAAGTTCTTCAAGACGCTCGAGGAAAAGCTCGGCACGCTGCCCATCATCGCCGAGGACCTGGGCTTCCTCACCCCCGGCGTCATCGACATGCGCGACAACTCGGGCTTCCCCGGCATGAAGATCCTGCAGTTTGCCTTTGAGGGCACCAACTCGTACTACCTGCCGCATAACTACATCGCCAACACCGTCGCCTATGTGGGCACCCACGACAACGAGACGGCGCGCGGTTGGTTTGAGGGAACGGCCACCCCGCGTCAGCGCGAGCAGGCAGCCCTGTACACCCATCAGCAGGCCGGCGAACCCATGGCAGATGCACTCAACCGCACCATCGCCGCCAGCGTGAGCGACACGTGCATCTACACCATGCAGGACCTGCTCAACTTGGGCAACGAGGCGCGCATCAACACCCCTGCCACGCTGGGCGGCAACTGGACCTGGCGCATGCTCGACGGCGCCATCACCCGCGAGCTCGAGCACAAACTCACCGACTGGACCGAGACCTACTTCCGTATCCCGTCGGAATCCGAAATCGAGCTTCCTCAATAGGAGCTACCGCGCCCAACCCCTCCCCACCGTGCGGACGCGCTTGCTTTTCCCGCGCGAGGCCACCCCAATCCCCTCGCGCGGGCTTCTTATGAATTGCAGACATGAAACAACCCATCACAGGAGAAAACATGCCCCGAATTAACCTCATGGAACTCGCCGAGCAGTCTTTTGGCACCTCGCTCGAGCAGCTCGACGACCGTCGCATTTACAAGCTGCTGGTCAAACTCGTGCAGGAGCGCTCCGCCGCCCGCCTGCTCAACAACGGCAAGAAAAAGCTCTATTACATTTCCGCCGAATTTTTGATCGGCAAGCTGCTCATCAACAACATGATCGACCTCGGCATCTACGACGAGGTTAAGGACCAGCTCACCGCCGCAGGCCACGACCTCAACAAGATCGAGGAGTTCGAGGTCGAGCCGTCACTCGGCAACGGCGGCCTGGGCCGCTTGGCCGCATGCTTCCTGGATTCCATCGCCACGCTGGGCTTGACCGGCGATGGCGTGGGCCTCAACTATCACTACGGTCTGTTCCGTCAGCGCTTTGTCGACAACCAGCAGAAGGCCGTCCCCGACGAGTGGCTCGGTGAGCAGGACATCCTGGTCGACGATGACCGCTCCTACACCGTCGAGTTCGGCGATTTTGCCGTTACTTCCAAGCTCGTCAACATCGATGTGCCCGGTTACGGCCAGCCCACCAAGAACCGCCTGCGCCTGTTCGACCTGGCGAGCGTCGACGACGGCCTGGTCCCCGGCAGCTCCATCGACTTCGACAAGACCGAGATCGCCAAGAACCTCACCTTGTTCCTCTACCCCGACGATTCCGACGAGCAGGGCCGCCTACTTCGCATCTATCAGGAGTACTTCATGGTGAGCAACGCCGCCCAGCTCCTGATCGACGAGGCCGTCGAGCGCGGCAGCAACCTGCACGATCTGGCCGACTATGCCGTGGTCCAAATTAACGACACGCACCCCACCATGGTCATCCCCGAGCTCATTCGCTTGCTCACCACCGAGCATGGCGTCGAGTTTGACGAGGCCGTGACCATTGTACGCTCCATGGTCGCCTACACTAACCACACGATTCTTGCCGAGGCGCTCGAGAAGTGGCCGCTCGCCAGCCTGCAGAAGGTCTCCCCTGCCATCGCCGACATTATCGTCAAGCTCGATGAGATCGCGAAGGCCGAGCACGATGACCCGCGCGTCGCCATCATCGACGAGCACGACACCGTCCACATGGCCCACATGGACATCCACTTTGGCTTCTCCATCAACGGCGTAGCCGCCCTCCACACCAAGATCCTGGAGGACACCGAGCTTCATCCGTTCTACGAGATCTATCCCAAGAAGTTCTCCAACAAGACCAACGGCATCACCTTCCGCCGCTGGATCCATGGGGCCAACCCCGCGCTCGCCAGCCTGCTCGACGATGTGATCGGCACCGACTGGCGCAGCACCGGCGATCTGAGCAAACTCGCCAAGTTCGCCGACGACAAGGACGTTCTTGAGCGCCTGGCCGCCACCAAGGTCGAAGCCAAGGCCATCATGCGCCAGTTCATGGCGCTCGAGCAGGGCGTGACCATTCCCTCCAACGCCATCATCGACGTCCAGGTCAAGCGCATCCACGAGTACAAGCGTCAGCAGATGCTCGCGCTCTACATCATCTGGAAGTACCTCGATATCAAGAACGGCAACAGACCTAAGCACCCCGTCACCATCATCTTTGGCGGCAAGGCGGCGCCTGCCTACACTATCGCGCAGGACATCATCCATCTGATCTTGACGCTGTCGCAGTGGATTGCAAACGACCCCGACGTGGCTCCCTACCTGCAGGTCGTCATGATCGAGAACTACAACGTCACCGCCGCCGAGCGCGTGATCCCCGCCGCTGATATCTCCGAGCAGATCAGCCTGGCCTCCAAGGAGGCGAGCGGCACCTCCAACATGAAGTTCATGCTCAACGGCGCCCTAACCCTGTGCACGCTCGACGGCGCCAACGTGGAGATTGCCGAGCTCGTGGGCGACGAGAATATCTATACCTTTGGTGCCTCGTCCAAACAGGTCGAGCAGCTCTATGCCGACGGCACCTATGACGCCGGTGTGCTCTACCGCAAGCCCGGCATTAAACTGCTGGTGGACTTCATCACCAACCCGGCCTTTATGGCGACCGGCAACGTCGAGCGCCTGCGGCGCCTGCACGATGACATTAAGGGCAAGGACTGGTTTATGGCCCTGCTCGACATCGAGGAGTACATCCAGACCAAAGAGCGCGTGTTGGCCGACTACGAGGACCAGGACGCCTGGATGCGCAAGACGCTCATCAATATCGCCAACGCCGGCACCTTCTCGTCTGACCGCACGATCTCCCAGTACAACGACGAGATTTGGCACCTGAGCTAATTTCGCTTCCCTTACCCATCCTCTTGAGAAACGGAGTCGTGGCAACACGGCTCCGTTTTTTGTGCCCGCACGTTACCCTGCGACCCAACTCGGCCAAACAATCTCGATCTGTAACAACTACTCGATAAAAACGGTCCCAGCTGTTACAGATTGAGACATACCGGCCCCTCCCCTTGGGTTTATCTCGATCTGTAACATCTAGCAGCTGAAATTCACCTTTGGTGTTACAGATTTAGATGAAATGGTTAGCTCAGCGGAACCGTCTCGATCTGTAACATCTAACGTCCGAAATCAGCCTCACCCGTTACAGATCGAGACAAACGACCGGTCAGACAGCCCCAACACAAAGAAAGGCTCCCCTCTCGCCCAGTGGACGGGAGGGGGGCCTTATATGTGACCGCGGCAAAAGGATGGCAATACCGCAGTCGCCCAAAGGGAGGGCCTGGATGCACCGGGCCTAGATAAGGTTCTTGCCAGAGACCTTATCGAAGAGGTGGGTCGCGTTCTTCTCGAACTTGAACCAGATGGTGTCGCCAGCCTTGAGCGCGCCCTTGGCCTCGAGGTCGACGACGGGGATAATCAGGACAAACTGGCCGTCGGGAGCGGTCACGTGGACATGCTCGGTCGAGCCCATGAGCTCGGTCACCTCGACGGTACCCTGGAGCGCGCCCTCCTCGCCCTTGTCGGCAAGCAGGATCTGCTCGGGACGCACGCCGGCCGTAATCTCCTTCACGTCGCCGCCGTCCCAGTTGAGGGCAAGCTGAGCGCAAGTCTCGGGGGCGAGCGCCACGTTCATATCCTCGGTCTTGACGGTAAAGCCGTTGCCCGAGCGCACCAGCTGGGCATCGAAGAAGTTCATCTGCGGCACGCCGATGAAGCCGGCGACGAAGATGTTCGCGGGATGGTTGAAGACCTCCTGCGGCGTGGCGATCTGCTGGACAACGCCGTCCTTCATGACCACGATACGGTCGCCAAGGGTCATGGCCTCGGTCTGGTCGTGAGTAACATAAATGAACGTGCCCTTGATCTCGTGGCGCAGCTTAATGAGCTCGGCACGCATCTGGTTACGAAGCTTGGCGTCCAGGTTGGACAGCGGCTCGTCCATCAGGAAAACCTTGGGGTCACGCACGATGGCGCGGCCGATAGCGACACGCTGGCGCTGGCCGCCGGAGAGCGCCTTGGGCTTACGGTCGAGGTACTCGGTAATGCCCAGAATCTCGGCAGCAGAGCGAACCTTGCGGTCGATCTCGTCCTTGGGAACCTTCTTGAGCTCGAGCGTAAATGCCATGTTCTCGTACACCGTCATATTGGGGTACAGAGCGTAGCTCTGGAACACCATGGCGATGTCGCGGTCCTTGGGCGCCACGTCGTTGACACGCTTGCCATCGATGAGCACATCGCCCGAGGTAATGTCCTCCAGGCCGGCGACCATGCGCATCGTCGTGGACTTACCGCAGCCAGAGGGGCCAACGAGGACGACGAACTCCTGGTCGTGAACGGTGAGGTTGAAGTCCTCTACAGCGAGCACACCGTCCTCGGTAACCTTGAGGTTGTGCTTCTTCTCCTCGGTCTTCTTCTTTTTGCCAAAGAAGCCCTTCTTTTTTGACTCGTTGTTGGGATACACCTTCTGAACATGTTTGAGAACGATCTCGGCCATGTCTCTACCTTTCGATATGCGGCGCCGCGCTGAGGGGCGCCGCAGAAACTTGCAAAACAGTTACGGCATCAGCCCTTGACGGCACCTGCCACCACGCCGTCGATGATGTACTTCTGACAGAGGATGTACATGATAACGATGGGGATAACGACCATCATGATGCAGGCCATCATGGGGCCGAGCTCGACGTGGCCGTAGCCGCCGCGGAAGTACTGGATCAAGATAGGAATGGTCTTGTACTTGGTGGAGTCGAGCGTAAGGTAGGGCAGCAGATAGTCGTTCCAGACCCACATGGTCTCGAGGATGCCGACCGAAAGATAGGTGGGCTTCATGATGGGAAGGACGATCTTAAAGAACACCTGGACCGGGTTGCAGCCATCAATCATGGCCGCCTCCTCGATCTCGAGCGGGATGTTCTTTACAAAACCGGCGAACATAAAGACCGCCAGGCCCGCGCCAAAGCCGAGGTAGATAAAGCAGATGTTGAACGGCGTGTTGAAGCCGATGCGGTCCGCCAAATTGGACAGCGTGAACATGAGCATCTGGAAGGGCACGACCATCGAGAACACGAACAGGTAATAGAAGAAGTTCGAGATCTTGTTGTTGACACGAACCACGTACCAAGCGCACATGGAGCAGCACACCAAGATCAGCACGACCGACGTGACCGTGATGATGAGCGAGTACATAAATGCCGAGGCAAAGCCCTGCTCGTTAAGGGCGTGCATGTAGTTTGCGAGGCCGTTGAACGTCTCGGGCGTGAGCAGATCGAATGCCGTGGTGGTGCTGATTGCGGTCGCTTTCTTAAAAGAATTAAGCGCAATCATGAACACGGGGTAGATCCACGCGAGCGACAGGATCGTAAAGAAAATCGAGAGCGCGCGGTTGATAACCTTATCGCGTTTCATTACTGCTGCACCTCCTTGGACCTCGTGGCCTTAAGCTGGATCATGGAGATGGCCACGACCAGGATGCAGAAGATAACCGCCTTGGCCTGACCAATGCCCTGCCATGCGATACCGGCACGCGAATAGAACGTGTTGTAGATGTTCAGGGCGAGCATCTCGGTGGAGTGCGCGGGGGCGCCGCCGGTAAGGGCGAGGTTCTGGTCGAACAGCTTAAAGCCGTTGGTGATGGACAGGAACAGGCAGATGGTGATGGTCGGCATCAGGTTAGGGATCTTAACCTTCCAAAACGTCTGCCATGCCGTAGCGCCGTCGACCTTGGCGGCCTCGATGTAGTCGGACGGAATGGACTGCAGACCAGCGATGTAGATGATCATCATGTAGCCGACCTGCTGCCACAGGGTCAGGATGATAAGGCCCCAGAAGCCAGCAGCAGAGTTAAGGGCGATGAGCTGGGCGCCCACGTTGGAGAGCAGGCAGTTGATCAGAATCTGCCAAATGTAGCCCAGCACGATGCCGCCGATCAGGTTAGGCATAAAGAAGATCGTACGGAAGATGTTGGTGCCTTTGAGCGCCTTGCGGGTGAGCGCCTGCGCAATGGCCAGGGCGATCACGTTGATGAGCACCGTCGACAGGAAGGCAAACGCCACGGTAAAGAAGAACGACGTGGAGAACTGCGGATCGGACAGCGCGCGCACGTAGTTCTCGATACCGACAAAGTGCGCGTTACTAATGATAATAAACTGGCAGAACGAGAGATAGAAGCCCTGGATAAAAGGGATCACGAACCCGATCATAAACGCCAGGCACGTGGGCAGCATAAAGAGCGGCCACCAGCGCTTGAGTGCTTTGCCCATAAAAGGGTCCTTTCAATATGCAGGGGGCGGGCAAACCAACGTCTGCCCGCCCCCTGTCGCTAATCAGATAGCTTGGGCAGCAACTGCTTACTCGGAAGCGGCCTTCTCGGTCTTCCAGCCATCGACGAAGGCGTTCTTGACGCCGTCCCACTTGCTGTTATCGGCAGCGTAGGCAATCAGAGCCTGCTTGAGGTTCTTCTTCCACTCCTCGGAGGGAATGTAGACGAAGTCCCAAGCGACGGTCTTCTTGCCGTCCTTGGCCATGGCAACGGCCTGCTGCGAGAAGACGTTGGTGGTCTCCTTGGCGCTCTTGAACGGAGCGGTCAGACCCATCTTGTCGGCGATGATGCTGGTCGGGGTGTCAGCGGTGACGCACCAATACATGAAGTCCTCGGTGGCCTTCTGGGCATCCTCGGAAGCCTGGGAACTGACGCACCAGTAGTTCTCGCCGCCGGAGCACAGGCCCTGGTTCTCCTCGCCGTCAACACCGATGTAGATCGGCATCATGCCAATCTGATCGTCGGTCATGCCGGCCTTGACGAGGTCAGAGTAGGCCCAAGAGCCGTTCTGGTAGAAGACGGCCTTGCCGGTTGCGAACTCGTTGGTGGCGTCGTCGCCGGTCTTGGAAGCAAGCTGCGAAGGATCGCAGGTGGAGTCGGTGATGTACAGGTCGAAGATCTGCTTGTAGTTGTCGAGGAACTCACCCTTGATCTCGTCGTCCTCCTGGTTGTGCTCCTTCTCAAACTCGTAGTAGAGCGGCATGTTGGCAAGGTGGGTGGTGTAGCGCCAGCTAGAGGAGTCGTCCATGCCGGCGGAAGTGAAGGCACCCTCGACACCAAGCTCGTCCTTGCGGGCCTGGATGTCATCGGCACAAGCCTTCAGCTTGTCGAAGGAGTTGATGTCCTCGGCCTTGTAGCCAGCCTTCTCGAGCAGCTGCTTGTTGTAAATAATGCCGAAGCTCTCCTGAACCCAGTCGATGCACACATCCTTGCCGTCGGACTGCAGAGCCAGGGAGTCATCAATGAGCTCACCGCGGAGCTTGGTATCGGACAGGTCGGCGCAGTAATCCTTCCAGTTCTTAAGACCGGTGGGGCCGTTGACCTGGAACAGGGTCGGAGCGGAGCTCTTGGACATCTCGGACTTAAGCTTCTCCTCGTAGGTGTTGGAAGCGGCGGTCACGATCTTGACCTCGACGCCCTTCTCCTTCTTATAGGCCTTGGCGATCTCCTTCCACTCCTTGTCGACCTCGGGCTTGAATTGGAGGAAGTAGACCTCGGCAGCGTCACCAGAAGCGGAGGAGCCGGAGCCGGCAGAACCACCGCAACCCACGAGGCCCAGACCAAGAACTGCAGCCGCGGAACCAGCAAAGCCCAGGAACTGCCTTCTGCTCATTTCGTTCTTCATTACAATCCACCCTTTCACACCGTGGCGGCACCCTTTGCCGCCGCCTTCGGAGATTGGCTCGTGGACTTTGCCCCTTTTGCTGATTTGAACGATACGCTATTTGGCTAGTTGTTTGAACAAGTATTACTAGAGCGGTAGAAAAACTTCGGTGAACGGTAATTTCAACTTGATACTTGACAAGTTTTGTATAAACAATTATTTGTTATCGAATGCAGAGAAAACGCCCGGTCAAGCCGATGTACCGTCGGTTTGACCGGGCGTTTTCTCTTTGAGGCCATGAGTCTCGTCAGGCTGCGAGCTAGCCGGCTATCGCTTGGAATTGACGCGGTAATGGAAGATCTCGGGGTGTGTGCGAGTGTGCGTCACCTCAAACAAGATGCCATCCGAGGTGTACGACTGACTCTCCATGACGGCAACGCAGTTATATTTGCCGAGGTCAAGATAGCTGCAGTCCTCATCGTTGGCGAGCTCGACACTCACCGTACGACGGCTCGCCATCACTTTGACACCGCGCTTGTGCTCCAGATAGCCGTAAATAGAATCTGCCGCGATCTCGGGAGTCAGGCCCTTGGCGATCGACGCCAAAAAATAGCCATGGTCCACTTGGCGCGCGTTGCCGTTGAGGCTTCGGACACGCACTACGCGAATCAACTCCTCGCCCACCTTAAAGCCCAGGTGACGAGAGAGTTGCTCGGTGCAAACCAGATGTTCGAAAGACTTAACGTCCGTCGATGCAACGGCATTGTTGCGCTTTGCAAACTCGCCAAACGACTCAACCTCTTCGAGTGCGCCCAACATGTCGGTTTCGCCCTTAAGCCAAATAACGCGCACGCCCTTGCCGTGTATAGGCTGCACAAACATCCCGTCGGCCAGCATACCCAAGGCGCGACGGACGGTATTGCGAGTGCATCCGAACTCCGCGGTCAGCTCGGCTTCGGTTGGCAGCATCTCCTGAAACGCATAGGTCCCATTAATGATGCGCGAGCGTATTTCTCGGTAGATTCCTTCGTATATCGCTTTTGGCATTGTTTCACCTCTACATTATTCATTTCCGGCTAGGCACGATAGCATTTCTTAAAGTTGTTTAAACCGAATATCGGTAAAGCGACAGGATTTAACCGTTGACGGTTTCTGTCATGCCCAAATCGGTTTCGCTCAAAACTGCCGGTACGACAATCGTCTGGTCCTCTACAATGAATCCATTGTTTAAACGTTTCCCCACGCGCAACGCGCCTTGATATTCGGAAGGCAGAACATGCTGCAAAAAATCCAACGCTTTGGCGGGGCAATGTTCGCGCCCGCCATGCTGTTTTCTATATCAGGCCTCATGGTCGGCGTCTCCGCTCTCGCAACGACTGCGGACATCGTCGGCGATCTCGCCGTATACGGAACCCCTTGGTACGTTTTTTGGACCATCATCCAGCGCGGCTCGTGGACGGTCTTTAAACGCCTCCCGCTCCTTTTTGCCGTAGCGCTGCCCATCGGTCTTGCCCAAAAACAACCGGCTCGTTGCTGTCTTGAGGCTCTCGTCGCCTATTTTGCCTACTGCTTCTTTTTGAGCGAGATCATTAAGCTGAGCGGAGACAACCTTGGGCTTAAGTACCCGTCATCTTTGACCCCCGCCAACGGTATCACCGTCATCGACGGCATCAAGACGCTCGACACCGGCATTATCGGCCCGCTGGTGGTATCGGCAACCGTCGTCGCCATCCATGACCGCTTCTACGATGCCAAGGTTCCCGATTGGCTCGGCACCTTCTCGGGCTCCTCGCTGGTCTACCTCATCAGCTTTTTTGCCGTGTTTGCCCTTGCCGCTATCTCGGCCGCCATCGTGCCCTCCGTATACGCAATGACCGAAACGCTGCGCCATGCACTTACGAGCGTCGGCCCCTTTGGCGTGGGCATCTTTGTGTTTTTGGAGCGAGCGCTCGAGCCCATGGGGCTGCACCACCTGCTCTACATGCCAATCTACTACGACAACCTGGTCATTAACGACGGCATCTACGCCACATGGAGCAGCTTGCTCCCCATCCTCTCCCATAGCACGCGCCCCCTTAATGAGCTTGCGCCGTGGGCCGGTTTTACCGCCACCGGCTGGGTCAAGCTCTTTGGCCTTCCCGCCATCGCAGCCGCGTTCTACTCCACCGCAAAACCAGAGCGCCGCGCCGGCCTCAGGGTCATCCTTGTTCCCGCCATCATCGCCTCGGTGGTTTGCGGCGTTACCGAGCCACTCGAGTTTCTCTTTATGTTCACCCACCCCGGGCTCTTTTTGCTCTACGCCGTCTTATCGTCTTGCCTTGCCACAACCATGAATCTCTTTGGCATCGTCGGCATCTTCTCGGGCGGCCTCATGGAGATGGCAGCCTTCAACTTTATTCCGCTCATGCGCACGCATGCCGGTGCCTATCTTTTGGCGCTCGGTATCGGCCTTGCCTTTAGCCTCATCTTTTTTGTTAGTTTTCGAACACTCATCTTGGTCTATGACCTTAAGACTCCGGGCCGCGAGGATCATGTCGTCAATCGCGCGGCAATCGATTGTTTAACGGGAAGCGACTTTGCCAAAGAGCAATCTCCCAATGACGAGGTCAATAGTCGATCCGATCAAGATCACGTCCTCGCTGAGCGGGTAATTCAGCTTTTAGGTGGCGTTGGCAATATCGTGGGCGCAACCAACTGCGCCACGCGCCTGCGCGTCGAGGTCGCAGACCCTTCCATCGTTGCAGATAACGCGTCGTTTGTCGCGGTGGGCGCCAAGGGCCTCATCATTACGGGCAAGACCGCCCAGGTGATCATCGGCATCTCCGTTCCCCGCGTTAAAGAGCATTTTGACCAGATCATGGGCCTCGAGCCGGAATTTGTGCCCACCGCCTCGGCCTCCCCCGCCGCCAGCGCAGCCCATAAGCGCGGCGATATTTGCTTCTTCGATATCGACGGAACGCTCGCCTGGCAAGACCCCAGGCTCGCCCAAGACCTTCCCGAAGACGAGCGGGACCTCTCCCCCTACCCCAACGAGGCGGTCTCGCAGGCCATCCGCGAGTTTGTCGCCAACGGCAACATGGCCTTTATCTGCACGGGACGCACCCTGAGCTGCATCCACCCCAAACTTCTTGAGCTGCCCTGGACCGGCATCGTCTGTCTTGCGGGCGGTTACGCCGAGATCAACGGACACGCAATTCGCGATCTGTCGATGACGCCCAGTATGCTGCAGCGTCTTGCCCCCTACCTTGAGCAATCGGGCGAGGTCATCCGCTTTGAGGGCCTCAACGGCGTCGTGCGCATGAGTGCCGATGCGCCCGATGCTCCCGGATACGCGCGCACCCTGGGCGACGCAGTCACGCAGCTGCAACATTACAGTGTCTACAAGATCTTGATGTCTACATCGCTCGCCAACCACATCGCTCAAGATAAGGCACTTGAGCCGCTGCTGTGCTTTAATGAGCTCGAACTCGAGGTAACCGAAATCTCGCCCCGCGAATGCACGAAGCGCGGGGGCATCCAGTCTGTACTCGACGCCCTCGACCCCCGCCACGGAACCGTATACGGCATTGGCGACGCCAGCAATGACGTCTCACTGATGAACGCCGTCGATGTCGGCATTGCGATGGGCAACGCACCGGACTATCTCAAGGATAAGGCCGATTACGTGACCGACACCGTCGATCATGACGGTGTCGTTGCGGCGCTCGAGCATTTTAGGCTGATTTAGGCGCGCTCCATCAAACGCACGCCTGTTGTCCTAAATCGCCAAAACTGCCGCGCCAAACGCCCTGATGTGGCAATATGTTGTCTGCATATTGCACCAATGCAACCTCAGAAAGAATGCGAGAACCCGTGTCCAGTCCGTTTACCAGCTTTTTAGCCCAGCACTTTGACCAGATTAACGACTATCTGGCCACGTTCTTTGACGGACAGGCGACCTCTGCCGATATCGAGCGCTACCTGTACGCGCCGCTCTCGGCTTTTACGGCCAACGCCGGCAAGCGCCACCGCCCGCTTATCTGCATGCTCGCCGCAACCGCAGTGGGCGGTAGCTTTGAGAGCGCCCGCAGCGCCGCGGCAGCTATCGAGCATTTCCAGTCGGGCGCGCTGATCCACGACGACATCGCCGACAACGGACAGCTTCGTCGAGGCAAACCCTGCATGCACCTTACCGAGGGCACGGGCCTTGCCATCAATTGTGGCGACCTGGCGCTCACCATGGTCACCAAGACGGTTCTCGACGACCCCACGCTGGAGTCCGACGTGAAGCTGCGTGTGCTCCACGAGCTTACCGAGATGATCGTCCGCACCATCGAGGGTCAAGCGCTCGACCTGGGTTGGGTCCGTGACGGGCGCTTTGATATCTCGGTTGATGACTACCTGGACATGGCGACGCACAAGACCGCGTTTTACAGTGGAGCCACGCCGCTTGCCGCCGGAGCCATTATCGGCGGCGGCAGCGATGAGCAAATCGAAGCGCTGCGCGCCTTTGGCCTACACACAGGCCTCGCCTTTCAGATTCAGGATGACCTGCTCAACCTTGTCGGCACTAAGGAAGCCGCCAACAAGGACTTCCGCACCGACATCACCGAGGGCAAGCGCACGCTTGTCGCCGTACACGCCCTCTCTGATGAGCGCCACCACGACGAGGTCGAGGCGATTCTTTCCTCGGGCACCGATGATCCCGCGCAGCTCGCACGCGCCGTGGAGATCTTCCAGGAGACCGGCTCCATCGATTACGCCCACACTTACGCGCTCGACCTGACCGCTAAGGCCAAAGCGGCCATCGAGAACGTTGAGCTTGATCCGCACGCACGCGAGCTGTTCCTCTCCATGGCAGATTTCTTTGTGGAGCGTCTTAACTAACGGGGGTTATAAAACCTGTCAGCAGCGTATTTAGGCACAACTTGCTACACTGTTGAGTGCATGTTTATGCATCCCTTTGCGTTGTCTATCCGACAGACGCTCAAATAGTACGAATGGTACGCCGAAAGGGGTTCGTTCATGGAACCTATTACAACGGGCATGCAAGGAGCAGCCGTCGAGGACGTGCAGTCTCGTCTCCTGCAGCTCGGCTACACGATTGATGCCGCCGAAGTCACCGACAAGTACTTTGGAGCCACCACTGAGCAGGCCGTCAGCACCTTCAGGCTCGACAGCGGCCTTGCTGCCGGTCATGCCGTCGATATCCCCTGCTGGAGCGCCCTTGTAGACGCTTCGTATAAGCTGGGCGACCGCACCCTCTATCTGCGCATGCCCAATTTCCATGGCGCCGATGTGCAGGCCCTGCAGCGCGCTCTCAACGTTTTGGGCTTTGCCTGTGGCGAAGACGACGGCTACTTTGGTCCGCATACCGAGGCCGCCCTGCAGCAGTTCCAGGAAAATGTCGGCCTGTTTGCCGACGGCATGGCCTTCCAGGACACCTACGCCTACATCAACCGCCTGCACCATGTGTGGGAGGGCAAGCCCTCGGTCACCGAAGCCGAGTCCCGTAT
This sequence comes from uncultured Collinsella sp., assembly GCA_958427035.1. Lineage (GTDB taxonomy): Bacteria > Actinomycetota > Coriobacteriia > Coriobacteriales > Coriobacteriaceae > Collinsella. Next base: position 12,912 of record CAUAAR010000017.1, on the reverse strand, counting down.
CGGTTTTGCTCGCGCCGCCAACGTGCTCGAGCGCTTCCAGATTGCCGTTATCGGCGAGGACCCCATCGCACGCAGCGTTGCGTCGCGCATGTGGAATATCGCCACGGCAACGACCGACAACAGCGGCATGATGCTCTGCGACTCCGAGGTCCCAACCGACGTTGACCTAGTGCTCGAAATCGCAAGCGATGAGCTGCCCGCAGATGCAGCGCCGCGCGCCACGATCGCCCTCGCCGAGTGCCACAACCTGGTCCAGCGCATCCGCACTGCCAATGTCGCCGCGCAGCAGAAGCCGGCACGCATTCGCATTGAGCTCACGGGCATGACGCGCTACAACGGCACCTTCACGGCCAGCGACGCGCAGACACTCGCCGTACGCCTGCTCGATGGCGTTTGCGATGCCCTCGCAGATTAGGTAAACTAAACGAGTTGCTTTTGGGCAACACCACACATTGGGACGTAGTTCAACGGTAGAACTCCGGTTTTTGGTGCCGGCTGTTGGGGGTTCGAATCCCTCCGTCCCAGCCATTACAATTGAGCGCCCTGAGCCCATAACGGCCCAGGGCGCTTTCTTGTGGGCAAGCGGAGAAATTCGAACCCGCAAGGAATCTACCTATATAAGACAGACGCCCCAAGCCCGAAAGGACCAAGAGCGCCTAACATCAAGAAAATATCAGCCCAGTTCCGAAAAGCGAGCCGCATGCGACAACCAAGCAGCCGCAGGCCCCGGGAGAGTGGGGACACCGGCTTAGGTTTATCGCGAGTTCCGCACGAACAGGAGGCCACTTAATGTGGCCTCCGTCGTGAGCAGGACTGTAGAGCAGGAAACCTAAGCCGGTGTCCCCACTCTCCCGGGGCCGAACGCCCTAGTTGTTGAGCATACGGTCGAAGCTTCCCGAGTCGCCATCCCGATAGTCTGCGGTCATCAGAATCTCCTGCGGAATGCGCCCGCCCTCGCGCAGCACGTTGCGGAACTGCACGCGCGTAACCATGGGCAGATCCTTGATCGTCGCCGCCAGGTTCTGCGGCACGCCCTGGTTGGCAGCCGCGGGCTCGCACTCGCCGCCGGCCTTCACGCGACGCTTATGCTCGGCGAGCATGGCACGGTACATGCCGGCATGCAGGCAAATCTCAACCACATTGGCATTGCGAGCCTGCTCGACGATGCGCGCGCCCTCGCGATCGATATCGCCCACGTAGTAGACGTAGTTAAAGCGATAGCCAATCTCGGCCAGATAATCGTCCAGGGCATGCGAGACGCTCGCCTTGCATCCGCCGCCAAAAATCACGCCGCCCACCTTGATGCCAAAGAGCTTGGCGTGCTTGCGGCCACGCAGCAGCTTGACGATCTCGTCGTAGGTGTCCAGGTTCTCGACCATAATGAACGGCCTGTCGGCGCCCAGGGTAAAGAAGCCCGTAAAGTGCACGGGGCGATTGGGGGCGACCTTGATCGCCTGCATGCTAATGCCCTTTTCGGTCATACGCCTGATCAGGCGCTCACCGTGCTTGCCGTCAAAAGCCTTCTCGTCGTTAAAGATCTGGTAGGCACGCTGGCGGCGCGAGGCAACCGGCGTATCGGCACCTCGGTTCTGCTCGATCCAAGCCTTGATGATTGCGATTTCCTCGGCAATCTTGCGGTTGGACATCTCGTTGTGCTGAGTGCGCTGCGGAGCCTTTTTGCCGTCCTTGCCCTCGACCTTTACGATCTGTGTCTGCTGCTCCTTGATCATAGAGAGCGCCGTAGGCGTAGGGACAACCTTGAGCAGCTGCCTGCCTAAAACGCGGGCAAGGGCAAACGCCGAGACCTCGCCGTGGACGGACGACTTGGGCTGCTGGGCAGCAGTATCTGCTGCGGCAGACTCCGGCTTCTTCTGAGACTTGCGCTTAGAATCGCCCTGGGAATTACGCTCGTGCTTCGGCATAGACGCCTGCTTCTGCGGACGATCGAACTTGCTCTCCTTCGCCGGCTGGCGCTTAGGCTGCCCCGAAGAAACCTCGGCCTTCGCATCCTCGTTCTGCGGCGTGGTCTTCTCGGTTGCAGTCTCGGCATGGAAACTGCGGCCCCCACGATGGCGACGGCGGCGAGGCTTGCTCGACGCGCCCTGCTCCGTCTGCTCATCAGTAGGCTGCTGGCCCTTGGCCTCGGCATCAACCTCAAGCTGCGGCTCAACAGGCTTTTGCTCGCGAGCCACCGGCTCAACGGCCTTCTCGTCCTGGGTGGTCGAAACCGACTCGCCCTTCTCCTGACGCCTTACGGGATACGCGCGTCCCGCAAAACCGCGGCCGGGACGACACGAACCCGGAGCCCTCTTGGCAGACTCCTCAACATCGTCTGCAACCTCGGAAGGCTCTTCGACCTCATGCGCGACATCCTGCTGTGCAGCCTTAAAGTGAGCACCGCGACGACGCTTGGGTTCTTGGGCCACCACAGGCTTTTGCTCCTTCGCGGGCTTCTGCGACCCGGCAGCAACCTCGGTCTCAACAGCCTCGGTATCGAGCTCACCCTTTTGAGCAACGGCGCGACGGAAGCGCTCCTGCTGAGCGCGGCGCTGCGCATCGCGCTTGCCGCCCCCGCCAAAGCCGCCGCGGCCCGCCTTGGCGGTAAAAGCGCGAACGACGTTCTCATCGAGCAGCTCATCGGTATCGATATGCTCGCGCGAAGCAGCTTCTTCCACGGTAGCCGTCTCAACGGAATCCTCGGCGTCAGCCTCTTCGGAAACCTCGACGGCCTGCTCCTGGGCATCGTGGATCTCGGCATTAATGGTGTAGAAGGCAGGGCGACCATTAATGCCGCTGCCCTCGATCTTGGTCACAATCTTTGCCGCGATAAGCTCATCGCGCATCGCCTTGGTGTCGCACTCTTTATCGACGGAGCGGAAAATCTGCGCCAGCGCACTCGACTTAATCTTGAGCGCCTTGCGGCAAAGCAGGTCGCAGGCAACCAGCTTGGCACGCTCAGCAGAAAGCGACGTCTGGCTGCTCAGACGTTCAGCCAGGGCATCGACATTATTTTGGTTATCGGAATATACCGTCTTGGCCACGGGGCCCCTTTCATATGTACACATATACGTCTATATGGTACAACGCGCGCCCTAATCCACGCAAAACATCTGCGAGAACACTCGAGCGTCACCCGCTTTCGCATGAAAAAAAGACCGAGCCCGCGAAGTCGCGGACCCGATCTTTCCGAGTCATATGGATGGAACGGTTAGTCCATCAAGCTGACTAGGCCTTGGCGGCCTCGGCGTCAGCGGGAGCCTCGGCGGCAGCGGCGCGACCGTACTCGGCCTTGCCCATCTCGGACCACTCGGGCTCCTCATCAGGCATGGAGCCAGCCTCCTTGCCGAAGAACTCCTTGAGGCAGTTGACGGCGACGATGAGGCCCAGGACCATCAGCAGGACAGCGAAGACAAGCTGCAGGCCCTTGGTGGCGGCGACGGAAACGGCGGCCGTGGTGGCGGTAGCCGGGATGGTACCGAAGAAACCGTAGGCCTGGACGGCGGTCATGCAGCCCATGGCGCTCTGGACCAGCGAGGCGAAGGTGCAGCAGAGCAGGAAGGCGACGGGCACGTAGAGCATCCAGCCCTTGCGGCCGGTGCACTTGCAGAACACGGCGAGGGTGATCATGGTCATGCCGCCGAGCAGCTGGTTGGAAGCACCAAAGAGCGGCCAGATGTTGGCATAGCCACCAAAAGCGAGGGCGAGACCGGGAAGCAGGGTGACGACCGTGGCGAACCAGGGGTTGCCGAGGACCTTCATGTAGCCGGCCTTGGACTCGATGGCCAGGGCGTCGTTGGTCTGGGCAAAGAACTCGGAGAACGAGGTGCGGGCGATGCGGGCGACTGCGTCGAGCGAGGTCAGGGCCAGAGCGGAGACGTTCATGGTCATGAAGACGGTAGCGAGCGTGCCGTCAACACCGAAGGCCTGCATACCGTGGGAGATGCCGGCGGCGAAGATCTGGAACGGGGTGGAAGCGACACCGGCGTTGAGAGCGCCAGTACCGGCGGTGTTCATATCGGAGAACATGATGCCGGCGACGATGATGGCAAGGATGCCAACGAAGGACTCGACAATCATGGCGCCATAACCGACCTTGACGGCGTCCTGCTCCTTCTCGACCTGCTTGGAGGAGGTACCAGAAGAAACGAGGCTGTGGAAACCGGAGAGAGCACCGCAGGCAACGGAGACAAACAGGACCGGGAACATCATGCCCGAGGCATTGCTAAAGCCGGTGAAGACCGGAGCGGTGATGGTGGCCTGACCGTTAGCGCCCAGGACGACGATACCGAGGACAGCGCAAACGATCATGACGATCATCATGATGGAAGTGAGGTAGTCGCGAGGGGTCTTGAGCATCTGGATGGGCATGGCGCCAGCGAAGACCAGGTAGACCATGACGACGGCGAACCACTGGAACTTGTCCAGGTAGACCGGGAACTGCATGCCGACGGCAAACATGAGGACCATGAGCACCACGCCGGTGACGAACTCGGCAGCGCCGGTGAGGTTGAACTTCTTCTGGGCCCAACCAAAGGCCATGGCGACGAAGGTGAACAGGATGGAGATGGTGCCAGCGCAGCCAGCGGCATAGGACTTGGTGAAGTCGACGGCACCGGTAGCAGCACCAGAAGCGTCAACGGCCGGGGTGAACATGAACGTCTTGCAGACCATGTCGGTGAAAGCGGCGATGACGATGATGCAGAACAGCCAGCAGAACAGCAGGAACAGGCGACGGCCGGTCTTGCCGATGTACTTCTCGATGAGCTGAGCCAGGGACTTACCGTTGTTCTTCATCGAGGCGTACAGGGCGCCAAAGTCGTGGACGGCGCCAAAGAAGATGCCACCGACGAGGACCCAGAGCACGACGGGAAGCCAGCCGAAGGCCATGGCGACGATTGTACCCGTAACAGGGCCGGCACCGCAGATCGAGCTGAACTGGTGCGAGAACGCGGTAAAGGCGGAGACGGGCGAGAAGCTGTTGCCGTCCTTCATGCGCTTGGCCGGCGTGAGGGCCTCTTTGTCAACGCCCCACTTGTTGGCCAGCCAGCGGCCATAGCCCAGATAGCCGCAGGCGAGCACCGCCGCGGCCACAACCATGAGCAAAACTCCGTTCATTACATTTCCTCCTCTAAAAAGAACTTCCTAGACATAAAAAATGAGGGCCGTCGGTTGCGCTCGACGGCCCTCATCTTCATCAGCCGCCCGTTATCGTACGGGCTAGCTGTATGTGCTAACCCGCATCAGATAATTACTACGCTGATAATGTTTAGCTGATGCGTGAACATGTCTAAGAAATCCTCTTCAATCATGATGCGAACGATCCGTGCGTGTTCACATCCCCCAGTGGTTGAAAAGGAGTATGAAACTTTAGTTACCTAAAGTCAACGCAAATTTGTAATGAATTTTCAACTTTTTTGGATTTCTCGGTATAAAACGCCACTGACCTCGGACTTTACCCCACGACAGTTTTTGCATGAGAGATGCCCCTGAGAGCCGCGGGAGCCGGGCGGCGCATATGAACTTTCCTGCTCTACAGTCCTGCGCAAGACGGAAAGCACATTAAGTGCTTTCCTTTGCGTGCGGAACTCGCGATAAAGTTCATATGCGCCGCCCGGCTCCCGCGGCTCTCAGGGGCTCCCATCCCAAATGCGGAGCAAAGCTCCGCACACCAACTTTTTTCTTTCAGCTAAAGAACGCCGGAAATTCGACACTGGCTTGTTAGCTTTGCTGGACGTTGTCGACGCCAAACCAGCTCAGAAGCTATATCGACACAGAAAGGTCCCCGGACGGAGGGGCCGGATATAAGGTTTATCGCGAGTTCCGCACGCAAAGAAGGCCACTTAATGTGGCCTTCGTCTTGCGCAGGACTGTAGAGCAGGAAACCTTATATCCGGCCCCTCCGTCCGGGGACCGCGCCGTACCAGCTACAGCGTCATGTTTGGATCGGCGTCGACGTCGAACGGCGAGATTTCGCCTCGGTCGAATTTACGGCGGGCGACCTCCGCGATCATGGCGGCGTTATCGGTGCAGGCAGACAAGGGCGGCACCGTTACGCGAATCCCCTGACGCCCAAGCTTCTTGATCATCATCTCCCGCAGATGCGGGTTGGCCGAGACGCCGCCACCGATGCAGTATTCCTTGCATCCGGTAGCGTGCAATGCGTTTTTGGCCTTCTTGTACTGCACGTCAAAGACAGCTGCCTCAAACGAAGCTGCCAGATCGGGCAGGTGAATCGTGCGCCCGGCCTTGGTCTCCTGTTCAATGTAGAGCGTCACAGCGGTTTTAAGGCCCGAAAGCGAGAAGCGATAGTCTCCCCTGCTGTTAAGCGCACGGGGGAAATCGATCGCGCGGGGATTGCCCGTCTCGGCCAGCTTGGAAATGATGGGGCCACCGGGATAGCCCAGACCCAATGCCTTGGCTACCTTGTCGAAGGCCTCGCCCACAGCGTCGTCGAGCGTCTCACCGAGCACCTCGTAGTCGCCCCACGCCTTCACGTGCACGAGCATGGTGTGCCCACCCGAGACAAGCGTGAAGATAAACGGCGGTTTGAGGTCGGGTTGCGCCAGCAGGTTGGCAAACAGATGACCCTCAAGATGATTGACGCACACGAGCGGCTTGCCGGCAGCGTAGGCAAAGCCCTTGGCAAAGGCGACACCCACCACCAGGGCACCCACCAGGCCCGGACCTTGCGTCACGCCCACGGCGGCAAGCTCGCTGGGGGCAATGGCTCCACCCTCAAGACCAAGCGATGCTGCGGCATCCTCAAGCACCGCATCCACGACACTCACAATCACCTCAACGTGTTTGCGCGAGGCGATCTCGGGCACCACGCCGCCAAAGCGGGCATGAAAATCAATCTGTGTCGACACCTGGTTGGCCAGCATATTGCCATCCGCATCGATAATCGCCACGGCCGTCTCGTCGCAGGAACTCTCGATAGCGAGCACTAGGCGACGGCGCTCAATTTCAGCGCGCTCCTCAACGGTTCGCTCGGGCGCAGGCAGCGGCCATACGCGCTGCTCTGCCGCCGTCGGCTCGGGCGAAGCATTGTCGACCGGAAGCACCAGGGGCAGCGGAGCCGTCATGACGATGGCATCCTTGCTGGCACCATAGTAGCCGCGGCGCCGTCCTGCCTCGGTAAAGCCCAGAGCGTTATAAAGCGCGATCGCTCCCTCGTTACCGTCCTCGACCTCGAGCGAAGCCGTGGTGCAGCCGAGCATCTGGGCATCATAGCTCACGTGCGACAGCAGCTTGCGGGCAATGCCCTCACGGCGATGTGCCGGGTCGACGGCGACATCCAGAATCTGCACATCACCGTCCACGACCATACCGCCGGCAAGGCCCAGCAGCTTGCCGTCGTCGTGTGCCACCCACCAACTACGCGGCGCAGCGACGTCCTCGCCCAGTTCGGACAGGAACATGCCCGGCGTCCACGCCTTGTGTCCGGCACCTTCAAAGCAGGCGGCCTCTAGCACGCTCGCGCCCTCGGCATCCGCCGCGCCCATGGGACGGAACTGCAGATGACGACCGGCGAGCTCATCGGCAACGCCCGTAATTTCGCTCTGCGCACTCTCGGCAAGACCAAGACGCTTGCGCTCGTTTTCCTCGGCATCCGAAAGGCGCGTGTAAATCGGCAGGACACGGGCCGGATCGCCGTCACCCGCAGCGTGCGCGAGCAGCAAACCCTCGCCCGAAGGCCACCACAGGTCGCGCTCCACGCAGCGAGCGGTCTCGTCCCCACCCAGCAGCTTGCCATAGCGCACGAGACCGTCACCGGTCAGCTGAACCTGGTCCCAGTCCGCCGCTTGGCGCCACTCATCGAGCGCCACGGCGGCCTTGACCACGTGTTCGCGCTCAAATTGACGCTCGGGACCCTCATCGACCAGCATATACAGCGCCGGATATACCTCACCGCGCATAGCATCGGCCAAGATACCAAGCTTGCCGCGCACGCCAGCCTTCCACGCCGTCCAAGCGCAAGCGTCAAGCGTCGACACGCCCAGCAGCGGAACATTGGCACCGCGCGCGAGGCCCTTGGCAGTGGAGATGCCGATGCGCACACCCGTAAACGACCCCGGGCCGCGGCCGACCACGTAGCAACCAACATCGCTGCGATCCAGACCGACTTGAGTCAGCACGCCATCAACGGTATTCACGAGCTCAACGTTGGCGTGACGGCGACACATGTGGTCGCCACTCACGAGCTTCGTCTCGCCCGTCTGTCCATCAATCCAGCTTGCCGCGCAGGCAAGCATGTCGGTCGAGGTATCGAGCGCCACCACCAGCGCGTTGTCGTTATGCAAGCTCATCTTGTACAGCCTTATCAATCAAATGGGAAAGCTCCATTGCGCGGTCACCGTGCGCCTCGAGCGTTATCGTTCGCACATCGCTGTCGCCCTCATCACGCTTGAGCGTCACCGAAAGATACTCATCCGTCAGCTCGTCCTGGAATTGTTCGCCCCATTCCAGCAGGCAAACACCCTCATAGCCCAGCACATCGAAAATGCCCGTATCCTCGAGCTCGTAGGCATGCTCCAGGCGGTATAGATCAAAGTGAAACAGCGGAATACGGCCTTGATCGTGAACGGCCATGAGCGCAAACGTAGGGCTCGTAACCATATGCCCATCGCCCAGCCCGCGCGAGACGCCCTTGGTAAAGTGAGTTTTGCCCACTCCCAGGCCACCGGTCAGGATGAGCACATCGCCGTCCTCAAGGCACGGTGCAATTAGCTCGCCAAAGTACTCCGTATCGGCAGCGCAAGTCGTTTTGTAAGTACCTACCCCCAGGCGCTCCAGGGACATATATGCTCCTTATTATTCCGAGGCGTCCTCTGGTGCGGGATGTCGCTCCAGATAGTCGCCCAGCATCTTAAAGTCTTCCTCCAGCAGCTCCTGCCACGCCGGATTGCGTAGCGCTGCTGCCGGATGGAACGTGGGCATTACTACAAAATGCCCCATCTGGTGGAACCTGCCGCGCAGCTTAGTAATGCCAATCTCGGTCTTAAGCACAAAGTGCGTCGCGGGGTTGCCGAGCGTCACGATAATATCGGGCCAGATGCTTCGAATCTGCTCACGCAAAAACGGCGAGCAAGCCAGCACTTCCTCGGGACGCGGATTGTGGTTTCCCGGCGGGCGGCACTTAAGCACATTGGCAATGTAGACGTCTTCGCGTTTGAGCCCCGCCAGCGACAAAATGCCGTTGAGGTCTTCACCCGCCGCCCCCACAAAGGGTTCGCCCTGCAAATCCTCGTTGCGACCCGGCGCCTCACCGATAAACATGACGCGGGCGCGGGGGTTCCCCACGCCAAACACGATATTGTGACGCGACTGGTAGAGCTGGCAGAGGTGACAATCGCCCAGAACGGCCTCGATCTCCTCGAGTGCGACCTCACGCGGCGCCTGATGGGTATGGCCCGGGATGTGCATGACGCCCATAGCGGCTCCTACACGTAGACCTTGTCGAGACGCATGCCAAAGCCGCAGGCGACCTCGTAGTTAATCGTTCCGCGCAGTCGGGCCATCTCGTCCATAGTGATCTCGGCATCGCCATCGCGGCCGACAATGATCATCTCGTCACCATACTCGGCCTCGGGAATCTCGTGTGCCGGGTTGGACTGAATGGCGACCATAAACTGGTCCATGCAGATATTGCCAACCTGATGCACGCGCTCGCCGCGATACAGCACATCCATACAATTGGAAAGCGTACGCGATAGGCCATCGGCATAACCGATCGGCAGCGTGCAGATCTGAACGCGCGTACGCGGTACGCGGTAGGTAAAACCGTAGCCCACGCCCTCACCCATCGCAGGGTGTGCCACGCGCGTCACACGCGCATGGACGCTCATAACGGGATCAAGCTGCATCACGCGGCCACTCAGCTCGCACGGCTGCATGCCATACAAGCCAACGCCGGCGCGGATCATATCAAAATGCATCGAGGGGTCGAGCATCGAGGACGGCGTGTTGGCGCAGTGCACGATACCGCACTCAAAACCCGCATCCTTAATGGCCTGAACGGCCTCGGTAAAGCGCTGACACTGCAGCTTGTAGTCCCAGCCCGAAGGTTCATCGGCCGTGGCGAAGTGCGTAAATACGCCGTCGCACTGAATACCGCGATGGAAATTAATACCGCGGACAAAGTCGAGCACCTGCGTGTAATGTACGCCAATGCGGTTCATGCCCGTCTCGATGGCGAGATGATACTTGCCCACCTTGCCCGCCGCGACGGCACATTCGCCATACGCAAGAGCAAAGTCAGACGTATAGACCGAAGGCATGATATCAAACTCGAGCAACGTCGGAATGGCCTCGATAGGCGGCTCGCTTAGGATGAGGATGGGCTTCGTAATCCCGCCCTGTCGGAGCTCAACGCCCTCGTTAACCGTCGCCACGGCAAACATGTCGGCACCGGCCGAATACATGATCTTGGCGCACTCAACAGCTCCATGACCATAAGCATCGGCCTTGACCACGCAGCACAGGCGCTGACGTGGATTCAGCAAGTTCTTATAGGCCCTCGTGTTGCGACGGAGCGCCCCACGGTCGATCTCGACCCAGGACCAGCGCGTCAAATCGGCTTTATTCATGATTAGTCATCCGACCCTTCGTCCATGATTCCCAGATCTTCGAGCGCATCCTTTGCCGCCAGCTCCATGGCAGGACCGATCAAGTCGATAAGATCGGTCGCGATAACGCTCTTCTCACCATACTCCGTCGCCGCGGCAAAACCGGCGTAGCTGTGAAGTGCGACGGCGTACGAATACAGCAACTCCCAACGATCCATCTCGTCGCGCATGGTGGCAAGCGTGCCGGCCAAAATACCCGCGAGAACATCACCTGAACCGGCAGTTGCCAGAGAAGCCGGACCCGAGAGCGGCAGCAGTACACGCTCAACGCCACAGATAGCCGTCGTCGGCCCCTTGGCAATGACCACCAGATTGTCGGAGCCTGCAGCCCAGACAACCTTCTGCGCGGCTGCAATCGCGGTACCAAGGTCGTTCACCTCGTCACCGGCAACCAGACGCGAAAGCTCACGATAGTGCGGCGTCATAACCAACGGCTGCTCGCGACGATACATCTCGGGGTTACTATCAATACCGTCAATGGCAATCTTAGCAAGGCAGTTGAGTGCATCGGCGTCCAAAATAAGCGGTACATCAAGCTCGAGCAAGCCCGAAACCACCTGCATAGCGCCGGCAGACGTCGTCATACCGGGACCGCACAGTACGCAGCCGTACTTCTTTGCAATCTCGCACACCGTCATGCGCGCAGCGGCGCCAAAGGAGCCGCGGGAATCAGACGGAATAGCAAAGACGGGAATCGAAGGAAGCGCCATGCGAATAAGATTGGCGCAGGCGTCAGGAGCCGCGACCGCCACGTAACCAGCACCCGCGCGAGCTGCAGACTTGGCCGCCATAATGGCAGCACCAGGATATTGCGCAGATCCGGCGACAATAAGCACAGAGCCACGGGAATACTTATCGATATTCGTAGGCAGTGGGGCAAAGTAATCAACTAAGTCACCGGGCTCGACAATCTCAGCGGCGTGGTCGACATCATCGATAACCTCGTCAAGACGGTCGTAAAGATTGCCGCAGATCAAATCGCCAGCATACTCAGGGCCATCAGCGCTATACAGACCAATCTTGGGCGCAATCATCGTCACCGTATGCTCGGCACGAATGCAGTCGTCATCAACAACGCCCGTCTCGGCATTCAGGCCCGAGGGGACATCAATGGATACAACACAATCGGCGCATTCATTGACCGTAGGAATCCAGATGGAGAACGGCGCACGCAGATTCCCGTGAAAACCGGTACCAAAAATGGCATCGACAACAACATCGGCCTTATCGATCAAAACCTCGAGTTCGTCACGCGAGGGGCCGACGCAAACGTGCACATCGCGGCCGGCAGTACGACGAGCAACATGACGTGCCAGAGCAGCAGGAATCTCATCCGGCTCAACCGGAGAAACGATATCGACGTCCACGCCCTTATGGCTCAGGATATCGGCGGCAACCCAACCGTCGCCGCCATTATTACCAAAACCGACCAGAACGAGAACCCGATCGGGATTGAGCTTCAAGACCTCGTTGGCGGCAAACTCACCCGCTAGCTCCATAAGCTCGGCCTTCGAAGTCCCTTCGCGTTCGATGATATCCTCGAGACGAACGACTTCTTCGGTACTCAAAACCGGTTTCATCTATGCTCCTAGCGTATCTTGCGAAGCATCGCCCAGGTGCTCCGTCAATGCTGAATTCTGCAGCTGCTCAAGCTCATCTAAAACAGAGCGAGCCTCTTTAAATGTCTGCGCAACGCGTTTCTTGGTGCTCACCTTTTCCTCTTTTGGCTTAGGCCGAGCATCTTCGGTAATCGCGATGGCATTCGCAACGGCTAAGTCTCCTGTAAGCGTAATGGAAAGAGCAACCTCAACAACACCCAGCTCTTGAGCGATCTCGAGTGCACGGCCCGAAAGCAGCGCCTTCGGTTTGCCGAGTTTATCACGCGTTACCGAAACATCCTTGCGACCCACGCCTTGACTAAAACCCGTGCCGAGAGCTTTAAGCACCGCCTCGCGCGAAGCAAAGCGGCTCGCATAGTGAGCAGCGGGACGCGATGATGCGTCGCAATACGCACGCTCTTCTTCGGTAAACACACGCCGAGCAAACGACGGCGTCTTTTCAAGAATAGATTTCATGCGGGAAATCTCGACGATATCAACGCCGATACCAGCTTCAGCCATGTTCACCTCCATATCGCACAGACTAAGTTATTGTAGCCCGTTCACAGAAGATGCGACAAACGAGGGTTATAAAACACAGCTACTATGTGAGACAAAAGCCCGTAAACGCAAAAAGGGGGAGGCCGCGAGGCCTCCCCCTTCTCAGTTCAAGCGTACGGCTCGGT